>JAQBPX010000039.1 GCA_028287305.1 Gemmatimonadota bacterium
TCCCCGCCCGCGCCGCTCTTGGCCTTGGCCGGTGCTGCGGGCCGCGGACGGCCATTGGCGCCCTCGGCCTCGAAGTCGCCAGCGCCTCGGCCGGCACCACCACCGCCACCACCCGCACCGCCGCCGAGCATGATCAGCTCGCGCACGTTGATCTCGGTGGAGTAGCGGGTCTGGCCCTCCTTGTCCTGCCACTGGCGGTACTCGATCCGGCCTTCGACGAAGAGCTTGTCGCCCTTCTTCACGTACTTCTCGACGATGTCAGCGAGCTGGGAGGTCTTGGTGTTCCAGACCACGCAGCGGTGCCATTCCGTCTTCTCCTGCTTGGACCCGCTCGCATCGTTCCAGTTGCGGCTGGTGGCGAGCGAGAAGGTGGCGACACGGTTGCCACCGGTGGTGGCGCGGACCTCGGGATCGTTGCCGAGGTTGCCGATCAGGGTGACCTTGTTCAGGGAGCGACTCACAGATTCCTCCTGGCGAGAGTGTGGGCGACATGCCACACATGATACGGAAAGTACTTCAGGTAAGCACAAGCAAAACGTTTCGCAGCAACCAATTACAATTCGCAGTTAATCCGTATTCTCACGTTCGGAGATCGGTAGGTCCCTGCGCATGATCAGTGCGTCCTCCTTCGGGCGCACGTAGTACCCCTTTCGCAGGCCGACCTGCGTGAAGCCGTGCCGCTCATAGAGCGACCGTGCCGCCGCATTCGATTCCCGCACTTCCAGGTACACGGCCCGGGTACCTCGCTGCCGTGCATCCTCCAGCGCCGCCAGCAGCAACGCGGCCCCGATTCCCCGCCCTCGTGCCTCGGGCGTGACGGCGACATTCGCCACCTCGCCCTCATCGAGGACGTGCCAGCTCACAACATAACCCAGCACTCCGGGCTCGCCATCCTCCTCCCACCCGGCGAAGAACACCCGCTCGTTCTCCACCAGCTCGGTGAACGAATCCCGGCTCCAGGGGTCCGCGAACGATGCCGCCTCGATGCGCATCACCCGCTCCAGGTCCCCCTCCCGCACCTGCCTGATCGCCGCCGTCGTCACGCCTCGGCCAACGGCCGGCCGTGCGCCGACTCCCACTTCACCTGTGCCTCGGACAGCCGTCCGTAGTGCGGTTCCCAGGATGCGAGGCTCACGGGTCCGGATCGCTCGATCGACCGCTCGAGCCTCGCAACTCCCCGCGCGTGGGCACTCCACAGTTCCCCGTGCGCCGGGCCGACCAGCGTCGCCTCCTCGGCCTCCGCCGCGGCCTGCAACTCGGCTCCGGCCAGCAGCCTGAGTCCGGGCCGGACGGTGACCTCGCCATCAGCCGCCACCGAGACGAGCGCGACGTACGACTCCCCGCGCATCGCATCGAGCGCGACCAGGAAGCGCCCGGACGATCCCGGCCGCCCCGCCACCACCAGTGCCAGCGAGGACACCGCGAACAGCGGCGTGCCCGCTCCGAACGCGAGCCCCTTCGCGATCGACCCGGCAATGCGCAGGCTGGTGAAGCTACCCGGCCCCTCGCCACAGACGAGCCGATCCAGGTCGCCGACCGAAAGCCCCTCGGCGAGCAGCGACTGCTCCACCGCGGGCATCAACTGCTCGACCTCCACTCCCTTCATCGCCACCTCCGCCTCCCGCGACACGATTCCGTCGCGGATGATCGCGACCGAGCCCCGGTAGGTGGATGCGTCGAGCGCGAGGGTGATCACGCGTGCCCGCCCGCGTACAGCACGCGCCGGTCGTCGTCGGCCATCAGGTACTCGAGCTCGAGCGTCACGTGCTCGTGCGGCAGCTGGTCGCCCGCGCGCTCCGGCCACTCCACGAGCACCAGCGCATGGTCGCTGACGATCTCGTCCCACCCGATGTTGGTGAGGTCCTGCGGACCGTCGAGGCGGTACAGGTCGAGGTGATGCACCACCGAACGCTCCGAGCGGTACTGGTTGACGATGGAGAAGGTGGGGCTGGTGACCTCCTCGCTCACGCCGTAGCCGCGACAGATTGCACGAGCCAGCGTCGTCTTGCCGGCGCCGAGGTCGCCGACCAGGGCGATGACCAGTGGAGCGCGCGCGACGCGCCCGAATCGCTCACCCCACTCGACCAGCTCTGCCTCGGTGAGCGACAGTCGACCGTCGCCCGCATGTGCGGGAGCGCCCACGGGATGGTCCATCAGCGCGACCCTCCCGCCGCCTTGCCGCCCTTCCCCCTGGCCGCGTCCCCGCCATCCATGCGCGTGCGCACCTCGAAGAGCTGGTCGCGCAACTGCGCCGCGAGCTCGAAGTCCATGTTCTTCGCGGCCTCGCGCATCTGCTCGTCGAGCATCTGCGCCATGGCGCCCAGGTCGAGCGTGGCGTACGCGTTCTGCGCTTCCGCCACGCGCGACAGCTTCTCCGGCTTCTCCTTCTCCGTTCGCGCGTCGGCCACGCGCGTGATGAAGCGGATGTTCTCCACGCTCTTCTGGACGCTCGCCGGCGTGATGCCGTGCTCGAGGTTGTGCGCCACCTGGATCTCGCGGCGGCGCCCCGTCTCCTCGATGCATCGCTGCATCGATCCGGTGATCCGGTCCGCATAGAAGATCGCGCGGCCATTCAGGTGTCGCGCCGCGCGCCCCACCGTCTGGATGAGCGAGCGGTCGGAGCGCAGGAACCCTTCCTGGTCCGCGTCGAGGATCGCCACCAGCGACACTTCCGGGAGGTCGAGCCCCTCGCGCAGCAGGTTGATGCCCACCAGCACGTCGAACTCGCCGAGCCGCAACCCGCGAATGATCTCCACGCGCTCGATCGCGTCGATGTCCGAGTGCATGTAGCGCACGCGCACGCCCACCTGCTGCAGGTAGTCGGTGAGGTCCTCCGACATCCGCTTGGTGAGCGTCGTGACCAGCACGCGCTCGCCCTTCTTCTCGCGCAGGCGAATCTCGCCGAGGAGGTCGTCCACCTGGCCGCGCACGGGGCGAATCTCGATCTCGGGATCCACGAGCCCCGTGGGACGGATGATCTGCTCGACCACCACGCCCTCCGACAGCTTGAGCTCCAGGTCGCCGGGCGTCGCGCTCACGAAGAGCGCGCGCGGGGCGAGCGAGAGGAACTCGTCGAACATCAGCGGGCGATTGTCCAGCGCGCTCGGCAGGCGGAAGCCGTATTCCACGAGCGTCAGCTTGCGCGCGCGATCGCCGTTGAACATCCCGCCGATCTGCGAGAGCGTGACGTGCGACTCATCCACGACCACCAGGTAATCCTCGGGGAAGTAGTCGAGCAGGCACGCGGGGCGCTCGCCGATCTCGCGCGCGGCGAGGTGGCGCGAGTAGTTCTCGATCCCGGCGCAGGTGCCGATCTCGAGCATCATCTCGATGTCGAAGTTCGTGCGGCTCTCGAGCCGCTGCGCCTCGAGCAGCTTGCCCTGCGACTTGAGCTCGCCCAGCCGCCCCGCGAGCTCCTCGCGAATCCGCACCACCGCGCGCTCGAGCGAGGGACGCTCCGTCACGAAGTGCTTGGCGGGGTAGACCGCCGCGCGCTCGAGCGTGGAGATCGTCTCGCCCGTGAGGACGTCGATCTTCGAGATGCGCTCCACCTCGTCGCCCCACATCTCGATGCGCACGCCCTGCTCCTCGTACGCCGGCAGGATCTCCACCGTGTCGCCCCGCACCCGGAAGGTGCCGCGCTCGAACGACACGTCGTTGCGCGTGTACTGAATCCGCACCAGGGAGCGGAGGATGTCGTCGCGCGGGATCTTCTGCCCCTTCGCGATCGTCACCATCTGCTTCTTGTAGTTCACCGGGTCGCCGAGCCCGTAGATCGCCGACACGGTGGCGACGATGATCACGTCGTCGCGCTCCATGAGCGACGAGGTCGCGCGCAGCCGCAGCCGGTCGTTGTCCTCGTTGATCGACGCTTCCTTCTCGATGTATGTGTCGCTGCTGGGGACGTACGCTTCCGGCTGGTAGTAGTCGTAGTACGAGATGAAGTACTCGACGGCGTTATGCGGGAAGAAGCTCTTGATCTCGCCGTACAGCTGCGCTGCCAGCGTCTTGTTGTGGCTCATGACCAGCGTGGGCCGGCCGAAGTGCCTGATGACGTTGGCGACGGTCATCGTCTTCCCCGACCCGGTGACGCCGAGGAGGGTCTGGAAGCGGTCCCCTCGCCCCAGGCCGGCCGAGAGCTCCGCGATGGCCCGAGGCTGGTCGCCGGCGGGCTGGAAGGGCGCTTGAAGGTCGAAGGCGGCGGTCATGGAGGAAGTATAACGGTTTCTGTTCGGTCTGCCGTACCGTTCCTACTCGTCCGAAAGCTTTTCCCTGCGGGCGACTTCCGCGATTCCCTTCACTCGCCGGGCCGCCTTGATGATCTTCTCCAGGTGGGAGAGGTTCTCCACCTCCACCAGGATGGAGCCCATCACGCGCCCGTCCACCGTCCGCAAGTCCATGCTCCGGATGTCCGTGCCGGTGGAACTGACCGCGGCCGCGACGTCGGCGTAGAGCCCCCGGCGGTCCACACCCGCCAGCGCCAGCCGCACCACGAAGCGCTCGCCCTCCGCCTCCTGCCAGTCGATCTCGAGCCGGCGCTCCGGCTCGTGGGCGAGCAGGAGCAGGTTGGGGCAGTCCGCGCGGTGAATGCTCACGCCGCGACCGCGCGTCACGTAACCCACCACCGGGTCGCCGGGCACCGGCTGGCAGCACTGGGCGTAGCGGACCATCAGCCCGTCCACGCCCTGGATGCGCACACCCTTGAGGCCGCGCATGCGCTCCACCAGGCGGTCCAGCGCGGTCGGCTTGATCGCCTCCGTCCCCTCCATCTCCGGATAGAGGTTCTTGATGGCCGTCACGATGTTGACGTCGCCCTGCCCGATGGACGCGAGCAGGTGCGTGGCGTCCGTGAGCGACAGCGCCTTCGACGCACGCGCCAGCTGGTCGTTCGTCGGCTTCGAGAGGCGACGTCGCTTGACCTCCCGCTCCAGCATGTCGGTCCCGAGCTTCTCGGAGCTCGCCTGCGCCTCGTGCTTGAGGACTTGCCGAATCTTGTGACGCGCTCGGCCCGTGCGCACGTGCGACAGCCAGTCGCGCGTGGGGCGCGCGGTCGGCGACGTGAGGATCTCGACCGTCTCCGAGTTGCGAAGGGGCTTCGAGAGCGGCGTGATGCGCCCGTTCACCTTGGCGCCCACGCAGTGCAGCCCGACCTCGGTGTGCACGCCGAAGGCGAAGTCGATCGGCGTCGCGCCCTTGGGCAGCTGGATGACGTCGCCCGTGGGCGTGAAGACGAAGATCTCGTCCTGGTAGAGGTCGAGCTTCAGGAACTCGAGGAACTCATCCGGCGTCTTCGCGTCGAGCTGCAGTTCGAGCACCTGGCGGAACCAGGTGAGGTGGCGGTCGAGCTCGTCCTGGTTCTTGGCGTCTTCCTTGTACAGCCAGTGCGCGGCGATGCCGAAGTCCGCGGTGCGATGCATGTCGCGCGTGCGAATCTGCACCTCGTAGAGCTGCCGTCCCGGGCCGAACACGGTGGTGTGCAGCGACTGGTAACCATTGGACTTGGGCTGCGCGATGTAGTCCTTGATGCGCTCCTGCACCGGCGTCCACCGGTCGTGCACGATGCCGAGGGCGTGATAGCAGTCCGGCACCGTGTTCACGAGCACGCGGATGGCGAGGAGGTCGTAGATCTCCTCGTACGGCTTCTGCCGCTGCTGCATCTTCTTGTAGATGGACCAGAGGTGCTTGGGCCGCCCCGTGACCTCCGCGTTCTCGATCCCCGACTTCGCCAGCTCGAAGTCGAGCGGGTCGCGGAACGCCGCGATGAGCTCCTCGCGCTCGCCCCGCTTCTGCGCCACCTGCTTCGCGAGCGCCTTGTACTCCTCGCTCTCGAGGTGCTTGAAGGAGAGGTCCTCCAGCTCCCATCGCATCTTCGCCATGCCGAAGCGATGCGCGAGCGGCGCGTAGAGGTCGCGCGTCTCGAGTGCGATGCGGCGGCGCTTCTCCGGCGGCAGCCAGTCGAGCGTCCGCATGTTGTGCAGGCGGTCGGCGAGCTTGATGATGATGACGCGCGCGTCCTTCGCGATCGACAGCAGCAGCTTGCGATAGTTCTCGACCTGGCGCTCCTGCGGGGACGTCGACGCGCTCGGCAGCTTGGCGATCTTCGTGAGCCCGTCCACGATGGAGGCGATCTCCTTGCCGAACTCCTTCTCGACGTCGAGCACCGACATGCGGGTGTCCTCGACCACGTCGTGGATCAGCCCGCACGCCACCGTCACGGAGTCGAGCTGCAGGTCGGCGAGGATGCGCGCGACCTCCACGCAGTGCGTGACGTAGGGCTCGCCCGAGTTGCGGGTCTGGCCGCGATGGGCCTCCTCGCTGAAGCGATACGCGCGCGCGAGCAGCTCCCGGTCCAGCCGCTCGTGCGCGGGGGAATCGGTCTCGCCCCATCCGGGGATGATCTCGTGCAGCGCGAGCGCCATCGTCACAACAGGCCTGCCTCCGCGAAGCTGGTATATCGGTTCCGGCCGATGATCACGTGATCGTGGACGGGAATGTCGAGCAGCCGGCCGGCGGCGACCAGCTGCTCCGTGACCAGCCGGTCGTCGGCCGACGGGGTCGGGTCGCCGCTCGGATGGTTGTGCACCAGCACGATGGCGGCCGCGCGCTCGGCGATCGCCTCGCGAAAGACCTCCCTCGGATGGACGAGCGAGGAGTTGAGGATGCCACGCGTCACCAGGATGTCGCGCTCGAGGCGGTGCTGCGCATCGAGCACGGCGACGTGAAACTCCTCGACCACCGCGTCTTCCAGTCGTGGCGCGTAGTGCGCCACCACGTCCCGCGGGCTGCGGATCGGCGCGCCGTCGTCGCGCGTCTCCGCGGCCATGCGCCGCCCGAGCTCGAGCGACGCGTGAATCGTTACCGCACGGGCCATTCCAACCCCTGCCACGGTCGTGAGGGCCGCGACGGGCTGCATTGCGATCCGGCGCAGTGATCCGCCGCCGGCCGCGAGCACCGCCTGTCCTACGAGGAGCGCCGAGCGTCCGCTGCCGCCGCTGCCGAGCAGGATCGCGAGGAGCTCGGCGGCGCCGAGGGACCGGGGCCCGAGATCCACGAGTCGCTCCCGGGGACGGTCGGTCCGGGGGAGCTCACGAATAGTTAACGCCTTGTCACTGGAGGAGGTAGCCATGCGGAGATGGTATCTCCGGGTGGCAAATGGAGCGGTACCGTTTGCCTGCGCGGCTGAGCATAGCGCGCATCACAAATCTGGCGTCTGGCTCGGGTGCGCTCCACACTTAGCTGTCTCTCGGCGTAATGGCGACCTTGGTTCCAACGGAAAGGGCCGCGGACGAACTGATACGGACTCCGCGGATACTGCAACCACCAAGCTTTTGAAACAGCACACCCATCGAGCTCAAGCCCGATGGGTGTGCCGTTTACAAGAGATCAGTTGTCGTGTGCCGTATCCGCGGAATCCGTATCAGTTGTTCCGCGGTCGTCTCCGTTGGAACCAAGGTCGCCGTTACGCCCAGAGACCCCGACGTGTGGAGCGCACCTACGCGTTCACCCCATGACACTTCTTGAACTTCTTCCCCGATCCGCACGGACACGGGTCGTTGCGCTTCACGCTCGACCAGTCGGTGGGGCCCGCTGAGGCGCCGGCGTTCGTCGCGGGTGCGTTGAACGCATTCTGCACCCCGCGCCCTCCGCCGATCACCGTCGGCTCGCGCCGCACGATCGGGTCGGGCTTCGGCGATTCATCCGGGCCCACGTCGAGCACGGCGTTCGTCCCCTGCCCCGCGGCGTTGCCTGCCGCGTCGTCCACGTCTTCCACGATGCCGAAGGCGTTGATGCGCTTCGTCGGCTTCTGCGGCGCGTACGACTCCGGCGCCGGCGCCGCCTCGGGCGCCTGCTCCATCACCAGCTGCACCTTGAGGAAGCGCTCGGTGAAGGTGTTGTAGATGTCGCCCATCAGGTCCACGAACATCGTGTAGGCTTCCTGCTTGTACTCCAGCAGCGGGTCCTTCTGCCCCCACGAGCGATAGTGGATCGCGTTGCGCAGCTGGTCGAGGTCGTAGAGGTGGTCCTTCCACTTCTCGTCCAGCACGTTGAGCATCACGAGCGCCAGCAGGCGATCGCCATACCCGCCCTGGTCGTCGCGCACTTCATCGAGCGCCACGAGCTTGTTCGCGAACCCCGCGCGTCCCGCCTCCACCGCCGCGCGCTGCAGCGTGTCGAGCGACGTGGGGCGCTGGTCCGCGTCAGCCAGCTCCGGCACCTGCACCAGGTAATGGAACAGCAGGTCCTTCTCGAGCAGCTCGTAGTCCCACAGCTCGGGCGTCCCGGCGTCCTCGCCCACGGTGGTCTCGACGCGCTTCGCGAGCGCCTTCTCCACCATCTTGAGCGACTCCCCCTTCAGCTCCTCGCCGCCCTCGAGCGCGAAGGTGCGCAGCGAGTACACCACCTCGCGCTGCTGGTTCATCACGTCGTCGTACTCCAGCAGCCGCTTGCGCGACTGGAAGTTCTGCAGCTCCACGCGCTTCTGCGCGCTCTCGATCGAGCGCGTGATGAGCGAGTGCGTGAGCACCTCGCCCTCCTGCGCGCCCAGCCGGTCCATCAGCCCCGCGATGCGCTCCGAGCCGAAGAGGCGCATCAGGTCGTCCTCGAGCGAGAGGAAGAACTGCGACGCACCCGGATCGCCCTGGCGGCCGGCGCGGCCGCGCAGCTGCCGGTCGATGCGCCGCGACTCGTGGCGCTCCGACCCGATGATGTGGAGGCCGCCGATCTCCGTGACGTCCACGTCCTTGCCCTCCGCATCCTTCACGCGGCTCGGCAGCGCGCCCGTGACGCCCTCGCCCAGCTTGATGTCGGTTCCGCGGCCCGCCATGTTCGTCGCGATCGTCACCGCGCCGGGCTGGCCGGCGAGCGAGACGATCTCCGCCTCGCGCTGGTGGAACTTCGCGTTGAGCACCTCGTGCCGCAGGCCGGCGCGCTGGAACAGCTTCGCCAGCGTCTCACTCGCTTCCACGCTCGTGGTGCCGACCAGCACCGGGAAGCCCAGCTCGTGCAGGCGCCGCGTCTCCTCCACGATCGCGTTGTACTTCTCGCGGCGCGTCTTGTAGACCAGGTCCTGCCGGTCGTCGCGGATGATCGGGCGGTTGGTGGGCACCACGGCGACTTCGAGCCCATAGATCTCGAAGAACTCCGTCTCTTCCGTTTCCGCCGTGCCGGTCATGCCGGCCAGCTTCTCGTACATGCGGAAGTAGTTCTGGATGGTGATGGTCGCCATCGTCTGCGTCTCGCCCTTCACGCGAACGCCTTCCTTGGCCTCCACCGCCTGGTGCAGTCCCTCGGACCAGCGACGCCCGGGCATCGTGCGCCCGGTGTTCTCGTCCACGATCAGGACCTCGCCCTCCTGCACCACGTAGTTCACGTCGCGGTCGTAGAGCGCGTGCGCCCGCAGCAGCTGGTGCACGATGTTCAGCGTCTCGGACTTCATCGCGTAGTCGATCTCGATCTTCCGGCGCTGCTCGAGCTTCTCCTCCGGCGTGAGGTCGTGCGCCTTGTCGATGCGGTGGACCTCCTGCGAGAGGTCCGGCATGATGAACGCCTCGTGATCGTCCGGCGACATGTGCTCCACGCCGCGGTCGGTGAGGTGCACGCTGTGGCCCTTCTCGTCGAGGACGTACAGCAGGTCCTCCTCGATGTCGCGATACGTCTGCTTCGCCGCGGGCAGCTTCCGGTCGGCGATGTGCTCGAGCTCCATCTTCTGGACGAGCGTCTTGTTGCCGGTCTCCTGCAGCACCTTGATCAGGCGCTTGTTCTTCGGGCTCCCGAGCTGCGCCTTGTACAGGCCGAGCGCGGCGTCCTGCGTCCGGCCCTGCTCGAGCGAGCGCTCCGCATCGCCGACCAGCGTGTTCACCAGCTCCGTCTGCTTGCGGACCAGCCGCGCCACGGAGTTGTTGTGCTCGAAGTACGCGCCGTCGTTGTCGTTCCCCACGGGGCCCGAGATGATCAGCGGCGTGCGGGCCTCGTCCACCAGCACGGAGTCCACTTCGTCCACGATCGCGAAGATGTGCTGCCGCTGCACGCGATGGTCGAGCGACACCACCATGTTGTCGCGCAGGTAGTCGAAGCCGAACTCGTTGTTGGTGCCGTACGTGATGTCGGCGCGATACGCCGCATGGCGCTCGAAGCTGCCCGGCTCGGTGTCGTCGATACAGGCGACAGTCAGGCCGAGGTAGCGATAGAGGTGGCCCATCCACTGCGAGTCGCGTCGCGCGAGGTACGGGTTCACCGTCACCAGGTGCGCGCCACGCCCGGGCAGCGCGTTCAGGTACAGCGGCAGCGTCGCCACCAGCGTCTTGCCCTCACCCGTCGCCATCTCGGCGATCTTGCCAAGGTGGAGCTGGATGCCGCCGCCCAGCTGCACGTCGTACGGCACCATGTTCCACTCGAGCTCGCGCCCGGTGACGTCGACCATGGTGCCCATCAGCCGGCGCGCGGCCACGCGCACGGTGGCGAATGCCTCGGGCAGGATCTCGTCGAGCACGTCGGCCACGGCCTCGCGATACCGGCCCTCCACTCCGCCCCGCCCGTCGGCCCCGCCGAGCTCGATGTCGATGCGCTCGCGCTCCTTCGGGTCGTGCGCGACGCGCTTGGCTTCCTTGAGCACCTCGATCTGGGCGTGCAACTCACCGGTGCGCTCGGTGATGATGCCCCGGAACTTCGCGGTCTGGCCGCGCAGCTCCTCGTCGGGCACCTGCTGCAGCTTCACGTCCCATTCATTGATGGCGTCGACGATCGGCTGGATCTTCTTCCGTTCGCGCTCGTGCCGGTTGCCCAGCACGGCGGATATGACTCGCTTGAGCATCGTAGTCCCCTATCGGTACAGCCCCTCCGCTGCGATGCACGCGGCGACGGCGTCGGGCACGAACCCTCGCAGCGACTTGCCGTCGCGCGCGCGCGCCCTGATTTCCGTCGACGAGACGTCGATGCGTCGCGTGTCGAGCAGGAGTGGCTCCCCTGCCAGGGCCGCCGGCGGCAGCGCGGGGAGGTCGTCCCCAAGGCGCCGCAGCACGACCAGCCGCGCCAGCCGCACGACGCGTTCCGGCTCCCGCCAGTTCGCGAAGGTGGTCAGCACGTCGGCCCCCACGAGGAAAAAGCGCTCCGCGTTGGGAAACCGGCCGGCAAAGGTGGTCAAAGTGTCAACCGTGAATGATAACCCCTCCCGGTCGACCTCGACCGGGTCCAGCGCGAAGCGGGGGTCGCCTCCGATCATGGCCTCGAGCATGCGCATCCGCTGCGCGCTCGAGGCGCCGGCCCCGGCAACCTTGAGGGGCTGCACGGACGACGGCACGAAGGCAAGTCGGTCGAGCCGGAGCTGCTCGAATGCATCGATCGCGGCGAGGAGGTGACCCAGGTGCGGCGGGTCGAAGCTCCCTCCGAAGATGCCGAGCCGCACGGCTCAGTCCCCGACGGGGGGCTTGGCCGGGGGCGGGGTGCTCGTGGCCGCGGGGGCGGGGCCGGCACCGCAGATCTCGCGCACTTCGCGGTCGCCGGGGTACCCCGCGCGCAGCGAGGAGCACACGTCGCCCAGGTCTTCCTTGTACCTGATGGCCTTGAACGACTGGGCCAGGCGCAGCTCGGCGTCGCGGACCGTGGGCGCCTCGGGCCAGCGCGCCACCACGTCGCGGAAGTAGAGCACCGCGGAGTCGTAGGCCTTCCGCCGGAAGTAGTACATCCCGGCTTCGTAGTTCTTGATCGCGAACCAGTTGTTGAGCTCCCCCACTTCCTTCTGCACGGTGGGCAGGAGGGGTGACGTGGGATAGAGGCCCAGCAGCGTATTGTAGGTCGCGAGCGACGTCTCACCGTACTGGGCATCCAGCGTCGGCTTCCGCCACATGTGCTTGTACGACCGCGCGGCCTCCAGCGCCGCGTCGTCGCCCAGCGAGTCGTCGGGGAAGCTCTCGACCAGCCGCGTGAAGTTCTGCGCGGCCAGGAGCCACTCATCCTGGCGCTGGTGCGCCTGCGCCAGGTACCAGTAGGATCGCGGCAGCAGCGTGTCGCGGGCCGGCAGCTCGGTGGTGAGCTTCTCGAACCCCGCGACCGCATTGTCCCACTTCTTCTTCTCGAACTCGCGCAGCGAGGCCTGATAGAGGTTCTCGTTGGTCGAGAACTTCTTCAGCTGGAAGGCGGGGTGACAGGCCGCCGCGGCGAGCGCCGCTGATGCGACGAGTCCCCAGTGCTTACGGTGCATAACGGGCGTGATACCCGGGAATCGGACGTCGGTTCAACCTTGCCCGGCGGCACGCCGCGCGAGCATGGAGCGATAGATCTCGACCCGGGGTTCTTCGGGGTGGCGACTCGAGGTCTCCTCCCAGAGGCGCCCAGCCGCGTCCAGATCGCCCGAAAGATAAGCGGCAAGGCCTCGCAAGAGCATGGCATCCAACCAATTGGGCCTAATCGTGGTCGCCTGCTCGAACGCCTCCCCGGCACGGCCGAACTCCCCCAGCTCCATCAGCGCCCGGCCATAGGCCACCCGCACGTCAGCGAACTGCGGCCTCAGCGACAGGGCCTTCTCGTACTCGGCCAGCGCTTCCGCCGGCGCGCCCGCGGCGCAGTAGTCATCGCCCAGCGCCGAGTGGGCATTGGCCAGCCGGTTCGCGATGATCGCCGGGAAGCCGCTGGAATCGGGCTGCCCCAGCTGCTCGGCCGTGTTGAAGGACTCGCGGGCGTCGTCCTCGCGCCCGAGCTCCGCAAGGATGATCCCGCGGTTGAGGTGCGCCTCGACGTACCGTGGATTCTTCTGCACCGCCTGGTCGAACGCCTCGATGGCCTCCTGCGGCCGCCCGATCAGCGCGAGCGAGAGGCCGAGCAGGTGCCAGGTGTCGGCGTACGCGATGCCGTCGTCGACCGCCTCGCGCAGCAGCATGACTGCCCCGTGATAGTCGCGCGACGCGAAACGCTCGCGCGCCCGCGACAGCGCCGTTGCGTCAGCGGGCGCTTCCAACGAGCTCGCCCTGGGCATCGCGCGGCGTCATGCGCGAGGAGCCCAGCAGGGTCCTGAAGTACTCGATCGTGCGCGCGACACCCTCACGCACCGGCACCTTCGGCTCCCAGCCGAGCATCGCGCGCGCACGCGTGATGTCCGGCTTTCGCACCTTGGGGTCGTCCTGGGGAAGCGGCCGGAACTCGATCGGCGCGTTGCTGCTGGTGAGCTCCTTCACGATCGTCGCGAGCTCGCTCACCGTGTACTCGTCCGGGTTGCCGATGTTGGTCGGCTGGCTGTCGCCCTTCATGAAGAGCTGGTACAGCCCCTCGACCTCGTCATCCACGTAGCAGAAGGAGCGCGTCTGCGTGCCGTCGCCATAGATGGTGAGCGGCTCGCCGTTGAGCGCCTGCACGATGAAGTTCGACACCACGCGCCCGTCGCGCGGCTGCATGCGCGGGCCGTAGGTGTTGAAGATGCGGACGATGCGCGTGTCGAGGTTGTGGTAGCGATGGTAGGCCATCGTCACCGCCTCGGCGTAGCGCTTGGCCTCGTCGTACACGCTGCGGGGGCCGTTGGGATTGCAGTTGCCCCAGTACCCTTCCACCTGCGGATGCACGAGCGGGTCGCCGTACACCTCCGAGGTGGACGCGAGGAAATATCGCGCGCCCTTCTCCACCGCCAGGTCGCAGAGGTAGTGGCTGGCGAAGGAGCCCACCTTGAGCGTGGCGAACGGCTTCTCGAGGTAGTCGATCGGGCTCGCCGGCGACGCGAAGTGCAGGATGCCGTCGATGGGCCCCGCGACCTTGAGCGGCTCGGAGACGTCGGCCTCGACGAAGGAGAAGCGCGACTCGCTCGCGAGGTGCGCGAGGTTCTCCTTGTGCCCCGTGACGAAGTTGTCGACGCCGATCACCTCATGACCGTCGCGCAGGAAGCGATCGGTCAGGTGCGAGCCGACGAACCCGGCGGCGCCGGTGATGACGACCTTCATGCGACCACCTCGGGGCGCATGATGACGTCGGTGCGCCCGATCGAGAGGTAGGTGAAGCCGAGCTGCGCGAGCTTCTCCACCGGGTACAGGTTGCGACCGTCCACGATCAGCGGCGTGCGCAGCGAGCTCTTGATGCGCACGAAGTCCGGATGGCGGTACTCGTTCCAGTCGGTCACCACCGCCAGCGCATCGGCGCCCTCGGCCGCGTCGTAGTTCGACTCGGCGAAGGCGACGCGATCGCCCAGGTGCCGCCTGGCTTCCGGCATGGCCACGGGATCGTGCACCACGACTTCCGCGCCCGCCTCGAGCAGCTGGTCGATGAGCGTGAGCGCCGGGGCCTCGCGCATGTCGTCGGTGTTCGGCTTGAAGGCCAGCCCCCAGATCGCCACGCGCTTGCCCGCGAGCGAATCACCGAGGCCGAGCTGCAGCTTCTCGAACATGCGGTGCTTCTGTCGCTCGTTCACGGCTTCCACCGCGGTGAGCACTTCCAGGTCGCTGCCGAACTCGCGCGCCGTGCGCACGAGCGCCTTCACGTCCTTGGGGAAGCAGCTGCCGCCATAGCCCGGGCCGGGGAACAGGAACGCCGGCCCGATGCGCACGTCGCTGCCGATGCCGCGGCGGACCTGGTCCACGTTCGCGCCCGTCTTCTCGCAGAGGTTCGCGATCTCGTTCATGAAGGAGATGCGCGTGGCCAGCATCGCGTTGGCCGCGTACTTGGTCATCTCCGCCGAGGCGATGTCCATGAAGATGATCGGCTTGCCGGTGCGCACGAACGGCGCGTAGAGCTCCGCCATCACGCCGCGCGCGAAGTCGCTCTCCACGCCGAGCACCACGCGGTCCGGCTTCATGAAGTCGTCGAGCGCGGCGCCTTCCTTGAGGAACTCGGGGTTGCTCACCACGTGGAACGGCAGGCGCGCATGCGTGGAGACGGCCTTCGCCACCTTCGCCGCCGTGCCCACCGGCACGGTGCTCTTGGTGACGACCACGAGCTCACGCTCGGCGCTCCTGCCGATCTGCTCGGCGACGGCCAGCACGTGGCGCAGGTCGGCGGAGCCGTCCTCATCCGGGGGCGTGCCCACGGCAATGAAGACGACGTCCGCGCGGCCGATCGCGTCGGCGACGTCGGTGGTGAAGTGCAGGCGCCCCGACTTCTGGTTCCGGGCGACGTAGTCGTCGAGCCCCGGCTCGTAGATCGGGAGGACGTTCTCCTTCAACCCGCTGATCTTCTTCTCGTCGACGTCGGCACAGATGACGTTGTTGCCGGTCTCCGCGAGACAGGCACCAACGACGAGTCCGACGTATCCGCTTCCTACGACCGTGATGTTCACGAAAACTCCAATCCGCGTGGCGGCATGGTGAGAGGTCAACGTTACCCGGGCGGCGTTGCGTGGGCAACGCCGCCGAGGCCGTCACCCTAATGGCAAGCCCTGCGCCGGGCGTAAACAGGCGCGGCCGCCCGGAGTTCCGGGCGGCCACGACCTGCCGGTGGTGCGGGCGCTAGTAGCGCCTGGTCGCGTCGATGGTGAACACCACGCGCCGGTTCGAGAGCGCCCCCGGGTCATCCTTCCGGGCGCCCGGGTTGACCTGGCGCTGTGTCTGCTCGCCGTAGCCAACGGTCTTGAACTGGCGCTCCGGCAACCCGAAGCGGTCGGCCATCACGGCCCGCACCGCGTCGGCGCGGCGGCGCGACAGCTTGAGGTTGTAGTCGGCAGACCCAGCGGGATCCGCAAAGCCCTCGATCGTGACCAGGGCGTTCGGATAGACCTGCTTGATGACCTGGGCGATCTGGCCGAGGACCACCAGGTCGGTGTCGCGCACCACGGCCGAGTCGAAGCCGAAGTGCACGGGCACCACGTACCGCGCGATCATCTCGGCGTCGCTGTGGATCTCCACGTCATGCGTGCGGAGGCTGTCGAGCAGCGGGCGAAGCGCCGCCAGCTGCGAGGCGACCGCGTCCCGCACCGCCTGGTTGAGCGCGGCCGTGTCGATCGGCTGCGTCACGATCACCGGCGACACCGGCACGTTCGTCTCCGGTCCACCCCAGAAGAGGGTGGCCCCGACGTGATGCTCATCGCCGATCGGGTCGAAGCTGAAGAAGGGCGCATTCGCGTTCTTGCGATCGCGATAGCCGTACTCGAGCCGGAACTGGCCGACGTTGATGCCCGCGCCCACCGAGATTCCCTTGCGGTTGTCCTCGCCGCCCTGGTAGCCCGCGCGCAGGATGATCACGCCGTTCACGGTGCTCTCGATGCCGAACTTCGGGAACAGCTCGCTCCGCTCGGGCTGCTCGAGCTGGCCGACGATCTTGGCGTCGAGGATGATGGCCTCGCCGCGGAAGAGCATCGGCGTCTGGATCAGGTTGCGGTGCTTGAACAGGTCGAGCGCGAAGGCCGCGTACCCCAGGAAGGGAGGACGGAAGCCCTGCTGGTCGAAGATGACCTTGGTGCCGAAGTTCCGGATGCCGCCGCCGAGCGTGAGCCGCCCGAAGATGTCGGGAAGCATGATCCCCGAGTTCACGCCGATGCTGCCGCGCGAGTCGGAGCAGAGCGTTTCCTGCGAGTAGAACAGCGAGCCGCCCACGGACACGTGCTTCTGCAGCTCGAGCGCGCCGCCGCCCTCGAGGGCGAGCTGGTAGGCGCGGCAGCTGCCGACGATGTTGTTGTTCTCGGTCTGGTCGATCGCGCCCGCGTTGAAGGCGCGCGCGCCGATGCCGAAGGTGGCGAACGTCGTCGGGAAGGTGGCCGCGAAGCCAGCCAGCTGCGTGCCGCCGAAGCGCTGCGAGCCGGTGACGAACACGGAGTTGAGCTTGACCTGGCTGAGCCCCGCCGCGTTGTAGAAGATGGACGAGGGATCGCCGCCCAGGGCGCCCATCGCCTCGCCCAGCGCAACGGCGCGCGGCGAGATCCCCATGTTCATCAGCGTGGCGGAGTGGATGCCGTTGTCGCGGTCCCCACCCGAGAAGGTGACCGGATTGTCCGGGGTCGTCGCGGTCTGGGCGAGCGCCGCGGGCGCGGCGACGAGCAGGAGCGCGAAGGCGCGAAGCAGTCGTGACATGTGCCGTTCCATTAACGAATGACCATCAGACGGTCCTTCGCGAGTTGCCGCTGGCCGTTGACGAAGGATTCCACGACCACCAGGTACATGCCGCTCGCGACGTCCTCGCCGCGGCCGTTCACGAGTGGCCAGCTGACGCTGACCGCGAAGTCGGCGCCCAGCCCGACGCCGCCGGCGGGTGTGGCGGCGCCGTTGAAGACGGTGCCGGTGGTGGTATAGACGAGCAGCCCCGTCATGTCGTAGATCGCGAGCTTCCAGGTGGTGCCGGGGTCGCCGTTGAAGGCGATGCGCCCGATGTCACCGTTCACCGTTCGCACGGGGTTGTCGCGGAAGAGGATGCCGCGGTTGCTCGTCACCGTCACGATGAGCGGCAGCGTCTGGGATGCGATCCCCTGCCCCTGCACGGTGATCGTGCCACGGTATCGCCCACCGAGCAGCCCGCGCGGCACGTCCACGCCGACGGTGACGCGGGCGGTGTCACCCAGTTGCAGCGCCGAGAAGCTGGGCGCGTTGAAGGTGATGTTCTTCGCCGGGATCACCAGGTCCACCGCGCTCTCGGAGCGCAGGTCGCTGGCGGAGAGCCGCAGGTCCGTGAGGGGCGTGTTGCCCGCATTGGCCACGCGGAACACGCCCTGGGCGCGCTGTCCCGAGCGCGCGCTCAGCAGCAGCGAGTCCAGGCGCACCGGGCTGTCCGCGTTGAGGATCGACATCCCCGCCTCGGGCAGCACGATGACCTCGATGTCGATGCCGTCGAGGTTGAGGATCTGCCGCTCCAGGTTGGGCACGGCGAAGATCTTGTTGTCGCGGATCGTGACGTGGCCGATGTAGCGCCCCGCGGAGGTGCCGGCGGGAATCTGGACCTGCACGTCCACCAGCTGGGACTCGCCGCTCAACAGGACCGCGTTGAGGTTGGAGAGCACGATGGCCGACGCGGGAATGGCCAGCGACGGATTGGCGACGTTGATGAGGTTGAGCCGGCCGGCCAGGAACAGGTCGTTGAAGTTGCAGGCCGGTGCGTATCCGTCACCGTCCTCGTCGCCCGACGGCGTGTTGCCGTTGCTGATCACGAACTGGCCGCGCGTGGAGCTGGCGCCGGCGCGTCCCGTGAGGCGAACGGTGCTGCCGCTGACGTTCAGCCCGCGCGTGTCGGAGATGTCGAAGTCGCAGGCGACGGCATTCTGGGCCCGCACCGGAGTCGCGAGCCCGCCGACCAGGAGTGCAGCCAGCGCGGCGAACGCGAAACGAGCGGAAGTTCGATGAGCCACGTGTCTCTTGCCTCTTGCAGGCTACGGGTTGTAGCGGAATACGACGCCCGCGTCGCCCACCAGCCAGGCGGCCGATGAGGAGAACACCGACATCCGATTGAGCCGCGGGAACTCGGCGCCGTAATTCTCGGCGCCCTTCACGCCCTGACGGGTCCAAGTGGCGCCGCCGTCGCGCGTCATGAAGATCAGCCCCTGGTAGCGGGGCACGTCGCCGATCAGCCCCACGAGCTGTGCCCCGATCACCCAGCCCACCAGGTCGTTGTCCGGCGCGAACTGCACGTCGGTGTAGACCAGCGCGAGCGGGTTGGTGACGTCGGGATTGGTGACGGCGTTCACGAGCAGCGGCGTGGAGCTCCACGTGCCCGCCGCGCTCTTCGTCCAGCGGGCGAAGTAGCCGCTGCCACCGGAGACGAAGACGTCACCGTTCTTGCGCACGGCCACGCCGAAGTACGTCTGCGTCTGCGCGCTGGCCGCGGAGCCCGGGATCACCGTCCAGGTGGCGCCGCCGTTCGAGGAGGTGAACACCTCCCCGCGCACGTCGAACGTCCCGACCTTGATCCCGTTGGTCGCCGAGGCGCCCTTCGTGGTGTCGCCGGCGGCGAAGTCCACGTCGTTCGGGTAGCCGGTGCTGTTGTCGGTGAAGAGCGTGAAGGTGTTGTTCTCGGGGTGGAACTTGGCGAAGATGGCCTGGCCGGTGTTGCCGCCGCCGATCACGCTGAACGGCCCGGTGGCCTGCCCCGCATCCTTGAAGTAGATGCGCTGCGCCGTCTGCTGGTTGATGAAGCCCAGCGAGTCGAAGTTCAGGCCGCCGTCGAGCGTCTGCATGATCGTGGCGCGCCGCACGCGGAACTGGTCGAAGGTCGCGATGCCGCGCGTCGCGTTGGCGAAGGCGACGTCGAAGCCGGCGCTGAAGTAGGGGCTCTTGTACTGCACCAGGAAGTCGCTCCCGGCCTTGCGCTTGAAGAGCACGCCGAGCTCGGACATCACGTAGCCCTCGTCGGGGCCCACGAGCGAGACGCCGCGCAGGATGTCGCCACCGGCGTTGGGCAGGCGCTGCCAGAACAGCTCGGTGATCGGCGGCAGCGCGGTGCTCGTGACGCACAGCGTGACGGGCAGCTGCGTGCTGGTCGCGACCGACAGGAGGTTCTGCACGCGCACCTGCAGCGGCTTGTCGAACTGCAGCCGCGAGCTGGGCGTGAAGCGCACCTGCGTGCCGTTCGAGGCGAGCGCCACGGTGCCGGGCACCTCGATGCCGGTGGTGGCATCGGTGACCACCACGTTCGCGCCCGTCACGCTCGAGGGCAGGACGGGCACGGAGAAGTTGAGGAGGATCGGCTCGTTCACGTTGAGTCGCCCGCTGGGGCAGGCTTGCAGCGCGAACGCCTCCGTGGGGACCGTGGGGTCGTTGTCGCAGGCCGCGAGGCCGGCGAGCGCCGCGAGGGCGAACAGGGCGAGTGGTCGGGTACGTGTCACGAGAGTGGCCAACGGATCAGCAGTTCGTATTCGTGCAGTTGGGATCGCCGAGCTGGAAGCAGACGGACGTGACCATCAGCAGTTCACGCACCGGGTCGGCGTGCACTCGCGTGATGGTGGGCGCGACGTACGGCTTCGGCGTCGGCTCGCGGGAAACAGCATTCTTCATCGTCAGCAATCCTCATCCAGGAACGGGCGTGGTGTCGCACCACCGCGATGGCGGTTCATGCCACACACGCGCTCAATTGGCGCGGCGCGCCGGCACGTGCCGGCGGTAATCCATGCTCCTCGTGCGTCAGGTCACAGTGGTACTGGTCCCGGCCGAACGGGCTTGCCGTCGCCAGCCGGGCCCGTGCTGGGCAATTATTGCACCCTCCGCGCAACGAACACCCGGAACACGGCGCATCCGCCGGCAGCGGCTGGTCTACCCAGGCGCGCATCTGCGCCCAGAGCTCGTCCCACGGCATCTCGAGGATCGGGAAGCTCGGCTCGCGATCGATCACGCAATGGCTCGCGCGACCCACGGCGTCCACGAACAGCGTGGTCCGTCCGGCCAGGCACTGGTACAACCGCTCCGGCGCGCTCGGGTCGGGGTCGCTCACCGCGCACTCCGCCATCGGCAGCGGCCGCTTGCCGCCAGTGCGCGCGGTGTGCAGCACGTCCTTCACCTCGCGCACCTTGCGCGTCTCCAGGCGATAGAGCGAGGGCGCCTGCCCACCGTCATGCCGGTTCTCGATCTCGGCGGCGAACTTGTGGCGCAGCCCGCGCACCTCGCTCCAGTTGCGGATCGCGTCGACGTGATCCGCCGTGAGCGTGCTCACGGGGTGCTTGACGGTCACCAGCGAGGCGAGCCCGGCGGCGAGCAGGTGGTCCATGCCGCGCTCGAAGCGGGCGAACGAGCCC
>JAQBPX010000020.1 GCA_028287305.1 Gemmatimonadota bacterium
GCGATTAGAGCGCAGGGGCCACACCCGTTCCCATTCCGAACACGGCCGTTAAGCCCTGCAGCGCCGATGGTACTCCGTTCGAGAGGACGCGGGAGAGTAGGCCATCGCCGGCACCTTGTGAAAAAGGTCCCCGAGCTCACGCTCGGGGGCCTTTTTCGTGTCTCCGCGCATCCCTGCCTCACTAACTTCCCCCAATGCCCAAAGCCGGAATCGTCACCGTCGTCGGACGCCCCAACGCCGGCAAGTCCACCCTCCTCAACCGCCTCATCGGCGAGAAGCTCTCCATCGTCTCATCCAAGGCCCAGACCACCCGCGACAAGGTCGTCGGCATCAAGACCGAAGGCGACGTCCAGATGGTCATCTTCGACACCCCGGGCCTCCTCAACCCGCGATACCTCCTCCAGAACGCCATGCGCCACGCTGCGCTCCAGGCCCTCGAGGACGCCGACGTCATCGTCCACCTCGTGGACGCCATGGACGCGAAGGATCTCTCCCTCGTCAGCGCCGCCGAACTCGACCGCACCCCTCGCGCTCCCATCCTGCTGGCGCTCAACAAGGCCGACGTCCTCCCAGCCGACGCCCGTGCCACGCTCGCCGAGCGCGCGCCCCACGCGCACTTCATCTCGGCATCCACCGGAGAGGGAATCGAGGCGCTCCTCGCCGCCGCGGCCGCCGAGCTCCCGGAGTCGCCCTTCCTCTATCCCGAGGACGAGATCAGCACCCAGAGCGTGCGATTCTTCGTCGCCGAGCTCGTGCGCGAGACCGCACTCGAGCAGCTGGAGGAGGAGATTCCCTACAGCATCGCGTGCGAGGTGGAGGAGTTTCGCGAGGAGCGCTCGCCGGTGTACATTCGTGCCGTCCTGTACGTGGAGAAGGAGAGCCAGAAGGGGATCCTCATCGGCCACAAGGGCGCGCAGCTTCGCGATATCGGCAAGGCAGCGCGCGCGAAGGTCGAAACACTCGTGGGTGCCAAGGTGTACCTCGACCTCTGGGTGAAGGTGCTCCACAACTGGCGCAAGCAGGCCCCGGCGCTGCAACGATTCGGGTACCGCCTTCCGGAGGAGCGTCGCTGATGTCGTCGATGTCGCTGTCCCCGCAGTTGCTCGCCATCCTGGTCTGCCCGCGCTGCAAGGGCGCGCTCGACTACCGCGAGGCCGATTCCGTCCTCGCCTGTGCGGCTTGCCGCGTGAAGTACCCCGTGCGCGACGGCATCCCCATCATGCTCGTGGATGAGGCGACTCCGCTCTGACCGGGCGCACGCCCTGACCGGGCTCGCTCTCGCCCTGCTCGCTGCGATCGTCACGCTCCCGGCGAGCCGCGCGTTCGCCCAGGGTGGGCTGCGTCGCGAGGGCGCGCTCGAGCTGTTGCTGCCGATCGGCGCGCACACCGTGGGCGCCGGGCGCGCCGGCGTAAGCGAGGAGCCGGGCAGCGAGGGCGTCTGGTGGAATCCCTCGAGCGTCGCGCGCGGCACCACGCGCGAGATCGGCCTGCACCACACGCAGACCTTCATCAACACCGGCGACGCGCTCACGCTGCTCGTGCCGGTGAAGAAGCTCGGGGTTGTCGGTGGGTCGGTCGTGCTCGTCAACTACGGCCAGCAGGAGGAGACTGACGCGAACGGCACCACGGGCAGCTTCGGCACGCGCGCGCTCACCTACATCGCCACGTACGCCTCGGCGCTCGGCGACCGCGCGAGCTTCGGCGTGAACTACAAGGTGTACCAGCTGCGCGCCGACTGCACCGGCGGCTGCGCCGGCTTTCCCCCGCAGACCGCGAGCACGAGTGCGCTCGACTTCGGCACCCAGCTCCGGCTCGACAAGGCGCATCGCTGGCAGCTGGGCGTCGCGCTCCGGAACTTCGGCTTCGCGCTGCAGGTGCGCGACCAGCCGCAGGCCGATCCGTTGCCGACGCGCATCGAGGTCGGCATCGGCGGTGAGCCCGCGATCGCCGCGCTCCCCGAGGGAGCCCGGCTGCGCGTGAGCGCCTCCGTCATCGACCATCCGAGCTTCTCCTCGCCCGGCTACCGGGTCGGCAGCACGATCGGATGGCAGGACCGCGCGCGACTCAGCGTGGGGTATGCGCTCGATGCGCCGTATGGATCCGGCGCGTCGCTCGCGCTGGGCTTCAGCACCGGCAAGCTCTCGTTCGACATCGGCCGGCTCTTCTCGAGCGACGCCTCCGGGCCAGGACAGGAGCCGACGTTCTTCTCGCTGCGCTACCGGTTCTGATGCGCGCGCGTTCGGGCCTCGTGGCCATGACGTGCGCGGCGATCCTCGTCCTCGTGTGCGCACGCGCGACGGCGCTCGCGCAGGCGCGCGCGCGTCCGTCGATGCTCGCGCGCGATCGATGGAGCGTGGCTGGCGCGTCGAGCGCCGCACAGGTCGCACCGATTGAGGACGCGCGCATCTCGCCGCCGCGATTGCGCCGTCTTCCGGCGTGGAGCGCGCCGCTGCTGTCGGCCGTGGTGCCCGGCGCGGGGCAGGCTGTGGTCGGCCAGGAGCGCTTCGTGGCGTACGCGGCGACGGAGGGATTCTTCTGGGTCGAGTTCCTCAAGAATCGCGCGGAGGCCAACCGCCAGCGCCGCACCTATCGCGAGCTTGCGAATCGCGTGGCGCGCGGCTCCTTCAGCGACGCCGCCCCCGACGGAGACTGGGACTACTACGAGCGCCTGGAGCACTATCTCGAAAGCGGCGTCTACTCGCAGGGCGGACCCCTTGTGGTGCCCGAGACAGACGAGTCGACGTTCAACGGCGCGGTGTGGCTGCTCGCGCGGCGCACGTACTTCGCCAATCCCACGCTGCCGCCGGCGCGCGACACGCCGCAGTACCAGGCGGCGCTCGCCTTCTACGAGCGTCGCGCCGCGCGCCCGGAGTTCCGCTGGAGCTGGCGCAATGCGCAGCTCGAGCAGGACGTCTACCGTCGCACCATCAACAAGGCGAACGATGGCTTCCGTCGCGCGACCACGGACCTCTCGGTGATCCTTGCGAACCACATCCTCAGCGCGGTGGACGCGTTCGGGTCGGTGCGGCTGCAGCTGCACGGCAGCGCGATGTCGGGCTATCGCGCGCAGGTCACCATTCCGCTGGGCGGCACCTCCAAATGAACTGGCTCCGGATCCTCCTGCTGTTCGTGCCCTCGGCCATCATCGCGGAACTCATGCACGCGCCGCCGATCGCCGTCTTCCTCCTCAGCGCCGCGGCGATCATCCCGCTTTCGGGGCTGCTCGGGCAGGCGACCGAGGAGCTGGCTGGCCACACCGGTCCCACCATCGGCGGGTTGCTCAACGCGACACTCGGCAACCTGGCCGAGCTGATCATCGCGACGCTGGCGCTGCGCGCGGGACACCTGGACCTGGTGAAGGCGTCCATCACGGGCTCGATCCTCGGAAACCTGTTGCTGGTGCTCGGCGCCGCACAGCTGGCGGGCGGGCTGCGCCACAAGGTGCAGCGGTTCAACCCGCAGCTCGCGGGAATGAGCGTGTCGCTGCTGGTGATCTCGGTGGTGGGGATGGTGGTGCCCGCGCTCTTCCACGCGACGCACCCTGATCCGGGGCGGATCCGGAGCGTGCAGCTGTCCGCCTACGTCGCGGGGTTCCTGATCGTGGGATACCTCCTGTCGCTGCTCTATTCCATGGGGACGCACCGCGCGGTGTTCGGCGAGGGCGGCCATGTGGCGGAGGGCGAGTCGGGGCCCAGCTGGTCGCTCACCCGGTCGCTGCTCACCCTGGGCGCGGCCGCGGCGACCATAGGGCTGCTGTCGGAGTTCCTGGTGGGCTCGGTGGAGGTCGCCACCGGGAGCCTTGGGCTGTCGGAGGTGTTCGTTGGCCTGATCGTGGTGCCGATCATCGGCAACGCTGCGGAGCACAGCACGGCCGTGATGATGGCCATGCGGAACCGGATGGACCTGGCGGTGAACATCGCCATCGGGTCGAGTGCCCAGGTCTCGCTGCTGATCGCGCCGCTCCTCGTGTTCTTCGGCCTGGCCATGGGCAAGCCGATGGACCTCGCCTTCCAGCCGATGGAGGTCGTGAGCATCATCCTGGCGGTCTCGGTGGCCTCCGCGGTGGTGCGGGATGCCGAGTCGAACTGGCTGGAGGGGGCGTTCCTGCTGCTGGCGTATGGCATCCTGGGAACGCTGTTCTTCTTTTTCTGACACGGATTCTCGGCCGAGCGGCGCAACTCGTGACGAGGCCACAATTTGACAGGCCTCGTGCTCCGTCCGTATCTTGGCGATTCACCCGCATCCAAGCGCCGCAGTGGCTCAGTCGAACGTCATCGTCTTCTCGCCGGTCGGTGAGCCACTTCCCGAAACCGTGGGGGAGTGGCTGCAATCGCTCGACCTGCCGATCGACCAGGTGCGCTCGGGCGCGGAGCTGATGTCCATGGCGCTGCGGGGGCGTCCGCGCATCGTGCTCTGTGATGCGCGGTCGAAGCCGGACGAGGTGCTCGACACCATCCGTCGCCTGAAGAACGACTCGTACACGGGCGTGGTGCCCTGCGTGGTGGTGGCGCGCAGCGGCGATGCGGACTTCGACGCGGCGTTCGGAGCTGGTGCCGACGAGGTGCTTCGCGAAACACTCGGCGCCGCGGAGTTGCGCACGCGCCTGGACGCGATGCTGCGCCGCTCCGATCGCGACCTCTTCGTGCATCCCTCCACGCGCCTGCCGGGTGCCGTGGAGATCGAGGCGGAAGTCGCGCGGCGGCTGGGTCGCGGGGAGCTGTTCGCGATGTGCTACGCGGACCTCGACCACTTCAAGGAATTCAACGACCGCTACTAGTACTACGCTGGCGATCGCGTGATCCGCATCCTCGCCAAGATCCTGCACGACGTGGTGAAGGGACTGTGCGGGCAGGCGGGGTTCGTGGGCCACATCGGCGGCGACGACTTCATCTTCGTCATCCCGGTGGAGGCCGTGCACGAAAGCTGCGCGGAGATCGTGGGGGTGTTCGACCTGCTGATCCCGTTCCAGTATTCCGAGCAGGATAGGCGAGCGGGTTATTTTTTCGGGAAGGATCGTCGAGGGCAGCTGCATCGCGTGCCGCTGATGACCGTGTCGGTGGGCGTCGTGACGAACGAGCGCCGCAACTTCACGCATGCGGCGCAGGTGAGCGAGCTCGCGACGGAAATGAAGAGCTACGCGAAGACGCTGCCCGGGTCGGTGTACTCCATCGACCGCCGAACTGACGACTATGCCACCGCGGGCGCCGCGACTCTCGCGCGAGCCGAAGCGCTGGGTGCCCTGGAGGGGAAGTGAACGTTACCTGTCCGGAGTGCCGGTCCATCTTCCGGGTGGATCCGGCCAAGCTTCACGCCGCCACCGTGCGCGCCCGCTGCTCGGTGTGCGGGGGCGTGATCACGATTTCGTCGGCGATGGATGCGGGGATGGCCGCGCCGGTTGCGGCACCGCAGTCGACGCCAGTGGCGACGCACGTACCGGCGCCAGTCGCGACGCCGGCCATGGCTCCGCCGCCTCCGCCGCCGCCAGCGGTGACGCCGCCGGCCATGACGCCGCCGGCGCCCGCGCCGGTAATGCA
>JAQBPX010000032.1 GCA_028287305.1 Gemmatimonadota bacterium
GATCACGCGATTCCGCTCGGCCAGCACTCGCACCGCCTCGGCCACCTCGGCCAGCGACATCACGATGCTTCCGTTCAGCAGCGACTTCGCCAGCGGCCACATCTCCTCGAGCACGCTCCCCGACCCAATGCCATCCACGAAGCTCGGCACGTAGTCGACCTTCGTGACGCCGCCCGCCGCGAGCGCGGCGGAGAAGGCAGCGGACGTCTCCACCTCGCAGGCGTACACCTTCACGTCGGGCTCGAGCGCGCGAATCGCAGTCGCGATTCCACAACTCAGCCCACCGCCGCCATATGGCACCATGATCGTGTCCACATCGGGAAGGTCCTCGAGTATCTCGAGCCCGATCGTGCCATTCCCGGCCATCACGGCGGGATCGCTCACGGGATGCACGAAGAAGCCATCCTGCCCGGGATAGCTGCGCGTGACCAGCACCTGCCACCATTCCGCGAACGGCACCCTGATGATCGAGCCGCCGAGGCGCGTGATCGCGGCGAGCTTGGTCTCGGGCGCATGGTCGGGCACGATTACGGTGCAGGGCAGGCCGAGTCGGCGCGCGTGCCATGCGACGCCCTGCGCCATGTTGCCCGCGCTCGCCGTGTAGACGCCCTTCGCGAGCTGCTCCGGCGTTGCCAGCGCGATCGCATTGCCCGCTCCGCGCAGCTTGAACGAGCCGATGGGCTGCAGGTTCTCGAGCTTGAGCCAGATGTCGGCGTCATCCACGTTCAGCCGGACGAGTGGCGTGCGAAGCACCGAATCGGCAATGCGCGCCCGCGCCGCTCGAATGTCGTCGAGCGAAACGGGGTTAGTCGTCATCCCGCTCACCGCCCAGCTCGACGGAGGTGCCCACGCCCTGCTCGAGCGCCTTGCGATAGATGTAGCTGGCGCTCGCGAGGTCCTCGATCGCAATGCCGAGCGACTTGAACAGCGTCACTTCCTCGGAACCGCGACGTCCAGCGACGCTGCCGAGCAGCAGCTCACCGATTTCGCCGACGATGTGGTCGTCGCCAATGGCGCCATCCTGCTTCGCCATCAGGAAGTCGCCCGCCTCGTTCAACGTCGACTCACGGCGGTCGACGTACAGCCTCGACCGCTGCACGGCCGACGTCGAAAGTTCACGAGCCGACGGAATGCTCGCGCCCACGGCGTTCACGTGCGCGCCGGGCGCGATCCACTCTCCTTCCAGCACCGGCTCGCGCGACGACGTGGTGGTGCAGATGATGTCGGCGTCCAGCACGGCTTCTCGCGCCGATCCGGAGACGCTCACCGGAATGCCATGGCGCCGGCCCTCGCGATCCGCGAACTGGGTGGCGCGCTCGCCGTTCCTGCTCCACACGCGCACGCTGCCGATGTCCCTCGCCTCGACCATCGCGGCGAGGTGCGTGCGCGCCTGCACTCCCGTTCCCAGGATGGCGAGTGAGCGCGCGTCGCTGCGCGCGAGCAGTCGCGTCGCCACCCCACTCACCGCAGCGGTGCGGATCGCGGTGATCTCGGTCGCGTCCATCATGGCGAGCAGTTGACCGTGCGTCGCCTCGAAGAGCAGGACCGCTCCCTGGTGAGAATCGAACTGCGTTCCGTGATTGCCGGGGAACACGCTGATCACCTTCACGCCCATTGCGTGGATGCTGCCCAGGTAGCTCGGCATCATCGCGAGCACGCCGACGCGTTCCGGCAGCCACATCATGGGCCTCAGCGGCAGGATGGCCTCACCGCGCGCGAGCGCCGAGAGCGCCTCCACCATGACGTCCATGCATTCGCGCATGGGCAACAGGCGGCGCACCTCCGCCTGGTTCACGACGAGCACTTTCATCGCGCGATCAGATGTCCATCGCCAAGTGCCACCGCTGGCCGCCCCTCTCTGCGCTCACCAGCACGCCCTCCAGCGCCTCGAGGTCGGCGAGCAGCGCCGCGTTGCCAACGTCGCCGACGGCCGAGCGGAGCGCCCTCACGGTGGCCAGCCCCTCAGTCGCCGTGAACCACTGGTCCGGCGGCGCCTCGATTCCCAGGTCCCTGAAGATTCCGAACTCGTCGCCACCCATCGACGCGAACTGCGTCAGCGGCTTGACTCCCGCGGCGCTCGCGAGGCTCTCGAGCAGGCTGCTGGCGCGCGCGAGCGCCTTGCCGTCCACGTTGGGCGCGTTGTCGGCATGGACGCCCTCGATCACGGGAAAGTAGGCAGCACTCATTACGGGTAAGTCTCCGGTGGCCTGCGAACAGCGATGAGGGACGAAGCGCAGGGCGCGCGACACCTCACATGATAGGGACGTGTCCGGTTTTGTGCACGTCCCTTGTCGAGCCGTCGCAAGCGCATACAATCGCTCGCGAGGGGTACGTCCACAGCTTTCCAATCATATGAAGCGACTATTGCTCTGCCTCGTGGCGCTCGGCGCCTGCAATCGCCAGCCCGCTGAGACGTATGGATTCCTCGCGCTGCTGGGCCGGGACACCGTTTCCCTCGAGAGCGTGACCCGTCGCGGGAACTCGCTGGAGAGCGACGAGGTGGATCGCTTCCCGCGCGTGCGGCAGCGGCACACGGTGATCGAGCTGAATGACGACGGCAGCATTCGGCACCTCGCGATGGACATTCATTCGCCGAGCGAGCCGCCGAAGCAGCGCGACCGCCGGGTGGAGGTGACGGTGGGCGGCGATTCTGTGCACATCACCAAGCGCGACTCTGCCGGCGTCGTGAAGCGCGATTTCGCGGCGGGTGGAGGCATCTCGATGGCGCACCTGCCGCAGATGTACTCGCTCTACGAGTTGTACTTCGCGGCGGCGCTGCGTCATGGAAAGACGACCAACGTGCCGGAGGGCAAGCAGGTTCGCATGCGGCAGTTCTACATCGATCGCGAGTTCGACGCGTTCCCGCTGCACGAGGGCGCGGTGACGCCGCTCGGGGGCGGCAAGGCCGACATCCAGCATGACTGGCTCGCGGGCACGGGGCAGGCGACGGTGGACTCGGCGTTTCGCCTGCAGCATTACTCGGGCGAGCGCACCACGTACAAGGTGGAGGTGTCGCGGCTCGGCGACGCGCCCGATGTCGCGACGGTGTACACGAGGTTCGCGGCGACTGAGGAGAAGAGTGGCGGGATGAAGCAGCTGAGCGTGCGCGACACCGCGCGGGCGACGCTGGGCGGCGCGGCACTGTCGGTGGATTACGCTCGACCGCTGGCGCGCGGCCGCACGCTGCTTGGGGGCATCGTTCCTTACGACCAGGTGTGGCGCACGGGTGCGAACGCAGCCACGCAGTTCACGACCTCGGCGGCGATCACGCTCGCGGGATTGAAGCTCGCGCCGGGCACGTACACCCTGTGGACCGTGCCGCACGCGACTGGCGTGGAGCTGGTGGTGAACCGGCAGCACGGCCAGTGGGGCACCGAGTACGATGCGGCCCAGGATCTTGGCAAAGCGCCGATGGTCGCGAGCGTGAACACTCAGCCGGTGGAGGAGTTCACGATCTCCATTCTCCCCGTGAATGCGAAAACGGGCACCCTCCAGCTGGAGTGGGGCCCGTTCAGGTGGACGGCGGGGATCACGGTGCCGTAAACAGCCTGGCCAGACTATCTCGGCGCCCGGGGAGCATTGGCAATCTCGATCCGTCGCTCGACACTCGTGGACGCGACGATGTCGCCGATGATGTCGAGTGGCAGCTCATCGAGCGCCTTGAAGCGCAGGCAGCCCTTGCCCATGTCGAGCTTCCTGCCCTTCGCCTTGTACGCCGCGGCCAGCCGCGCGAGTTGCGCCTCCGGCTTGTCGATCCCCTGCATGTAGAAGGCGTAGTTGTTCTTCTGCGCGGCCAGCGCGATGTACATCAGCGGCTGCTTGTTGTAGGTGTCCGGATGCCGCTTGAGCGGGATCTCATACGCGAGCATCCCCCAGTTCATCGACTCGACGTACCCCTTCGGCAGCTTCTTCCTGATCAGCGAGCGAACTGCCGCGATCACCTTGCGACGCTCGGCCGGAAGGCTGGCGAGGTACGCGGCGGGGGTGGTCTCCTTGCTCACGGGCATGCGATCCTCGATGGGATGACCGGAACAACATGACGCGAAAACGGCTGGGGCAACAGCCTCAGCTCGTGCGCCGCGGCGCACCGAGCATCCAGAGGAACGCGACCATCAGCACTGCCACCACCTTCTGCGCGATGACGTCCTGCTGCAGCCCGTGTGGCGTGTCGGGCGAGGGGCCGAGCGCGAGGAACGCGGCGTAACAGGCGAACGCCGTCGCGACCGCGGACAGCAGGAGTGCGCGTGGCCGGAGCGCGGGACCGCCCTGCCATGCGGCGGCCGCCAGCAGCGCGACTGCGACTGGAAGCAACCGAAATCCCAGCATCGTGGCCTGGACGTGCAGGCTCATCACGGCGTTCTCCGGCGTGAATCCCACCGCCACGAACGCCACCGACGTCAGCAGGGTGACGATGCCCGACGCGCGCAGGTATGCGCGGCCACTCGGCGTTGTGGAGAGCTCGGCCCGCAAGGTGAGGAGCGCCAGGAACCCCGCGGCGACGAGCGCGATGATGCTCGCCGCGAACAGCGCTGCGCCCAGCCGGTTGGGCTGGCCGTCATACGCGACCGTCATTCCGAGGTCGCTGAGGAAATTCCGGCTGGGCGAGTAGCGAACGGCGGAGTGATCGAGCGGATCACCGCCGGGATAGCGAACCATGGCCGCGAGCGAGAGCAGCACAGCGAACGCGGTCGTGCTCCGCACCGCTGGACGGCGCATCACTCGCGCGAGGGCAGGGGGAGCGACCACGACAGCGAGTGCGACGCATGGTCGGCTGCGACCTGCGAGAAGCCCAGCCGCCTTGCGACCGCGATGCTCGGCGCATTGCGCGAGTCGCAGTGCAGCTCGACCAGTGAGAACCGGGGAATGGTGGCGGCGTGCGCAATCACGGCCTGCGCGGCTTCGTTCACGAAGCCCTGGCCGGCCGCATCGGCACGGAGCCAATAACCGATCTCCACGCGGTCGGCGCCGGGAAGCGGCACTCGGGCGGTGGCGTCGCGTGGAAAGAGCGCCACCTCGCCAATGAGTTGTGGCGCGTCGAGCGTGAACACCGCGAAGCGCCACTCGATGTCACGCGCGAAATTGTCGGCAAATCCAGCGAGCCGTTGCTCGAGCTCCGGAATGGGAGCCGGCGTCGCCACCCGCGCGGGAATCCACGGCGCGAGGCGATCGTGATTGGCCTCGAGTATCGGGAGGAGCTCTGCGGCGTCGGTCGGCAACCACGGGCGCAGGATCAGTCGCGCGGTACGAAGCATGGCCCAATATGTCAGGCCGCCCTCCTCCACGCATCGCCCGGCGTGCGGACGAAGTTCGCCCACACGTACGGCCACGGAATCACGAGCAGGTCCACCACCGCGCCGATCGCCATCACCTTGAAGAGCTCCGCGGCGGAGGGGGTCCAGAGTCCGCCGGCCCTGAGGGCGGGGGCCACCGTCAAGAGCCAGGTCACCTTGTAGAAGAGCTGCATGAAGATCACCGGGAGCATCTTCAGCGGATAGCGCACGCCGAGGAGGCTCAGCGTAGAGAGCGCCGCCCAGAAGGAGAACGCGACGCCGATGACCGGCGCCACCGGCTTGGCGGGGCTGAGGAGTGCGGGCCAGACGTCCATCGCGAGGAAGGCGAAGTTCGCGAGGTACATGGCTCGCAGGATGTACCTGCGCAGCGTGGTGACGCCGTCGTGCCGTGAAATGTCCGTCATTGCGGCTCCCGTGGGTTCCTATTGGATACCCATACGTTGCCGCCCCGGCGGGGGTTTCAGGGCCCCAGCAGGTCCCAGCGATTACCCTCGATATCGAGGAATATGGCCACCTGGCCGTAGGCTTCGCTTCGCGGAGCGCTGACGAACGTCACGCCGGCCGCGGTGAGTCGATCGTACGTCGCCGTGAAGTCATCCACGCGCAGGAAGAATCCGACGCGGCCAGCGAACTGCTCGCCGACGAGCGCTTCCTGCCGCTCACCGTCCGCTCGGGCGAGCAGCATGCCGGTGACCGCGCCCACGGGGCGCACCACCACCCATCGCTTCGGCCGTCCATCGTTCGTCAGCGATGGCACGTCCTCCACGAGCTCGAACTGCAGCACATTCACGAAGAAGTCGATCGCGCGATCGTAATCGCGCACGACGAGCGCCACGAGGTGCAGGTGGGACATCAGGGCTCCGTGAGGGGTGCATCGATGAGCGTGCGCGCATCCCGCCAGCCGTGCGCGCAGCGGCCGGTGAAGACGCGATGAGGCTTTAAAAGTCGGGCGGTCCGTTTCGCGCCCCGCTCACGGCACGACGGGGGGTCGAATCACGCGCATAGCGTTGCGGCGAATCCCGTGAATGGAGCCCGGACCTTCGGCTACGTACGCAACATCGCAATGCGAGACTGGGTCTTCGAGGTAGCTGCCTTTCGCGACGGGAAGTCGCCGATCGCTACGCCACTCCAGCGCTAGGTCGGAATTGAAGAACGCCGGCCGCAGCGAGTCAACCAGCGCGAACAGATGGCTGCAGCCGGGCCTCCCCGCGATCGCCTCGACATCGCCGAGCAGGCGCCACCGAATTGGTCTGCTCGCACTTGCGAAGACGCGTCCGTGCTCTCGCACTACCAGAAATCGACCCAGCGTGGCGACCTGCTCGATTCGGGTATCGTAATCATGAAGCCGCTGAAGCCCTTGTTCACTTGGCGTCGGGATCGGCTCCCAACTGACGCCGGAATCGATGGTACGCCAGAACGCGCGATTTCCTCGGCGGAGACTCGACGCGACGTATGCCACGGTCGCCGATTCCCGGTGCATCAGCGTTACGTCCTGAAGTGTCTTTGGCACCGGCCGCGCCCTCCACGACCTGCCTGAGTCGGAGCTTTGGTAAAACAGCTCGGACTGGTCCTCGCGGCTGCGCGCGAGTATCCAGATCGAAGACCCAACTGCCTGCATGGCGTCGACGTCGCTTGCGCCCTCAAGAGCGACCGATGTCCAGGAGCGGCCGGCATTCTCGGTCCTATAGAGAACAGGGGCGCCGCTGGTGGGAAACCGTCCGCCGAGACCTACGAGCAGAACGTCCGGTCCGACGAAGGCCATCTGGACGCCGATCCTCAGCTCGTCTGCGAGCACCGGACCATCGTCGCCCCCCAGTACCCGCCGCCACGCGCCGCCCAGGGAATCCGTGACGAAGAGTCCTCCACTGGCGAGCCAAAGTCGCCCGTCAGGCGATACGGCTAGCTCTGGCTGCCAGCGGCTGTCTGGAACCTGGCCCTCGGGAACTGATCCAGCCTCGTCGCCAGCTCGACGACTCTCAGTCTTCGGCGCGGTCAACGCATCCACGTTCGAAGCCGAATCCGGGGGTCCAGTTCGCGTCATGACGAATTGACCACCACTACCACAACAGAATGCGTTCAGTTGCCATGTGCCACGGATCGTGTCGCCACGAATGCGGCCACTCAGCGATAGGGATCCGTGCGACATGCGCGGTATGAAAGTGAGCAGCACGCTGTCGGCCTTCGGAATGCTCGCCTCGACCTCATGGAGCAAGTCCGGACCTCCCGCTACAATCGTGGTGCTCACGTCGTGCGCGACGGGCCCGCCGAAGAAGGGGGTGAAGTCCACGTGATGCAGGCCGCGCACGACGGAGACCAGGGAGTCGACATTGTCGCCGCGTTGAGCGGCCAGATAGCGAGACCCGAGATTCACCGCGCCCACCACCTCGCGCTGCAATCCTCCCGAAGGAGTTTTCTCCGCAGTTGCCAACCTCAGCGCGATCCGCCACGTGCCACGAAGATCGCAGCAAGGCGGAATCTCCCGCACGAGGCGAATCTCGCGATTGACGAGCTGGCCAGTTGCGCCGTGCACGACGGTCACGAGTCGTCGGTAGCCCGGACGAAGGAAGGAGAGAGTCTCCGACTCTTGAGTGAGGTCGCGAATGCACAACCATCCCGTGGAGTCCGTCTCCTTCATGGTGAGGTTCATCTCAGCCTTTACATTCGTCACGGCCGTGCCCGTCACGGAGTCGGTCACTCTCGCCGCAATCGCCCACGCCGTCTCGATAGGGCGACACACGGGAGCAGTGGCCGTGCGTCTCGTGCAACTCGCGAGTATCGCGAGGAGTGGGAGGAATACGAAGAGTCCCCCGATGAAGAGGTCAGGCCTGCGGTGACGAGAAAGACCCGGAAGCCGGCTCACCGGCAATTCCCGCGCACCCTCACAGCCTGCTGAACCCCGCCTTCCTCACCATCACCGGCGGCGACATGTCGCCGAGCGCGGCGCGCACGCGCTCGTCGGGCGCACCGTACAGCGTCATCCGCTCCGGCGCGAGCACGGTGAAGAAGCGCTCCATGAAGCGCTGCCCGAACGTCGCGAGATGGATCATCGCGGCATCGGAGTCGCGGTAGCGCTCCCACAGGTGGCAGCGCCGGCCATCGTCGCCCAGGTAGTACTCGTACTCGAGCGTGCCGGGCTCATTCTGCTCGGTGGCCTCCACCATCTCGGCAATCAGCGCGTCGAAGGCGGCGCGCTGGCCGTCGATCACGGCCAGCTCAAACATCCAGGCAACGTGCGTGGCTTTCTTCATGGTATCAGCGCGCAATGGGGAGTTGGTGAGCCATGTCGAATCTCAGGTTTCGTTGCATGAAAGCCTGCAGATCCGGCGACGCCGGCGCCAGACCGCCACCCAGGTGCCGGTGCGCCGCCAGCTCGATCATATAGAGGCTCGCCTCCGTTCCCAATGGCGTCGTGGGACCGTGCCCTCCCTCCGGGTCGATCAACACGCTCACCGCCTTGCCGGCCCGCCGCACCTCGCTCACATACTTCACGATGCTCGCGAGGGGCACGTGATCGTCCCGCTCGCCAGCCCAGACGTAGGCGGGCGCCTCGAGGCTGCGCACTCCTGCCAGTGGCGACTCGCGCGCCATTTTCGCGCGCCATGCAGCATCCCTGTACGGAAATCCCAGCTGCGGAAACTGCAGCGATAGCGGCGCGCCCTCCGGATGCAGCGCGTCGCTGTCATGCTCGGCCTGCCACTGCTTGATCCACCCGTAATCAGTGGGCGGCGCGCCGGCGAACGCGAATCGAAAGCGCGCCGGATGATGCGTGATCGCCAGTAGGCTCGCATAGCCGCCAAACGACATCCCCATTACCGCCTGCCGCGCGCGATCACCAATTCCCTCCGCGAGCAGGAAGTCCATTCCGTCGACGAGGTCCGATAGCACGCGACCATCGCCCACGTCGCCCTTCGCAGCGAGCACGTAGCTGAGCCCGTATCCGGTCGAGACCCGGAAGTTCGGGACGAACACGGCGTAACCGCGATTCACGAGCAGCTGCATGCTGCCTTCGTACTGGTCATAGGTGCGCGTCACCGGCCCACCGTGCAGCCAGGCAACCAGCGGCGCCGTGGCGGCGTCGACACCGCTCGGCAGCAGCACGTATCCATGGAGCAGCATTCCGTCGCGAGCGCGGTACGCCACGGGATGCATGGCGGCGCCGAGCGCGGGCGCGCGCGTGGTTGCGTGTTCGCGCGCGAATAGCGGTACCAGCTGCCCGCGATCCGGTCGGTAGAGGTAGTAGCGGTCGATTGCGACGTCGGCCTCCTGCGCGCGGACCAGCAACAGCGTTCCATCCCGCGACGCCGAGAGCTGCAGGTTGGCAGCGGGCAACCTGCGCTCGAGCGCGGCCACGACCGCGCGATCTGTGCTGTCATTGCCGACCCAGCGGCGTCGTCCATCATGAAACGAGATGGCCGTCCAGTTCTCTCTCTCGGCGCTCCAGAGGATCTCGTCTGCGTCAGCCATCGCCGCCGGGTCGCGCTGAATGGTCTCCCACTTGCCGCTCCCCGACGAAAAGCGTCGCAGTGCGAGCTTGTCTTCACCATGCTGCGAGAGCACCCACACCGCACGCTGTGCTTCGCTGAACCCCACCAGGCGGCACTCCTCGATGCCCGCGCATCGCATCAGCTCGCGCGCCTTTCCATCCTGATGTTGCCTGATCGCCGTTTCGTAGCGCGGGCCGTCCCACGCGGCTGTGTACGCCAGCTCTCCGTTCGCGTAAAGCAGCGCGCTCCGCAACGGCAGCGCAGCATCCAGCAGCAGTCGCGCGGTGCCGGCGGCATTCACCGCCAAGTAGCGATGGCGCCCGTCCACCTTCTCGTGAATCACCGCAACGCCAGGGGCTCGCGCGTCCACCATCCACAGGGACTGCGACCGCCGGCTGTCCCACTTGTAGGCGCGCCTCGCTACGAGCGTCGAGGCCTCGACCACGGCCAGCCCCTGGTCGTCAGCGAGCCACAGTCGCCGCCCATCACCCGACCATGCAGTCTGCGCTCGCTGAAGGCCCCAGGCGACTCGTTGCTGCGCGCCGGTGGCTACGTCCTGCAGGACCAGCTCCGCGCCACGCTCGCTTCGACGAAGGAACGAAACCCGGCTGCCATCTGGCGAGAGGCGCACGTCGACCAGCTCGGCTCGCGCGAGGAAGTGCTCCCGCGGCAGCATCGGTGCGCGCGGCTGCTGCGAGGCCAGTGCCTTCGCCTTCTGCAGGGCCTGTCGGGTTGCCGAGACCGGATCGAGCGAAGCCGTGGATGCGCCGAGCAGTGCGACGAGTGAAATGATGACGGACTTCAGCGGCCCCTCACACGTGGCTCGAGGCAGAGCATGCTGAGGAAGGCCGGCACTCCGAGCAGTGCGCAGCTCGCGAGCCACAGGCGGCGCCGGGACGCACTGATCGTGGTGCCGCGGAGCCAGGCCCATGCGCCGCCGAACGAGGCCAGCATCAACACGAGCGCCAGGATCCGGAAGAGCGGCGCGCGGGGCAGGGGGTCGAAGCGCGGTGGTTGCGTGAGGCCCGTGTCGAGCAGGTCGGGCACGTGGGCGAGCGCGTAAAGCGACGGTGACACCCACCAGCTCGCGACGGGCACGTTGGATGTGCCCGCCGCAGAGACGTGATAGTCGTGGATTTCATGACGCTCGGCCACCACGGTCGGCTTCCCGTCGGAGCCGATGAACACCACCTGCTGCCACGGGTCCGTGAGCGACTCGAAGCCGTCGAACTCGCGCACCTCGGAGTAGAAGAGCGACACCAGCCACCCATCGAGCAACTCGACCACGATCACTTCGACCGGCGCGGGCATCCCCGACGCAAGCGAGAGCTGCCAGTCGAGCGTTGGCGGTGCGAACGCTGAGATCGCCTCGCGATCGGGACGGTAGGCGAGCAGTCTCCTATTCGTCTCGATCATCACGTGATCGAGTGCGCGCACGGGCCGGCCGACGAACCACTCGCCTTGGGGCAGCTGGATCATCTGATGCTGGCGCTGTTGCTCCGCATCCACCGTGTACAGCATCGAGCGCGATATCCCGATCGCCGGCACCTCGTGGAAGCGCGCCTTTGAGCCCATGCCCTCGGTGCCCCACCAGCCATGCGAGGCGCCAGTGCGGGGATCGCGGCCGCGAAACTGCATGCGGTCATGACTGAACGTCCACTTGATGTTGCGCTTCTCGTCCCACCAGGGCTGCGCGAGGTTGCCCAGCTGGTTGCGAACTGGGAACCGCGTGACGTCGGACTCGACTCCCGCCAGCTTGAGGAGTGGCAGCTGGTCGCGCCAGCCCGCGGCGCGCGGGTCCTGACTCGCCTTCAGTCCCTCGGAGATGATGTCCGTGGCGACGCTTCGCATCGCGGCGCCGACGTCGACGTCCTTGTCGGTCGCAAGCACCGTGCGTCCGGGACCACGACCGACCAAGTCGACCAGGGCGATTCCCATCTTGCTGCCCTGGAATACGAGCAAAAAGAACGCGAGCTGGAGCGGCAGCGCGGTGAGCAGCAGCACGCCGTGACGCGCAATCGGCGCATTCCAGTTGGCCCTGAAGCTGTGCCGCGCGACGAACAAGAGCCATGCGAGGCACGCAGTCACGGGAAGCAGAAGCCACCACACTGACGCGAGATGCAGTGAGAGCATCAACGGCGCGAGCAGAACTGCCACTGCGATCTTGCTGCGACTGGTGCACGCGTGTGCGCCGGCAAGCCAGGCCATCATCGCGAAGGCCATGACGTGAATGAGCGTCACGTAGTGGCGAACGTCCACCACCTGCGAGGTGATGGCGTGCGTTGCGACGAGGAAGACGAGCAGCGGGGCGAAGATCGCCACGCCGAGCAGCGCGAGCGCTGAGAGTGCCAGCGCTGCAAAGATGCGAGAGGGAGCCAGCGGACGATGGATCAGCCACAGCCAGCGGCTCACCTGCCGGTAGCTGCCGACCTGCACGAGCGACAGGACGAGCCCGAGCAGCATGTACACCACGAGCATGGCGGCCTGGTCCCCGTAGGGCATCTGCGTGACGTCCATGGCCCGCGACATCAGCAGCAGCGCCAGCGCGTGCGCTACGCCCGCGCCCAGCGCGAGCTTGCGGAGTCGCCTCCATTCCGATCGAATCAGGTCGTTCATGGCGCAATCTCCGCTGGCGTCGCGTGATTGCGCGCGAGGAAGGCGTTCACGGCGCGGTCGAGGTTCACGTCGCCACGGTAGTGCCGGCGCGCACCTTGCGCCTCGAGCAGCGCGCCGAAGCCCTCGTCCTGGTCGAGCACCAGGTAGTGGAACAGGCCGTCGATGCGCTGCATGTGCAGCACTCCCGGCAGCGTGCCGGCATCCGGCGGCACGAACGAGAACTCCGCGACCCACAGCGACACGCGCTCGCAGAATGCGTCGGGCGGCGACATGTGCTTGAGCTCACCGCGCTCGAGGATGATCAGGTTGTCCGCCAGTCGCTCGATCTCGTCCATCTGGTGCGAGCAGTAGATGATGGTCGTGTCGCCCTCGTCCATGGAGCCCAGCACTGCTTCCAGGAAGGCACGCTTCGCGACCACGTCGAGGCCTAGCGTGGGCTCATCGAGGATCAGGAGCTCCGGATCCTGCGCGAGCGCGATCGCCAGGTTCACGCCAGCGCGCTCTCCGCGGGACAGGTCAGCGATGCGTTGCTCGGGCAGCACGTGAAAGTGGCCGACGATGTTCTGGTAGCGCCGGCCCTCCCATCGCGGATAGAGGCGGCGCTGCATGGCCACCAGCTCGTCCACGCGTAGCCAGCCGGGGAGGCTGTGCTCCTCGTTCACGAAGCCGATGCGCGCCCGCTCGTGCTCGGTGAGCGCGGTGCAGTCGTGCCCCAGGATCGTCGCGCGCCCCGACGTCGGCGACTGGACGCCGAGCAGGATACGGAAGAGGGAGCTCTTGCCGGCGCCGTTGGCACCCACGATGGCGTGGATGCGGCCGCGCGGAATGCGAAGCGTCAGGTTGTCGAGCGCCTTTCGTCGACCGTACCGAAGCTCGAGCGCCTCGGTCTCGATCACGTACTGTGGTTCGGTGGGCGGGGCGGGGGCATCGCTGCTCGCGATGCGGATGTGGGATGCTGCCATCGGTGTGTTCCTTCGACGCTATGCGGTCCGTTTGTCGAGCACGGGAGCCAGCGTGGCCTTCACCCGGTCGAGGATGTGCTTGAGGGGATAGTCCAGGCCGATGACCTCCGCGCTGAACGCCTCGAGCGCGAGGCCCAGTCGCCGGGCGCGCTCGGTGTCGGAGAGTCGCTGTCGCGGGGCAGCCACGAAGAGGCCGAGACCCTGGCACGCGTCGAGCCAGCCCTCCGAAGCGAGCTCCGAATACGCCTTCGCGACGGTCTTCGGGTTGATCGTGAGCTGCTCGGCCAGCCCCCGCACACTGGGGAGCTGGGCGCCGACCGGCAGCTTGCCGCCGGCGATCGCGATCCGGATGCCGTCGGTGATCTGGCGAGTGATCGGGCGCGGATCGGCGTGACTAACGGAGATGAAAAGCGGAACGGTCTTAGACATCGCTGTACCTAGTGTACCGTGTGTAGGGGTACAGTAGGGTATGCGGTTGTACGTGCCCTGTCAAGAACCGTCGGAACGCGTGACGCGAGAGGCACCCAGGTGGGTTCGACCGGTTGGCACCGCCCTCATCCTCCAGCCGAATCATCATGCCGAGAATCGCCGCCTCCTGGATCCTCATTGCACCCGCACTCCTGCTCGGCGCCAGCCGGCCGAGCGCCGCGCCGGAGAAGGTCCAGCTGGTGATCGGGACCCTTCACGCCGCCGCGCTCACCACTTCGCGCGCGGCCGGCGACTCGAGCGACGCGCCCTTCTTCGTGGTCTCGGTCGTGGGCGCGCATGCCAGCGCCTCGAGCGTCTTGCCCGCAAGCGGGCAGCTGCGCATCCACGAGAACGAGGCGCTCGGCGCTCGCCCGGTCACGGAGCTGAGCCTCGCCAGCGGCGACAGCGTGACGGTGGTCATCTCGGTGCTGGAGGACGACAAGGCGAGCGTGTCCGATGACGCACGCGTCGCGGCGAAGTCCGCGGGTGCCGGCCGCGCGACGGTTTCGGGCGCGAGCGAGATGACGCGGCTGGTTTCGCCGCTGGTCAAGCAGGGCGCTCACTGGATCGGCTCCGCCACGCTGCTGATCACGAACGAGGGCGGTGCGACCTACTGGCGCCGCCTCGATTGCCTCGAGTCGTGCAGCGTGCTCACGGGCCCCTCGGCTGCCGCACTGCCGCTCGCGAAGGGCGTGATCGGGGTGGTGGAGCTTTCAGGGAACGGCGGCACCTACCACATGCAGCTGCAGGCGACGCGGGGGTAGGCCGCGCCGCCCCTTCCGCGCTAGTGCTTCGGCGCGACCGGTACGGGCGCCACGACGCCGCTGAACATGTCGACCACGTAGCGCCACTTTCCGTCGGCGCCCTTCCGCAGCACCTCCGCGTACTTCACCGTCTGCGCGCTGCCGGCCATCTTGAAGCTCGCCGTGCCCACCATGTAGGCGAGGTCCCCAACGCCGTACGCGGTCGTGGTGTTGAGCACCATGTCGGTGGCGCCGCCGGAGATGAGCGCGGCGATGTCAGGATGTCCCGCGGTGCCCTCGAGGATCGGCGAGTCGGGAGGCATCACCTTCGCATCGGACGCGTACACGGCGAACACCGCGGTGGTGTCCTTCGCGTTGATCCCCGCGGCAAACGCTGCGTCCACGGCCCTTACCGCCTCGAGCTCGGTCGCCGAGAGGGCCACCGGCGCACCCGACATGCTGTTCGTTGCGGACGAATCAGCCTTGGGAGCGCATGCGGCCGCGAGTGCCGCGAGCACGCTGAGGCCGAGCAGGGAAGTGAATCGCATGAGGAGCTCCAGTTCGAGGATGGACCATCGATCCAGCAACCAGAAGCTAACCCGTCGAGCTCGCCTGGTAACTACCGGGGCAGCGCCACATAGAGCGTGTGCATCGGGCCCGCCGTGTCATGGGCCCTCACTCGCTCTGAACTGACAGAGAGACCCGCCCCGCGCAGCGCGCTCGCGAACTTCGGGTCATCACCCACCGACCAGTACACGATCGAGCCTGCCGGTCGCAGCGCCGCCACGGTGTCGGCGACCCCGCGCGCCGAGTACAGCGACGAGTTCTCCGACATGAGCATTCCATCGGGGCCGTTGTCGGTGTCGAGCATGATCGCGTCGAATGCGCCGGGGCTCGATCGCAGCACGTTTGTCACGTCGTCGCGCACCACCTTCACGCGTGGGTCCTGCATCGCTGCCGCCGACAGGTCAAAGCGGGGGTCGGCATTCCACTCGATCACCTCGGCCAGCAGCTCCGCCACCATCACCTCGGCATCGGGGCGCAGTTCGAGCAGCGCGGCGCGCAGCGTGAAGCCGAGCCCGAGCCCGCCAATCAGCACGCGCGCTCCCGGTGTTTCGCGGAGCGGCGCACACGCCACCTGGGCCAGCCGATCCTCAGAGAGGTGGCGGCGACTCGACATCAGCTCGACGCCATCGGCCTGGATCAGGTATGCCCCGTCGCGGCGATGCAGGGTGAGCAGGGTACCATTCGGCGTGCGCGCCTCGCCGAGTCGTTCGAGTCGCTTCATGAATGCAGCGAGTTACGCCAGGTTCATGCGCCGCAGCAGCGCGCTGTAGCGCGGGTCGGCGCGGAACGCCTGGAACAGCGGGATGCTGTCGAAGGACGAGACGTACAGGTCGCGCTGCTCGCAGGCGGCGTGAAGCGCCTCGAACATCGCGTCCAGCTCGCCGGCGGCAGCATGGTAGGCGGCCTCGCCGAGACCGGGAAGCTGCCCCGCTGGACGATCGCTGGCGAGAAGGCGCGCGCCAGCGCGGTCTCCGTCGAGATGCAGCGCAGCGGCAAGGGATCCGCGCCCGCGTCGTTCCCATGGCGCCTGCTCCACGTACCGCCGGAAGCTCGCTACGGCGTCATGCGTGGCGCCGGACGCGAGCTGCGCGAACGCCGTTGCGAACAGCACCAGGTGCGATCCTGCATCGACGATGCTCGCCTCACGCGCCGCCTCGAGCGCTTCGCGATGCCTGCCCGCGGCGTGAAGGCACCACACCACGCCAAAGTGGAAGAGCGGGGAGAGCGGATCCATCCGCAGTGCCATCTGGCTCTGCTCGACTGCCTCCGCTGTCCGCCCGGCAGGCACCAGGAAATAGACGGCGTGGGTAAACCGCGCTCGCGGCGAAACGTGCTCGCCCGCGAGAGCTTTCTGGAAGCTGCGTGAGGCGGTCGTCCAGTCGAAGTCGAATACCCCCGCCATCACGGCCAACACCATGTGCGAGTCGCTGTCGTTCGGGTCGATCGCGAGTGCCTTCTCCGCGGCCTGCCTGGCAAGGAGCTTCATCTCCTCCAGCGGCCGCACGCCCATCAGCGCCAGCACATAGTGACAGAGCGCGAGGCCGCTGTATGCCTGCGCGTAGGAAGGATCGATCGCGAGGGCGCGATCGAACTGCTCCTTCGCCCGGTCTACGCTGTCGGGCGTGTTGCGAGCGCGGTAGTGCACTCCCTTGAGCCAGTGCTCCCACGCCTCCACGCTCACCGCTTGCTGGCGCGGCGCGAGCCGCACCCTGAGCGCATCCGCGATCGCCTGCCCGATCTCGTCCTGGATGGCGAAGACGTCGGTCATGTCGCCGTCGAATCGCTCCGACCAGAGTTGCGCGCCGTCCGACGCCTGCACGAGTTGCGCGGTCACTCGAATGCGATTGCCCGACCGGCGCACGCTTCCCTCGAGCACGTGGCGCACGCGCAGCGCGGCGGCGATCGTCGTGATGTCCTGCTCCCTGCCGCGAAATGCGAACGACGAGGTTCGCGCGATCACCTTCAACCCGTCGGTCCGCGCGAGCAGGTTGAGGATGTCCTCCGCCAGTCCATCGCTGAAATACTCGTTTTCCTTGTCGGCGCTGAGGTTTGCGAAGGGCAGCACCGCGATCGACGAGGCCTCCGCCGGCGACTGGCGGCTCGCGAGCACGCTGCTGCATCGCTCGAGCGCTTCCCTCACCTCGCCCATTGTCTGGAAGCGGTCCACAGTCGCCTTGCGCATGCAGCGCTCGACCAGCTGGCGCACATCGTCGGGCGCCTGGACCGGTGACGGTTCATCGTAGAGCACCGCGGCCAGCGTCTCCACTACCGAGCCCGCGTCGAACGCGCGGCGCCCGCTCAGCACCTCGTACATCACCACCCCGAACGAGAACACATCGGAGCGCGAGTCCACTTCCTCGCCCTTCGCTTGTTCCGGCGACATGTATGGCACGGTGCCCATGATCATGCCGGCCTTCGTGAGCGGCATCGCCTCGGTCGCGTCGTCCTGCGTGGGCACGCTGCGCACCTTCGCCAGCCCGAAGTCCAGCAGCTTCACTCCTGCCGACGAGAGCAGCACGTTCGCCGGCTTGAGGTCGCGATGCGTGGTGCCCTTCACGTGTGCCGCCTCGAGCGCGCTGGCCAGCTGCGCGCAGTACTTCAGCGCCGTCTCGAGGGGCAGCGGTCCCTTGAGCTCCGCACCCTCCACGTACTCCATCACCAGGTAGTCCGGCCCTACGTCGTACAGCGTGCAGATGTGTGGATGGTTCAGCGCCGCGACCGCACGAGCCTCGCGCGCAAACCGGTCGCTGAACGCTTCCGACGACGTCTTGATCGCAACGATCCGATCGAGCCTGGTATCGCGCGCCTTCCAGACGTCCCCCATTCCGCCGGACCCCAGGCGGGAGAGAATCTCATAGGGGCCGAGCGCCTGCCCAGCGCGAAGTTTCATGTGCGAACGAGGGGGATCGAGCGAGAGGGCGACGCACGCGCTATTCCTGCTGCCGGAGGATAATAGCGGAGTCGGCTGCCTGCTGCCTCCACTTCCCGGAGTCCACGCCCTTCACGATCAGCCAGAGCGTGAGGGCCAGCTCAGCCAGCGCGGCCGGCATGATGAAGGCGAAGTACTTCGTGGCGAACGGTGGCCAGAAGAAGCTCAGCCACACCGTGCCGGCCACCATCATCAGCACGCCGAGGGCCCGCGGCAGGAAGGTGGACCGGTAGATCAGGTAGCCCGTGCAGAGCCCGAAGAAGGCGAAGCAGATCAGGGCGACGCCGTACCCCTGTGAGTACAGCCGCAGGAACAGGTACGAGACAGCCTGCAGCTGGGCGACCGTGAAGACGCCGAGGAACTTCGCGCGGCCGAGCAGCACCAGCGGCGCGAGCTGGAACGAGGTGGCGAACCCCTGGATGGCGCATCCCAGCGCGCCGAACAACAGGGCGACGAGCGCCACGTTCCGGTCGACTGGCTTGAACAGGCGATAGAACAGCGCAACGACCACCACGTAGGTCGCGACCACCAGGATGTCGCCGCCGAACGCCAGCAGGTATGCCGACTGGTGCGCCTGGATGTTCACTGCCGTGGCGACTGCGTCACCCGCGACGACCAGTCCGCGGCGGGCGAACGTACCGAGTCCCCCCACCACCATCATGAGGGCGTAGAACGTGCCGGCCACGCGGGCCGTCGCATGCGGAGATGCTTGCGGAGATGCTTGAGGGGATGCTTGAATGGTTGTGTTCATGCGCTACCCTACGGCATCCTGAAACGGACGGACATGACGCGCCGTACCAACAACATGGCATTTGGTTGCGAGGGAGCGTGAAGGCAACGCGCGAGCTGACGATCGCGGCGACCGCCACGAGGGCACTGATGGAGCTGGCGATATCGAAGGGAGCCAGTCGCTCCGCCCTGCTGGCACGATCTCGCATCGAGCGCGCACTGCTGGAGGACGTCGACGCACGCATCCCATTCAGCAGCTACGTGGCGCTCATGAAGTCCGCACAGGAGCTGTGCAACGATCCCGCGCTCGCCCTTCACTTCGGTGAGGCGGTGGGCCCGGACGAGATCTCGCTCGGGAACTCGGTCGGCGGCGTGAGCAACCTCCAGGAGGCGCTCACCCAGGGCAATCGCTACGCGCCGCTCGCTGTGGAGGTGGAAGTGGACGGACCCGGCGAACGATTCCAGGTTCGCATGATCGACGGTGCGCCCTGGTTCGTGGATGCCCGCCGGAATCCCAACGACTTCCCCGAGCTCACGGAGTCGGCCTTCGCCCGCATGACGTGCACCAGTCGCGCGCACCTCGGCGGCCGCACGGCGTACACGTGCGTGCACTTCACGCACGCCGACCCCGGCTATCGCGCCGAGTACGAGCGGATATTCGCGGTGCCGGTCGTCTTCGGCAGTGACCGCAACGCGTTGAAGCTCGACGAAACAGTCATGGCCACCTTCCAGTATCCCACGCCGCCACGCAACGTGACGCGCGTGGTGCGCGACCATGCCGACGCGCTGCTCCAGAAGCTGGAGCGTGCCGAGTCGACAAGGGACCGCGTCGAGAAGCTACTGGCCCCGCTGCTGGGCTCCGGCGACGTGCAGATAACGATGGTCGCCGCTGCGCTCTGCTGCAGTCGCCAGTCGCTGTTTCGGAAGTTGAAGGTCGAGGGCGTGACGTTCGAGCAGCTGCTCGATGAGCTCCGCCACAAGGAGGCGATCCGCCACCTTGGCGAACGTGGCGCCTCGGTGAAGGAGGCCGCTCGCCTGGTGGGCTACTCGGATCCCGCGTCGTTCTCTCGCGCGTTCAAGCGCTGGACAGGATCGAGTCCCCGGGGTTACGCGGCGAAGCTGGCGCGCACATCCATGGAAGTGCCGAGCAGCTCGAGCACTCCGGCCGGGTAGACCGGCGTCGAGCGGGCTCGCAGCTCGTCGATCGAGACCCACACGGCGTCGTGCGTGTTGCCGTCGGTGTCCACCGACTGGAACTCGTCTCGCGCGAGGGCGCGCGCGTCCACGATCCGGACGGAGAAGAGGAAGACCACCTCGTGCCCCGCCTCCCCGCGGTAGGTGAAGCGGTTCTCCAGCACGCCGAGCAGCTCCAGCTGCTCGAGGGCGAGGCCCAGTTCCTCCTGCCACTCGCGCACCACGGCGTCCGACGCGAGCTCGCCGAACTCCACGCCTCCACCGATCACGCGATAGAAGCGCTCAGCCTTCATGGGGTCGTATCCCCGCTCGAGGAGGATCCGGTCGCCGTGCCGGCAAATCGCGCCTGCCACGATGCGGATGGAGTTGGCCATGACCATACTTTATATCACAGAGTACTTTCTTGCAATAGCTGCCCTCTTCGTAGATTGCCAGACCCCCTGAAAAGGGATGTAGAGAATTCCCGGTCGGCTCCGACTTCCCTGCAGAGGCGCCAGTTCCGGCGTCCGCAACCAGGAGAAACACGTCATGAAGTACATGCTGATGATGAACACCCCGCGCGGCACCGGCGACTACGCGGTGGGCAAGTGGAGCCGCGAGGATTTCCAGGCCCACATCGCCTTCATGCACGCCTTCAACAAGGAGCTGACCGACGCCGGCGAACTCGTGGACGCGCAGGGACTGGCCATGCCCGGCGAGGCGAAGCTGGTGCGCGCGTCGAAGTCCGGTGGCGCGCCCGTGACGGATGGCGTGTTCCCCGAAACCAAGGAGTTCCTGGCGGGCTTCTGGATCATCGACGTCGAATCGGCCGATCGCGCGTACGAAGTCGCTGCGCGCGCATCCACCGCGCCCGGACCGGTTGGCGCACCGATGTACATGTCCATCGAGGTGCGGCAGGTCATGAGCGGACCGCCCACCGACTGATGTCCGAAGGCCACGAGATCCCACACCTGCTGCGCGACCTCGCGCCGCAGGTGCTGGGCGCCGTGTCCCGAAGGCACGACGACTTCGCCGCCGCGGAGGATGCCGTGCAGGACGCCCTGATCGCCGCGTCCACGCAATGGCCCGTGGAAGGCATTCCGGCGAACCCGCGCGGGTGGCTCTATCACGTCGCCATGCGCCGCATCACCGACCATCTCCGCAGCGAGCTTGCCCGCCGCCGCCGGGAAGAGGCGGTGGGTGGCGAGCTGTGGGCCGAGTGGGCATTCGTGCCCCCGCCCGATGGCGACGTGAACGTGGAACGGGACGACACCCTCCTCCTGCTCTTCATGTGCTGCCATCCCGCGCTCTCCACGTCGTCGGCGATCGCGCTCACGCTGCGCGCGGTGGGAGGCCTGACCACCGCGGAGATCGCGAACGCGTTCCTGGTTCCCGAGGCGACCATGGCGCAGCGGATCAGTCGCGCGAAGCAGGCGATCAAGGCGTCGGGCGCGTCGTTCATCATGCCTGACGCGGCGGGCCAGGAAGCGCGGCTCGGCGCGGTGCTGCACGTCCTCTACCTGGTGTTCAACGAGGGCTACACGAGCAGCGTCGGCCCGGATCTCAACCGCACGGACCTCTCCAGCGAGGCGATCCGGCTGGCGCGCGCGATTCACGCCGCGCGCCCCGGTGATCGCGAGGTCACGGGACTGCTCGCACTCATGCTGCTCACCGACGCGCGGCGCGCGGCGAGGACGGGCGCCGGCGGCGAGCTCATTCCCCTCGACGAGCAGGACCGCAGCCGCTGGAATCGCGAGCTCATCGAGGAAGGATCGGCGCTCGTCGCGCGCGCGCTCACCAGCTCACGCCGTCCCGGGCCATACCAGCTGCAGGCGGCGATCGCTGCGCTTCACGACGAGGCGGAGAGCACCGCCACGACGGACTGGTCGGAGATACGCGCGTTCTACGAGTTGCTGATGTCCACGAGCGACAACCCAATGGCTTCCCTCAGCCACGCGATCGCCACCGCGATGGTGGATGGTCCGCAGGCCGGACTTGCACTCCTGGCCGAGCTGGAGCGAGACACACGCGTCGCGAAGCATTACCGGCTCCACGCCGTGCGCGCGCACTTCCTCGAGATGGCCGGCGACGCGCGTGGCGCGAGGGCCAGCTACCTGCAGGCAGGGGAGGGAACTACGAGTCTTCCCGAGCGGAACTACCTGTTCGCGAAGGCTGCGCGCCTTCGCGAATCGGCTGGGTAGCGAGCGGGTCGCCCTCGCCGAGCGACGGTACACTCTCGCGCTCGCGAATCGACTTGCCCGCCCTGCGCGCAACCAGTAGCGTCGCCGTGGCGGCCGCCGCTCCCATGAGGATGAGGATCACCAGGTTGGCGATCGCATCCGACGGCGACCAGCGACTGAACGCGTTGAGGGCGAGCAGCAGGAAGACGAGCAGTCCCCCGCCCGCGCCCATCGCCGCGAATCGGGCGAGTGACAGGCGCTCGAACCGGCTGTCCCCCGCGGTGAGCGCGAGCACGCCCGAGAACGCCGCACCCACCGGGAACGCGATCACCGCGGTCCTCGCCGCGAGGCCGAGCAGCTCGCCGAGGGAGTTGCCGCTCGTGAGCATCCAGGCCGACACCGCGACCAGCCCACTCACCACCCCCACTCCGGCGGCGAAGGTCAGGCCCGTGACGATCAACCCGCGTGCGACCTTCATCCAGCGAGGCATGATGACTCCATTGGGGGTTTACGCGGGCACATGCACGCGCTCCTTGATGTGCTTGAGGTTCGCCACGATGGTGAACGTCATGATCACGAGCAGCGACCACGAGCTCCACTTCCCCACATGCACGGACGTCCAGGCGCCGAGCTGGTCCGGATAGCGCCAGACTCCGAAGAACGTGCTGATGTTCTCCGCGAGCCAGACGAAGAATCCGATGAGCAGGAACGACGCGAGGAGTGGCATGGTGCAGTCGCGGTCTCGCGGGCGAAACACCACCGTCGTGCGAGCGTAGAGGCCGAGCACCACCGCGCTGAGGTACCAGCGCAGGTCGGGCATGAAGTGATGCGTGAAGAAGTTCGCATAGATCGCGATCGCCACCGTGGCAGCCATCCAGTACGGGGGGTGATGCCGGATGCGCAGGTCGAACAACCGCCACGACTGGATGATGTAGCTCCCGACCGCTGCGTACATGAATCCCGAGAAGAGCGGGACGCCGTGCACCTTGGTCCACGCGAAGTCCGGGTAGCTCCACGAGTGTACGGCGCTCGACGTCTTGAAGAGCTCCAGCACGAAGCCGAGCAGGTGGAAGATCGTGATGGCCTTGAGTTCGTCCACGGTTTCCACCCTGGCCCACAGCATTCCCCCCTGGATCGCCAGCGCGATGAGGAGCAACAGGTCGTAGCGCGGCATCCCGAGCATGCCCGCTCGCGGCACCCCGAACACCGCGAGGAAGAACAGTCCGGCGAACAGGCACGCGCGCGCGTTCTTCAGGCCGAACCACAGGAACTCCCGAAGCGCCGAGCCCATGGAGGGCCGATGCAGCCTCAACGCGATGAGCGCCGCACTGAGCTCGAAGGCCAATAGGCGAACTCGGGCTCGGAACACGCCCCATCCAGGTCGGCGACCCGGTCCCGCAGGTATACCTGCGCATCGCCGATCGCTGCGTTGTAGATGGTGGGCGCGATCTCCTTGAGGATAAAGTCGAGCATCAACCCGGCCTTCAGCTCACCCACTTCCTGCTCGAGCTCCTCGGACAGGTAGCGCCTGAGCGACGCGATCGACTGTGTCCTCGCGATGTCGGAGATGGCGATGGTCATGGATGCGTTTCGGAGGTTGCAGGGAGCATGAGGGCGAGGTACTTTGTGATACAAAGTAACACGGTATCGGGCGCAAGTTCAAATCCCACGCGATGTCGCATCCCTCCGCTGAGTTCCTCGACCTGCAGGCCGCCCTCGCCGGCGAGTACTCGCTGCAGCGAGAGCTCGGCCGGGGCGGCATGGGCGTGGTGTACCTCGCGCGCGACGTGCAGCTGGACCGCGACGTCGCCATCAAGGTGCTTCCACCCCAGCTCGCGCTGACCTCGGCCGCACGCGAGCGCTTCGTGCGCGAGGCGCGCACCGCCGCCGGACTCTCGCATCCGCACATCGTGCCCATCCATCGAGTGGGCGAGGCGCGCGGCTTCGTGTTCTTCGTCATGAGCTACGTGGAGGGCGAGACGCTCGGCGAGCGCCTCCGCACGCGCGGTCCCCTGCCGCCTGCCGACGCGACCCGCGTGATGCGCGAGGTGGCATGGGCGCTGGCGTATGCGCATGGGCGCGGCATCGTCCATCGCGACGTGAAGCCCGACAACATCCTGCTCGAGGCGTCGTCGGGGCGCGCGCTCGTGACCGACTTCGGGATCGCGCACGGTGGTGAGGAGCTCGCGTCGGACACCGAGCCGGGCAAGATCATGGGCACCGCGCACTACATGAGCCCCGAGCAGGCCGCGAGCGAGCCGGTGGATGGGCGCAGCGACATCTATGCGCTGGGGGTCGTCGGCTACGTCGCGGTCAGCGGGCGCCTGCCGTTCGAGTCCAACAACCTGCACGCGCTCATGGTGCGACAGGCGACCGAGGCGCCGCCCAGCGTGATGCGCGCCGCACCCGGCTTGCCACCCGCGCTCGGCGCCGCGATCGACCGCTGCCTGGCGCGCGATCCCGCCCTGCGGTTTGCGGATGGTGAAGCGCTCGCCGAGGCGCTGGCGCCGGCGGTGGATGCGCGGCCGCCACTGCCGCCCACGCTCCGCGCCTGGCTCGGATCCTCGAATCCTGCGACGCCGCTCTACATCGGCGCCTCCGGCCTGTTCTCCGTGATGACGGCCGGCAACATTGCCAACACCATCGACAATGGAAACCTCTGGACCTTCAACCAGAAGTTGAGCATCGCAATCCTGGGGACGCTGACGGTGCTCCCGTGGTTGCCCATCGTCGGCTTCCACATGAACCAGGCGAGACGGCTGTTTCGCTCGGGGCATACACTCGCCGACCTGCGCTCGGCGCTGGACGTGGGCGCGCGAGAGCGAGCCGAGGGAGAGGCCATCACGGTGGTGGACGGAGAGTCGCGGGGAAGGCGGCTGATGCGAGCGGGCTTCTTCGGCGCCGGAAGCTGGGGCGCGGTGACGATGGTGCTCGCGCTGACGAACGTGATTCGCGAAAACGTGATGGGACCATGGCCGTTCGTGTTGCCGCTGGTGAGCACCGTGGTGCTGGGCGCGACCTGCAACGTCCTCGAGATCCCGCTGGTGCCGGATGTCATCCGAAAGCGCTTCGGGCTGGGCCTGCGCGAAACGCTGTGGCGGAGCCGGCTGGGAGGGTGGATTGCGCGTCGCCTTGGGGCGCCCGAGCGGTCCACGCTGGCGGGGTCGTCGGCGTTTCGCGCTACCGAGGCCGCGCTCGGAGTCGCCGCGTCGGAGCTCTACGCGGCGCTCCCGAAGGCATATCGCGAGCAGCTGTCCGACCTGCCGGGCATCGTCGCCGCGTTCGAGGCGCGAGCTGCAGGCGCGCGCGCCGAGATGGACGTCGTCGCTGCACTCGCGCCGTCGGCCTCGCTCGACGCGCAGGGACTCGCCGCGCGCCGGAACGCGGCGGCGGTGCACCTCGGTGAGAGCGTGGCGGCGCTGGAGGGAATCCGGCTCGACCTGCTGCGCCTGCACGCCAATGCGAGTGACCTGGCGCCGCTCACCACGCTGCTGGATGCGGCACGGCTGCTCGGCGACGATGTGGGACGACTGGCCGATGCTATGTCTTCGCTGCCTTCTTCTTCGGCTTCTTCGCCCCATTGAGCGCGATGGCCCGGCGCACCAGCGCCTTGAAGGCCGTGGCGTCCACCTTCTCACCTTCGGCGATGTCGATCGCGCGGCGGGTGTTGCCCTCCAGGCTGGAGTTGAAGAGGCCCGCGGGATCCTCGAGCGACGCACCCTTCGCGAAGGTGAGCTTCACCACCTTCTTGTAGGACTCGCCGGTGCAGATGATGCCGTCGTGCGACCACACCGGGGTGCCCATCCACTTCCACTCCTCCAGCACGTCGGGATCCGCCTGCCTGATGAGCTTGCGCATCCGGGCGAGCGTCTCGCCGCGCCAGTCGTCCAGCTCCGCGATCCTGCCGTCGATGAGCTTCGATGCCGCCTTGCCGTCGGTCTTCGCTGCCTTCTTCATGCGCTGGGTTCTCCGGTCGGCGTCCAGGACTTCGGCTCGATTCCGAACTGCGCCCCGTACTCGCTGTTGAGCCGCTTCCACTCGAACTTCATCGCCTCACCACCCACGATGCGGCCGAGGGGATCTCCTCCCACCAGGTGGTCGAGCACGTCCAGGCAAATGTGCCAGCCTGCCGCGCCCATCGCGATGTAGTTGCGATCGATGTTGTGCCAGAGCGTGAGGCGCGTCCCGGCCGCGGTCGGCGCGAGCTCCCACCGCATTTCGTTGCCGCCCCAGGTGTACTCCAGGAGCTTCGGCGCATCGGCGCGCTTCACGATCGAGTCGGACACTTGCGTCACCGGCGCGCCGACCGTGGAGAGCTTCAGGGGGCCCGGCGAGTCGAGGTCCCGGTCGGCATCGAATGGCGCCCACTCGTGAAGCTGGTCGCGCTCGGTAAGCGCTCGCCAGACTTTCGACGGCGGGTGATGGAGCTCGCGAACGAGGACCAGCGTCCACTTCTCCCCGTCCTTCAGGACCTCGGCGCCCTGGGCGGTGCCCGGTGAATATGCGTCTCGGCTGCTCATTTCTTTTTCCCCTTCTTGCGGGTGGGTGCATCCATGCGGTCGAGGTGACGCTCGAGCGCGTCGACATGCCCGGACCAGAGGCGACGGAAGGGAGCCAGCCAGGCCTCGACCTCCATCAGTGGCTCGGTCCTGATGCGATAGACGCGGCGCTGGGCGTCGACGCGCGCCTCCACGAAGCCCGCGTCCCGCAGCACCCTGAGGTGCTTGGAGACGGAAGGCTGCGGCATGCGCAGCCGCTGCTCGATCTCGCTCACGGAGCGCTCCGACTGCGCGAGCAGCGAGAGGATGGCGCGGCGATTGGGCTCGGCGAGGGTGGAGAAGGCGGATTCCATGGACTGTATATACCACAAACGGTATATGTCTGTCAAGCCATGCTCAGATTGCGCGGGCGCGACCGCTTGCGTCACATTCGGTATCGAACATTCATCTCTGGAGGACGCCGATGTCGCGCGCCTTGTTCGAGTCCAGAAGCACCACGATGCGCTGGCAGCGGGCAACGCGCCTCGGTTGCGTGCTGGTCGGGTGCCTCGCGCTGTCGAGCGGGTGCCGCGCGAAGGAAGCGGCCAGGGCGCCGACTGCCGAGCGCGTGAGTTCCGGGGGCAGTGCCGCCCCGGTAGACAGCGCGCTCACGGTGTACGTCGAATGGCAGCGCGACTGGATGCTGCTTTCCAATCGCCACAAGGCGGAGATCGACGCTGCGACACCGGCCATCGTTGCGCGCAATGCGCCCGTCGACGCCGGCAAGCTGGAGCGGGATCCCGCGTTCACGGCACTGCTGGACCGACAGCGAGAGGAGATGCGCGCGCTCATGGCGCGCGCGCCGGGCGGCACGTCCGTAGAGGCACTTGGGGCGGCCCTGGCAGGCATTGGCAGCGGCGTGCTCACCGACCAGGGGCTTCGCTACGTTCCCGGCCGCAACGAGGCGGCGCTCGCGTCAGCGCGCGCGAAGTATGGTGATGAACTCGTGAACCGGGTGCTCGCGCGTGAGCAGTGGATCGTCACCACGCTGGCGAGCGCGGCCCCGTGAAGGCTATTCCCGCGGGTAGCGATAGACAGTGGACGGCGCGCCGAAGAACTCGACCGTCTCGCTCGCGACCGCCCCGAGTGACGTGGCCACGCGAATCGATGGCGCGTTCGCGGGGCGAATGATGCTCGTGATCTCCGAGCGGCGCAGCGTTTCGCGCGCGTAGTGCAGTGCGGCCGCCGCTCCCTCGCGAGCGTAGCCCTTTCCCCACGCCCACGGACCAAGCGTGTAGGCGATCTCGAAGGCGGGAAAGCCCTCGGGATTCAGGCACCCGATGCGGCCGAGGAACTGGCCGGTCGAGCGCTCCTCCACTGCCCAGAGTCCGTAACCGCGCAGCACCCAGTGCCCGGCGAACATCGCGAGCTGTCGCCACGCTTCCACACGGCTGAGCGGCCGGCCGTCCATCAGGTGAAGCGCGACGTCGGGGTGCGCCATCATCTCTGCATAGCGCTCGAAATCTTCGGGCTTGAACCCGCGCAGGAGGAGCCGGTCGGTGGTGAGTTGCGGGACGTCGAGCACGGTCACGCGGTCGATGCGGGCTTCAACAGGTAGTACACGTCGGTGCGGAGCAGGGAGGGGTCATCATTCCAGTGGCCGTACACCTCCCAGCTCGGGCCCGCGATCTCGCGACCATGTGCCTTGCACCACTCGTGGATGGCGGCGTTCGCGCGGGACAGTCCCCCATATTCGCCATGATGCGTGGTCATTGCCGCGGCGCCGCTCGGCGTCTCCAGTGGCAACACCGCGCCCGCGGCCTCGAACGGGGCGCTGACGCCCACGCAGAAGTCGACCTCGATCTCCTCGGCGGTCGCCCTGCGGTAGATGAAGATGTTCTGTCCGTCGAGCTGCACCGCTCCCGCGCGGGCTGCTGCGTACACCTGGTCCAGGTGTCGCCCGAATTCCTGGGCGACGCGACCGCGCGGCACCACTGCACGGACGCCAGCCACGGCCCGTGGCGTGGCCATGACCGCTCGCACTTCATGCGTCACTGACATGACCCGCTACCTCCGAATCTCGTAACGAAGCTCGACCATCCCGCTCCTGTATGCCTTCGACTCTGCCAGGTGCAGCGCGACGTCGCGGTCGAGCGAGCCGAAGAACCGGATCCCCTCGCCGATCAGCACGGGCAGGATCGAATATCGCACCTCGTCCACCAGTCCGTGGCGCAGGCACTCGGCCACGAGCTCCGCACCGCCCACGACCCAGATGGACGGGAAGGACGGCCGCAGTCGCTCGTTCACGAACTGTGCAAGGTCACCGGAATGAAACTCGACCGTGTCACGCGTGCGCGCCAGCTCGCGATTCGTGAGGACGAAGGTGGGCTTGTCGCCATAGGCCCATCCCAGTCCCCTGGACTGGAAGGCCAGTGCGGTCTCGTACGTACGCGAGCCCATGACGTAGCAATCGATGGTGCCGAGGAATTCCTCGATGAACGCCGGGTCCATGGTTGCGCCGTCCACGAATTCGTCGGCGGTCTCCATCCAGTCGACGCTGCCGTCATTGCGCGTGATGAAGCCGTCGAGGCTCGCGGCCATGTGGATCGTGACTCGGGACGCGGCGCTCGACGCCTGGTGAATGGCGCGGGTCAGCACTAGCGGTAGTCCGGAGGCAATTCACACTTGCTGTAGTCCTGCCCTTCAATGCCAAACCACTCAACGAACACCGAGCCGCGCGGACACGGCGCGTGCGCGAGCGCCCGATGGACTTTTGCCAGGATGAATTCGTCAATCGAGGTCATTTGCGATGCTCGCAGCATGCGTCTCGACCAGGCGTCGTTGGCGGAAGCGAGGGCAATGATCGCCGCATTGCGTGCGTACCCGGATCGTGAGGGACCAAGCTGTCTCTGAATAAGGGCACGCGCCTTACTCGAGCCACCAACGTACGGCGCCAGTGAGATTATTGCATTGTAGGAAGCGTTGTAATCCCCGCCGGGCGCCAGCCCCGGCAGCTGTTCCGTTGCCACGCGCAGCAGGAGAGCGAAGTATTTCGCGTCGCCGCTCCAGCTCAGCATCAAAAGCGCTTTCGCTCTCTCCGCTTCCGACGCTTTCGCGCGCCCACTCACCACATGTTCATAGAAGTTCAGTGATGATGGGTCGTCGCGAAGCCGCCGCCGCACCGCGTTCGGAAGCGCCGTATGCCCGCAATCGGGCCGCAACGAGGCAGCGAGCCACCTGTCTGGGATCGACGCGCGCAGCTCTCCCGTCCAGAGAGTATCGCCTCGCGAAGGGCAGCCATGAACGCTGTCGCTCACGGTCCGCGCGGAGTCAACGGACTGGCGCACCTGCGGAGAAAGAGGTGGGTCGTTTGTCAGGTCGTAACGAAAGCGAGGTGTCTGAGCCGGAAGTGCGACTACCGGCACAACCACCAGGAAAAGCAGGAGACGTTGCATGGCACGGCCTGGAGCGAAAGTGTCACTCAGCACGATTTACCTACTGGTACGCCCGGCGCGTACGCTCGCAAAGACGCTTGACAGGCGACGAACTGTGTAGAATATGCACAAATGAACGCCGGATGCGACGCTGTCTCACGGCGCAGGCTGTACTGCGAATTCCAGGGGTGCGAAATGTCGTCCAGTTCCTCGATCGATGGCTCGCTGGACACCTCGGTGTCAGGAACTCCGCGGGTCATGCTGCGCGTCGAAGCCTTCGCGGTCCTCGCCGCGGGTATCGTTGCCTACCGCGCGCTGGGCGGATCGTGGCCGCTCTTCGCCGCGCTATTCCTGGCTCCGGACCTGAGCATGGCCGGGTATGTCCGGGGCCCGCGAACCGGCGCCGCGGCCTACAACGCTGTGCACAGCTACACGGCACCCGCGGTGCTCGCCGGACTCATGGCGCTCGGCGCCGTGCCGGCACACTGGGGGCTGTGCGTCATCTGGGTGAGCCACATCGGCTTCGATCGCGCGCTCGGCTATGGCCTCAAGTTCCCGAGTGCCTTTCGCTATACGCATCTCGGCCAGCTGGGCGGCGAGCGGTCGAAGGTGCAGCAGCCATCTCCAGCCTAACCGCAACCCTCGACGTATTCCACCGGCGGAACACGGCCGGCGCGATAGCGCACCACGCGATGCCCGTCGGTCTCGAAGACGATCCGGTACAGGCTGTCCCCGGATTCCGCCGGCGTGAAAGTGAGATTGTGGCCGTCGGTGTACTTGTGCGGCGAGGACGCGAGGTTGCGCGGATAGAGCTGCCGGATGCGCTCCTCGGAATCTCCCACTCGCGCGCCCTCCACGGTGGCCACGCTTCCGCTGTCCACGTCGATGCGCGCCACGGTGCCGTTCTCCACCATCACTCGAGCGCCGGGCGGCAGCCTGCCCACCGTGATGTAGCGACAGCCTGCCCAGTCGCTATCGGCCGTAGCGGATGGTGCTCCGGGCAGCGCCGACTCCATTTCCGCGCGAGTCATCCCCATGTGGACGGGACCGAGGGCTCGCGGAGTCACCACCCAGCTCGCGTCAGGTGACGATCGGCTGCAGGCGCAGGCGAGGACCACCAGCAGGATCAGCCGTGCCACGCCGCCTCGATGGCTGCGATGTCGATGTTCTTCATCTCCATCATGGCGTCGAATGCGCGCTTCGCCGCAATGGGATCCGGGTCGGTGATCGCTCGCGTCAGCACAACGGGCGTTATCTGCCAGAACATTCCCCACCTGTCCTTGCACCAGCCGCACTGGCTTTCCTCGCCGCCATTGCCGACGATCGCGTTCCAGTAACGATCCGTCTCCTGCTGGTCGGCGGTCGCGACCTGGAACGAGAAGGCCATGTTGTGCCGGATGCCGGGCCCGCCATTGAGGCCGAGGCAGGGAATGCCCAGTACCGTGAAGTCCACGGTGAGCACGTCGCCCCTCTTGCCCGCCGGATAGTCACCGGGCGCGAGGTGCACCGCGTTGACCGACGAATCCGGAAATGTGGCGGCGTAGAATCGCGCTGCCTCCTCCGCGTCGCGGTCGTACCAGAGGCAGATCGTGTTCTTCGCTGGGTCGGTCATGTCACGGCTCCGGGTGAAGGAAGGGCGCGCGGAATGTGAACATTGCATGAGCGCCGCACCAGAGACCTCGGTGCCGCAACGCTCCACGCAGTGCGGCAAGCGAGGCCAACTGTTTGACAGCGTGCCGCCCGACGCGGAGCTTGTCACACTCATGCAGTCCAGAGGCGAGAACGAAGACGTCCTCGTCCCACTAGCGTGTTCACCCCAGGGAGAAGCAATGCAATTCACCCCGTCGTATCGCTGCATTCGAAGTTACCGCTGCGGCATTCGTGCCGCACTGTTGATCACCGCGGCGAGCTCCCTGGCGCCAGCCACAGTGGTTGCCGCTGGCCTGCCGGGCGTAGCCCGGCGCGCCCCGGCGCCGGACCTCGAACTGAAGAAGACGGTGGTGTCCGTGGCTCCGGACGGAACGATCACGTTCGCCATCAACATCAAGAACATCGGTAACGCCACGGCAACGGGTCCGACGACGCTCACGGAGACGCTTTCTCCCGGATATCCGGCCGGCACGACGTTCACCGGCACGTCGGGCGCGGGCGCCCTGGCATGCCCCTCATTTCCTGCCGCCTCCCCCATGACGTGCACGCTGGCCGCGAATGGCGGCAGCCTGGGCGCGGGACAGGGCTGGGCCGGATGGACCATCAAGGTGAAGGTGCCGCCGTCAGGCGGGACGGTGACCAACTGCGCGAAGATCACCATGCCCTCGCAGGTCGTGGACGCCAATCCAGCCAACAACCAGAGTTGCGTCACGGTCACCGTGCCGGGCTCCGGCGGTCCTGACCTGCAGCTGAAGAAGACGGTCGTGTCGGTGAGCGCCACCGGCATCGTCACCTACGCGATCAACGTCAAGAACATCGGGAACGCGACGGCCAGTGGCCCGATGACCGTCACCGAAGCGCTGACGCCAGGCTTTCCCGCCGGGTCGGTGTTCAGCGGCATCTCCGGCGCCGGCACGTTGTCGTGCCCCAGCTTCCCCGCGGCCTCACCGATCACGTGCACGCTGCCGGCCAATGGCGGCAGCCTCGGTGCCGGACAGGCGTGGAGCGGCTGGACGATCTCGGTGAAGGTGCCGCCGGCAGGTGGCTCGCTCGAGAACTGCGCCACCGTCTCGGTGGGTGTGGGAACCGCAGCGGACGTCAACCTCGGCAACAACAAGGACTGCGTGAAGGTCATGGTGCCGGCGAGTGGATTCTCCTGTCCCACGACTCCCGCAGGGGTGGTGACGCAGGTCGCCACGGCTGCCAGTCCGGGCAAGTGCTGGATGCCTGTTGGTACCAGCACCAAGACATACGCGCAGGTGAACTCGTACTGCTCGAGCCTCGGTGCCGGCTGGCGCATGGCGACGAAGACGGAGCTGCTGTCCCTCTACGCCTCCGGCCTGATGAACAACCCCAACTGGACCGGACTGAACCTCGACTGGATCGTCTCGTCCGACGCTGGCGCACCTGGTACGCACGTGGCCGTGAACATTCATCCGCCGGGCGGCACCACCACCCCAGCCGTGGACACCACGCCGTTTGCCTACACCTGCGTGCACACGATCTGAATACGAGCCGGCCACCGTGGAACCTTCACGGTGGCCGGCTTGGTGCAGGTGCACGTCTTCAGTTCACCTTGCCGTACCAGTCAGGGTGCCGGCTCGGGTGTCTCGACGGTGATTGAAGCCGGCGATGATCGAAGAACGCCTGACACGATAATCGTGTCCGTCAACCGACCAGCTCTCGCGTGGGCCGCGACTCGTGCTTCGGGAAGAAAAGTCGGTCACCGTTCCTTCCACGGTCGTGAAGCGATGAGTGCGAAGAGCGTCGACCAGTCGCTGGTGGTTCGATCGCGCGTTTCCGTATGAGATGGTGCATCCGGGCCTCCTTGCAAGAGTGGCACGGCAACGATGGAGCAGGCCTCAGGCATCCTTGTTCTTGTCGTCCCACGCCATCGGCTGCCAGAGCTCGACCTTGTTTCCCTCGGGGTCCACGATCCAGGCAAACTTGCCATTCTCGGCGGAGTCGGGACCCTGGATGACTTCGACGCCGCCCGCGCGCAGCTGCTCCAGCATCTCGTCGAGGTTGTCGACCCGGTAGTTGATCATGAACGACGAATTGCTCGGGCTGAACCACTTGCTGTCCTTGCCCGCGACCGTCCATACGGTGAGGCCGTTGTCGTTGGCCGTATCGCCGGGCCATCGGAGGATCGCACCGCCCCAGTCTTCCAGCGGCATTCCAAGGTGCTTCTGGTACCACGCGGCCAGCGCCTTGTTGTCGCTCGTGCTCTTGAAGAATACGCCGCCGATTCCCGTAACCTTTGCCATCGGGTTGCTCCCATTGTTCGGCGCGCGTGCGCCCCAGTTCACCTCGGCCACAGCCAGCCGAACGTCGCGGCGGTGACCAGCGCGAAGATAACTCCGTCGAGCGAGTACGTAACGGTGAATCGCGTACCCTTGCCCCACCAGATCCAGTTTTGCCAGTGCGCGACCACGTAACAGCAGAACGCCACGGTGCCGCTCAGGCGGAAGATCTCCGCGAAGGGCGTGCCGGCCGGACGAGTGCTGCCCGTGACGTAGGCAACGAGTACCGCGACAAGGATCGTGTACACGAACCACAGGCCGAACATCCTGCCCATGTTCATGTCGCCGTTCGGCAGGATCGTCATGCTGCCCACGGCGCCCTGCCGCATCTTCTCCTCGAACGCCGGCGACTTCATCTCGTTCACGTCATTCGAGAAGGGGAAGCGATAGTCGCCCGGCGGCGCGTTCAGCGTGCGCAGCGTCTCCATGACCTTCGCCTCGTCCGGGACCATCGCCATGTCGCTCTTGTGCCAGCCGAGCAGGGCGTGAATGAGGGTGAGGGCGATGAAGATGAACACCGCGGAAACGATGATGGGCATCCACAGTGCGGCGATTCCAACCATGACTGCCTCCAGGAGGGATGGGGAAGCATGGCACCTGCGACCGCAAACCTCCATGAGGCAAGTGGGTCGCCGGTCAGCCCTCGCGATTCGAAAGCCAGCGTCCGAACGCCCTCGCCAGGAGTCCCGCGATGCCGACCATGGCACCGTAGATGGCGGCGATGAGCGCAAAGGGAGCGAGGTCGCTGAACTCGATGCCCTGCGTCGCCCATGCTGCGCCAAAAAGCGCGATCGGCAGGCCCGCGCCGATCGCGCTGCAGAGCACAATGTGCCATCGGGGGCGCCCTGGGCGGCGAAGGGCAATGGCGTACCCGACGAAGGGGCCGGCACCAACGCACAGGAGCGTCACGCTCTCTATCGCCATTCGCTAAACCTCGCTCTCCTCGAACAGGTACATCTGCAGGTCGTCATTGTCAGGCGCGAGGATGCGCCGGTCGGCTGCGCACGCCTGGCCTTCCGGCGTCGCGAATGCCTGGCGAAGGCTTGCGAGGTCATCGAAGTAGAGCGTCCCGATCAGGTACGGCTCTGGGTCACCCGCGGGCGTGAGAATCGGCCGCTGGCTGACCTCATACTTCCGCAGGCCGGGCAGCTTCTTCGCGAGCGGAACGTGCACCTCGTAGTAATGCGCGTCGAACGCCTCGGGATCCTTCGGCGTTCGATAGATGACGACCATGCGGGCCACGCGATCTCCTTATTGACTGGTGTGAAAGTAGTGCGACGATCGATTAGCTGAGCCTTGAGCAACCAGCCCGCACCTACCCCCTCGGCACATACCGCATCGCCACCGCTCCTGAACCGTACTCGATCCGGTCCACGAGCTTCAGGTCGACCAGCTTCGACAGCCCCGCGAACAGCGTCGGACCATGGCCGACGATCCGGGGATGCACCACGAACTCGTACTCGTCGATCAGCCCCAGCTCAGCCAGCGCCAGCGGCAGGGTCAGGCCGCCGGTGAACAGCCCCTCGCCTGGCTCCTCCTTCAGCTTCTGAACCTCGTCACCCAGGTCGCCTCGCACGAGCTCCGCATTCCAGTCGACGCGGTCCAGCGTGCTGGACACAACGTACTTCTTCTTCGCGTCGATCGTGCGGGCGAACGGTTCCATCCATTCCGGCCTCGATCCCGGTGGCGCCGGATGCCGCCAGCCAGCCTCCATCATCTGGTATGTCACCCGGCCGAAGAGCAGGGCATCGGCGCGCCGGATGCTCTCGGCCGCGCGCCGGTGCAGCTCCTCGTCCGGGATCATCGCCCGATGATCGCAGCAACCGTCGAGCGTGACGTTGATGGAATAGCGAAGTGGTCGGGTCACGGCTGCGTCCTCCGCACCGGATACCGCAGGTGCGTGACGCCGACGCCCTGAATCACCGCCGGGTTGCCGAGGACCGACGGCGTGCCGGCGAGACGATCGAACAACCGCACGCCGGAGCCGAGCAGCACCGATGCGACATCGATGCTCATCTCGTCGAGGAGGCCGGCGTTGAGCAGCTGCTGGATGGTGTCGGCGCCGTGCACCCCGACTGACTTGTCGCCCGCCGCCGCCTTCGCCTGCTTCACGGCGCTCTCGAGGCCGTCGGTCACGAAGTGAACCGTCGAGCCGGGGCGCGGCCAGCCATCGGGAACAGAGTGCGTCACCACGAACGCAGGACCCCACGCATGATTTCCCCCCCAGCCTTCGGCGACCTCGAAGGTTCGCCGCCCGGTGAGCACCGCCCCGAGCTCGAACCAGAGTGCGCGCAGGTGCTCGGCGCTCGGTTCGGACACCCTGAAGGTCATGGGGTCCGACCCTCCCGTGTCGAACTGGACGTCGCCCGAGTTCATGTACCAGTCGAACACGACGCCGACGCCATCGTGGTCGTCGGCGACGTATCCGTCGAGTGACATGGTCATGATCGCTACCAGCTTCGACATGGTCGTCGTCGGTTCGAGTGGTCAGTGCGGAGCGCCGCGCTACAAATCTGGCGACGACTGCAAGCGTTCGTATATTGGCGCCGATGACCGCCACTACAATCCTCGGAGGCGCGCCCAGGATGCTCGACGCCGGGCTCCAGGATCGCGTGCACACGCTCTGGGACGAGCTGGCCGCGTTCGAGGCTTCGCAGGGTGAGGAGGCGCTGCTCCACCTGTTGCGCACCGTCGCCGGGATGGTGCGCGCCGAGAACGCCTACTGGTTCGGTGCCGTCCGTCTTGCGGACGCCGATCACGATCCGCTGCTCGGATGGCGGCCCGGCGGCATTCGATACCTGGCACCGCTGCCGGACGACACGAGCTTCACCCGCGAGCGCCTGAAGTCCATCGAGCGCGGCGCGGTCGACGAGTCCACGGTTGCGCAGGCGCGGCTGGCGGGAACCTACCGCGCGAACCGCCTCTGCGACCTCGTCCCGGCCGACTGGTTCGAGAGCGCGACCTACCAGGGCTACCTGGGACGCGGCGTGCACGACTCCCTTTCCGTGGGAGCGCCCGTCACCCCGATGGTCGAGTCATACTATGGATTCCTCCGGATGCGGGCGGACGATCCATTCACGCAAGCCGACCGCGACGTCGCCCTCTACGCGATGCGCGGGCTCACCTGGTTTCATCGTCAGGTGCTCCTGTCGCACGGACTGCTCGTGGCCCGGGCGCCGTTGACGCCGCTCGAGCGTCGCGTGCTCGCGCTCCTGCTCACCGATCAGTCGGAGAAGGGGATAGCGACCGCGCTCGAGGTGTCGCCGTCCAGCCTTCATACGTACGTGCGCGACCTCGCGCGGAAGTTCGGCGTGAGCGGTCGGAAGGGACTCGTCGGCCTCTGGCTGGGCCGCCAGCGCTGACCGCTGGCGGCACCCTCCCTGATTGTGGAGGATGTGCTCGCTTCGCGTAAACATTATGATCGCCGCTTCGTTGCCGCCGGCCCGCTGAGGCCGATGGCACTCCCATATGGAATGGGCCCATCCCGAGGAGAGGAACAGGCGATGAACAATCGATCGGCGCGACGCAGCGCAGCGGTGCTGGCGATCCTGGCGGCCGGAATGCTTGGATGTGAGTCGGCTCCCACCACCCCGACGCGGATGGCCACCTCGTCCGCCTCGCCCAGTCTCGACCTCATCTCACAGACCTACACGAGCGGCAGCCAGGTCATGACATGGGACGCGATCCCTGAGCCCAACCAGCCGCCGAACTTCGCCGCGGCGTACTGCACCAACACCCCGCATGTCGGCCGCGATGCCAACTGGCAGAACCCCCATAACGCCTTCGTGATCGGCGGTCATCCCTGGGCCAACGACTTCTTCGCCGCGCCCTGGATCAACGCCTGGAGCAACCTCTCATCGTCCGGGTCCGGCAACCATGTGTCGCCGTACTACAACTGGACCCGCTACCAGACGCAGGTGTCCGGCAACGGCACGTTCGTCATCAAGCTGCTGGCCGACAACTGCTCCTGGGTCTACCTCGACGGCACGCTGGTCGGCGTGCAGGCGGATGACCACAGCCATGTGTCGCAGGGGTTCGGCCTCACGCTGAACGGCACGCACACGCTCGAGTTCATCATCTTCGACGGAGGCGGCGCAGCCGGCGGCAAGTTCAGCCTGTCGACGACCTCCAACCCGCCACCGCCGCTGAACGATGACCTCGACAACGACGGTCACGCCAACGCGCAGGACGCCTTCCCCCTCGATCCAACCGAGTGGGTCGATACCGACCACGATGGCGTCGGGGACAACAAGGACAAGTTCCCCACCGATCCGGCCGAGTCGGTGGACACCGACGGTGATGGCGTGGGCGACAACAGCGACGCCTACCCGAACGACCCCACGCGAACGGTGGCAGACAACACGCCCCCGGTGATCACGTCGAGCGTGGTCGGCACCGTGGGCGCGAACGGCTGGTACACCTCCAGCGTCGGGCTCTCGTGGACGGTGGTGGACAACGAGTCCCCGGCGACGAAGTCGGGATGCGACGCCATGACGCTCACGTCCAACCAGTCCGAAACGAGCTACACCTGCTCGGCGACATCCCAGGGAGGAATGGCCTCCGGCAGCGCGAGCGTCAGGATCGACCAGTCGCGGCCCACGGTCACGGGCGCAGTGACGTCCGGAACGCTGGGCAACAACGGCTGGTACGTGAGCGACGTCGGCATCACATGGACTGTGTCGGCCGCTGGACCGTCCGGCCAGGTCATGTCCCCCGCGTGCAGCAACACGGCGCTCTCGGCAGACTCGCCGAACAGCACGTTCACGTGCTCGGCGACGAGCGGAGCGGGGCTGTCGTCCGCTCCTGCATCGCTGTCGGTGAAGCGCGACGCCACGAAGCCGGTGGTGACATACGCCGTGTCGAACGGTGGCAGCTACACCGTGGACCAGGTGGTGAGCGTGACCTGCTCGGCCAGCGACAACCTGTCGGGCGTGCAGTCGTCCACCTGCGCGAACGTGTCGGGCGATGCCTACACCTTCGCGCTGGGCACCACGACCTACTCGGCGACCGCCGTCGACAAGGCGGGGAACTCCAGCCTCACGGCGACCACCAGCATCAACGTGACGGCGACGACAGGTAGCGTGTGCGCCCTCGTCGAGCGATGGGTATCGAACAAGGGCGTGGCGAACTCGCTCTGCGTGAAGCTCTCGAAGTCGAACTACGAGCCATTCCGCAATGAGGTGCAGGCGCAGAGCGGCAAGTGGATCGCGGCTGACCGGGCTGCGATCCTGCTTGGGCTGGTGAAGGGCCTGTAGCCATCGAGCGTGGCAGTGGCAGGAAGGAAGGAGCGGCGCCCCGGTCGGGCGCCGCTCCTTTCGCGTTGCAGGCTGGCCTCGCTCACGATTGAGCCATACATTAGCGCGCGACGATCCCTCCCCCCGCGCCGGGCCTGATGACCGACCTCCGCACCCGCGTCCAGCAGTCGCTTTCCGGCAGCTATACCATCGAGCGCGAGCTCGGCGGCGGGGGCATGTCGAAGGTCTTCGTCGCCGACGAGCACCAGCTGGGCCGCAAGGTGGTGGTGAAGGTGCTCTCGCCCGAGCTCGCGGCGGCGATGTCGATCACGCGCTTCGAGCGCGAGATTCGCGTGGCCGCGTCGCTGCAGCAGGCGAACATCGTCCCCGTGTTTTCGGCCGGCGAGCTCGATGGCCTGCCGTACTACACGATGCCGTTCGTCGAGGGCGAGAGCCTTCGGGCACGCCTTGCGCTCGGGCCCCTCTCGATCGCCGAGTGCACGAGCATCATGCGCGACGTCTCGCGAGCGCTGGCGTACGCGCACGCGCACGGCGTGGTGCACAGGGACATCAAGCCCGATAACGTGCTCCTCTCCGGGCACACCGCGGTCGTCACCGACTTCGGCATCGCCAAGGCGATCGCCGCCGCCGCCGCCGGACCGGCAGGCGTGACGCTCACGCAGCTGGGCACCGCGGTGGGCACGCCGGCGTACATGGCCCCCGAGCAGGCGGCGGGCGATCCGGACACCGATCACCGCGCGGACATCTACGCCTTTGGCTGCATGGCCTACGAGATGCTCGGCGGCCACGCGCCCTTCCATGGGCGCCCGGCACACAAGCTCCTCGCGGCGCACATGAGTGAGGCGCCGCGCCCGATCGCCGAGCTGCGGCCCGATTGTCCTGCCGCGCTGTCGTCGCTCGTCATGCAGTGCCTGGCCAAGGATCCCTCGGCGCGGCCGGCGAATGCGACCGACCTGCTGCAGCGACTCGACGCGATCGCATCGCCGTCATCGGCGCACGCGGCGATGCCAGGTATCCTGCTCGGCGGGCGCGGCATGCTTCAACGGGCGCTGCTGACGTATGCGATCGCATTCGTGGGCGTGGCGGTAGTTGCGCGCGCTGCCATCATCGCGGTGGGGCTCCCCGACTGGGTGTTTCCGGGGGCGCTGATCATGATGGCGCTCGGCCTCCCGGTGATCCTGTTCACGGCATACGCGCAATACGTGGCGCACCGCACGGCCACCGCCACGCCCACGTTCACCCCGGGGGGGACGCCGTCGTTGGTTCCGGTGCAGGGAACCATGGCGACGCTCGCAATGCGCGCAAGCCCGCATGTGTCGTGGAGGCGCACCACGCGCGGCGGCTTCATCGCCGCATCCGTATTCATCGTGCTCGTTGCGGGCTTTATGATCCTGCGCGCGCTCGGGATCGGGCCCGCAGGCTCGCTGCTCGCCGCGGGCAAGCTGTCCTCGAGCGACAAGGTGCTCGTGGCTGCCTTCGACGCGCCTGCCGCGGATTCGTCGCTTGGCACCACGCTCGCCGAGGCGGTGCGGACGAATCTCGCGCAGAGCAGCGTGGTGCGCACGGTGCAGGTGAGCGCCATCGTCGCGGCCCTCGAGCAGATGCACCGCGCCGACACCACCCGGGTGGACTACGCCGTAGGTCGCGAGATCGCACAGCGTCTCGGCGCGAAGGCGGTCGTGGCCGGAAGCGTGGTGCGCGCCGGCACGGGGTACATCGTGACCGCCCGGCTCGTGTCGTCGGAGTCGGGCGACGAGCTGGCGTCGTATCACGAGTCCGCGAGGGATGCCGGCGACCTGATCCCGGCGGTCGATCGCCTGACCAAGGCACTGCGCGGAAAGATTGGTGAGTCACTCAAGGCGGTGCGAGAGGCGCCCCGGCTCGACCAGGTATCCACCGGCTCGCTAGGGGCGCTCAAGAGCTACGCAGCCGGCCTTCGTGCCAACGACATCCAGGGTGATTACGCCGGCGCCGCGCAACTCTTCAAGGAGGCCATCCGGCAGGACAGCGCCTTCGCGAGCGCGTATGTGCAGCTTGCGTACTCGCTGCAGTCGATTGGAAGTGCGGCGAAGCTGGCTGAGGCCAATGCGGCGCTCACGACCGCGTTCAAGCTGCGCGACCGGCTGCCGGAGCGGGAGCGCTACAACGTGGAAGGCGCGTACTACGTGAGCGCCGAGCCAGATCGCACGAAGGCGATTCCTGCCTTCCGCCGTGCGGTGGAACTCGATTCGACCAATTACGACGCCGCCAATTCGCTGGCCGCCATGCTCTCGGACACCCGGGATCATGCGGGCGCCGAGAAGATGTTCCGGCTGGCACTCGTGGGCGAACCGGCGAATGGCACGATCCTGACGAACCTCGCAAACGAGCTCACGCTCGTGGGCCGGCATGCCGCGTTCGATTCGGTGATGGCGGTACTGGCCAGCGGTCATGTGCCGTTTCCGACCGTGGGATTCACCTTCTTCGAGCTCTGGAATCGGCGCGACTACGACGGTGCCGAGCGCCTTGCGCACGTCCAGGCAGACACCGCCTCGCCGCGCGCCGTGGTCGGGGCGCAGGAAGCACTGGTCAACCTTGCTGTGCTTCGTGGGCGGTTGCATGAGGCAGAACGCGGATACGTCCAGGTCATCGACGCGAAGGCGCGAGTGCGCGGCGACACGGTGGACGCATACGACCGCGTATTCTTCAATTCCCTCCTTGACGGTGAGCTTCGAGGAAATGTCGCTCGCGGCCTGGCGGAACTCGATGAGACCGCCCGAGCGCATCCGGTCGCGGGCGTGCCTGTGGCGAGCGATCAAAGCCTGAGCCTGGCGAGCGCGTATGCGCGCCTTGGGGCGGCCGCCAAGGCCCGACAGGTTCTCGTGGCGCACGAGGCCAAGCTCGACGCAATGGGCCGGAGACAGCAGGCGGTGCAACTCGCGCGAATCAAGGGCTGGATCGCGCTGGCCGAGGGGAAGGTCGACACGGCTGTCACCTGGTTCCGTCGCAGTGACGCCGAGGTGGACGGGTTGCCGACAGCCAACTGCACCATCTGCATGCCGCTCAACCTGGGTATCGCCTTCGACCGCGGCAACCAACGTGATTCTGCGCGCAAGTACCTTGCTCAGTATGTCGAGATGACCGGGGGAGGCCGCATCCAGTTCGACCGCTTCTATCTCGCGCCGTCACTGTTTCGGCTCGGGGAACTGAGCGAAGCCGCGGGCGACGTGAAGGGAGCGACGGAGTACTACGGTCGGTTCGTCGACTTGTGGGTGCACGCCGATCCCGAGTTGCAGCCGAGAGTGGCTGAAGCGCGGAAGCGGATCGAGCGGTTGAATCGTGGGCGGCGGTAGTCGCCGGTCACGCCGCTCACGCTAAGGGAGCACGAATCGCGCGAACGACTCCGCGTCGATGTTCGCCCCGCACACCACGATCCCGACCGTCTTCCCGTCCAGCCGCTCCCGCAGCGGATACATGAGCGCGGCGAGCGCCGCCGCGCCGGCGGGCTCCGTCACCAGCTTGGCCGACCGGTAGAGCAGGCGCATGCCGTCGCGGATCTGCTCGTCGCTCACCAGCACCACTTCGTCGACGAACCGCTGGTTCAGCGCGAGTGAATAGGGCTCCGTGCGCGGAGCACCGAGTGAATCGGCAATCGTGCGCACCTTGTCGAGCTCCTGCGTGGTGCCCGCCTGGAAGCTGCGATACATCGTATCGGCGCCCTCGGGCTCCACCACGTACACGCTCGTGTTCGGGCTCGCCAGCTTCACGGCGCACGCAACCCCACCGGTAAGTCCGCCGCCACCAGCGGCGACGATCACCGCGTCTAGCTGCACGCCGCGCTCCTGCACCTGGTCCACGAACTCGAGGCCCACGGTGGCGGTGCCGAGCGCGGTCCTCGGACCTTCGTACGGATGCACGAACGTCCGGCCCTCGGCGGCTTCCACCTCGCGCACGCGCGCGAACGCCTCCGTCACGTTGTCCACCAGCTCTATCTCGGCTCCGAGCTCACGGCAGAGCTGGACGCGAAACGCATTTGCGGTGCGCGGCATCACGACCTTGGCGGTGGTGCCGAGCGTTCGCGAGCAGTAGGCGAGCGCGATAGCGTGGTTGCCAGCCGATACGCCGGTCACGCCCCGCGCGAGAGCCTCGGCCGAGAGGTCGAGCATGACGGAGAATGCACCGCGCGGCTTGAAGCTCCCGGTGCGCTGGAAGAGCTCCTCCTTCATCCACACCGCGGTGGCCTTGCCCGTGGCTCGGCCCACCGCGTCATCGGAGAGCGCGCGCACCGGCGTGGTGAGCACCAGGTCACCGAGCCGTTCGCGATTTGCGCGGATGGCGTCGAGCGTGGGGAAGGTGCCCGGCGTCACGCTCGCATCGGAGGCGCCCATCTACCGCTTCCGGATGAAGAGGTGCAGCGCGCGCTCTCCCTGCACCTGGCGATCGACGCCGTACCCGAGCTCACGCAGGTCGAGTCCGTGGAAGATGTGCTCACCCTTGCCGAGCAGCACCGGACTCAGTGCCAGATGCAGCTCGTCGACCAGCTGCGCCTGCAGGTACTGCCGAACCGTGGACACGCCACCGCCGATCCGAATCTGCTTGTCCCCCGCGGCGTCGCGCGCCTGCTCGAGCGCGGCGTGAATGCCGCCGGTCACGAAGCGGAACTCCGTTCCGCCGGCCATCTGGATCGGGTCACGCGCGTGATGCGTGAGCACGAATGTCGGGACGTGATACGGAGGGTCGTCACCCCACCAGCCCTTCCAGTTCTCGTCTGGCCACGGCCCACGAATGGGGCCGAACATGTTGCGGCCCATGATCCACGCGCCGTTGCCGGTCGCTCCCGCCTGCGCGACGTCATTGTCGACGCCGGTCTCGCCCTCGCCCCCGCCGTGCATGCTCTGGAATGCGTGAGTGGGGAAGAACCATCCCATCATGTCCATGGCCTTCACGCCAAGGGGGTTCTCCAGGCTCTGGTCGGCTCCAGCGCCGTATCCATCGAGCGAAATGCCGAAGCACGATACGCGAACTTCTGCCATGTCTAGGTCTCAGTGGCCACTGGGGGCGTTACGATCACGACGGGCGATGCGCCCGGGCGAGCGGCAGATCGAAGCATCATCCCCGCCGCGTACGTCACCACCCCGACTACGGCCCAGCGCAGCACGAGCAGGGGAAGCGACTTGACCAGGAACGCGGCGACGAGGACCGCCGGAATGCCGGCGAGCGTGAGTGCGATGGCGGGTCGGGGGCTGTACCGCGCCTTGCGGATGAAGGTCATGCTCCCGACCATTGCCACCACGGCGCTCGCTCCCATGATCACCGGGAACGCGGCGTGCGGGTCGAGGCCGAGCATGGTGAGGAGGATCAGGCAGGGCGCGAAGTTGCCGATGCCGATCATCAGCAGCCCGCCGAAGACGAATGCGCCCGTGGAGGCGATCACGAGGCGTGTGGTGGGCAGGCCGATTGCCGTGCCGCCGCTGGGGAACACGCCGAGCGTGCTCATGGTCATGAAAGTCGCCGCGAGCAGGAGCCCGATGCCCATGCCGACCTGGATCGGCCTGCGTGGCAGCGACGTGACCACGCGCGCGCCGAGCCATCCACCGAGCACCGTCGCGACCATGACGCACATGAGGAGCGTGGCGTCGGCGTTCACGATCGTGAGGAAGATCAGCCCCTGCGCCGCGGCGGGCAGGGAGAGTCCCACGAGGATGGTGCCCGGCAGGTTCTCGTCGGGCACGATGCCGAAGGTCTTGAGGAGGGTCGTGGTAGTCGCGAACGAGCCGATGCCCAATGTGTCGAAGAAGGCGACGACGAAGCCGATCCCGAGCTCGAGGGCGCTCGGACGGAGGGTGCCGTCGCCACTCGTGGAACGCGCGCGACGGACGCTGAGCGCCCAGAGCAGCGCAAACACGAGCGCGGTCAACGCGATCAGCGTAAGCAGTGCGTTGCGAATGCCGAGGTGTGGCATTGAGGTGCTCCTCCTGTTCACGTACGCCTAGAAGTACAGCAGGCCTCGGAGCTGGTTGCCGATGCGGCGCGCAAACTCGTCACGAGACTGCCGTTGCGCGGCGACGACGTCCTCCCGCGAGAGCAGCTTCCGGAAGGTGTTGGTCGGGAGCGTCCGCGTGAGCTGGCGCAGGATGGTGATGCGCGCGTCGAGCTCGGGGAAGTACTCCTTGAGCTGCGTGAGGCCCGTGGTCTCGATGCTCCCCTCGCCGGGCTTCGATGTCGATTGCGTCTGGCCCACGCGCCGCGGCGTGAGCACCATCAGCACCGAGGTCTCGAACAGCTGCTCCGACTTGCCCGAGAAGAGGTATTGCAGGAGGGGGATTTCCTGCAACACCGGCACGCCCGCCTTGATCGAGCGCGACTCGTGCTCGGACAACCCGCTGAGGATCACCGTCTGGTCGAAGTCCGCTACGACCGCCGTGGTCACGCGCTGGATGGTCTGCCGCACGGGCGTGTTGGAGCCCGGCACGAAGTTGGTGGCCACGAAGCTGCGCGAGGCGCTGACCGACAGCAGCACGGTGTTGTCGTCGATGAAGGTGGGCGTGATGGCGATCTCCGTCCCGATGCTCTTGTCGATCAGGGTTCCCGGTGCGAATCCGCCCGCGGAGCTCACCGGAATGGAGAGCTGCTCGCCCACGAAGTAGTTCGCCGGCTGGCCATCGAGCGCAACGAGCAGGGGACGCGCGAGCACGTCGGAGCGGTCGTAGCCGGTGTTCGCGATGTCCAGCGAGTAGAGCACTTCCGGAATCTTCAGCGAGCGCAGGATCGTCGAGCTCACGGACTGCGAGGTCACCCCATCGTTCCCCTCGGCGCGAGTGATGGCGCGGTCGTTGGAGGCGGCGAAGTTCGCCTTGAGGCCCGTGAGCAGGTTGACGCCGCGGTTCTCCGACTGGATCTCCTGCGTGCGGATCAGCATCAGGTCGACCTGCACCATGCGCGCCCTCGCGCCCGCGGGAAGCTGCGGCAGCGGTTGCATCATGGTGGACTTGGCCTCGGTCTCCCCGCTCGTGAGGAAGGGCGAGCGCGTGGCGGCTGGAAATCCCGACATGCTGTCGATGACGGCGCCCGGCAGGCGCGCGGCAACGGCTCCCGGGGTGGCAGCACTCACCCGGGACATCCGCGATTGCTCCGCGCGCCAGTCGCCCAGTCGCTGGCGCAGCTCGGCCACAGCGCCGGCGTCGCCGGCGACGCTCGCAAACTGCTCGCTCCACTGCGTGGCCTGCGCGCTGTCACCGGCCGCCGCCGCGATCATCGCGGCATTGTGCAGGAGCCCGGCGTCGTGGGGCGACGCCACCAGCGCGCGCTCCACCACCGCCTGCGCTTCCGCGAACATGGCGCTGAGGTACAGCGCGCGAGCGAGCTCGCCGAGGATTGCGGGCTCACGACGATTGAGGACGGCTGCGCGCGAGAGGTGCTCGATGCTCGCCGCGTAGCGTCCGGCCGCGATCTCGAGGACGCCGAGGCGGTAGGCGGCCAGCCAGCTGCGCTCGTCGAAGAGGAGTGCCTGCTGGTAGCCGACCTGCGCGAGCTCACGCTTGGGGATGTCGCCGTCGAGCGCATCGGCCTCGAAGGTGGCGGCCAGTGCGAGGTGCGCCCTGGCATTGCGTGGGTCGTACTTGAGGACTTGCCGGAAATCGCGGCGCGCGTCGTCCACCTTGCCGAGTTGCAGCGCGCTCACGCCGTGCCGAAGCAGGTCGTCCTGCGGTGCCGGGGACGCTTCCGTGCCCACCGGCCGACCGGACCCGGCGCGACTGCAGGCAGCGAGCGACAGCGCGGCAGCGAGCGCGACCGGATGGATCGAGAGTCTGGAATTCATTTATGACGCAATGTTGGACCGCGGAGGGTGGCGTCGCAAGCAGCGCGGGCAGGCAAGTGAAGAAGTTCTAGGCCCCGATCGCCTGGCGGAACGCCGACGGTGTCTGGCTCGTGTGCTTCTTGAATGCCTGGTTGAACGTCGACTTGCTCGCGAAGCCCGCGTCGAGTGCGAGCGCCAGCACCTTGAGCCGCGAGGCGTCGCCACCGGCAATCCGGCGCTGGACCTCGCGCACCCGGTAGCCGTTCACGAAGTCGTGGAAGGTCTGGCCGACCTGTGCGTTGAGGACCTCGGAAAGCTTGTGCGGCGTGGTGTCGAGGCGCGATGAAAGGTCGGCGAGCGTGAGCTCGCTGTCCTTCCACGGCTCCCCCGTATCCATGATGTGAAGCAGCGCGGCCTGGAGCCGCGCGGCTTCGACACCGCTCATTCCTGAACGACCGTAGCGGGGAGGCTCGACGTCGGGTGTCGTATCGACCTCCACGGCACGCGGCGCCGCTCGCATTACGGGGAATTCAGACGTGACGTATCTGAAGACCTCCGGCTGCCTGAGCCCCATGTAGCCGATCGCATACACGAGCAGCGCGATGGCGAGCGAGACGTGTTCTTCCCGGATGTGCACCGGGGCGTTCGACACGAGCACGCCGGCCGCCAGGATCCAGATGGCCATGGCGGAAGCGGACAGCCATCCCAGCCAGGCGAGGTTGACGCTGCCGAGGTTGGAGTAGCTGTCCAGGATGTGCTGGCGGTGACGTCGCAGGAAGAGCAGCGTGGCGACGGAATAGCCGAGCCCCGACGCGTACTTCGTGAGGTCGAAGATCGCGATGTGCGCGGGCTCGCCGTGTGACGTCCATGCGTCGAGTACGGCGAGCTTCTCCGGGCCACTCAACAGGATGTAGGGAAGGGCGACGAGCAGTGCGATCGCCGGGAGGACGAAGTGCGCGAGATCGCTGCTGCGAAAGCGCCACGAACGATCGCCGGCTGCGCGCGCGTACAGGAACACGAATGGGCCGAACAGCCACGTGACTGGGTACGAGATGCCGAAGAAGTACGGGTACGCGCGAAAGAGTGGCGTCGAGTAGTAGACCGTCGAGGCCAGGTACAGCGTGCACGCGGCCACGAGCCCTGACAGGAGGCGGTTGGCAGTCCGGTTTCTTCGCTGCACGAAGAGCACACCGGCGAGCAGCACGCCGTGCAGGGCGCCGAGTGCGCTTGCGAGCTGGATCCAGTCGAGGGTGAGGCTCGCCATGCCCGGAAGATACCGGGCATGGCGACCCCGGCCAGATCACGTCCCAGGCTACCGCCCGAAGCCCACCTTCAGCGAAATCGAGTTCACGCGCGCGGCATTGTACTCGGCCGCAATCCGGGCGCCCGACAGGCGGAGCTCGACGCCCGCCATGGCCTGCGCACCCAGGGCGTGCTCGTCGTGAAGGTCGACAAGGGCAGACTTCTCGTGGGAGCTCGAGATGTAGCTGGACACGCCAGCATACGGCGAGAGCACTGCCCAACGCGTGACGACGATCTGCCGGCTCGCCACCACGTCGGCGCCAAAGACCGTGAGCCCGAGGTCGGCCGGTCCGTACATCGACACTGCGCTTCCGCGAGCGGACGCGTTCCACTTTCCATCAGCACTCCGGGCGAAGTTGTGCTGGAGCTGCATGCCGGCGAACCCGTAGTTCGCGCCGGGGTTCTTGGTGAAGTACAGCCCGAGGTCGGTGCGGTCACTCAGGCCCGCGCGGAGCGTGAGGCCCGGGAACTTGAGCCCTTCGCCCTCGAACAGCCAGTGCGCCGAATCGGGGTGGACGAAGGTGTTGTTCCATGCGCCGTCATGGTCGTCGATGCCCGTGTCGTACTGCAGCACGGAGAGCTCGAACTTCCCTCGGCCCATCGGCTTGGCGCTGATGAGTGGGCGGAAGTAGGCGACGAGACCTCCCTCGCGCGTAAACTGGCGCCACTCCGATTGCGTGAGGGAGGCATCGAGCTGGAAGGAGCATTCCTTCCAGCGCGGATTGATGTGGAGGTGCGGGTGATCGGTGGACTGCGCGGCGAGTGTGGTGCCGACCGGGGCGTTGATGATGGCGGCGGCCGCGATTGTGAACAGAAGTTTGCGAGTCATGGGTCGATCCAGGTCGAGTATGGAAGGGCGCTCCGGATCCGGGCCAGCAGGATCGCGGTGAGGAACGCCTCCATACTCGGCGTATCGGACGTCGAAGTCGTCCGGTCCGATCGGATCGGACCACTACATCATCGGTTCCTGCCCTGGTTGGGGCGTCATTTCGGCCAGACGGTGAACCGCGGCAGTCGCGTTCGGGTGAACCGGCCGCGCATCGCCTGGACGGCCGAGTCGAGCGTCACCAGCTCGGCGCGCGACAGCTCGAGCCGGTCCTCGTCCGGCTGGTCCTGGGTGCCCACCGGATAGTCGGTGAAGGGCGTGCGCGCCTGCTCGATGTGCGTGCCGAGGATGGCCGACACGGGTCGCGTCGCGGTGAATGCCACGAGGCGCGCGGTGCTGGTCGCGAAGGCGGCGGTGTCACGCACGTACAGCCGGCCGGGATAGAAGGTGTCGCCCGTGAGCAGCACCGCGGTCGCGCGATCGTAGAAGGCGAGGCCGGCAGGCTCGTGCCCGGGGATGGCGATGACGTCGAGGACGCGGTCGCCGAGGTCGAGGGACACGATGTCGGCGGGCCAGGCGCGGAAGCCAAAGAACTCGCGTACTGATGCCGTGTCTTTCTCCACGAGCGTCACGCCGGTCCGGTTGCGGAACTGGGCGTCGCCGGCCACGTGATCGCCGTGCCCATGGCTGTGCGCCACCACGAGCTCACGCGGGGCCCCGCCGTGACTGGCGCGCCAGGCGCCGAGAATGCTGTCGACCGGCTCCGCCACGGCGATTCCACCGGCGCCGGTGTCGAGCAGCAGCGCGCGCGTCTTCCCGATGAGCAGGTAGAGAAACGGCTTCTCGTAGTTCGTGCACGCCGGCTGCCGCAGGATGAAGAAGCCGGGGCGGTACTCGTGGATCCGGAAGGCCGGTCGCCCGTTGCAGGTCGGCCCGCCGGCGTACCACGTGGTCGGCATGCGTCCGGCGTGCTGCGCGATGGTCTTGCTGCAGGCGGTGAGCGCGAGGCAGACTGCGATCGGTGCGAGTGACTGGGTGAGGCCGCGCAGCATCCTCACGAGTCCTCACCGGTCAGCGGGTGATCGGCGCGGTCGGAGAGCAGTTTCACCGTCTGTTCGGCAATGGCTTCCATCTGCCGCTCGCGCTCTCGGGCCCACCGCGGGAGGCGGATGAGGTTGGCCGCGAACGAAGCGACGGCCATCCCGCCGAACAGGGCGAGCACCGCCAGCGCCTTCTCAGGCTTGCCGGCGGACGCGACCACCGCGCTCACGAGGAGCGACATTCCGCCGGTCGCGATGCCGAGCATGTTGAGGGCGATGCCATCGTCCTTCAACGTGCTGAGGCGGAGCTGTTCCCCATGCGCGGTAGGCTCCACGGAGATGTGCAGGTTGCCGTGCGACCAGTCGCGAAGCCCGCCGGTGGTCGTCGTGCGCCCCTGCGTGGCAAATGTGGTCCTGAACTGGGAGATGAGTTGCTCCCACTCGCGATCGGTCGGCGCGCGGGGAAGGTCGACCACTCGCGACACTCCGACGGGCATGCCCAGCGAACGGCGCACGGGGGCCGAGGTGCCGCGCGCGTTGAGCAGCTCGGCGGCCTGCGCGACGCGAGCGGGCTCGATACCCGCCTCCTGTCCGATGCGCTGCAGTTCAGCAAGGGTCATCCCGCCGGATTCGGCGCGGAGCGACTTATCGCGCGTGCCGCCGGTAGTCGCCAGGCTGAAGATTTCGCGCACTTCGTCGTCCTCGTAGCGGCGGTCGGTCATGGCTGTCGAGGGGTCTTCCGCAGGATCTTCTCCATCGGCCTGCCCTTGGCCAGTTCATCCACGAGCTTGTCCAGGTACCGGATGTTGCGCATCAGCGGGTCCTCGATGTCCTCGATCCGCACCCCGCAGATCACGCCCGTGATCTTCACGACATCGGGATGCATCGCCGGTGCGTCATTGAAGAACGTCTCGAAATCCATCTTCTTCTCGATGAGCTCGGCCAGTGCACCCGGAGTGTAACCGGTAAGCCACGAGATGACCTGGTGCAACTCCTCCACGGTGCGTCCCTTGACCTCGACCTTCTTCACGTAGTGGGGATAGACGCTCGCGAATGGCATCGTGAAGATCTTGTGTCTCGCCATGCGTACGTCTCCTAACGCCCGATCCCAATCGCCGAGCGCAGAGTCGCCACCACATGATCCGGACTCGCCACCTCGATGACGAGCCGCTGGTAGTGCTCATGCGCGAGCTCGATCACCACCGTATTCTCGGGATCGTGCACGTCGTAGAAGACGAAGCCGTCGTGCTGGTAGAAGCTGCCGGCAGTAAGCAATCCGGGAATCTGCGTGCCCGGCAGGCGCAAGCCGTGCCACCATCCGCGGGCGGGCTCGGGATCGGCGCGCACGGAGGTAATGTGCGCGAGGGGAATTTCCAGGCGGCTCTTGAGCGCCCAGAGCTTGTCCCAGCCCTCGACCTCGAAATGCACCCGATCGCCTTCGACTACGACGTCCACCATTTCAGTCTCCGCTCAAGAGCTCTCGGCCAGGTAAAGAGACGTGATCTCCGTCCGCAGCTCGTCTGGAGTTCCGTCCCAGGTAGTTCGATCGGTGATCTCGAAGTCGCGTCCCAACTCGTCGCGAACAGCTTCACGCGCATGTCGAAACCATTGAAGGTACGACCATTCTCGCGGCTTCGGAGTCGCGAAAGCTCCATGCTCGGCTTCCCATTGGACTTCAGCGGCAGCTCGATAGACGTACTGAAAGATGTCTTCCGCTTGTCCTGGCCGGATCAGGAGCCGACCTCCTGCGTCGATCGAGATGGCGGCGATTTCGAGTTTGCGCATCACGGAGGAATACTCACTCCGTCGTGACATCCGTGCCACCACCGGAAGCCAGTCGCGCATCCGCCCGCCGTGCCAGCGCGAGTGACGCCGACGCGCACGCTGCCGACGCCAGCGCGAAGGTGGGCGCGATCAGCAGCACGTCGCCCCACCTCAGCGACAGCACCCTTGCCCAGGCGGCCGCGAGCAGGAGTCCGCCCACGGCGCCCCATCCCGCGAACCGCGCCAGCGACATCCGGTCGAAGCTGCGACGTCCCTCGGCCAGCACCAGGATCATCGAGAAGGTGACGCCGGCAACGAACCCGAACGCGCCCAGCACCAGGGGAATCGGGACGTCGGTGTTCACGCCAAGCAGCCAGCGAGGCACGCCGCCGGCGATACCGAGCATCACGGCCCAGGCCACGCCGAGACCCACTGCGCCGCGAATCCTTCCGAGCCATGCTGGCATGCTGCCCTCCGCTACATGCGAATGTACGCGCAGCCGGCGTTCTGTGAGCGGGCGAGCCCGAAGATGCCCGACGGCACCGCGTACGCCCCCTGGATCAGCCCCTTGCGCAGGTCGGCGTGGACGTCGTCGGCAGAGCGGCCGGCCTTCGCCGCCAGGCGCCGGGAGAGGTTCGTCATGGCGAAGTCGCAGACCAGCACGATCGCGCCGCGCTCGACCAGGTCGGCGATCGAGGGCAGCGTGATCCCGGGTGCCGGGCTCGGGGCCCGGTGCCAGAACGGGTTGCGCGTCGCGGGCTGCTGCGTCGCAGGATCCTTCGTGCTGTACTCGGCGCCGAGCGAGTAGCGCTCCCACAGCTTGTCGCTGAGCGCGGCGCCGATCGCCTGCGTCCGGATGTTGAGAACCGCGCGCGCGTCGTAATTGCCAGCTCGATACGCGCTCCGGCAGTTGTCGAGGTACCGCTCTGCGATCTCGACCACGATCGGGTCCGCCGGGTCGCCGAGGCTGGGCCAGTCGAACACGGCGCGGTCGGTCGCCTTGCGCAGGGTGTCGAGCCAGCGAAGGTCCCAGTCGCCGCTCTCGGCGATCGACGAGCCGATTGAAGCGGGAACGACGGCTGCGAGTGCGACCGTCGAAGCCAGTCGCCCGGCATCGGTGAGGAACGTGCGGCGTGACGGTAGCTCGGTTTCGCTGCTCATTGCCCGGAGTAGTGCTGGATGAGGGATTCGGCCGCAGGCTCCCACGCGCTTCGCGGGGGCGCCGACCCGTCGAGATGATCCGAATACTGCTGCAGGCAGTCCGCGATGTCACGGCGGAGAGTTGCCAGGTTGTGATGGTGATCGACGCAGGCCGCGATGAGCATTGCGAGCGCGGCTGCCACCTCCGAGGCGGGGACGTCGCTGGCGGCGCGCCAGCCGATGTCGTCCAGTGCGACGGCCAGGCGGCGTTCGGCCTCCGACGGTTCGTCCCCGGCAAGTGACGTTCCCCGGTCGGCCAGAAAGCGCGAAACCAGCCCGGACATCGACGCGTCCATTACCGGTACTCATTGTCGTTGAGGACGATCACCCAGGCGCGTCGCTCGGCGATCTTGCCGTCGCGCATGACGAAGACCTCCGCCATCGACATCCGCATCTCGCCACCGGCCGCGCGCTTCGCGGTGCCAGTGAGTTCCGCCATGACGACGTCGCCCTGCTCGATCATCCGCACCACTTCGAGCTCGGGCGGGTCGATGAAATCGGGTGCGCCGTCGATCGCGCGGTCGTAGGCCTGCTTTCCGGCGAGCTGGAAGGCGCCGAAGACCGTCCACTTGATGTCGTCCGTGAGGCAGGACAGGATTTGCGCGTGGTCGTTGCGGCGGAATCCGTCGAGGTATGCGTTGACGGTTTCGATGTTGTTCGACATGGGTTGCGCTCGAGTATTCGGGGATGCCAGCAGCGAAGGATGGGCGATGTGGGCTAGCCGGCGCCCCACCGGGCGAGCAGGAGCCGAGTCGCGTCGCGAGAGGGAAAGACCACGCCCCCGAACGGACGGCCGGCATGACAGGGGGTCGCCGCGAGGCGCGCCTCTACGAAGGGCAGCGTGCTGTCATCCCACCCGCCAATTTCCAGGTGGAAGGGAAGCACCTTGGCGAAGTCCACCATGATGCCGACCACGGAGCGATCCTTCGTTGGCGCCACCAGGACCTGGGACATCGCGGCCACTTCGGCGTTCGCAACGGAAGGGTGGATGTCGAGTCGCCGCAGTCGCGCGCGTAGAATCTCTGGCAGTCGGGCAGCCAGGCTGCGGACATCGCGCGCCGGAAGCACGATCGGCAGCAGGGCATTGGCACTGACCAGGAGAAGGAGCGGGCGACGATCGACAATGAGTCGATTGACGTACCAATCGCCAAGCGCCGTCTCGGACTGCGCGGTAACGGAAGCCGTCACCGGCAGCGCACCGGCAAGTTTCTGGGTACGACGAAGGACGACCATGACTGTGCGCGTCCTCCGAAAGTGCCGCTTGGGTGGAGTGCTACAGGCCGGGCGTTCGCAGCGTCCGGGACGTCAGCGTGAGCGATCGCCGGCCGGCTTCGTCCGCAGGCGGACGCGCCGGCTGGCCGCGATGACCATCGCGATTCCGGCGACGAAGGTGATGCCGCCGTAGAGCGCCCACTTCGTCTGCCCGGTCATGAAGCTGCCTGGCAGGACGTTGACTCCCTGGAGAAACCAGACGCCTCCGATGAGCAGGCACAGTACGCCAACGACGTAGAGCGTGATTCGCATCGTATCTCCTCGGAAGGGCCTGCCCAATACTACCCTCGCGCCGCGACCACCGCTTCCCACTCCGTGAACGGCCCGTCGAAGTCTACCAGTCGTGTGCCCTCGAACGCCCAGACGCGCGTCGCGACCTCGCGCAGGAATGCGCGATCGTGGCTCACCAGCAGCACGGTCCCCTCGTAATCCGACAGGGCGTCCTCGAGCACCTCGATGTTCTCGACGTCCAAGTGGTTGGTCGGCTCATCGAGCACCAGCAGGTTGGCGCGCGTGAGCGAGATGAGCGCGAGTGCCACGCGGGCGCGCTCGCCACCACTCAGTGAGCGGATCTCGCGAAAGACTTCCTCGCCGGTGAACCCGAATGCGCCCAGGTGGTTCTGCACCTGGCCACGATTCCAGAGCGGGCGCTGGCCGTTGATCGCATCAGACAGGGACTGGTTGAGCGGGAGGTCGGCCAGGTCCTGCCGGAACCACGCGGCGGTGATCGAGCCGCCGATTCGCGTGCCGCCGCTCGCGGGCGGACGATCGCCGAGCAGGGTGGAGATGAACGACGTCTTGCCGGCGCCGTTCGGGCCGACGAGCGCGACGAAGTCGTTGCGTCGCAGCACGGCCGTGAATCCGTCCACCAGCACGCGGCCCGGCACCTCCACGCGGAGGTTGTCGACCGCGACCACCTGGTCGCCACCGCGCTCGGCGATGTCCAGTTGCAGCGTCATCGCCGCCGGATCGCCCGGCGGCGGGGCGAGGCGCGGCAGTCGCTCGAGCCGCTTGCGCTTGCCCTTTGCCTGGAAGGAGTTCACCCCCGCGATGTTCCGCATGATGTAGTCCTGCTCCTTCTTCACGTACGCGCGCTGCTTCTCCAGCTCGCGCTCGCGCGTGAGGCGCCGCTCGGCGCGCTGCGGCACGAACTGGCTGTAGTTGCCCTTGTAGCTCTCGCTCGTGCCGGCTTCCACGTGCAGGATGTTCGTGCAGATCGCGTCGAGGAACGCGCGGTCGTGCGAGACCACGATCACCGACTCATTGGCTTCCTTGAGCCATTCCTGGAGCCAGGTGGTGGTGTCGAGGTCGAGGTGGTTGGTGGGTTCGTCGAGCAGGAGAAGGTCGGCGGGCGCGATCAGTTGCGCGGCCAGCCCCACGCGCCCGCGCTCGCCGCCGGAGAGCGACGACACGAGTCGCGTCTTCGACTCCTCGGCATCGAAGCCGAGGCCCTGAAGCACGGCGTCGACGCGAGCGTGGTAGACGTAGCCGCCCATGTCGGCGAAGCGCTCTTGGTCATGCCCGAAGCGCTCGAGGAACTGGTCGGTGACATTCTCGCCCATGGCGCCGAGCTCGAGGGCCTGCTCGGCGATGCGCTGTTCGAGCGCCATGACCTCGCGCCAGGCCGCCGCGCCGGCCTCCCACACCGTGGTGGCACCCTCGAAGGCGCGATGCTGGTCGAGCAGGGCATGCCGAAGTCCCGGCTTGCGGGCGACGCTACCCACCGTGGGCACGAGGTCGCCGGTGATCACGTTGAAGATCGACGTCTTGCCGACGCCGTTGCGCCCGATGATGCCCCACCGTTCGCCCTCGGCGACGGTGAAGGTGATGTTCTTGAAGAGCTCGTCGGCACCGAAGGAGATGCCGACGTTGGAGACGGAGAGGATAGTCACGGTGAGGGAAAGCTAAACGCCTCGCTGAAAACCCTGCTAGCTAAATGCGCTGAGCCGACAGCAGCTTGCACAATGAAAATCATCCAGATGCTTGCCGGTGCGGCGTTCATGACGTCGTCACTCGTGTCGCCAGTCGCCGGTGTGGCCCAGCACCCCAAGGCCGAGATCCGCAACCTCCTCCCATCCATGGGCACGGTCACCGTTTCGTACATGGCCTGCCGGCCCGATGTCTTCCGGGTGGGTGCCGGTCGCCAGGATTCGAAGGGCCTGCACGCGGCGATCAATCATGCACCGAGCCGCCGCGGCCTGTGCATGATCACGCGCGTGCACGTCCAGCTCGACCGGGGGCCGGCGGTGACAGACTTCACGTCATCGTCAGGCAGCCGGGCGAGCGTCTTCATCGTCGGGTCGAGAAATGGCACGCCCAGCGTGAACGCAATGGGTGAGAGGTGAACGAGCGAGCCTGAGGTCGAGGCTGATCCCCGCCACGATCGTGGCGGGGATCAGTTTTGATCGCGATGATACTTAGGTATTGACCTTAGTGTTGCCCGATGCTACTCTGCTTTCATGGTCCACGCCGCAGTCGCCGATGACGTCTTTCACGCCCTGTCCAACCCGACGCGGCGCAAGGTCCTGGAGCTGCTGTCGGCGGGACCCGCCACCGTCAGCGACCTGGCGGAGCCGTTCGACATGAAGCTCCCCTCGTTCGTGCAGCATCTCTCGCTGCTCGAGCAGGCGCGGCTGGTGAAGTCGAGGAAGCGCGGGCGCGTGCGGACGTACGAGCTCGCGCCCGAGCGCTTCAAGGTGGCCGAGGACTGGCTGGCCGCGCGTCGCCGGGAATGGGAAGCCCGGCTCGACCGGTTCGATGACTACGTCAAACAACTCAAGGAAAAGGAAGCCGAATCATGAGCAAGCACCCCGCACTCGACCCGAAGCTCGACTTCGCCATCGAGCGGTTCATCGACGCGCCCACGCGCCTCGTCTGGGAAGCACTGACGAAGCCCGAGCACCTGAAGGAGTGGTACATGCCGCGGGAGTGGGGGCGCGTCGCGCGCGCCGCGATCGACCTGCGTCCCGGCGGGATCATCAGCATCGACATCGCCGTGGGCGATGGCCGCGAAGTGCCGAATGTCGGGTGCGTGCTGGAGGTCGTGCCGCAGGAGCGACTCGTCTGGACCTCGATGTTGTTCCCCGACTATCGCCCGGCGGTGTTCGACGACATCCCGATCACGGCGATCATGACGATGGAGGCCGAGGGCACCGGCACGCGCTACGTGTTCACGGCGCTGCACCGGGACGAGGCGGACTTCGTGAAGAACAAGGAGTCGGGGTTCTACCAGGGCACCGAGATCGCCGTGGACCAGTTCGTGGCGCACGTGATCGGGATGAAGTAGTGCCGTGCGGGGCGGGCGCTATTGGCTCGTGATTGCCGCCCGCCCACCGCGCAGCACGTACTTCTGGATCTTCCCCGTGGCCGTCTTCGGCAACTCCGCCAGGACGGTCACTCCCTTCGGCACCTTGAACCCGGCCAGGCGACCGCGCGCGAACTCGCGCAGCTCCTCCTCGGTGAGTGACGCGCCGGGCTTGAGCACCACAAAGGCATGCGGTGCCTCGCCCCACTTCTCGTGCGGCATTCCCACCACCGCCACCTCGTGCACCGCAGGGTGACGGAGGAGGACCCCCTCCACCTCGATCGAGGAAATGTTCTCGCCGCCGCTGATGATGACGTCCTTCATCCGGTCGCGAATCTCGAGATAGCCGTCCGGATGCACCACGGCGGCATCGCCCGAGTGAAACCATCCGCCCTGGAACGCCCGCGCCGTCGCTTCCGGGTCGCGAAAGTAGCCCTCCATCACCACGTTGCCACGCACCACGATCTCGCCGACGGTGGCACCATCCCTTGGCACGTCACCCAGCTGCTCGTCGACGACTCGCAGCTGTCCCGATGCAATGAGCTCCACGCCTTGCCGCGCCTTCACCTTGGCGCGCTCGCCGAGTGAGAGGGCATCGTGTTCCGCGCGTGGCTCGCATACGCTGATCAGCGGCGAGGTCTCCGTGAGCCCGTAGACCTGGAGGACGTTCCAGCCCAGGACGTCCTCGACGCGCTCGATCGTGTGTGCCGCCGGTGGTGCGCCGGCGGTGAGCACGCGCACGCCCCGCGGCGCGTGCAGTCGCAGCTCGTCGGGTGCACTCGCGATCATGATGAGCACCGTCGGCGCGGCGCAGAGCATCGTGATGCGTTCGGCCTGAAGCAGCCGGTAGATGTTCGGCGCGTCCACCCTCCTCACGCAGACGTGCGTGCCGCCCGCCGCCGTCACGATCCAGACGAACGTCCACCCGTTCGCATGGAACATCGGGAGCGTCCAGAGATATCGGTCGGCGCAGGTCATGGGGCTGTGGAGCAGCGTGCCGATCGCGTTCATCCACGCATTCCGGTGCGTGATCATCACGCCCTTCGGCTTCGCGGTCGTGCCGCTCGTGTAGTTGATCGTGAGCAACGCTCCCTCGTCGATCTCCTCGCGGTTGAAGTCGGGCGTCGCCGTCGCCAGCAGTTGCTCGTAGTCGAGCCATCCCTCCCGGCCGCCCTCGAGCGCGACGAAGTGCTCGACCGCTGACATCTCGTGCCGCACCGTGTCCACGAGGTCCAGGAACTCCGAGTGCACGCAGAGCACCCGGCTCCCGGAGTGGTTGACCATGTAGACCCAATCGCTCGGCAGGAGGCGAAAGTTGAGCGGTACGACCACGGCGCCGACCTGCGGAACGCCGTAGAAGGCTTCGAGGTGCGCATGTGTATTCGGCGCGACGTAGGCGATGCGGTCGCCGGGAGCGACGCCGAGCGTCTGCAGCGCACTCGACCAGCGGTCGCAGCGCTCGAAGAACTCCGAGTAGGTCCAACGCTGGTCGCCGTCGACCACGGCCTCGCGGTCACCGTAGAGCGACCGGGCGCGGCGGGCGAACTCCAGGGGTGTGAGTGCGGTCTGCATGGTTTGTCTCCGCCGTGCGCTACGCGAGCCCCTTCACGCGCTTGTAGTAGGCGAGGTATTCCTGCGGTGTCGACATTGCGATCACTCTCGCCACGGAAACGAGCTCGAGGTCCTCGAGCTGCCTGAAACGCAGGCAGCACAGTCCCATGTCGAGCCGCTTTCCCGCCTTCCGGAACGCGTCTGCGAGCAGCGTTTCGGGGAAGGGCATTGTGTACTTGCCGCTCGAGCTGTCGTGCACGCCCATCAGGTAGAGCGAGTTGTAGTTCTTCTGCGCTCCGAGGCCCACGTAGCAGAGTGGCTGGCCGTTGTGCGTGTCGGAGAACTGCTCGAGCGGGATCCCCCAGTTGATCACGCCCCAGCCCATGTACTCCGCGTATCCCTTGCGGATGTTCTTGAGGACGAAGTCGCGGGCAGTCTCGATCACGCTTCGCTTTTCGGGGGCGAGCGAGGCCAGGTAGGCCGCGACGGTGGTTGGGCGAGCGGCCGTCGGCTTCGCTCGCGATGCTTTCGCGGCCATGGGCATGTTCCTCCTCGGCAGGCGGACTGCACTGTTCCGAACGGATTCAATGTGGGGCGGCCATTCGGGTTGCGCGAGCCTTGTAGCGAGTCGTTCGGATGTTTGCACGTGGGCACATCGCACGTGCGAGCCCGGACGAGTCACTCGTGCCTAGGGCCCGAGTCGAAGATCGCGGTCTCCTGGCCCACTTCCACTTCACCGTACCTCAGGTTGCCCGCACGCTCGTACACGTGAAGTACGGCGCCAGTCGTGTTCGACTGTGTATCGACAAGCCGGAGACCGCGCGGTTGCGTGCCAGCTCCGAAGAGGCGCTTGCCGGTACCGAGGACAACCGGGAATTGCCAGATACGCAGGGTGTCGACGAGGTCGTGCGCGAGGAGGGTCTGGAGAAGGTCGCAGCTTCCATGGACCTGAATCTCGCCCCCTTCCTGCGCCTTGAGCTCGGCGACCGCTGTTGCAACGTCGCCCTCTAGCAGGTGCGAATTGTTCCACGCGAGCGAGTCGACCGTTCGTGACGCGACGAACTTCGGCCGGGAGTTGAGCGCTGTCGCAATCTGGTCGCTCGGATCGGTGGAGTTCGGCCAGGAACCAGCGAAGATTTCGTATGTCCTGCGCCCGAGCAGGTAGGCGCCCGCGTGCGTGGTCCACTCCGTCATGATCTCGAGGAACTTCTCGTCGAAGTAGGGGACCAGCCAGCCACCGTGCTCGAAGCCACCGTCGCGGTCCTCGTCGGGGCCGCCAGGGGCCTGCATGACACCATCCAATGTCGTGAACGTGCCCGCCACCAGCTTTCTCATCGCATCTTCCCCGTTGTGGAACGGTGCTTCGCTCGATCGCCCCCAGCATACGTCAGTTCCGGCGTCGTCAAGCCGATGTCGAGGGATCGGAAACGTCGGGACTGACGCTATCCTCGGCCTCGGTCCAGATGGAGCGCGACCGCGATGGCCCAGGTGACGCGAGAGGGACGCCTGAGTGCGATGACCAACCCGACTGCCACCGCCATCACGCCATACCAATGGAGCAGCAGGTAGGCAGTTTGTCCATCGGGAGGTGGAACTGGCAGGCCGAGCGCTATGAACAGCGCGATGGCGGCGAAGAGGGCCTCCGCCCAGCGGGCGCGTCGCATAAGTCTTTGGGCTTCCGTCACTCAGCCACCCGCCCTGATCTCCTCAGCCAGCCCGATGAGGATTCCCTCGGGACCGCGGATGTAGCAGAGACGATACGACTGCTCGTACTGAACCACTTCGCCCACGAGCTGCGCGCCGAGCTTGCGGAGCCGGGCGAGCGTGTCGTCGATGTCGACAACCGTGAACATGACGCGCAGGTAGCCGAGCGTGTTCACCGGGGCGTTGCGGTGATCGGCGACGACGGGCGGGGTGAGGAATCGAGAGAGCTCGAGGCGACTGTGGCCGTCGGGCGTAACGAGCATGGCGATCTCGACGTGCTGGTTGCCCAAACCGGTGACGCGTCCGGCCCACTCGCCCTCGATCATGGCGCGCCCCTCGAGCCTCAGGCCAAGCTCGACGAAGAACGGGATGGCGGCGTCGAGGGATTTCACCACGATGCCGACGTTGTCCATTCGCTTGATGGTCATGTCATCTCCAGTAGCGTGATCACGCGCCCGGACATCCGGCGTGCACGCCCGATCGGACGGCGGGAATCACGTGCTCGCGCAGGAGGCGCGTGCCGAGGGTGTTGCCGGTCGTGAAGTCATTGTAGCGGCCGGAGAGGATGGTGACGACCATGTCGAGGCCGGGTAGCACGAAGATGCGCTGCTGTCCGTTGCCCACGGCGGTGCGCGCCTCGATGAGGCCCCGCGATGTGGGGTAGCACGAGTACCACCAGAAGAACGAGTAGCCGAAGGAGCCGTCGGCTGGGGTGCCTGCGGACCGATCCCGCCCCGCTGCGGCCGCGAAGGGGAATTGTCGACGGGTGGACTGCGCGACCCAATCTGCCGGCAGCACCTGCCGACCATTCCATCGGCCGCCGTGCAGGTACAGTGACCCGAACTTCGCGAGGTCACGCGCTCTCAACCTGAGCCCGGAGGCCGCGCTCGGCATGCCGGCGAGGTCGCCGACCCACTCGACCGTGTCGATCCCCAGCGGCGCGAACAGCCTGGCGCGGGCGTACTGCTGGAACGGCATCTTCACCGCGCGCTGGACGACGGCGGCCATCACCTGGACGAGTCCACCGTTGTAGTTGAATTGCGCACCGGGCTGGAAGGTGAACGGCCGCGACAACACGTATCGAAGCGGCTGGGAGTCGCGCGTCATGCCGATCTCGTCGTTCTTCGGGTCGGAGTAGGGAACGCTCTCGTCCCACTGGAGGCCCGACGTCATCCCCAGTACGTGGCGCAGCGTGAGGCGTCGTCGATCTGGCGTGTTCAACTCTGGGTATTCCGGGAACCAGTCCATCACGGGCTGGTCGAGGGACTTGATCGCGCCGTCGGCGAGGGCGAGGCCCACGAGCGCGCTGATCACGCTCTTGGTCACGGAGCGCACGTCGTGCAGGGAATCGCGCGCCATGGAGACGCGCCCGCGCGGAGTGCCCCAGCGTTCATCGAAACCGTCGAAGTACTCCTCGTAGATGAGGCGGCCGGAGCGCTCGATGAGGATCGCGTGCACGCCGAGCTCGGGCCATGCGCGAACGGACGCGGTGAGGGCGGCAAGGCGGCTCGCGTCGACACCCATGGACTGGGGCGTGGCGGTGGTCCAGCCGTCAGTCGCGCTTGGGAATGCAGGCGCCGTGAGCGGACCCTGAGCAAGGCCACGGCTCGGGATCAGGACGACGAAGGCGAGTGCGTGCAGGTACGTGCGCATCGTGCGGCGATGATTGCGGTGGAGGGATGGATCCTCAGACAGCCCCACGGAGGAGCGTGCGATAAAGCAGCGTGCAATCATAGCCTGCGAGGGAGTAGACCGAGAGTGTGTCGGCTACTCCGGATGGTGGAGACGGGAGGGCGAGCACCTCCGCGGTCGAGTTCTCCAACTGGGAAGGCGCGAGTCTCACCGCGGTCAGGTGCGGCGTGAACGAGAACGGCGTCGGCAGGTAGCGAAGTCCAGAGTGAGCCAGCACCTGATGGAGGTGCCGCCACGGCGCGGGATCGGTGGGCGGGTAGTAGAAGACGCCCGATCCCTCGAACGTGGTCATGGCGTCGAATGACACGGGAAGGGGCGCCGTGAGTTCGGCCAGCCGCTCGACGGCGGCGAGGGCCTCGCCGGGCACGGTGTCAGGCGCGAAGACGCCGACCCCTGACGAGCCCACGAGGGTGATCTCGACGGGCAGGGGCGCGAGCCGCGGGGAGAAGCGCTCGCGCATCCCGCGCACGAACGTGCCCACCGCGCCCGGCATGTCCACCACCACGTACGTCGGCCTGGTGAAGTCCACGGCGAGATCGACTCCAACTACACCCTGAGGGAATGGACCACCGACAGTTGTTGCGCCTGCGCCGTGCGAAGCAGGGCGAGCATGCTGCGCAGGTACGTGAAGAGGTAGTCCGCTCCCTCACCATCGTCGCCGCCGACCTGACGGTCGAAGGCCGGGTTCGCGCTCACGTAGTCGCGGGCCAGCGCCGCTTCGACTTCTCCGTCACCGAAGATACCGCCGTCATCGGCGAAGTAGACACGGATTGGGTCGGCTGCAAGGTTCGACAGCAGCTGGTCGAGCTGCTCGGCTGCGGCATCGACGGCTGCCGAGTCGAGCACCGTCACCGCCGTGAGGCCGAGCTCAGTTTCGAACCTGTACTGTCCACTGTCCTCCAGAAACTGGAGCGCCGTGCCCGCCGGGAACGAGCGCAGGAGGCCTTGCGTGGTGTAGATCGCCCAGCCACTCCGCGTAGTTCCGCCGAGGTGATGCAGCCCGTCCACCCTCGAGCCTGCACGTCCCCCTGCCTCGAGCTTGAGGGCGTCGAACTCTTCGAGCGACGCCAGCGTCGACGGCAGTTCGTGCGAGGCTACCGTAAAGGTGCGCGTGAGGTAGGCGTGTGACATGATCAGGATGTGGTGTTGAAAATCGGACGCCAGCGAGCTGCACCTACGCTTCAGTTCCATCCGGAATGCGCACCACGAGCCATGACCGTGCGTATCTCCTGCACCAGGCATGCCCGCCGCGAGTGGTGCTCTGTGATAGCATGACTTCGTTGGGTTTCCCCGGAAGCGCTTGTTGCGCGGCGGTCCCGTGGTAGAAGGGGCCGGATACGGACTGGCAGTCGTCGAAGGTGGTGGGTGGCGGGCACCCGTGCTAATGAATCCAGGCGCCGAGTCGCCTCCATCTTATCGCCGTCACGGCACGGAAATAGTCGACGCCTCGATCCGGGTCATATGAGTAGTAGATGAACGTGGGCGTACCGCGAAGGTTCGCGCGCGGCACGGGACCGTAATAGCGGCTATCGACGGAATTGTCCCGGTTATCGCCCATCATGAAGAACGTCCCGGCGGGCACGACGAGCGGCCCCCACTCGTGAAGACTGGGCGCCGGCACAGGCGGGCCGAACCGGGAACCGCGGATCTCGACCTGATGCTGCCACGTGAAGCTCGACTGCGGTTGGTCCGCAATGGAGTCCGGGAGGACAAACGAGTTCGGCGATGGGACCACCGCACCGTTGACGGTCAGCTGCCCGTGACGCATGGCGATCGTGTCGCCACCCACCCCGATGATCCGCTTCACCAGGGTGGGCGTCACCTCGTCCGGAGCGATGCGAATTGCCACATCCTGCGGTGGCGAGACGAAGACGGTGACGTCTCCTCGCCTCGGACTCGCGTACCCGGGCAGCGAGTGGCTCGTGAACGCAATGTGAGGCCCGAACCTGAGCTTGTTGACGAAGAGCCGGTCGCCGACGAGCAGCGTCGGCTCCATGCTGCCGCTTGGAATCCGGAATGCCTCGGCGAGCAGCTGCTGTGTTACGAGGAAGATCGCCAGGGTGGGCAGGGTGCCCATGATGATCGCGCGAGTGCGAGCCGCGAGCGACACGCGCGTTGCTGCCGTGGGACGCGCCGCCGCGCGCAACGCGCGCTTCCGTCGAGACTTGCCCATCCTGCTGCCTCCGTCAAAAGCCTGAGCCGCGTCAGCGTTCGGAACAAGATGTCCCTACCTGAGGCTAGCTAGAACGAACTTGCTTCGCGCAACGGCATTCCGGCAAGCAGATTCCCCTGCATGAGATTCTTTATTGCCTGCACAGCGATGCTCGCGCTCATGGCCGCCCCGATCCAGGGGCAGCGCTCCGTTCACGGCGTCGTATTCAACGACGCAAACGGCAATGGCGCCATGGACCCCGGTGAACGGCCCGTGGCCGGCGTCGTGGTCTCCAACCAGCTGGACGTCGTCACCACCGATGCGGCCGGCCGATATCGGCTCGTTGTCGACGAGAAGACCATCGTCTTCGTGTCGGTCCCCACCGACTGGCGAACGGTTGGAACATCGTGGCGAGCGGTGGAGGGCAGCGACTCGATCAGCTTCGGCCTTCGCGCCGAGCGACAGCCTCGAACGTTCCGGTTCGTACATGCATCGGACACGCACATCGACACGGGCAACGTTTCGCGAGTCCGGCGATTCAGGACGCTTGCCGATTCACTCAAGCCGGCGTTGACCCTGCTGGCCGGAGACCTCATTCGGGATGCGATGAGCCAGCAGGAGCCGCGAGCACGCGGCTACTTCGAGCTGTTCCTGGCGGAGATGAAGCTGCGCGCGCCGTACTGGACGGTGCCTGGCAACCACGACCACTTCGGCATCATCCAGAGCCGGTCGCACGTCCCCGAGACGCATCCGTTGTACAATCGCGGCATGTACCGCCACTACATGGGGCCGGAGTACTACTCCTTCAACTATGGCGGCGTCCACTTCATCGGGCTCGACACCGTGCAACCGGATGACTCGGCGTACTACGGCGGCGTCGACAGCCTGCAGCTGGCGTGGCTGACGCGTGACGTTGCGACGCTGCCCACCGCGACACCGATCGTGATGTTCGCGCACATTCCGCTCGCGTCAGGCATCGAGCCGCTGACCGGCTATCTCGAGATGGCCATGGTCAGCAGCATCGCACACACGAAGTCGGGTCCGTCCTTTCGACACACGGGCGCAAACACCATGGCCGTGCTCGACGTGTTCAAGGGACGACCGCTGCCGCTGATCCTCGGCGGGCACACGCATGTGGCCGAAAAGCTGGTGTTCCAGACTGACCACGGCTTGCTGAGGTTCGAGCAGAGCGCGGCGATCGTCGGGCCCAATGACTATGGGCCGGTGGTGATGCCGTCGGGGTTTTCGCTTTACACGGTGAGGAAGGGAGTCGTCGATGCGGGGGTGTTCGTGCCGCTTGGGGTAAAGGAGAAGTAGCGCGAGGTGGGTAGTGGTAATGAGCGAGGCGCTCGCCGATTGCAGCGTGTTGTCAGGCGGCGCCGAGGACTGCGCTCGCTCCGACGGCGACCGCCGCGAGCCGAAGTTCGTTGACGAAGGCGTCGACCGCGGCCGCGAGCACGGGGAACGCGACGGCTGCCGTCCTCGGCGCGCGACTTACCTCGGGATCGGCTTCGACGTCCGCTTCCAGCATCGCGTGCCCTGACCGGTCGACGAGGCGGAACTGCAGACGGACCGCGCCGCCGGCGGTCGACGGGCCGAAGCTACCGAGTACGGCCTCGCGGTGATCTGCGCTGCCCTTCGGGAATCCGGCCAGCGCATCGGCAAGGCTCGCGAACGCGTCGTGCGCCTCGTAAACGACGGCGGCGCCCGCGAACTCGCCGTCGCCGACGACAACCTGGATACGCAGGAAGTCCGGGTCCACCTCGACGATGCGGAGTGACAGTTCGGTCGGGATCGATGTTGGCACGTTCGAATCGGGGAATCGGAGTTTAGCCGCGGCGCACGTGCGCCGCGCTGCGTGTCGAGCTCATTCGACGCCTCGTAAAGGCAGCCACGTCCGATATCGTGACTCGCCAGCTGGAGATGTCCTGGCCATCCTCGCTTTGGAGTTGAATTGGTTCGAGCAATTCATAAGGCACCACGTCAACGCTGGGCGCCGACCCGAGTCGCTCGAGACGATCGCCGGTGAGGAGTTCCTCCTGGATCAGAACCGACTCGCCGTCGCGAGCCATGGTCCACCAGAATTGCCAGGCGACGGTGAAGAAGGCCGTGCGCTCTGCACCGTGGAGTAGCCGCGCTGCCGCCTCATCCCACTGTTGTAAGTAGCGCTCGCGCGACCACAGGGAGACTGGCGCGAGAAACTGCTCTCGATAACCGCCGAGAATGATTTCCCCCCGGAGGTCGAGTGCGCCGTCCTCACGTGGCTCGGGCGGAGCGTCAAGGAAGCAAATGTCGAACACTGATGCGATTGAGAAGATCGTGGAGGGGCCGTGTGTCGACTGGGCCACGCTAAAAAGAGATCACCCAAGAGTGCTCGCGTGGCGAGTGCAGTTCAATAGGCGCGCTGTAGCTTCAGCGCTCGCTAGCTGGTGCGGTCGGGATAGCGATGGGCGGCCTCGGCGGCGGTAACGACCGCGAGTCGGGGCGGTCCACCTCCGTGCGATGAGCTCTGGGGGTAGGAGAGCTCCCAGAGTCGGGCATCGCCGGGATCTTCGTAGAGTGAGGTCCAGCCGTCCTCGGAACGTCCGATCTCCCTGAGATGAGTAGAGATGAGAGTAGCGATTCGTAGCGCCGTGGCGGGGTCGCCTGGCATGTACAGTTCGACTTCGTCGGGTCGAGGAGGAGGGGCCATCGAAAAGTGCGCATCCGGCTCGCGCCCGTCGCGATGCTCGGTGTCGGCCGCGTTCCCGGCGCCAAAAAGTCTCGCCAAGCCGACGCGCTTCGCGCCGAGCGCGAAGATGAGCGCCGGAACTCCGTAGACCAAGAGGCCAAGACCGGCCATCAGTGCGGACGGCCGTCCAACTCGGAGCTGCTGTTGGTCGCCGCGCAGTAGTTGGACCACTTCGCTGATGAAGTAGCCGAGATACCCCAGGGCCACGAGGCCGGCCGTCAATCGAAATGCCAGCAGGGCGCGCTTCGGCGCGAGCAGGCCGATTACGATGAGGCCCATGAATCCGGCGATGGCGACGGACCATACGCGAGCCTTCGTCGAGTCAGAATCCCAGCCAGCAAGTGTCATCCACATCAGGAGCAGGATCACACACGCCAGGAACCATCGGGCGCCCCGACTCATGACAGGGCCACACGCATGTAGCCGAGAAGCTGCTGTTTCAATCGACCACAGTAGCTCAAGGCGCAGCGCAGCTAAAGTGGTGTCCCGAACACCAAGACCCAGTAACGCACGCCATTGCTGTCTGTCGCAACGCCCGCGCCCGCCTGGGTAAACCTGTGCGACACCATGTTCGCACTATGTCCGGGGGAATTCATCCAGGCGGTGACGACGGCCGCAGCGTTCGGGTATCCGCTCCCCACGTTTTCGGCGGTCGCGCGCCAGTGGTATCCCACGGCGTGCAGGCGGTCCTGGAGCCGTGGATAGCGCGACTTCGGAACATGGTGTGTCAGCGTGTGCGACGCGGCCATCTGGTCTGCCTGGATCTGGGCCGCACGCACCAACTCGGGGCTCCTGGTCAGCGCAGGCAGGTTGAGCGTGCCGCGTTTCGCGTTGGAACGAACGATCAGGCCTTCACTCGCAGTGTCCGCTGACGTGTCGATGTGGCCAGCAACCGTGCGCGTATGAGGCGCGCGGGTGGGAGCGGCCTGTGCAGGGGTGACGCGCCCTGCTGCGAGCGGTGCGAGCATGAGCAGGAATGCCGCAATTCCGGAATGGTCGCGATGAAGGCGCATGAAAGGGATCGTCAGGTGTGAGGGTGCCGCGTGTATATGCGCTCGACGGCCGGGTGCTGCTTCCAGCGAACATACGGGCCATGAACGCTGTGAGCTACCTCAGGTCGCGTCAACGCGACGGCGTCGCGATTCCATACGCCTTGCCGACACATGGCTCCCGCGTAGACTTCCGGGATCGCAAGGCGGGTTTTGCTGGGCGCCCTGCACCCTCACCGACCAGGACCAGATGACCCGCCTCTTTCCGACGCTCGCCCGAACGCTCGTTGTCGCGGTGGCGGTCACCGCCTGCCGCTCCGGCGACTCGCTGACGTCGCCGCTGATGGCCACCGGCTCCGTGCCCGCTTCCGCCAGGGCGCCGGACAGCAAGGACCTCTGCAAGTCCGGCGGCTACGTGAACTACACCCGCCCGGATCACACGACGTTCGCGAACCAGGGCGACTGTGTGAGCTTCGCGGCGCAGGGCGGCACGCTCGTGGCGGTCGTCGCGGTCCCCGCGCTCCCGGTGATCACCAGCCTCACGAACGAAGGAAGCGTGGACCAGTGTGCCACGACTGGTCGCGTGCACCCGCTCTTCACGGCCGTCTTCAGTGGCGGCACGGCGACGTTTGGTTACGATTTCGAGCCCGCGGTGCCGGTGACGAGTGGCGTGCAGTTCGCATACGGCACGGTCAGTCGTTCCACTTACACACTGACCGTGAGCAACGCCGCAGGCTCGGTGACGCGCACCATCACGCCGTTTCCGGACATCAGTTACGTGGTCGGCTGCGGTGCCGACGGCGGCGCGCCGCCGCTCTGACCTGTCGCAGCACCAACGAACGGGGCGCCACGCATCGAGCGTGGCGCCCCTTTCATTGATGGTCCAGCCGAAACCGCGGCGGCGCCCCGGACGTATGGCAGCAATGTCTTCTCCTCTCGTGCGCGCCTTCGGCAGCCTGCGGTTCTCGACGCTCGACCTCAAGCTCGGCGCACGCATGCTCGTCAAGCATCCGGCGCTCACCCTGATCGCGACGATCGCAGTGGCGTTCGCGATCGCCGTCGGCGCGATCGGGTTCGAGATCGCGCGACAGGCGCTCTGGCCGACGATTCCGCTTCCGGACGGCAACGCGATCGTCGCATTGCGGAACTGGAACGTCGCCGACAATGCGCCGGTCCCCGCATCGCGCCGTGATTATGAGCTGTGGCGCGACGGCCTCAGCAGCATCTCAAACCTCAGCGCCGTCGAGGTGGATGAGCGCAGCATCGCCGTCGGCGCCGGCGCCGGTCAGCCGGAGACCGTCGCCAATGTGACCGCGTCGACCTTTGCGCTGACGCGCGTTCCGGCGTTGATGGGACGCACGCTGCTCGAAGCCGATGAACGGAGCGACGCAGGAGACGTCGTGGTGGTCGGATACGACTTCTGGATGAACAAGCTGGGCGGCGCGGCAGGCGCTCTCGGCGGCGTCATTCACATCAGCGGCACGCCGGTCACGATCGTCGGCGTGATGCCGCGCGGCTACGGATTTCCACAGCGGAACGGCGTCTGGCGACCGCTGCACCTGGAGCGGATTCCCGAGGCGGCGCCGAGCTTGAAGTACGTCTTTGGACGGCTGGCGCCGGGCCGTACTCGCGAGGAAGCGACTGCCCAGGTGGCGACGATCGGCAGCCGGTCAGCGACGCTCTTTCCCGAGACGCACAAAAACGTGCGCCTGCAACTCATCTCTCTCCCAGACGCCGTCAGTGACTTGCCGGCCGCGGCGGCGTTGGTGCTGGGGTCGATCAACGTGTTCCTCGTGCTGTTGGTCGCGCTCCTGTGCGGCAACGTCGCAATGTTGCTGTTCGCTCGCGCCGTGAGCCGAGAGCGGGAACTGCTGGTTCGCACCGCACTCGGCGCCAGCCGTGGGCGCCTCGTCATGCAGCTCTTCGCCGAGGCGCTCGTGCTCTGCGCCGTGGGCGCGGGTGTGGGTCTCCTGGGTGCGCGCTTCGTGCTCGCGCGGACCTGGACGATGATCGAGGCGCAAATGGGCCCGCTGCCGTTCTGGATCGACAGTTCGGTTTCGACGGCGACCGTTCTATACGCTATCGGGCTAACTGTCGTCGCGGCGGCGATCGCCGGGGTCGTTCCCGCGCTCAAGGTGACGTCGGGTGGTACTGGTGACAGGCTCCGGGCCGCGTCGAGCGGCGGCGGCGGGTTGCAGTTCGGCGGCGTGTGGACCGTGGTCATCGTTGCGCAGATTGCGCTCACGACGCTCCTTCCGTGGCCGCTGCTCGGGTTGGGAGGGGGACGCCTGGGAGAGGACAGGGTCGCAGGGTTCCCGGCCGAAGCCTTCCTGACGGCCACGCTCGCGATGGATCGCGTCGACGGCGCCGCGGCGAGTGGAGACACGGTGCCGAAGGCCCGTGCGGCGCGACTCGAAACCGGCTACCTCGCGCTCGTCGACCGGCTCCGCCAGGACCCGGGCGTGCTGGACGTCACGTACGCCGACCAGATGCCGCAGCTGACCACCAGCAACTTTCGCACGATCGAGATGGACCCGGGGCCGGCCGCTGGTCCCGGTGAACGGTGTGCGGGCTGCGACTACGCGAAGGTGGTGTCCGTCGATCCGCGATTCTTCGACGTGGTCGGTGCACCCGTGATCCGTGGCCGTGCATTGACGATCGCCGACGCGGAACGACGGGCGCGTGTCGTGGTCGTGAACGAGTATTTCGTCAAGCAGGCAATGGGCGGCCGCAATCCAGTTGGCCGCCGCTTTCGCTTCTCATCAACACGCGCACCCATCGCGGAGTCGTGGTACGAGATCGTGGGTGTCGTGCCCGACCTGAGCGTCAGCCACGATGGGACCCCGTATGGCCGTCGCATCTATCAGGCGACGCGGCCGAGCGAGACGGGACCGCTTCGACTCGCCATTCACGTTCGCGGCGATCCGCAGGGCTTTGCGGTGCGCCTGCGCGAGCTCGCGCAGGCGACCGATCCCGCGCTCCGCGTGATCGATCCGAGACCACTGCCCCTGCTGGAGGATGCCGATGCGTCTGGAATGTCGTTCGGGTTCGAGCTCCTGGTGAGCCTGACGCTCGTGACGCTGATGTTGTCGCTCGCTGGTGTCTATGCCGTGACGGCCTTCGCGGTCACCAGGCGGACGCGCGAGATCGGCGTGCGCGTCGCTCTCGGCGCGCGTCCGCTGGATGTCCTGATCATCGTCTTCAAGCGCCCACTCGTTCAGGTGGGGCTGGGCATTGGCGTCGGTGCTATCCTGGGGTTCGTGCTCGCTAACGACGACCTGTCGAAGGTGCATCCCGATGTCCTCGGCAGCGCGGCGCTGTTCGCGCTGTCGACGATCGCGTGCTGTGCACTCGCCTGCATCGTCCCCACGCAACGGGCGCTTCGGATCCAGCCGACCGAGGCGTTGAAGGACGAGGGGTGAGTGCACACCGCAGTAACCTGCGGCAACCCGCCCGTCAGGGCTTCTTCGCCAACTCCGCCCGCTCATGATCCGACCACACGCGAACCGTGGTCGTTCCCTCGATCGTATACGCGCCGTACGAGGTACCCTGCGACGCGAACGACGTCACGACGGGTTGTGAATTGGCGTACGTCGCGCTGACGCCGCTCACCAGGCATGCGCCCCGCCTGCCCGGAGCCGTCGCGACGCCAGCGACGACAGCGCCACCGGCGCTCCGGGTGCTGGCGGGCACGCTGAACTTGTCGCTGCGGCAGCCCCGATACGAGACTACGACAGTTACAGCGCGGCTCGTCATGTTCCTGATGGAGACGCTCGGGTAGGAGCGCGCACTGGCCAGCGGCATCGCGAGGATCGCAACGGCGGCGAACTGCCTGAGGGGAAGGAATGTCATGTTGCGAACGTACGGTGCGGCGCGGGGAGGTGCCAGTGCACGGAGGCTTGCCGCCAACCGGACCTGCCTGAGGCGCGGACCAGCCCAGTGGCGACCCACCAGGCTGGCCCGCGTCAGGCCCTACCGAGCTTGGTGTTCCGCCGCGACTAGCGACGGCAGCCCTTGGCTATCGCGTTCGCCAACCGCTCCGCGTCTGCTCGAGTGAGGCCGTCGATTTCATAGCTGTTGCTAACGACTGCGCCGGCGATTCGAGGTGTACCGCCGTGGGCTTTCCCGTCGACGACAACAGCCAGCTTTCGGCCGACATGCTGCTGGGTGAAGTCGTGAACGCGCTTCGCCGCATCGTCGGTTACGGTGAGGTCGACGACCCACTGGTTCTCGGCCTGGGATGCCCTGGCGCTCGCGCCGGTGATGTCGCCGGTCGCGACGAGGGGAGTCCGCGAGATGAGGATCGTCGTCGTGTCGTTGAGAGTGACGGCCTTGCTGGACTCCGCCTGCGTATCCGCCACCGCGCTCATCTCGACGACGGGGCATGGCGCGCTTGCGTCAGCCCGTGAGGCGCAGGAGATGCATACGCTGAGCATCAGCGAGAACAGCGTGTGAACGATTGCAACGACCGGCTTGCGGGTCATGCGGGGACTTACGCAGGGCCGCGCGCGAAATGACTCGTACATTGGGGTGCTCCAGTCTGAGGGATCGGACGCGAGGGTTTCACTGCCGCGACGTGTTCGCGAGCAGCGCGATGCGCGGCACGCGAGTGCCGGCGATCGTCTCGTCTGACTTCAGGCGTGGAGCGGAGGGGGGCGAGCGGCTCGGTTGGTCGTGCGCTCGCACGAGCAGACCGGCCCGGACTCGCGGGTGGGCGCCGGCGCGGACTGAACCCGGCGGAGGAGCAGGCTCGCACTGGATGCCAGCAACTGCGGCCGCGCAGTGTCGACGTGCTTCCACTGCGGCGCCGCGGCCAGTAGTGCACCATGGCTCGCGGCCGCGACGCTTGGGCGCGAGCCGTGATGCGGGTGCGCCGAGATGTGCGCGCGTCCGTTCGTGGCGCTCCCCAGAAGCAACAGGAGCGCGGCTGCAAGCGAACGCATCACGGCACGAAACGACGCCATCGACATGTCAGCGGTTGCGGGTTGACCACCTGCTCGAACGTATGGGGGCCAGCTCCAGCGAGCAAGGGACGGAGGCGTCAGGCGCGCACGAGAGGCAGAGGAGGTGACTCCCTTCGCAATTCTACTCTGCAGGCGAGCAGGAAGGCAGGAAGGCAGAAGCGGCACACCAGGTAGCCCAGTGTGCCGCTTCTCAATACGTCCTGCAGGTCAGAGGAAGTCCCGTCAGAACTTCCGAACGCACCGGACGGCGGGGAGGGTCTTGATTTCCCCGCCTTCCAGATAGCCCCATTTCCCAGTGGCCCATGTCACAGTCTGGCGAGCCCGCCCGGCGTACCACCCGCTGGTCCAGTAAACCCAATTGTCACGAAAGCTTCCGATCACTGCGCGGTGCTTCCAGACGCGGTCGAGCTCTTCGTATGAGGGAAGGTACCAGTCGCTGAACCCTCCGCCTACGAGGTCGTCACAGGTCTTCGGCGCGTCGTCCCTGGTATAACCCACGACGCGAGGGGCGTCGAAGTAGAGTCCGCCCGGCTGGTCTGTTGGATACGCGACCAGGCCGTGATTGCCGCCCTCGGCCACGTCCACGATTACGCCACCACGAACCCGATCTCCGGCTTTCGGCTCGGCGATCATTCCTGTGAGCGCCGCGTCGAGCGCGACAAGATCGGTCCGCCTGTTCATGCAGGCAGCCATCGAACCATTTGGCCGTACTGCGGCGTGCAGCTTCTTGTACCGCGCGTGGTTGGCCTCTGTCAACACCGTCGTGGCGGCGTACTTCGTCTCAACGCGCTCGAGCAACGTGCGGACCGCGTTATTGCAGCTACTCCTCGCAGCGGGGTTCTGCGCTTGCGACGGCGTCGGCACCGCGACGACGGCGAGCGTGAGCAGGAGCACGGGGATTCTGGCGTCCAATCGTCTACTCTCCGTCTGTATGGATTCGGATATTACCTCCGGAACCCTCGTTCTGATATGGACGAGTGATGCCTGGCGGCTTGGGAAGCGCATGGTGAATTGGCGCACTTGTTTTGTGCGCTTGCGCAGCCGCCGACAGGAACGCCTCAACGCGCCAGGTCGAGAGGAGAGTCCGCACCAGAATGACCGCCCCGCTACCTCTCGCGGGAGAGCGATCACCGCCAAGCTGTTGACGGAAAACTGCCAGCGCGTCACGCACGGTCCAACCACTCACGGTACTGTGCCCAGTCCGCGTCGTAGATGCGGTCACGTTCGGCCTCGGGAAGCCTGGCGAGCGCCACGAGCTTCCGCGTGGCCAGAGGGTACTCCGCTTCGCCGATAAGCTCACGCCAGTAGCCTGCCGCGTCGACGACGTGTTTGCGAAGGGCGGCGAGGCTGCCATCACGAATCAAGAAACCCTTCGTCGGCTTCACCGTTCGTTAGCAAGCAGACGGAAGGAGGTTCGGGACCAAGGGTTGCAGATATGTCGGATGTGACATAAGTTAGTAGGATGCCTGACCAGGACAAAACCGCTTGTCTGGCTTGCTGGAGAGGTAAGAACGCCGCCGTTCTCGGCGGCCGGCCGACTTGAGGCTGGCACGTTGCTTCGCCGACTGCAACGCGGAGAATCGATAGGGCTACCGCATTCCCGACCGATGCCGAGTATTGGGAAACGGTGTCACGAACTCCGCATTGTCGATAAGGATGCGACATGGCGGATCATGTACCACATCGGCGAGGACGCTATCGTCATTCTCGAGGTCTTCTCGAAGAAGACGCAGGCAACGCCCAAGCAGGTGATTCAGGTTTCTACGCGTCGGCTGGGTTTGTATCTGCGGCCCACCAAGGGGGAGGAGTAATGGACGCAAAAAGGCGCAAGAAGCTTGAGGCCGCTGGCTTTCGCGTTGGGACGGTCGCGGATTTCCTAGAGCTCACTGTTGAAGAGGCCGCGCTAATAGATCTCAAGCTGTCGCTCGGAATCCTCGTTCGATCCGTGCGGAAGCGCGCCAAGCTGTCGCAGCAGGGACTCGCCGGACGACTGCACTCGAGTCAGTCACGGGTTGCAAAACTCGAGGCTGGCGACGCGAGTGTTTCGCTGGACCTGATTGTTAAGGCAGCCTTCGCGGCTGGCGCCAAGAAGGCAGACTTGGCGAATGCGATTGTCAAACGACGACGCGTGGCTGCTGGCTAACGCCAGAGCTCAGCTGCGGGCGAATCGAATGAATGCGAGCGCAGCGAGCTTCCAAAGATCGCCCGTCTGCTGCAGCGCACGTTAGCCAACCCGCGCACGAAACTGGGCCAAGCGTCCACCGCCGGTTGCAACGAGCTGCGTTCCGTCGGGATCGGTAAGAGTCCAGCTTTCGTAGCTACTGGAATTCACGAGCGCCTCGAGGCGCGCTTCACTTCCGAAGCTCAGATGAAGATCACCGGTGTCCTCAACGAGGTTCGCCGCGGTACAGGTCCGGTCGCCGAGGAGAGTGAGCAGCCTCTCAACAGCATCAACCGGCCTCGTGAGCCCGAACATCTGCTCATGATCCAGATCTGCCAGTGCCACGCGATGACCGGACACCAGCCGCCATGTCGATTCGACCATTAGCGCGAATCCTCCGTCGAACCGAAATACCCAAGAGTGAGGTGCGCCTGACGCGTCGACGATCGTTAGTCCGTGACCGACCAACGCAGCGACGCGTAGTTCGGCTGGTCCCGCAGATTCGTCCTCAGTGAGATGCATTCAGGTCTGAGCCGAGAAGTACTGTGTGGTTGGCTAACGCCCACTAGATCGCTGGCACACTGGCATCAGCGCCCCGCTCGCTTTGCGACGAGAGTCTCGTATGCCTCGATCATGGCATAAAGCGCCGGCAGGTCCGCCGCATAGGTCTGGTCATCGGCGATGACTTCTATGTGCTCCCGAATCAGATAGTATTGCTGGTCACTTGTCAGCTTCCCACGCTTCAGTATGCGTTCTACCGTCGCGAATTGCCGCTGCATCAGTGAGCCCAGACTGACGCCGGCTCTTTCCTTTAACTGCCGATCGAGGAGTTGGCGCTGATCGAGGGAGGCCGCTTGAGTCATCGCCACCAGGTCATTCAAGATCATCTGGAGGCCAGGGAGGTTCTTGGCCTCTGATGCCCGCGTAACCGCTTTGGTAAACGTATCGCCTTCGGGTGGCAATCCGCTGAGAGTGTCGGCCCATCCCGCCATGATGCCGAGCAGACGGGAGAGCCTCTCCAACTCGAGCTGCTTTTCGGGCGAGAGCCGTCTCGTCATTGGAATTGGGGTAGCGATCTAACGCACGTTATGTAGCTGGCGCCTACCATCTCTTCAAGAAGCCTATTACCGCACGTAACACCGACAGCGCGTGTGGCGACATACCATCCTTCGCGAGTGCCGCGAACGCGCGCTCGACTTGGCCATCGCGCGTATGGTCTGCTACGGCGGACGCGGCGACGTTCTCGCGGAGAGTCGAGGCAAAGGCGCCACCACCCGGAATGCGCTCCGCGAACGCGAGCTCCTGCTTGCAGCATATCCTCTCAATTCGCGCGACGTTCTGGTCGGTGAGCCGAACACGAGAGAGTCGTGCGTGCGTCGCTTCGTGCACTAGCCACGTCGCAACCACATAGGTCGGTGCCGCCTTTACGCTAGCAGCATCAAGCGCGCACACAGCGTCGCGCGTCCAAAACTGCCCCACCACGCCTGGCGGAAGGCCAGGCCATACCAGAATTGCCGAGACATCGCGACGAAGGCGAGTCATTCGATGCGGATCGTGCCGAGCGATTACGGCAAGCGCGTTGGCAACTCGTTGTGCATAGGGTTCATGATCTCCCCGCACCCAAGCGACGCGAATCGGAATCGCGCCGGCCGACCACTCGTCACCGCGGAGTAGCGTGCGACGCAACACGCCGACCGCGGCATCTGCGGCCGCGGCGAGTGATCTTCGGAAAAGCGTGCCGTGCGGGGATGTCATGAATGGAAAACTTGGCTTGCGCTAGATCCTTGTAGCTACATAACGCTCGCCAGCTTCAGCGCCCGTTAGACTGCAGGTCGGATAGGTGATCGCCAATCGCCCCGCTGAGCCCGACGTTTTTGTTTGTCCAGCGAAGAACGATCAAACTGGCCGCCAAGGCGACAACTCCACCAATTGCCATGGCGGCCAATCGCCAGTACGGCTGCTCATCAATGTTGTACAGATTCGCCACGGCAGCGAGGAGCTCAGTCAGGCCAACTACCAGGAGAATGCCCGCGATAACGGTGCCGACGACTCGCGCAACACGTGAACGCGACGGTGCTTGCTCAATCATTGCTTCCGGCATTGGCGCTTGAGTGGCGGTTCAGACAAACTGTGGTGCGGTCTAACGCCCAAGCTAGGCTGCGAGCGCGTCAGAATTAATAAGCGGCGGCGGAGCCGCCGCGTACAATACTGGCGCTCGTCAGCTTCAGCGCCACGTTAGGAAGCCGCACCGTAATGCTTTCCGTCCTTCTCCCATGGCGGATGCAGCACGTTCAGGCGATCGTCGTTCAGATAGTGGCGCAGAAACGCCGAGAGCGAGGACGCTGCCGGAACCAGGTCGTGGCCGCTGTAGACCGCAACAACCTCCGTCGGCGCCGCGCCGTCAGTCGACAGCCGCACCGCGTAGGCGTTGCACCAAATGCTGTAGTCCGCGAAGCAGAAGAACTCCGCGGCTCGCGCCGGCACCGCCTCTTGGTGGCCGAGTTCTGCCGCGACGCTCCGGACCCGGTGGAGTGGCCAGAACGCGATGAACTCGTCGTCCCAACTGGCATCCTGGATCCCATTCAGCGTGGCGAAGTAGTCGCGAACATCGGCGGGCAGCCTCACGCCGCGGTCGCGCTCAAACGCCGCGATCTCCGCAGGCGACGCGCCCCCCGCCGGCTCGGCGCCCTTCGAGCGCCAGTAGGCCCCGAGGGCGCTAAGAAGCTCGGTCATTTAGGTGCCCTCATGAGTGAGTCGTGGCTTCCTAACGACCGTTAGACGCCATTGTTTGCAGTAGCCCGACTCAGTGATCCGCGTCGATAATGGGTGGAAATACTGAGTGCCAAAGACCAAGGCCGTCGCATGCCACGTCGAACTTCTCGACGAATGCGCGATAGGTACCAAGCGCGGGTCCTGCGAATTCACGCGCGAAGGAAATCCCGCCGACATTGCTAATCCTCAGGCCCGGGATGCTAGCAGGCCACTTTGCAACATCTGCCTTCTCAGGGGGAATGTAGCCGTCGGCATGGATGATTGCGTTGCGAAGTTGGTGCAATCGTTTGAGTATCGTCCACTCGGGGGCCGTGTCAGGAAACGGAATTCGAGCCACCTTCTTTAAGTAGTCACGAGCCCGTTCAATGCCAGCACCACGGAGGTCTCCAAGCGATACGGATGCCTTGTGTACGTTCGCGTATGTCTCGCAGGTGTCGTTTAAGAATACTTCCAGCCCAGAATCCGCGCCGGTCAAGACAGAATACCGGAGCAGCGTAGGCAACTCGTCGGCTAACTCGTAGTAATCTTCTGACTGATACTCGTAGAAGTCCTGTTGCTCAGACGCCGGCAGGTCCTTTGCGGCCGCCGCAAGCCTAGCATCGAGTGCCGTCGCCTGCGCGACGAGGCTGTCTTCGACGAGCTCGGAGAGCCGCTGGAGATTGTCGAGCTTGCGGAAGTAGAATCGCGAGAGCGGATTGTACGACATATGCCTGGATGGCGTTTAACGCCCAAGTTCGGCGGCAAGCCATGAAATCACAGCGGCTTGTCCGCTGCAACGCATGTTAGGCAACTCGCACTAGCGACGGCGTTTGCCCTTACTGGCTCGGAACAGGAAATACATATCATCCAGTATGGCATCTTTACGAGCATCAGCATGCGAGTCAAGCGGGCCGAGTGCGGAGAGCACCGTACCGACGCCTGCCGTGACCAACAATGGATTGGCTGACACCACTCCGCATGTTGTTGCGAGGGCGCCCATGCCAATACGCAGGGCAGCCTTCTTGGCGAGAACACGCTCCGCTTCCTGAAGGCGCCTCTGAAGGTCCGTCAAGGCAGGGCCAATTACATCGCGCTCAATTTCCCTAGCTATATCGGTAGTGGAACTGGTGTTGGTTAGGCGTTCTTTTGCCGCCAGTCGCAGCGCGTTGCGAAAAGCCGCGAAATGCGGGTGCTCATCTTGCCTCAACTTCATAAGTGCCGCCGGATCGATACCGTCGATCGTGGGAAGGCGGAGGTCGAACATCACCTGTTCCGAAGACGGTGGCGATTCAGTTGTTGCAATCGCGGCATGAAGCTGAATTCCTATGCCGAGCGCACTTCCATGGACCTTGGCAGCGTCGAGATCCGAGGACAACCGTGAGGCAAATCTTGCTATCACAGCCTGCGAGACCAGCGTCACGAGTCTCGGTCTGCTTAGCGCACTGGAGTCGCCGAAAACAACCCCCCACTGCGTATGCTCCAGAAGAGGATGGTTAAAAGTGTAATGAAAATGGTCATTATGTTGCTGCACCTCGGATAGCTCGCCGCCGGTCGCAAGCAGGGATAGATACTTCTCGTTTGCGACCGCACTCTTTACAAATGACGTTTGCGGCTGGAACTCCTCGTTACCCACTTCTGGTTTCACGATAAAGCGGACGAGATTGTCCGCACCGATTTCGCGGAGGTAGAGCAGCAGCTGAACGTACAGAAGAATATTGCGCTCGAACGCCTCTTCGTTCTCCCAAGGCTCTGTATAATCTCGGGCGTCGGCCCCCACGATTAGGACGTAATCGAAGTAGTGCCAAACGCGACTAAAGAGCTCGTCTACCTGCCTTCTCATCATATCCCAGGCGTAAACGTCAAGATCGCCCGAGAGATCGAGCGCCCGCCCCGCGACTATGATGGGCCCATTGGAACGTTCGGGCGTGTTGGCAACAAAAGCGGCAGCACGTGCATGAAGATCCTTGCGCGCTTTGTCCCGACCCAGGATAAGTGTGGCGCTTGCAATAGAGACTACGCCGTGCGCATCAATCCACTGCCTCAACCAGTATGTGTCAGTCGCGTGCATGAGTGGTCGGTGGCTGACGCAGTGTGAAAAGGATGCTTTGGAGCTGCCTAACGCCAAAGTTCAGCAGCGGATGCCATTTCGCGCAGGGAGAAACCCCCGACGACTCGAGATAGCGATCGCGCGCTCTACAAGGATGCTGCACGCGCGCGCCTGCTGCAACGCACGTTAGGCCTCAGGCGGGTCCGAGTCATCCTCAGGCTCCTCATCAATTTGATAGATATCGAACCCCATTCCCGCCCCAAGAGCTGCCACCCCCGCGAGTGACGCGGCGTCTAGCAGCGGGCCCGTACCAGCGTAGAGATAGGTTGACTTCCACGTGACGCCGAAGAACGTCTCGCCGCTCTCGGCGAAGCGTCGAAAGATCTGCGCATGGGGCAGCAGACGCTGATGCAGAAACTGGAAGTGCTCGCGCACGTCCTTCGACACGAGTTTCCCTCTAGTGCTGAGTTCCCAGCGGCCAGCTGCCTCGGGGGAAAGAACCATTCCTCCGCGATTCCGCCGCACGTCCCCTCGCCGAGCCGACGAATCGGGCATGAGTCCCGTCGCGGCGGTGAGAGCGGCGGGGTCAAGGTCTGGCGCGGACACCGAGAAGGTGACCGCGACACCGCGGATATGCGATTCGTGGAGGGGATTCAGCGACATCCCGGTCTCTGTGCTTGTTAAGGCCTAACGCCCTGGCTAAGCTGCGAGCGCGTCCAATTAATGAGCCGCGGCGGAGAAGCCCCGTACCGTGCCGGCGCTCGTCAGCTTCGGCGTCACGTTAGACAGCTGGTCGCGAACCGAACGCTTGAAACGGTACCATGCGCCTCGAAGCTGGGACAGCCACCACGCCGCCCGGCGCAACGCTCGCGGTGGTGCAAAAGAATCGTCGACCGTCCAGAACGCACGAACACGCCCCTCGTGTCGCTTCCCGCGATCGTCTTCGATTGCGACGAGGCACTCGAACGGGATTTCCCATGCATTGCTGAATCCATGGTTCACGCTACGGCGCTCGGGTTGAAACTGGATCCGGAGGCTGGCAGCTCGCACCACCGCAGGGTCGATCCGCTGGCTCACGAGCAGCTTCGGAAACCAGTCTAGATAGCGGGTAACCGATGCCCCCACGGGCGGGACCAGAAGTGCCTGCGGTGCCGCCCGGCCAGACAACAGGTCGACCTCGAGTACGGGCATGTCGCGCTCGACGACTTCACGGGCGAGGTGGCTCATCGTGTAATCATCGCCTGACCAGTTCATCAGGCTCACGAAGGAATGGCCAAAGTTGTGTGCGGCGCTCTTGATAACTTTGTATTTCATCGAACTCCAGAGCTGTCTAGAAGTTATGACTGGGCTGGCCTCCGATCTCGGCGTGGGTTAGTTCCTCGAGCGTTGAGCCGGAGTCACCAGAGCCACCTGCGACGATGCCACATGTCGCACACGGAGACCAACCCATGTCATCGCGTGCCGCGGTCGAACGTGTTGCTCGCCCTATCATCTATCTCGGGATGGATGTGCACAAGGACTCCATCACCGTGGCGGTCCTGCCGGAGGGCGCGAAGACGCCGACCCGCCTGGACCGGCTCCCGAATGACCTGCCCAAATTAAAGCGTTGGCTCGAGCGCGTGGCCCGGGACGGGGCGGTGCGCGCCTGCTACGAGGCGAGTGGGGCGGGGTATGTGCTGCACCGCGCGCTCACCGAGTGGGGCATCCCGTGCGAGGTGATCGCGCCGTCGCTCATCCCGAAGCGGTCGGGCGTCCAGCGGAAGCATGACACGCGCGACGCAGCCGATCTGGCGCGCCTGTATCGGGCCGGCGAGCTCGTGGCCGTGCGCATCCCGAGCGAGGCCGATGAGCGGGTGCGCGACGTGGTGCGCTGCCGCGAGACCTTCCAGCGCGAGATCCTCAAGTCGCGGCACTACATCCTCAAGTTCCTGGCGCGACGCGGCTTCGTGTTCCGCGAAGGGACCAACTGGTGCACCCCGCACCTCAAGTGGCTCCAGCACCTGACGACAGACGGCTCGCCACTCGCCGCCGAGGACCGCCTGATCTATCGCGAGTATCACGCGCTGTTGATGTACAAGCTGCAGCGACGCGAGGAACTCGACCGGCAGATCGAGCAGCTGGCCCTGCTGCCGGCGCTCGCCCCGATGGTCGGGCGCCTGCAGTGCTTCCGCGGCATCTCGCTCCACTCCGCGATGGTCTTGGCGACGGAGATCGTCGATTGGCGTCGCTTCGAGCGGCCCGCGCAGCTCGCGTGCTACCTGGGGTTGGTGTCGCGCGAAGACTCGAGTGGCAACCAGCAGCGACTCGGGTCAATCACGAAGGCCGGGAACAGCCACTGTCGCCACGTGCTGGTCCAGGCGGCCTGGAGCTATCGGCACCGGCCGCAATCGAGCGTCGATCTCGTGCGACGACAGCGGGGTCAGCCGCCCGCGGTGATCACGCACGCGTGGAAGGCGCAGCAGCGCCTGCATCAGCGGTTCAATCATCTGTCGTACCGCAAGCGCCCGCAGATCGCAGTCGTCGCGGTCGCGCGTGAGCTGGTCGGGTTCCTGTGGGCCGTGATGCAGGACACGAACCCGACTCCGGCGCTCGCCGCGTGAGGCTCGTGATCGTGGCGCGGCGTGTGGCGTCGAGGCTCGATGTGCGAGCACGCTCGACGGCGTTATGCGGGCCGGGTCGAACGCAGCACCGGCATCCCCGCGTCTAGAATGAGCCAGCTCCCGACGAATCCGCTTCTTGCCGCGCTGCCGAGGCCACTCGGTAATCGGCGCATATCAGCAGGATCAACCGTCGATGCTGCCTCGCGCCCACGTCGTCCCACGATCACTCGCTATCGCTGTGGTATGCACTGACCGCTTGACACCAGCCCAGTCATATCAACGCCCAAGCTCAGCTGCGGGCGCCGAGCGCGCGCGCGGATGTCGAGGATATGATGGAGCCGAGCAGGGCACAACCCTATGCCCGCCACGCGCCCGTCAGCTGTAGCGCACGTTAGACAGCAGAGACTGAGTGACCTGCCCTTACGGACAATCGATCGTATTGGACGGCGGGGCACCTGGTGGCGGTGCGACCTTGGGATGGCGCACAATGGAGAGACGTACAGTGTCCGGGAACGGAGCAGGCGATGTCAGGAACAGGCTCTCGGTGGCAAAATCACCCGAGCGACCGCCTTGTTTGCCGTTCGCGAGAATGTCGGCGTATAGGAAGCAACGTCGCGTGATACTTGTCCAGGTCGAATCGCCATGCGGCGTCTTGACCAAGTGCACTTCGAGCCGGTAGGCCGAATCTTGGATCTCCTGTCGCAGGAAGAGCCAGCGGTACGCGACGTGGGTCGGTCGCTCAACCCAGGCGTCAGTGACCCGCCAGTCCATCGCATCGCTCGCCCGAAGAACGGCGGGCACGACGACGGGCATCGCTACGAAGACTCCGCGGCGGCGCGCGTGGTCAGAACTTGTCGAGCGCCAGTCCGAGGAGTAGGTCTCGTCAATGGCGCGGGTGACAAGGAAGCACCCACCGGAATAAATGGCGAGTAGACCCGCCAGAGTGAGCAGGGCGTATCGCTGCCATCTGGCGTGCTGTGGCTTCAAGTGCTCCTCCGCCTGTCCATCAACGATGTTCTGGCTGCTGTCTAACGCCAGAGCTCAGCTGTGGGCGAGCTTAATAAATGCGAGCGAAGCAAGATTCCAATGATCGCCCGGGATCTTGCGTCGCTTTCGTTGACACCTGATGGATTACGCTGCGCGGCATTCAAAGGCAATAGGTGAGAGGTAGCGCAGCGCCGAATGAATGCGCGTCGTGTTGTAATAGTGCATATAGCGTTGCAGTTGTCCGCGAAGATGGCGATCGGTGGGAAAGTGCACGCCACGGGTGAGTTCGGCCTTGAGCGAGTGGAAGAACGATTCAGCATGCGCGTTATCTCCCGGCCCGCGCACATTCGCGCTTTGCGCGATTCCGAGCGCGGCCAGCCGGTCGCCAAACGGAGCGCCCATGTACTCCGACCCTCGATCACTGTGAAAGATCACCCCGCGGGTGGGCCGGTGCGCGGCCGCCTTGTCGAGCGCCCGACAAACGACCGCCGAAGTGCGGCGCCGTGTGAGCGTCCAGCCGAGAATCCGACGCGAATATTGATCCATGACGATCGCCAGGTACCGCCACTCATTCGCGACTCTCAGAAACGTGATATCCCCGACCCACACCTGGTTCACCCGCGTGACCTTCATGCTCCAGAGTCGTTTCGGATGCCGCGCATAGAGGTGATAAATCTTCACCTTCGCGCGATAGCCGAGGACGGCCCGTCCACGCAGCCCCGCGTCGTGCATGAGCTGCGCGACGCGACGCCGACTCACGATCCAGCCCTCCGACCGGAGCGCGCGCCAGATGCGCGGACTCCCGTAGCGGGCGCGATGCTGGCGAAATATCCGCAGGATGGCGATCGATAGCTCTCGGTTCTGTTTGCGGTGCGCGCTCTCACCCCGTCGTCGGGCCGCGTAAAAGCCGGCCCGTGTTACTCGATAGAGACGACAGAGGGCAGCGACGCTCAGGCCGGCGCATTGCGTCTCAATGAACGCAAAGATGTCGGCTTTCGAGCGGAACAGAACCGGATGGCTTTTGTTAGGAGTTCGTGCTCCTGGCGCAATTGCGCGTGCTCCCGCTCGAGCCGTTGCAGCGCGGCGATCTCCCGCGAGGGGCCGGGGGGTGGCGCCTTTGGCGACCGGCCTCGCAGTCGCCCATCGCGGAAATCCTTTCGCCACTTCGACAACATGAAGGGGTGGATCTCCAGCGCCGTGGCCACGGTCTTCACCTGAACCCCGGCCTGCTGACTCAAGCGAACGGCGGTGAGCTTAAACTCGTCGCTGTACTTCCGGACCGCGCGTGGTCGTGCTTTGGGCATGCCGACACTCTCCTGGCTCGTTAGGTGAAAGTGTCAACGAAAGTGGAGCACGAACCCCCGTCTGCTGCAGCGCACGTTAGGCGGTGCGGGAAATGGACTTTCCCTTCAGATAAGCGCGCAGGGCCTTGTTCACCGCGCTCGCTGAAGGGAACTCGGCGACCAGATCAGGCTCCAGCACGACGACGTTGCTCCCCTTGGCGAACGCCTTCGAATACTTGCCGCGAACCCCACCCCGGAAGTCATACTCCGGTCGCATGGCGAGATCTGCCCGCTTCCGCGGCGTGGCCGAGCGACGCGCTGCAGCGGTCTTCTTAGCCTTCTTCATAGAGTGTGCGCTCACGGCGCGTGGCGATTCGAGCGCTGATCAACTGGTACTCGTCCTCGGCGCGCTCGACATGCACGACGACGAGACTTCGGCGGTTCACTGAGAGACCGATGAGAATGAATCGTTCCTCATCTTCCGAGTGATCGGGATCGGGAATGGTAAGCGAGAGGGGGTCTCCGAACGCCGTGGCCGCCTCCTCGAAGGTCACGCCGTGCTTCCGACGGTTGCCCGCGGCCTTCTGCGGCGACCAGGTGAATCGGAGTCCCATTCCCCAATCTACATAGGAACTACGGCAGCCGCCTAACGCCCAAGCTCAGCTGCGAGCGCAAAGAATACTGCGCGCGAAGCGCGCAATCCATAGTGCGCTCGTCGGCTGCAGCGCACGTTAGCTCGCAGGTGCATCGGAAGGCCATACCACCGGCGGCTCGATCAAGTCGAGTAGATAGCGGCGCGTGGCGAAGTAGACCACGTCACCAATGTCCGGAGCGCCGCGATGCGCGTCATACCCAGTCGCGATGCGCTCGATCGCTTGGTCACGTCCTGCCGGCCACACGTGAAAGGCACCATCGTGACACAGCGCGCAGCGGATGTCCGGATCGTCGACGAGGACCTCACAGATGGATAGCACGGCAAGACGCCGCGCGGGCGCAGGCGTACCGGCTTGATCAACGGCCGCGCACACCTCCCAGAGCCCGACGATGTCGACGTCGCACTCTGATCGCAGATCCCTAACTATCACGTCGGTCATTGCCATGTTGTCGAGCTAACGCCCAAGCTCAGCTGCGAAGGATTCTCATAAGAGTGGCGGCGCCGCCGCCACCGATCAATAGCGATCCTTCGTCTGCTGCAGCGCACGTTAGCCGGCCGCTACCGGATGCTCGCTGCGAAATGGCTCTGCTAGGACCTGGAACTCATCCTCGTAGACCACATAACCAGGACGTTCGCTAGTGATCATCTCGGTCCGAATATCGTGCATATTAAGGATAGCGGCGTATTCACGCGCGACATCGATATGCTCCGTGGCAGAGTCCTTGAACCAACTGACGGCCGCGTGATGGCCGTTCGGGCGCCGTGAGCGAGCAACGCGGTCTGGGAGGGGCAAATGCTCCCGCAGCCACATTCGAAGCTCATCGAGACGCTGCTCATCCCATTTAGGGACGCCCACACTCCGCAGATCGCTGACCCCCTCAAAGATGCCAGCCTGCACCCCGGTGTCAGGATGTGTCCGCGCGATGACGAAGCGTACAAACATGTCTGAACTGCCGATGATGATTATGGCTGGCTAACGCGACTTAGTAAGAAATTAGACGCCCTAAGAGGCGCTATTCACTCTGATTATCGGCCCCGAGCCGTCACCCGGCAAGACGGAGCGCGCGCGTCGCTGGGAGAATTGGGCCGAGAAGGCGTGGACAAATAATGCCGAAGGCTCGCTAGTAGTCTACCGGGCTCTTCACTCCCAGCGCTCCCATCTTCGTGATGTGCGTGTAGCGCATGGTCTGCTTCACGTCGGAGTGGCCAAGCAGCACCGAATGGTTCGCAGGTCGGTGCCTCGCTCGAGAAGCTGCGTCGCGAAGGAGTGACGGAAGCAATGGCAATGCACCCTGACCGTCAGCCCCGCCTCGGCGGCCGCCTGCTTGACGGCGCGCTGGAGCCCGGAGGGGTGCAGGTACCATCGCTCCACCTGGCGGCCGCGAGGGTCTCGCGACGTTCGCGTCGACGGAAAGAGCCAGTACCACGCCTCGGAACTGGCGGCGCCGGGATCCTTGGCCCCGAAGGCGTTGGGAAGTCCCACGATTATGTGGGCCTTTCGGTCCTCCCGGTATCGTGCGCGTGCTCGCTCCATCTGCCTCTTGAGCTCGGGCAATGCACGCTCGGCGAGCGGCGTCATGCGGTCCTTGTCTCCCTTGCCGGCATGCACGGTGAGGGTGCGGCGCGCGAGGTTGACGTCCTTCAGTCGCAGGGTGAGGCACTCCGAGACACGGAGCCCGCTGCCCCAGAGCAGCATCGCGGCGAGCCGATGCTCGTCCACAAGATGGTCCATCACCGAGTTGCACTCGGCGATGCTGAGGGTGTCGGGCACGTGCTGCGGGCGCTTGGCATGGAGGTTCTCGTGGTCCCAATCGAGCTCGCGCCGCAGCACTCTGTCGAAGAGGAACTTGAGGGCGGCCAGCGCCTGGTTCTGGGTGCTGGCCGAGCAGCGTTCCTCGGAGGCGATGTGGGTGATGAACCGGCGGACGTCGCGCTCGTCCATCTCGTTCGGGTGCCGGAGCTGGTGGAACCTGATGAACTTCCTGGTCCACCAGATATAGGTCTTCTCGATGCGCGGGCTGCGGTGGAGGAGGCGCATCTCCTGGCGTATCTGGTCGATGAGGCGGGGTGGGGTGGGGGAGGGCATTGCGGACTCATAGCTGGTTTGCGGGGCACGGAAGCATCGTTTTGGTGCGGGGTGGGGCAAACGGCAACGGCAGATCCTTCGCTTCGCTCAGGATGACAGAGGCTCGCTCTGGATAGCGGTGGTAGCGAGTCCTCGTTCCGCCACCCAAATTCTCGACATGACCTGCACCGAGCACGACTTCCCACTGGCGGCGCTGGAGATCGTGCACACCGCCGCCGGTACCGGCCTCAGGGCGACCTGCGACATCCCGGTAGGCACCGCCGTCATGCGCTTCGACGGTCCAGTCGTTGCCTGGGGTGCGGTGCCACCCGACGAGGTGCGCTACGTCGCGATGCACGCCTCGGGCGACTGGATCATTCCAGGTTCGCCCGAGCGATTCATCAACCACTCCTGCGCGCCCAACACGCGCTCCACCGAATCGGGCGACCTGGTGACGACCCGCCACGTGCCACGCGGCGAAGAACTCACCATGAGCTACGACACGCTCGAGCCGTTCGAGATCGAGCGGCGCCGGCTGCATCCCGACTGGTACTTCTGGGACGATCGCTGGTCGTTCGACTGCGCGTGTGGTGCGTCCAACTGTCGCGGCAGGATCGATCGCTACGTGATTCCCGGCGAGCGCTGATGCCCCAGGCCGCACTCCCGTGGTGGAACGGACGCACCCTCCACGTGCAGCACGACAGCCTCCGCATCGGCAGCGCCTGCGTCGAGTCGCTCGCCCGCGAGCATGGCACGCCGCTCTATGTCTATCACGGCGCGCAGGTCACCGATCGCGTGAACGCGATGCACGCAGCGCTCGCGCAGCACGGACTGCCATCGCGCATCTACTATGCGCTCAAGGCCAACCGGTTCGCGCCGCTCGTGGCCTTGTTGCGTTCGCAGGGCGACGTCGGCATCGATGCGTGTTCCCCCCGCGAGATTGCCTACGCGCTCGACGCGGGCTTCTCGCCCGCTGAGATCTCGGTCACCGCCTCCTGCCTCTCGACGCGCGACCTCTCCTACGTCTCGCAGTCGGGGTGTCACCTCAACCTCGACACGACCTCGGCCATCGAGCGCTACGCCGCGCTGCAACCAGCCGAGCGACGCATCGGCCTGCGCGTGGACACTGGAATCGAGACGGGGTACGGCGTGAACCAGAAGACGTCCTACGCGCGCGGCAAGCTCGGCATGATGCCCGAGGACTTCGACGCGGCGCTTCTCGGGGCCAGCGCGCACGGCCTCACGGTCGACACGGTCCACACGCACCTCGGCTGGGGGCTGCGAGCGAGTGACGACGCACTCATCGCGCGCGCGTTCGCGCTCGTGGCTGAGCTGGCGGAGCGCGTGCCCGCGCTCACCACCATCAACGTGGGCGGAGGCTTGGGCGGCCGGCTCGTTGCAGACGACGCACCGCTCGGCCTCGAGCGATGGGCGCAGCTCGTCGCCGATGCCTTCGGCCACCTGAAGGTCACCATCGCGTGCGAGCCCGGCACCTTCCTGGTAGCGGAAGCGGGTGCGCTGGTGGTTGAAGTCGCGAGCGTCTGGCAGAAGCGCGGCGTGCAGTGGGCCGGGATCGACGCGAACTTCGGGACCAACCTCTACGCGGCGCACTACGGCCTCCCACACGAGATCATCGCGGCGCGCAGCCCGCTCGGCGACGCTGCACACGAGTACTCGATCGCGGGGAACGTGAACGAGTCGGGAGACGTCTTCGCGCGCGACCGCGCCCTCCCCGCACTCGACGCCGGTGACCTGCTGGTGCTCTATCCGGCGGGCGCGTATGGCTCGAGCATGAGCAGCGATCACTGCCTGCGCGGGAACTTCACCGAGGTGCTGGCCTGATGGAGACCGCCGACCCCGAACCGTCGGCCGCCACGCCCGCGGGAGCGTTCGCCTTCGTGCGGGCGCTGGCGGGATGGTTCGCGAAGTTCCCCCGCCCCGTGACGCTGGTGGTGATCGGGCTGCTCCTCGAGACGGCGTTCGTGTCCGGCCTGCCGCTGCTCTTCCAGCGCCTGATCGATGACGCGATCGTGCCGAGGCGCTCGGACGTCCTCGTGGTGCTGCTGCTCACGCTGCTGGTGGCGGCGCTGGTCGCGTCGGCGGTGAGCGTCGGTCGCGACTACCTCTACGCGCGACTGATCACGCGCGTGTCCAACGACCTGCGCGTGCGCCTGTTCGCGCGCCTCCAGCGACTGCCGGCCGACTTCTTCAAGCGCAACGCACTGGCCGGCGTCTCGTCGCGCTTCTCGGGAGACATGGGATCGGTGGAGCAGGCGCTCGCGTCGCTCATCGCGTGGCTGGCGCTCCCCGCGCTCGACATCCTGCTCGGCATGGTGCTGCTGTTCATCATCGACTGGCGGCTGGCCCTGCTCGCGCAGCTGCTCTGGCCCCTCTCGCTGGCCGGACCGCAATGGCTCGGCCCCCGCGCGACACACGCGGCCATCGACCTGCGCGACGAGCAGGCGCGCGTGCTCGCGTCGGTGGAGGAAGCCACGTCGGGCCAGGCGGTGATTCGCGTGTTCGGGTTGCGCGACCACATGGTCGATGCATTCGGCCGCTCCGCAGGCGCGCTGGTGCAGCGCGGCGTGCGCGTGCACTTCCTCTCCTCCATGATCGAGCGCTCGTCGGGCATCGGCATCCGCCTGATGCAGGTGATCGTGCTCGGGGTGGGCGGCTGGTTTGCATTTCACGGATCGATGAGCATCGGCGCGCTCGTCGCATTCCAGTCGCTGTTCACATCGGTCGCGTTCTCCCTCGGCTGGATCACGCAGTACGTGCCGGTGCTCCTGCAGGCGGGCGTGGGGTTGGGCCGCATCGACATGCTGCTGCGAGATGCAGTAGTCATTACCGACGCGCCCGATGCCACGCCGCTGCCCGCCGACTGGCGGCAGCTCGAGGTGGACCACGTGCGTTTCGTGCCCGATGGTCGCGTGGTGCTCGATGACGTGTCGCTCACCATCCGCCGCGGCGAGTCCATCGCGCTGGTGGGGCCGAGTGGCTCGGGCAAGAGCACGCTCCTCAACATGCTGATGCGCTTCAACGAGCCCACCTCGGGCGCGATCCGCCTCGATGGCCGCGACATCCGCACGGGGACGCATGACTCGCTCGCGCAGCAGCAGGCCGCGGTGTTCCAGGAGTCGTTCCTGTTCAACACATCCATTCGCGAGAACGTGCGGATGGGTCGCATCAGCGCGACCGACGCCGAGGTCGAGGCGGCGGGCGCCATGGCTGGCCTCGGGCCGGTGGTCGCGAACCTGTCGGAGGGCTATGACGCCGCCGTGGGTGAGCGGGGATGCCGCCTGTCCGGCGGACAGCGACAGCGCGTCGCCATCGCGCGGGCGCTGCTGCGCGACCCGGGGATGCTGCTGCTGGACGAGGCGACGTCGGCGCTCGACGTGGCCATGGAGGCGGAGATCAACGAGACGCTCGCGACGGTGCGCCGTGGCCGCACCGTGATCTCCGTGAGCCACAGGCTGGCCAGCATCACCGACTACGACACGATCGCCGTGTTCGAGGACGGGCGCCTGGTGGAGCAGGGGCGCCATGAGCAACTGCTGGCGCTCGAGGGCACCTACGCGGCGCTCTGGCAGAAACAGGGCGGCTTCACGGTGAACGCAGCGGGCGACCGGGCCGAGGTGAACGCGCAGCGGCTGCGCGATGTGCCGCTGCTGAGCGTACTGTCGCTGCCGGTGCTCGAGCGGCTCGCCGGCCGCTTCGTGACCGAGCGTGTTCCCGAGGGGCGCGTGGTGGTGCAGCAGGGCGACCCTGGCGATCGCTTCTACATCGTGGTGCGCGGCGTGGTGAACGTGTCGGTGGCGGTCGGGGACCGCCAGGAGGAGGTGGCCACGCTCTCAGCCGGCGATCACTTCGGCGAGATCGCGCTGCTCGGCGATGCGCCGCGCACCGCCACCATTCGAACGACGGTTCCCTGCATCTTCATCTCGCTGGGCCGTTCGGAGTTCGCGGCGCTGATGGAGGAATCGCCGGAGCTGCGCGGGGTGGTGGCGGGCCAGGCGGAGCTGCGGCTGAATGAGCTGAGTGCGGTGGGGGCTGGGTAGCGCAAAGGGCGAACAGCCTCGACACGGATTTCACGGGGCGCGCCGTCGGCGCGCCACACGGGTCCAACCGTCCACAAAGAGAAAAATCATCTCGGCCGGGTCGGGATGATTTTTGCGGCCACCATCGCCGTACCCGTGTGCCGCCGCAGGCGGACAGTGTAATCCGTGTCGAAAGCAGTTGCCGTTGAGGCAGGTTCAGAAACAGCCAACGGCAGATCCTTCGCTTTGCTCAGGATGACTACTTAGTACGGCACCTGCGCCGTAGCCTCGATCTCCACCTTGGCCCTCGGCTCCAGCAGCCCCGCCACGATCACCACGCTCATCGGCGGATAGGTGGTGCCCATCACGGCCTTGTACACCACGCCCAGCTGCTTCTTGGCAACCATGTAGTGCGCGCGGTTGGTGATGTACCAGGTGAGCCGCGTGAGGTTCTCAGGCGCCGCGCCGGCCGCGTCGAGGATCGTCACGATGTTCTTCAGCGCCTGCTCGCACTGGCCCACGAAGTCGTCCGTCGTGAACTCCTGCGTCTCGGGGTTCCACCCGATCTGCCCCGCGATGCTCACCGTGCGGCCCTTGGCGATCACGGCCTGGCTGAACCCCTTCGCGCGCATCCACCCATCCGGCTGGACCACAGGGTGACGCGGAACCTCCTCCGCGGCTGCTGCCGCTTCCGGCGCCTGGTCTTCACTCATTGCGGTCGCTCTCCCTCACGCAGCCGGTAGCGCTGCAGCTTTCCCGTGGTCGTGCGCGGGAGCACGTCGACGAACTCCACCGCGCGAGGATACTTGTATGGCGCAATGCGCGCCTTCACGAAGTCCTGCAGCTCGTGCGCGAGCGCCGCGCTGCCCTCATTGGCAGGACGAAGCACCACGTACGCCTTCACAATATGGCCCCGCTCCTCGTCCGGCGCGCCCACCACCGCGCACTCGGCCACCGCCGCATGCTCGAGGAGCACGTTCTCCACCTCGGGGCCCGCAATGTTGTAGCCGCCCGAGATGATCATGTCGTCGGTGCGCGCCTGGTACCAGAAATAGCCGTCGGCGTCGCGCATGTAGGCGTCGCCAGTCAGGTTCCAGCCGTCGCGTACGTACTTCCGCTGCTGCTCGAGGTTGCCCAGGTAGCGGCAGCCGGTGGGCCCGCGCACGGCCAGCCTGCCGACACTGCCATCGGCGACGTCACGCATCTCGTCGTCCACGATCTTCGCCTGGTAGCCGGTGACGACGCGCCCGGTGCTCCCCGGCCTGATGTCGTCGCCACTCGCGCTGATGAAGATGTGCAGCATCTCGGTGGCGCCGATGCCGTCTATGATCTTGAGCCCGGTTGCCTGCTGCCAGCCATCGAAGACGCTCAGCGGCAGGGTCTCCCCAGCCGACACGCACTTCCGCAGGCTGCTCACGTCATGCTCGCCGAGCAGCGCGGTCATCGCGCGATACGCGGTGGGCGCGGTGAAGCATACTGTAGGTTTGTGATCCGTGATTGCCTTGACCAGGTGCGGCGGCGTCGCCTGCTCGAGCAGCAGGGCGCAGGCGCCAAAGCGGAGCGGAAAGAGGAGCAGGCCGCCGAGCGCGTAGGTGAACGCCAGGGGAGGGGAGCCGCAGAAGACGTCGTCCTCGCTCGGCTTCAGCACGTAGCGCGGGAAGCAGTCGGTGATCGCGAGGATGTCGCGATGCGAGTGCATGGTGCCCTTGCCCTCACCTGTGGTGCCCGAGGTGAAGGCGATGATCGCCGTGTCCTCGGCGCTCGTGTCGCAATTGTCGAATGTCGAGGCCTTCGTCGACAACAGGCGATCGAGCTCGGCGGTCTCGTCTGCGTTCCAGCAGGTCACGCGACCATGCGCAAATGCCTGTTCGCACTCCCCGCGCAGGCGCTCGTCGCAAAGGGCGAGGTCGATCTTCGCCTTGCCGGCCAGGTAGCGGAGCTCGCGCTCGCGCAGCAACGGCATGGTGCACACCACGACGCCACCCGCCTTGAGCACCCCGAACCACGTGGCGGCGAGCATGGGGCAGTTCGCGGCGCGGAGCAGCACGCGGTTGCCGGGGATCACCTTCAGGTCCTCCACGAGCACGCGCGCGATGCGATTGGCGCGCTCCGTCAGCTCGCGATACGTCCACTGCCCCCCTGGCCATCGAATGGCGACGCGGTCGCCCCACCCGCGCGCGATAGCTCCGTCGAGCAGTTCAGCTGCGCAGTTGAGCTGCTCCGGGTACGCGAGCTCGGGCGCGCCAGTCCAGTCGCGCACCGGCCACAGCTCGCGAGGCGGGAGGTTGTCCTCGCAGAAGGTGTCGAGATGCGCGGTGGTCATTGGCCGGCCTTCAGCAGCTGTCCGGCGATCACGAGCTGCTGCACCTCGGTGGCGCCTTCGTAGATCCGCAGCGCGCGAATGTCGCGATAGAGGCGCTCCACGGGGCTGCCGCTCACCACGCCCTCCGCGCCGAGCAGCTGGATGGCCGAGTCGATCACGCGCTGCGCGGCTTCCGTCGCGTACATCTTCGCCATGGCGGCCTCGCGCGTGACGCGAGCGGCTGTGGTATCGCGCACCCACGCCGCGCGATACACCATGAGGGCGCTCGCGTCGATCTCCGTTGCCATCTCGGCCAGCTTCACCTGCGTCAGCTGCAGGTCGCCCAGCGTGCGGCCGAACATCTCGCGACCCTTTGCGCGCGCGAGTGCCTCGTCGAATGCGCGACGCGCGAATCCGAGCGCGGCGGCCCCCACGGTCGTGCGGAAGACGTCCAACGTGCCGAGTGCGACGCGCAGTCCCTTGCCGACTGTGCCGATCACGCGGTCGGCAGGCAGGCGGCAATCGTCGAAGCGGATGTGTCCGAGTGGATGTGGCGCGAGGGTGGAGACCTGCCCGGTGACGGAGAATCCCGCGTCGCCAGACTCGACCACGAGCGCGACGAACGACTTCTCCTCGCCCGCCACTCGCGCGAACACCACGTACTGGTGCGCGATGCCCGCGTTGGAGATCCAGGCCTTCTCGCCGTTCAGGATCCAGTCGCTGCCCTCGCGAGTCGCGGTGGTGCGCATGGCGGAGACGTCCGAACCTGCGCCAAGTTCGGAGATGGCGAACGCCGAGATGGCCTCCCCGCGCGCGACGGCCGGCAGCCAGCGCTGCTTCTGCGCCTCATTGCCATAGAGCGAGATCGGGCCGGCGCCGAGTCCCTGCATGGCGAACGCGAACTCGGCCAGTCCATTCACTCGCGCGATGGACTCGCGGGCGATGCAGATGCTGCGGACGTCGAGACGCTCGTGGCGGCCGCCGTACGGTTTCGGCACTGAGAGCGAGAGCCAGCCCGCGTCGCCGAGCAGGCGCACGAGGCGGGTGGCGTCGGCGTTCACGTCGTGGTCGCCGTGAATGTCCGCCACGTTCGCGAGCGCCCAGTCGCGCATCTCTGCGGCGAGCGCGCGATGCGAGTCCTGAAAGAACGGCCAGCTGAAGGTCGCCTGGTGCACGCTCAGTCGCCCTCGAACACTGGCGTCTCCTTCTTCACGAACGCGTTGTAGGCGCGCTCGAAGTCCTCTCCGAGCATCAGGCCCGCCTGCACGCGAGCCTCGAGGTCGATCGCGCTGTCCACGTCCATGTTCCATTCCTCATGCAGCGCGCGCTTGGTCACGGCGTGGGCGGCGGAGGGACCGGTGGCGAGTTGCGTGGCGAGCGCGGTGGCTTCCTCGACCACGGTGTCCGGCGACACGAGGCGATTGTAGAAACCCCAGCGCTCGGCTTCGTCACCGAGCATCACGCGTCCCGTGAAGAGCAGCTCGCTCGCGCGGCCCTGGCCGATGATGCGCGGGAGGATGGCGCAGGCGCCCATGTCGGCGCCGGAGAGACCGACGCGCGTGAAGAGGAAGGCGACCTTGCTGCGTGGCGTGCCGATACGGATGTCGCTGGCCATCGCGAGGATGGCGCCGGCGCCAGCGCACACGCCGTCTATGGCCGCGATGATCGGCTGTGGGCAGGCGCGCATGGCCTTGACGAGGTTGCCCGTCATCTGCGTGAACTGGAGCAGCGCGCCGCGGTCTGCGTCGCGCTTCATCTTCACGAGCGGGCCGATGATCTCGTGGACGTCGCCACCGCTGCAGAAGTTGCCGCCCGCGCCGGTGAGCACGATGGCGCGGATCACGCGGTCGTGCCTGAGCTGCGCGAAGGTGTCGGTGAGCTCGCGGTACGACTCGAAGGTGAGCGGGTTCTTGCGCTCGGGGCGCGCGAGGGTGATCACGCCCACCGGGCCTTCGGTGCGCCAGTCGAAGTGAGTGGGGGAGGGGCTCATTGCGTGCGTTTCTTCTCCAGTTGGCGCTCCAGTTGCACCCTGCCCAGATGATACTGCCGGGGCCACGCGGCGCCAGCGTAGCCGAGCTGCGCGGCGGCGTGCAGGGTCCACATGGGGTCGGCCAGGTGGGGACGGCCGATCGCGACCAGGTCGGCGCGGCCGGCGGCGATGATCCCGTTCACCTGGTCGGCCTCAGTGATGTTGCCGACGGCGATCGTGGGCAGGTGGCCCTCGTTGCGAACCAGGTCGCTGTAGGGCGTCTGGAAGAGTCGTCCGAAAATAGGCTTCGCATCGCTCGCGGTCTGGCCGGTGCTCACGTGAATAACATCGGCGCCGGCGGCGATGAACGCCTTGCCGATGGCTACGGAGTCCTCGGCGGAGAGGCCGTCCTCCACCCAGTCGGTGGCCGAGATGCGGACCGACATGGGTCGCTCGGCGGGCCACTCGTTGCGCATCGCAGTGAAGACCTCGAGCGGGTACCGCAGGCGATTCTCGATGGAGCCGCCGTATTCGTCGGTGCGCTGGTTGCTCACCGGCGTGAGGAAGCTCGAGAGCAGGTAGCCGTGCGCGCAGTGCAGCTCGAGCATGTCGAAGCCGCTCTCGATGGCCATCTGCGTGGCGCGCACGAAGTCGTGCGTCACGCGGTCCATGTCGTCGCGCGTCATGGCGCGCGGGGCGGGGAGCTGGTCGTTATATGCGACCGGCGAAGGGGCGATGGTCGGCCATCCGTTCGACTCGAGCGGCGCATCGGCGCCGCCCGGAAGCCAGGGGAGACGCGTGGCTCCCTTGCGGCCACTGTGGCCGAGCTGGAGGCAGATCTTCGCGCGGCTCCATTCATGGACGAACGCCGTAACCCGGCTCCAGTGCTCCATGTGCTGCTCGGAGTACATGCCCGTGCAGCCGAGCGAGATGCGCGCGTCGGGGCTGGGGCAGGTCATCTCGGTCATGATCAGCCCGGCGCCGCCGAGGGCGCGGGCGCCGAGGTGGACGAGGTGGAAGTCGTTGGGGAGGCCATCGGTCGCGGAGTACATGTCCATGGGGGCAAGGACTACGCGGTTTTCGAGGGTTACCGAGCGGAGGCGGAAGGGCGTGAACATCGGGGGGACTGCGGCTCTGACTGCAACGGCAGATCCCTCGCTTCGCTCAGGATGACCAACGGCGGCGACGGCAGATCCCTCGCTTCGCTCCGGATGACTACTGGCCGCAAACCACCGCTCCACCCCCTCGACATACGACGAATCGCGCAACCGCAAGTTCTCATGGCTCACCCGCTGGCTGCGCGTGAGCAGCGAATACGCGAACTGCTCGGGGGGGAGGTGGATGTAGCGCTTCACGTGCTCGAACCACTCCATGGAGTTGCGCGCCGCGTTCTGCAGCCGTAGCGACTCCGGCATGCGCTCTGCCTCGTACGCAGCGAGCGCCTCGGAGATCCGCGCCTTGTCGTCCCCGATCTCGCCGAGCGCCAGCGCCAGCGAGATCGCGTCCTCCATCGCCAGCTTGGTCCCACTGCCGATCGAGAAGTGCGCGGTGTGCGCGGCATCGCCCACGAGCACGGTGTTCCCATGGAACCACCGCGCATTCTTCACGCGCGTGAAGCGCGTCCACGGGCTCGCCGTCATGTGCGCTGCATTCGACATGAGCTTGTGCCCGCCGAGCACGTGCGAGAAGAGCTTCTCGCACGCCTCGATCGTTCCATGCACGTTGAGCTGGTCGAGGCCCGCCGAGATCCACGACTTCTCGTCGCACTCCACGATGAACGTCGAGAGCTTCTCGTCGAAGCGGTAGCAGTGCGCCTGGAACACGCCGTGCTCGTTCTCCACGAAGTAGAAGGTGAAGGCGTCGAGGGGCAGGGTGGTACCGAGCCAGGTGAAGCGCGCGGGGCGCACGTCGAGGTCGGGCTCGAACCACTCCGCATGACGCGTGCGGATCGCGCTGTTCACCCCGTCGGCGGCGATCACGACGTCTGCGTCGAGGTCGGCCGTGACCTCGGTCTCGAACTGCAGCTCGACGCCGAGCTCACGCGCGCGCCCCTGCAAAATGCCGAGCAGCGTCCGCCTCGCGATCCCGCTGAACCCGTGCCCGCCGGAGGTGATGCGGCGGTCGCCGACCCCCACGTCGATGTCGTCCCAGTGCGCGAAGCTGCCGGTGATCGCGCGAAAGGTGGGCTCGTCGGCCGCGCGGAAGTTCTCCAGGGTCTGGTCGGAGAACACGACGCCCCATCCGAAGGTGTCGGTGGGGCGATTGCGCTCGACTACGGTGATGCGGTGCGCGGGCCGCGCCTGCTTGAGCAGCAGCGCGGTGTAGAGGCCCGCCGGACCACCGCCGACGATGGTGATCTTCACGAGTCGCGGCGCCTACTCGTCGGGCGTGTCGCTCTCCTCGTCCTGCTCGCCCTCTTCGGGCTCCGCATCCTGCGGTCCGAGCTTGATGCCCGCGAGGTCAGGGTCTTCATCGCTCGTCTTGCGCAGCTCGGCGTTCTCGCGCTTGCGGGCGAGCTTCTCGTCCTTCTTCGCCTTGCGGTCCTGCTCCTTCTTGCGCTTCTCGAAGCTGTAATTGGGCTTTTTCGCCAGGGGGCCGGCTCCGTAAGGGGGGAGGTGTCTTGGGGTGAGACTCAACATACCACCCGCCGGTCATCCCCGCTCGGCAGCCCCGCCCTCGGAGGCGCCTTCCGCCTCGATGGCCGCCGAGAACAGGGCGCGAATCTCGGGGCTCACGCGACGCGGGCGCCCGGTGCGCGGGTCCACCGGCGCCCAGAGGGTCCGGCTCTTCGCGAGGACCCTGCCGTCATCCTCGCGGCGGATTTCGGTGAATCGCTCGAAGGTGAGCCCCTTCGCATGGCCCACGCGAGTGGCGATCACGAGCGCGTCGTGAAGCACGGCCGCGCCCTGGTAGTCCACCTCATGGCGCAGCAGCACCCAGGCGAGGTCCACGCGACACTCCGGCGGCACCAGCGAGTGCCAGTGCGCCGTGGCGATGTCCTGCACCCACTGGACGTAGACCACGTTGTTCACGTGCTGCTGCTCGTCCAGGTCGGCGGCGGAAACGCGGAGCCGATGCTCGTAGCATGCCTCGGGTCGGCGCCCCGCCGCGGGGTCGGTCACCTGCGAGCCTGCTACTCGAGCGACTGCTTCAGCTCACCGCCGACGGTCACGTCGCCGCGCAGGATCTGCTCCCACGTGTACGTCGAGCCGTTGCGACGGCCCTTCTCCACGAGCTTGATGCCCGTGGGCGAGAAGGTCACCATGTAGGCGGTGCCCTTGATGTCGATCTCGCGCTTCAGTTCCTTGTCGAGTTTCGTGGCCATCGGTGCTCCAGGTTTGGGTGGTCAGCGGCCGGCGGGGAGAATATAGCGCGCGAGGGCCTCGCGCATGTCAGGGGCGAGCGCACGCGACTTCTGTGATGCATAATCGAAGCTCACGATCACGGAGCTCACGTCGGCGGCGAGCTGGTCGTTGGCGTAGATGCCCTGCGCCAGCTCGAAGCTCGAGTTGCCCACCTTCCTCACCCACGAATCCACGCGCACGGTGTCCAGGAAGGACACCTGCCTCCGAAAGTCTATCGTGAGGCTCGCGAGGATCATGTTCGACACGTGCTCGCCCATGGTGCGCAGCATCTCGAGGCGCCCCACCTCGGCGTACGCCGAGTAGCTCGTGTTGTTGATGTGGCCTTGCGCATCGGTGTCGGCAAAGCGCACCTGCACACCGATCGTGTGTGGCTCGCCCATCAGGCGTAGTCTTCGCGGATCTGGTCCGCATGCCGCGACGCATGCGCCCCCGCGAGTCCCAGCCACTCATACATGTGCATGGAACCGAGCGCGGGGTGCGGCCTTGCCACCGCGCCGAGCGCGAGCCCGTCGCCGGTGAGGGCCGCCTGCTTCACCTGCTGCATCGAAGGCTCGACCAGCGCGAAGGGCTCGGCGGGGGTGTCGTGCGGATGCAGCGGCGCCGGCGCCACGAACTTCGTGTCTCGCGCACGCCACTTGTCGGGCTTCATGCTGTCGAAGATGGAACTCGCATCGGTCTCGGCGGCGAGTCCCGCCGCCTTCGCCTCGGCAACCGCGAGCGTGAACATCTTCGCGATGCGGCCATTCACCATCGCGACGTGATGCACCACCTGGTCGGCCGACCATCGTCCCGGCGCGGGCGCCGTGGCGCGACGCTCAACCGGCACGGCGTGGTAGGTGTCGCGCAGGTAGCGAACCTGCTCGTCGAGAAAGGAGAAGATCTCCTCGAGGCGGGGATGCATGACGTGGGCGCCGCTAGCGGTTGACGGCCACGACTTCCCACGTGGGGCACTGCGGAACCGACGGCCCGGGCTGGGTGGGCGCGCCCGCGTTGCGGGGAAGCGTGTCGGCAACGGCCATGAGCTCCACGTCGAACACGAGCGTGGACTTCGGCGGAATGGCCGGGGGCCGGCCGAGCTCACCGTAGGCGAGCTGGTACGGGATGATCAGGCGACGCTGCGCGCCCACCTGCATTCCCTCGAAGCCCAGGTCCCACCCGGCGATCACGCGTCGCGATCCCTGCGGAAAGGAGATCGGCGTGCGACGCTGGCCGTTGGGCATGGTGTCGCGGCTCGAGTCGAATTTCGTGCCGTTGGTGAGGTAGCCCGTGTAGTGCACGAAGACACACGTCTTCGGCCCGACCATGCGGCCCGTGCCGGGCATGACGTCGATGTACTGGAGCGCAAACGCGCTCTTCACGTCGCCCTTCACCTGGGGGAGCGTGCTCTTCTCGGGATGGTTGCGCGCGCAGGCACTTAGCGTGAGCGCGGCCGCGGCGAACAGGCTGTAGGATCGCATGGCCGAGAATCTAGGGGGTGCCGTAGTGCTCCGCGAACCGGGCGCGCAGCTCGGTCTTGCGGACCTTGCCGGTGCCCGTTTTCGGGAGCGCGTCGATGGCGAGGAAGTCGTCGGGCACCCACCACTTGGGAAAGTGCGTGAGCACATGCGCCTTGAGGCTCTCGGGCTCGACCGCTGCGCCGTTGCGCGCCACGATCAGCGCGAGCGGACGCTCGGCCCACCGCGGATGCTGGATGCCGATCACCGCGGCCTCGGCCACGTCCGGATGGCCCATCAGGAAGTTCTCGAGGTGCACGCTGCTGATCCACTCGCCGCCGCTCTTCACGAGGTCCTTGCTGCGATCCTGCACCGTGATGCGCCCGTCGGCGCCGATGGTCACGATGTCGCCGGTCCTGAACCACCCGTCGCTCGTGAACTTGTCGGCGGCTTCCTCGTCCTCGTAGTAGCGCCCCACGATCCACGGGCCGCGCACCTCGAGCTCGCCCATGCTCGCGCCGTCCCACTGGGTTTCGCCCGCCTCGTTCACGGCGCGAATCTCCACGAACGGCCCCGGGATGCCCTGCGTCGCGCGGTAGGCGTAGCGCTCGTCGTCGCTCGCGCTCACCAGGTCGGCGCGGTCGCAGGCCACGCTGCCGAGCGGGGACATCTCCGTCATGCCCCAGCCCTGGACGATCCGCATGTGATGGCGCTCCTGGTACGCGCGAATGAGCGACTCGGGCACGGCGGACCCGCCGACCAGCATGTAGCGGATGAGCGAGAGGTCGTGTCCGGGATTCGCGTCGAGGAACTGCAGGATGCCGAGCCAGATGGTGGGGACGCCGGCGGTGACGGTGACCTTCTCGTTCTCGAACAGGTCGACGAGGCTCGCGGGATCGAGGAAGGGGCCGGGCAGTACCTGTCGCGCGCCGACCATCGCCGCGATGAAGGGAATTCCCCACGCATTCGCGTGGAACATGGGGACCACGGGCATCACCGTGTCGGTCATGCTCATGGGCAGCATGTTGCCGCTTCCGCCCCCCAGGGTGTGCAGCACCAGTGAGCGATGTGAATAGAGCACGCCCTTCGGCTTGCCGGTGGTGCCGCTGGTATAGCAGAGCGCGGCGGCCTGGTTCTCGTCGGTGACGTCCGCGAAGGGCGCGGGCTCGTGCGCGGCGATGAGCGCGTCGAAGTCGAGCATTCCCTCGGGCGCCACGCCGTCATCGCTGATGACGAGCACGTGCTCGATCTTCGTGCGGGCCCGGAATCCCTCGAGCACCGGCAGCAACGACTTGTCGACGAGGATCACGCGGTCGCCCGCATGGCTCGCGATGTACGCGAGCTCGTCGCAGTGCAGGCGCAGGTTGAGTGTGTGCAGCACAAAGCCCGAGCAGGGGAGCCCGTAGTATGCGGCCAGGTGGCGGTCGTGGTTCCAGCAGAGCGTGGCCACGCGGTCGCCCGACTTGAGGCCGAGCGAGGTGAGGGCCGCGCCGAGCTGCCGCCCTTTCCGGATGACTTCGGCGTACGAGGTGGAGGTGCGGCTCTTGTCGCCGTTGCGCGAGACGATCTCGCGGGCGCCGTGGACGCGCTCGGCCTGCGCGAGGAGGGTCGTGAGGGTGAGCGGGAAGTCCATCATCAGGCCGCGCATTTCTTGGCTGGCTCCGCGGGGGGTGCGGAACTATGCCACTGAAACTGCCTCAACAGCAACTGCCGTATGCCACGGGTTTCACGGGCGCCGGCTGCGCAGGCGCATCACTGCGATCAACCTGGCAGTGTCAGCCGCGCAGCGGCTCAGTGCAACCCGTGGCTCAAGGCTGTTGCTGTTTGGTTGTTTCAGTGACGGGCACGATCGCCCGGATCGCCCCAATCACGGCTACGAATGCCTCCCCAATCGGCGCCACTACGTCGAAGTGTCCTGCGCCTTCCACGCGATGTACCACGGCGCCGGTAGCGGCGGCGTACGACTCGCTCTGCGCAATCGGCACGATCGGGTCGGCGACGCCGTGTACCATGTGCACCGGCACCGAGAGCTTGCCTCGCTCGATCGGGCTCACGGCGGCATAGCGCGCAGCAACCTCGGCACGAACTCCCCCCATCAATGGCGTCACGCTCGAGTTGCACCCACCCGGCGCCGCTCCGTACGCGGCCATGTCCGTGATGCCGGCCAGGCTCACCACGCCCTTCACGGCGAGCGGCGCCGCGCCCAGCGAAGGCGATCCGACCTCGCCCGTCCTCCGCGACGCGATCCACAGCGCCAGCTGCCCGCCCGCCGAGTGTCCCGCGATCACCACGCGTCCCGTGTCGAGTGCCGCGTGCGACGCCGCGAGTGTCCGCACGTAGTCGACTCCCGCCGCCGCATCGGAGAACGTGCCGGGCCAGCCACCGCCCTCGTCTCCCAGGCGGCGATACTCGATGGTCCACACCGCGTAGCCCTCCTTCGCGATGGCCGCGGCGAGCGGGGCGTTGTGCCTGAGGTCATACGCAGCGCGCCAGCATCCACCATGGATAAGCACCACCACCGGCACCGAGTGCGCGCGTGCCGAGGCGAAGTTCGGCGGCAGTCGCAGCTCACCGAACTGCAGCGCATTCTCTCCATAGGCCAGCCGCTCGTCGGCGGCGGGCGCGGGCAACGCAGCGAGCTCGGAGTACTGGATCATGTGCGGAGCAGGACGTGATTGGGCGCCGGCGCAGGCCGTCGTCGCCATCAGGAGCAGGAGGACGCGCTTCATTTCCCTTGCTTGAGGAGCTTCTTCGGCGCGGTGAGTGACCACGAATCCTTCACGAGCTCCGCGAGCTCATCCCAGTCGCACTTGTCGTCCAGCCACACGCCGATCCACCCACTCGGCCCCACGTACGGTGGCACGAAGAAGCGGGCGGGGGCCGCCGCCACCATGTACGACTGGTTGCCCGGCGCGGCCTTCAGCCACACCGAGGGCCGATGTCCACCGGCATGCGAGTTCTCCTCCGACGCCATCGCAAAGATCTTCACGGTGCGGAAGGTCGCCGAGCCCCACGCCTCCACCTCGTGCGAGCCCGGCAGCGCCAGGCAGATCTTGCGCAGCTTCGCGAGCGGTCGCGGGACCGCGGCCTTCTTGGGCGTCCCTCGCGCCGTGGTCGCCTGTTGTGGCGTCCCCTTCTTCTTCGCGACAGCCTTCTTCTTCGCAGCCATGATCAGCGATGCAGCAAGGGATATGGATTCACCGCCGTGCCGCGCCACCATGCCACGCTCGGACGGCCTCGCGCAATGGCGAAGTGCAGGTGCGGCGTGTTCGCATTCGCGTTGCCGCTCGTGCCCACGTAGCCGATCACCTGCCCCTGCCGGAGCGCCATCCCCGGCTGCAGGCCGTCGGCGTAGCGCTCGAGGTGACCGTACATCAGTACGAACCGGTCGCTCGCATCCGCCGCGTATACCATGTGCCCGCCCGCCACGCTCTCGTGCACCTTCATCAACTTGCCGTCGGCCGCCGAGAGCACCGGTGTCCCACGCGGCGCCAGGATGTCGATGGCCTCGTGCACCCGTCCCCCGCGCGCCTCGGCGTATGCGTCATGCAGTGCGGACGACTGGACGCCCTGCACCGGGATGATCATCGCGCTCGCGAGCGCATCGAGCTCCACCTGGCTCGCGGTGATCGGCGCGCTGTCCGCGCGCGCCGCGGCGGAGACGGGCTCCACGGCCGCGATGTCGGCAGGTGCCTCGATGCCGACCGCCGTGTCGCCTGCTGACTGCGACGTATCCGCCGTCGCGCCCGCGCCCGCACCTCCGCACGCGACAGCGAGCAGCAGCGTCGCGACGCTACGGGGCGATGGCATGCGCCGCCAGTGTCGCGCGAATGTCGGCGAGTGTCTCGGGGCTGATCACGATGCTGCCGTGCGTCGCTCCCGCCACCTCCACCAGCTTCGCGCCACTCCACCGAGTGGCCATGCGGCGCGAATCGCTGATCAACGGATCCGCGGTTCCCACGATCAGGTGCACCACCACGGGATTCCACGTGCCCGCCGGTGGTCCCCATGCGATGGATGCATGCGGACCCTCGCGCATCACGGCGACCAGTGCGTCCCTGTCGTTCCGCGCCATGAAGCCGGCATTCACCATGGCGAGCACGTTGTCGCTCAGCGCGGGCAGTAGCCAGTGGAACAGCGCGGTGAGTCCCTCGCCCCGCTCCAGCGCCGCGAGGTACGGCGCGAACGTCGAGTCCGTCTCGGCCGAGTCGCGATAGAAGCCCGAGATCAGCGATGCGGTGGCGAAGCGCGACGGATGCGCCAGCGCGAGCCGCGCCGCGGTGCCTGCGCCCATCGAGTGTCCCACCAGGTGCGCACGCGGGACCCGCAGCTCGTCCATGAGCGTCACGACGTCTTCCGACATGTGCGCGTAGGAGGCTGCGTCGCGGTAGTTGGTGCTCTTGCCGAAGCCGCGCAGGTCCATCACGATCACGCGATGATTCACGGCGAGCGAGTCGCCGATGCCCGCCCAGTTCTCGACCTGGTTGCCGAATCCGTGGAGCAGGATCACGGCGTCGCCGCTGCCGATGTCGCGATAGCGGATGCTCGCGCCGTTCGCCGTGACGAAGTGATCGGGCGCCGCGAGCAGTTGCGCGTGCGCGCCCGGCGCCGCGACGAGCAGCAGCGCCAGGGCGCGAAGCCCACGTGACAGCGTCATGCGGCGGTTGCGTAGATGCCCGGCATTCCCGGCCTGGGCGACTTGCGCAGTTGCATGATGATCGCGCCCACCACCACGAAGCCGATCGCGATCAGCTGCGCTGACGTGAGCGCGCCGAAGTAGCGGTCGTCCTTCGCGCGATAGAACTCCACGATGAACCGCTCGACTCCCGCGAGCACGCAGTAGAGCCCGAACAGCCAGCCCTCGGCGTGCTTGTGGTCGCGCACGCGCCAGAGGTACCAGAACATCAGCAGCCCCATCGCCACTTCGTAGAGCTGCGTGGGATACACGGAGAGCACGGTGTCGCCGGTGGCCCCGGCAGGGATGGCCGAGCTGAAGTCCTGCGACAGCGAGCGTACGGTGGAGGGCGGCGCGCCCTCGGGGAACGCGACGGCGAAGCGGCTGAGCCAGGGGCGGCCATAGTCGTCGCCCACGGCCCAGCAGCCCGTGCGTCCTACCGCGTAGCCGGCCGCAATGCCGGCAGCGCAGACGTCGGCGATGCGCAGGAAGGGAATCTTCCGACGCCTGATCGCGATCCAGCTCGCCAGGATGCCGCCCATCAACCCGCCCCAGAACACGAACCCGCCGCGAGTGAAGAAGAGCGAGAAGTCGTGCATCAGGATCACGTAATACAGCTTGGCGCCGAGCAGGAACCCGATGATCGACGCGAACACCACGTCGCCGATCGGTTCCGGGTCGAGCCCGCGGCGCACGCTCTCGTGCTGCGCCACGACCTGCCCGATGCCGAAGGCCGCGAGCACGGCCAGCCCGAAGCCGGTGACGGAGAGGGGCCCGAGCTGGAGGACCAGCGGGTGGTGGATGATCGGGTCGGGACTGGTCATGGTGAACGATAACGTGGGGAAGGGGTCACCGGGCGAGCGCCACCACGATACACCCCGCGACCAGCAGGGTGATCCCGAGCCGCTTGGGCGGGCCCACCGGCTCGCCCAGCAGCCACCAGCCGAGGAACACGCCGAACCCGATGCTGAGCTGACGGAGCGCCACGACGTAGCTCGCGACGCCCGACTTGAGCGCGGCGAGCACCAGCAGGTAGGCCATCACGTTGAAGAAGCCCACCTGCAGGATGGGCCGCCAGTTCCGCTGCCACTCGGCGATGACGACGTCGCGCGGGTGACGGTGCATCACCCAGGCGGCGTACATGCACGCGCTCATCGCCGTATACGTGTAGAAATACGTGAACGCGGAGAGCTGCTGGATGGCGCGCTTGTCCCAGATGGTGTAGCTGGCGGTGCCGAGCGCGGCGAGGAGCGCGAAGCCGGTGGCGGGGCTGCGCGCGATGGTCGGGATGAGCCCGCGCACCGAGTCGAGCGTGAGCGAGGGCAGCTGCAGCACCAGGATGCCGGCGAGGATCAGCGCAAGGGCCGCGACGCCGGCGGGCGCGAGCCGCTCCTCGAGCGTGACGTATGCGAGCGGTGGCAGGAAGAGCAGCACTGCGCCGCGCGCCACGGGGTACACGCGCGAGAGTTCGTCGCGAGAGTACGCGAGCCCCAGGAACAGGTAGTTGGCGAGGGTGAACGCCGCACCCACCGTCGCGAATCGCAGCAGCGACGCGCCGTGCATCCGCGCCTCGGGCAACCCGAGCACCAGGAATGCCGGCGCGAACAGCAGCAGCTCAGCCACCTTGCTCAGCGCCACGAAGAGCTGCGTTCCGCCGGCGCGCTTGAGCAGGTAGTTCCACCACGCGTGCATCACCGCCGAGAGGAGCACCAGCAGCAGCACGAGTGGCGACACGGGTCAGCCGGCGCCGTGGAGGAATCCGGTCGCCCAGTCGGCGCGACCATTCCGCGTGGCCTGCCCGGCCACCTCGCTGAATGCGTAATCGAGCGCGATCATCTCGACGGACCATCGCGCGCCCCGCTGCGTGATCACTGCGTATCGCGCGTGGGGCGAGCCGGCTTCCACCGTGTCGAGCGGCTCGTCGTCCGCGGAGCGTGGACAGCCGACACTGCCCGGGTTCAGCACGAGGCGGCCTCCCGTCGCGTACGCGAAGTGCTGCTGGTGGCTGTGCCCGCAGAGCACCACGTCGTGCGCCACGCCCGCGAGGCGCTGGTCGAGCGTGCGCAGGGTGGAGTTGGCGAGGCGACCGTCCACCTTCTCCTCGAGCAGGTACTCGCTGTCGCTGGACGGGCGGCCGTGCAGCGCGAGGGTCCCGGGCGCCAGCTCGAGCGATGCGGGCAGCGACGCGTAGCGCGCGCGCTGTTCGTGCGTGAGGGAGGCGCGCGTGAAGGACACGGAGCGGGGCAGGGAGTCGCGTGGCGGCGCTTCCACCAGCCAGCGATCGTGGTTGCCGCGCACGGTGGGCCAGCCCAGCGTGTCCAGCAGCTCGACCGTCTCGCGCGGCCAGAGCGGGCTGGTGGCGCAGTCGCCCAGGTTGACCACGGCATCCGGCGCGCGAGCCGCCAGGTCGGCGAGGACGGCCTCCAGGGCGAGGAGGTTGCCGTGTATGTCGGAGAGGATCGCAAGTCGCACGGAGGGAAACGTCGCCGGTGCCGGGACCTGCGGCAACGCGGCGCTTGACAGGCCGCGAGCGGGCGATAATACTAAACCATATGGTTAAGTCAGCCGCCCCCACCCTCGACGCCGTGTTCGGCGCCCTGGCAGACCCCACCCGGCGCAGCATCGTCGCGCGGCTCGCCCGCGATGGCGAAGTGGCGCTGGCGCTCGTAGCCGATCCGTTCCAGATGTCGCTCGTCGCCGTGTCCAAGCACGTCTCGGTGCTCGAGCGCGCCGGGCTGGTGGAGCGTCGCCGGGTGGGACGCGAGCGACGATGCCGCCTGCGCGTCGCAGCGCTCGCGCCGATCGCCGAGTGGCTGCGTCCGTACGAGCAGATGTGGAACGCGCAGTTCGACCGGCTCGAGGCCTACCTGGACCGGCACTCACCACCCGAGGAGAACGCCCCATGTCCCCCGCCAGCACCGCAGCGCAAGACACGACCCTCCGCATCAGCCGCACGCTCAACGCCCCGCCCGAGCGCGTCTTCGCGGCGTTCGCGTCGCCCGAAGCCATGAAGGAATGGTTCTCCCCCGCGCCGGTCACGGTTCAGGCGGTGGAGCAGGACTTTCGGGTGGGCGGCGCGTACGTGGTGCACATGCGCCTCCCCGACGGCAAGGTGCGGCCGGTGGGCGGCACCTATCGTGAGATCGAGCCGAACACGCGCCTCGTCTACACCTGGCGCTGGCAGGACTCGCCGAACTTTCCGGAGACCACGGTGTCGCTCGACTTCAGGCGGACCGCTGATGGAAAGACCGAGCTGGCGATGGTGCACGAGGGACTGCCCGACGAGAGCTCGCGCGACCACCACACCAAGGGATGGACGGGCTGCCTCGAGCGCCTGGAGGGCTACCTCGGCTGATCAGCCGGAATTGCGGGGCCGTGCTCGTTCAGGCCGCCCTGCGGCTCCCGAGTGCGGCGCCGGCCACCGCGCCAAGGCCCGCGAGCGACGTGGCGAGGATCGGCCCGATGGGGTTCGACGCGGTCGACAGGGCAAGTGCGCTGGAAGCGACGAACCCGATCGCGCCCCCGATGAGCGCGCCGCGGAATTCGGAGGGCGCCAGCCAGCCGAGCCGGGTGGAGGCGCGCACGGCGAAGGCGACGGCGAGGAGGCCGCCGAGCAGGCCGCCGGCGATCAGCCCGGCGCGGCCGAAGCCGTGGCCCACCACGGATCCGAAGGTGCCGCCGATGCCGGCGAGCGCGCACGTGATGAGGAAGAGGCAGAGTCGCTTCATGCGGTGCAATGTTAGCGACGCGTGGCCGCCGCGCGCCACGTATGCATCCTGTCAGGGACTGCTGCGCGGGGACGAAGGGAGTGGCGGTTCCGGCGCGCGCGTGGACATTACGCAGCCATCCCCAATGAGGAGTCCATGATGACCAGCAAACTCGTGAGCCGGCTGTTCACGCTCGGCTTGTCGCTCGCCTCGATCGCGCTCGTCGCACCGAGCGCGCAGGCGCAGGAGCTGGACGCGAAGTCCGCGGCGCGCGTCAAGCAGCACTACCTGGCCGACCTCGATTCGACGCACGCGAAGATCATGGCCCTCGCGAACGCGATCCCCGAGGAGAAGTACGGGTGGCGGCCGGCGCCCGGCGTGCGATCGGTGTCGGAGGTGTTGATGCACCTGGTTGGCGAGTGGGACTACTACGCGCCCGGCTCGGTCGGCGGCAAGCCGCCCGCGGATTTCGGCTCGCCGCGCGAGGCACTGCCGGCGCTCGAGAAGGTGACGGGCAAGGCCGCGATCCTCGCGCAGCTCGAGAAGAGCTGGGCGTATTGCCAGGCGCAGATGGCGGCCGCCGATGCGGCGTCAATGACGGGGACCTACAAGCCCTGGGGGGTGACGCTCGAGGAAGCCGCCTTCGGCATGACCGGCGACCAGCACGAGCACCTGGGCCAGCTGATCGCCTATGCGCGGAGCGTGGGCGTGAAGCCGCCATGGAGCAAGATGTAGGTCACATATGCAAGCAGGGGGTTGCATGTCCCGGTAGCGCGGACTACTATACATGCAACCCAAACATTGCATATCACATGACCGACACCATCCGCAAGGAAGCCGTCCTCAAGGCCCCCCGCGCCCGCGTCTGGCGTGCCATCTCCGACGCCGCTGAGTTCCGCACCTGGTTCAAGATGGAGCTCGACGGCCCAATCTCGGCCGGGAGCACGCGCCGCGCCAAGGTGCTCCATCCCGGATATGAACACTGCATGTTCGACATCTCTTTCCTGCGCGTGGAGCCAGAGCATCACGTGAGCTGGCGCTGGCACCCGAATGCCGTGGACATGAGCCAGGACTACTCCACCGAGCCCACCACGCTCGTCACCTTCGACCTCGAGGACGCCGAGGGGGGCACGAAGCTCACGATCGTCGAGTCGGGGTTCGACGCGCTGCCCGACTCACGCCGCGACATCGCCTTCCGTGGCAACGAGGGCGGATGGACCGGCCAGATGAAGAACATCATCGCGCATGTCGAGCGCGACGCGTAACCGTCGCAGCACGCACGTGCGCACCGCGCACGTGTTCGCGGCCCTCGGCGACAGCACGCGGCTGTCGCTGGTATCGCGCCTGAGTCGAGATGGTCCCGCGTCCATCTCGGCGCTCACGGCGGGCACGGGCATCACGCGCCAGGCGGTCTCGAAGCACCTCGAGGTGCTCGAGCAGAGCGGGCTCGTGCGCGGGTCACGCCGCGGGCGCGAGCGACTGTGGGAATTCCGGCGCGGGCCCGTGGACGACGCGCGCGAGCAGCTCGCGCGGATCTCCGCGCAGTGGGACGACGCGATCGAGCGCCTGCGGGCGCTCGTCGAGGAGTGAGCAGCGGATCAGGCTCGCTCCTTGCGCCTCCTCCGGGTACACACCAACGGAGCGAATCGCATGTCTGATCGCAGCAAGCCGCACAACGGGCGCGACACGGGTGGCCACTTCAAGGTTCGCCAGGCGGATGTCGAGGACCTGCGAACCGAGCCCGAGGGCGAGGCCCACCTGCGCGACGACGTGCGGCTCGGCGGCGCGGTGGAGGATACCGGATCGCATGCCGGCGAACTCGGCAAGCACATCGAGCAGCTGATCGACGAGAACGAGGCGGGCGCCAGCTAGCGCCCCCAGCGCGTGGTGGTTCGGCCTACCGGTCCACTACGCGCGAGCCCGCGGGCACCGCAAAGCGGAATGCGCCCGCGTCCACCTTGCCGTTCGTGACGAGCGAGGTGAGCCGGATGCGACGCGTGACCCCGCTCGCCTCCACGATCTCGAACTGGCGCACGAAGCCATCGGCATCGTCCACCCAGACGCGCGCATTCGTGAACGGCAGCCCTGACCCGGCGCGCGCGGTGAGCGCGAGCACCTTCGCCGGGCGATCGCCCACCTTCTCGGCGCCCGCGAGCTTCACGTCGTACTTCGCGGCTGCGGTGCGCGACAGGAACTGCGCCGAGAGGTCCACGCCGGCGGCGCCCTCATCGCCCTGCGCCTGGCGGATCACCTGGCCCGGCGTGGTGCTGGGCAGGTAGAGCCAGAGATTCTTCCCGTCGGCCACGATGCGGTCGCCCGCGGGCTCGGTGAAGGTGACCGAGAGCTTGCCCGGCCGCTGCTGCTGGTACGCGCCACTCGCCTTGAGGTCCGATCCCGTGATGGGGTTGAGCAGCACCTGGTCGAACGACGCGCGCACGGTGCGAACCTTGGCCCACGCAGTGATTGCGCGGTCGAGAATGCTGCGCGCGTCCTGCTGGCGCGGGGGTTTCGCGGCGCCCAGCATGGATATCAGCGCGAGCAGCGCGACAGGCTTGAGTCGGGTCATGCGTTTGGTACCCCTTTTCGACGGGTGTCGTTCCGTAATGCCCCGTTCCCGCAGCCCCGCAGTGCAAGCCAGTAGCCCGTAGCCGTCGTTACTGCAGCCCGATGACTGCAGCCCCAGCCAGAAGCCCCAAGCCACGCTGTTACCGAAGTCCCGGCAGCCCACTACCCCAGTGCGAGCTTTCCCCGCGTAGGTGGCCGAACGGCGCCAGGCGCAGGCGTGATGGTCCGCCCGATCGCCCCGGCGATGGCCTTCGCCTCGAGCACCAGCTTGGCGAACTGCTCGGGAAAGAGCGTCTGACCGCCGTCCGACAGCGCCTGCTCGGGGTGCGGGTGGACTTCCACCAGCAATCCATCGGCGCCCGCGGCGATCGCGGCGCGGCCCATCGGCGTGACCTTGTCGCGCAGCCCCGTGCCATGGCTCGGGTCCGCGACGATCGGCAGGTGCGAGAGGCTCTGCACCAGCGGAATGGCGCTCAGGTCGAACAGGTTGCGCGTGAGCGTGTCGAAGCCGCGAATGCCGCGCTCGCAGAGGATCACCTGGTCGTTGCCCTCGGCCAGGATGTACTCGGCACTCAGCAGCAGGTCCACGATCGTCGCGGCCATGCCGCGCTTGAGCAGCACGGGCTTCTTCATGCGACCCACCTGCTTGAGCAGCGAGTAGTTCTGCATGTTGCGCGCGCCGATCTGGATGCAGTCGGCATACTCCGCCACGAGGTCGGCGCCCGCCTCGTCGAGCGCCTCCGTCACGATCGGCAGGCCGGTCTCCCTGCGCGCGGTCGCGAGGAACTCGAGCCCCTGCTTGCCGAGTCCCTGGAACGAGTAGGGGGACGAGCGCGGCTTGAATGCGCCGCCGCGCAACGCGGCCGCACCGGCGGCCTTCACCATGCGTGCGCTCTCGACGATCTGCTCCTCGCCCTCCACGCTGCACGGGCCCGCAATGATCGGCACGTCGGCGCCGCCGAACGACACGCCCGGCGCGATGGTCACGATGGTGTTGTCGGCGCGCCACTCGCGCGAGACCTGCTTGTACGGCCGCGTGACGTAGATGACTTCCGCCACGCCCGCCATGGCCTCGATGCCCGATCCGTCCACGCGACGGTCGTTGCCCACGAGCCCGATGCTCGTGCGCTGCTGGCCCGGCATGGGCCGCGCCGTGAATCCCATCGCCTCGATGGCACTGACGACGCGCGTCACCTGCTCGTCCGTTGCGTCATGCCGCATGACCACCAGCATTACTCGCCTTCCTCGATGCGGACCTCGAAGCCGTCGAAGGCGACGTCGAGTGGTCCCGTGAACTTTTCCCGAATGATCCCCGCGATGTCCACGCGCTCCACCGGTGGGTAGAGGTGCGTGAGCACGAGGTGCCTCGGCTGCGCGAGTCGCGCGAGCTCGGCGCACTCCTCGGGCGTCAGGTGCCCCGCGACCGGCATGGAAGCGGGGAGCGAACATTCCGTGAGCAGCAGGTCGCAATCGCGCGCCCAGGCTGCCAGCCCGGCATCGAACCCCGTGTCGCCCGTGTAGACGATCCGGCGCCCGCCGCGCTCGATGGAATATGCCACGCTCTCCACCGTATGGGGAACCGGGCGGGCCTCGATGACGGTTCCGTCTCCCACCGACAGGCGCTCCCCGGGCTGGATCTCCACCAGCGTCACCGGCCACCCCGGCGCGAGGATCCAGTCGCCGTACGCCTGCGCGAGGCGCTCGAGCAGCCCCCACGTTCCCACGGGGCCCACGATCGTCATGGGCGCGGAGCGAGGCGTCATCATGCCGTGCTTCCACGCCTGGAAGAGCGTGGGCAGGTCGCCGTGATGATCGGGGTGGAAGTGCGTGAGCAGGAGGTGCGTGACGAGGGGCCACGGCAGCCCCAGCGCCGGCAGCCGCTGCGCGGTTCCGCTGCCGCAATCCATCAGCAGGCGATGCGATCCCGCCTCCAGCCACTGGCACGACCGCGAGCGCTCGGCCGTGAGCGCTACGGTGCCGGTGCCTACCGTGACGAGTCGCATTCGTGCCGCGTGCCAGGTCGCGGCGTGCTACTTCTGCTTGTCGTCGGCGGTGGGGCCGTACATGGACGGCACCTTTTCATCCACCATTCGCAGGTAGAGGCCGAGCTGCGCGCGGTGATGCACCAGGTGGTTGAGCACCGTGGTCCGCAGCATGAAGTAGCGAGTGCCACCCTGCATCGCGTGACCCGCGGCCTTGAGTGTCCACGTCTCGCCGAGCGCGGCGTCGGTCGCCTTCTCGATGGATGCGCGCCCAGCGGCGGCGTTCTTGTCGAACTCGGCGAGCAGCGTCTCGGTAGTCTCGAGGCTGTAGCCGGGGAACTTCGGGCCGTCCACCGGCGCGATGTCGAGCTCGTCGCGATCCATGATCATGTTCACCCACCCCGGCAGCCGCGCGACGAGCTGCGCGAGGTGGCCCATGGGGAACGACTTCTCGTGCGGCTTCCAGGAGCCCTTGTCGGTGGGCACGCGCTCGAGCACGCGGCGGGTGGTGGCAATCTCCGAGTCGAATTCCGGGAGGAGGAGTTCCGAGATGGGCATGAGGGTTTCCGGTTGGGTGACAGAACGGCGCAACGGCAGATCCTTCGCTGTGCTCAGGAAGACTACTTCCCGACGAACAACATCTTCTTGAACGTATTCACCCCACCCGCCCGGAAGCGGAGCAGGTAGACGCCTGGCGCGACGGTGCGGCCCGATCCATCGGTGCCGTCCCACTGCAGCCGGCTGTCACATCCACCACTCCCTCTTCCATAGATGCCCGATGGCAGCCGTGCGGGCAGCGCGCCGGGCACCAGGGTCTTCACCAGCGACCCGCGAAGGTCGCGCACCTCGAGCTGCACGTCGCTCTCCACGCGCAGGTCGAACCAGATGCAGGTGACGCCCGTGACCGCATTCGGGAACGGGTTCGGGAAGTTCTGGTAGATCAGCGTGGCGCGCGGCGCGTCGGAGCTGAGGATCACGAAGGTGGAGGAGCTGATCACGCGCGCGCTGTCGGCGGGGCTGCCATTCGCCACGCGCGCCGTGACCGCCCAGCGATACGAGGTGTTCGCCGCGAGGTCCAGCGGCGAGGTGAACACCGTGTCGATGAGGCCCGGCGCCAGCAACTCGACCTGCTGCGTGGCCACGTTCACCACGCTGAAGTCGTAGGTCCACGGCCCCGGCGGCGTGCTCACGCGCGCGCTCGACCAGTTGAAGGTGGGGCGCCTCGAGTCCACCGTGATGTTGTTCACTCCCTCCGGGCTGATCAGCGTCAGCCATGCCGGCGTGGTCACGGGCCCGTACACCTGCTGCACGCGGGTCACGCTGCGGTTGTCGATCACGGTGAGCCGCACGAACAGCGTGGTATTGGGCGGCAGCAGTCGCTGCACCTTGAACGACGACGACTGCCCGAGGTGGTCTTCCCGATATACGACGCCGGCGAACTGCTGGTCCCTCGCGATCTCCACCCTGAGCGTCAGCGGCCCATCCGACTCGCTGAACCCCTGCGTGAGCGCCACCATCTCCGGCGCCACGGGAAAGGGAAAGAAGGGGGCATTCACGAACTGAAGGGTCGCGGTCTGCGCCCACGCAGCCTGCGACCCGGAGACGACGCTCGCCACCACGGCGAGGGCGAGCAGCCAGCGCCTCATGCGCCGGCGCCGACCGCCTCGTTGGTGTTGATGCCCTCGACCACCTGCCCGCGCATCCGCACCGACACCAGGCTCGAGACGCCCGGCTCCTGCATCGTGACGCCGTACACCGCATCCGCCGCCTCGGTGGTGGTGCGCGGGTTGTGCGTGATCACGATGAACTGCGTGCGCTGCTTGAACTCGGTGAGCATGCGCACGAAGCGGCCCACGTTGGCGTCGTCCAGCGGCGCGTCCACCTCGTCCAGCAGGCAGAAGGGGCTCGGCTTCGTGAGGAAGATGCCGAACAGCAGCGACAGCGCGACGAGCGCGCGCTCGCCGCTCGACAGCAGGTGGATGCGCTGCGTGCGCTTGCCGCGCGGGCTCGCGTGGATCTCGATGTCGCAGTCCAGCGGCGTGTCCGGGTTCTCGAGGCGCAGGTCGCACTCGCCGCCGCCGAAGAGCGACATGAAGATCTGGCGGAAGTTCTCGCGCACCTGGTTGAACGTCGCGAGGAACAGCTCGCGCGCCTGCACGTCGATCTCCCGGATCGCCTGCTGCAGCTGCGCGCGCGCATCGAACAGGTCGGCGCGCTGCGTGGTGAGGAACTCCAGGCGACGCACCTGCTCGTCGTGCTCCTCGATCGCCAGCACGTTCACGGGACCGAGGGTCTCGAGCTGCTGGCGAAGCGCCTCGGCCTCGCCGCGCAGCGACGCGTCGTCCATGTCCACCGGCTCGTGCGTGGCGAGCATCTCGTCCAGTGGCTTGCGCCACTCGGTCTCGAGCCGTTCGCGAATCGCCGTGCGGCGCCCCGACAGCTCCGTGTACCGGAGCTCGGCCGAGTGCAGCTCCTCGCTGACCATGGTGCCGCGGCGGCGCGCCTCGTCCAGCGCATGGTCGCTCACCGTGAGCGCCTCGTCGGCGCTCACCACGCCGGCTTCGGCGTCGGACAGGTGATGCTCGCCGTCCGCCAGCGCCGAGGTGCGCGCATCGAGGTCCATCTGCCACGCCTGCATTTGCTCGGCCAGCGTCGCGTCCGCCTGCGACAGCTCGCTCAACTCGGCGTGGAGCGCCTGCAGCCGCTGCGCGGCATTGCCGAACTCCTGCTCCAGCCGGCGCGCGCGGTCACTCGCGACCTCCAGCCGCGCCTGCGCCTCGGCCACCGATACCTGCGCCTGCGTGCGGAACTCGCGCGCATGCTCCTGCCCACCCTCGACCTCGGTGAGCTGGGCGCGAAGCGTGACCAGCTCGGTCTCGCGCTCGGTGCTCGCAACGCGCACCGCCGCGCTCTCCTCGTCCAGCGAGGCGATGCGCTGCTGCAGCTCGTTGCGACGCGTCACCAGTCGCTCGCCGAGGGCCACCGCCTCCTGCAGCTCGCGCTCGGCGCGCTGGCTGCGGCGCTCGAGCTGTGCGAAGTGCTCCTGCGCCTGTGTCACGCCCTGCTGGCTCTCGTTCGCGGCTTCCTGCATGCCGTTCACGCGCAGCTCGGACGCCTGCAGCGCCGCGCGCAACTCATCGGCGCGGGCAGAGGCCACCGCGCGCGCGCCTTCCGCCGCGGCGAGCTCGGAGCGCAGCGAATACAGCTCGGCGCGGCGGCGAAGCGGACCAGGACCGGCGGTGGTGCCCGGCAGCCACACCGCACCGCGCGCGTCCACGAAGGCAGACCCATTGTCCACCGCCTCCACGTGCCCGAGGAGCATCTTCACCCAGTTCCGACCCGGGCCCGCCGCCTGCACCAGCTCGGCGAGCACGCCGTGCGACTCCTGGCCCATCATCTCGTCGGTGAGCGCGTCGAGCGGAAGGAGGAGCAGGGGACCGGGATTCGCCTCGTGATGCCAGCTGCGGATCTCGTCGGCTGCCGCGCGATCGCGAACGATCACCGCGTGCACGGTGGCGCCCAGGAAGCGCTCGACGAGGAGGGCCGAGCCCTGGTCCGCCGAGATGAAGTCGGAGAGCGGGCCGAGGATCGAGCCCTCGGCGAACTGCTCGCGCTCCTTGAGCAGCCGTGCGGCGGCGGGGGCCAGTCCCACGCGCTCGCGCTCCAGCGCCTCGAGCGCGTTCACCTTGCCCTGCAGGCTCGTGAGCGCCTCGTCCGCGCGGAACAGCTCACCGCGCGCACCGGCTTCCTCCTCGCGCGTGGCACGATCGGATTCGCGCGCCTCGCGCAGTGCGTCCTGCGCCCCGGCGAAGGCCGCGCGCGCGCCCTCGAGCGCGACCTGCGACTCCGCCAGCTCGCTCCTCACCAGCTCGAGCGCCTCGGCCAGCTGCCGGCGCTCGAGCTCGAGCGTGTCGTGGCGCTGTGACACTTCGTCGAGCTCACGCTGCGCGCGCTCGCGCTCGTGATCGTGGCGTCGCACGCGATCGTGCAGCTCGCGCAGCGCGCGCTCCGCGACATCCAGCGCGCCGCGGGCTGCGCTCACCAGCTGTCGCGCCTCCTCGTCGGCGCGCTGCGCCTGCGCCATCGCCTCGCGCGCGGTGCCGAGCTCCTCGTCCAGCCGGACGCGCTCGGTGCTCGCGTGCTCGCGATCCATGGCCAGTCGCTCGCCGTGCGCCGCGCCCTCGCCCGCCTCGGTCTCGGCACGCTGGCGTCGCGCGAGCGCATTGCGCTGGCGCTCCTCAGCCACGGCCATCTCGGCGCGAATGCGCTGCACGCCCTCGCGCTGGCTCGCGACGAGGCGGCCCAGCTCCGCGCGATGCGCCTCGGCGGCGGCGCGCGCGGCGTGCGCACCCTCGCGCGCCTGCTCGGCGTTGCGCATCGCCTCCTCGTTCAGCGGCTGCGCCTCGCGCAGCTCGGCGACGCGCAGCTCGAGGCGGCCAAGTTCCTCCGCCCACGCTGCCATCTCGCGGGCGGCCAGCGCGATCTCCACCGTGAAGCGCCGAGTGGTGATCTCCGAGTAACGCTCGGCGCGCTTGCGCTGCCGCGCCAGCGAGCGAACCTGGCTCTGCACCTCGTTGATCAGGTCGTCGAGGCGCTGCAGGTCCGTCATCGTCTCCTCGAGGCGACGCTCCGTGGTGCGGCGGCGGTCGCGATAGAGGCCCACGCCGGCCGCTTCCTCGAACAGCTCGCGACGATCGTCGGGGCGGTCCGAGAGCAGCGCGTCGATCATCTTGCTCTCGATCACCACTCCCGTGTCGGCGCCGAGGCCGGTGCCGCGGAGCAGGTCGGCGATGTCGCGCAGGCGGCAGGGAGCGCGGTTCAGGAAGTACTCGCTGTCCCCGGAGCGTGAGAGGCGCCGCGTGATCACGACTTCCTTGAACGGCACCGGGAGGATGCCCTCGTCGTTCGAGAAGTGCAGCGACACTTCAGCCACGTTCACGGCGCGGCGGGCGCTCGAACCCTGGAAGATCACCTCCTCCATCTTGGCGCCGCGCAGCAGCCGTGCGCGCTGCTCGCCGAGCACCCAGCGCACGGCGTCCGAGACGTTGGACTTGCCGCAGCCGTTCGGGCCCACGATCGCCGTGACGCCCGGCTCGAACTCGAGCACGGTGTTGTCGGCGAACGACTTGAATCCCTGCAGCTCGAGCTTGGTCAACTGCACTAGAACACTCTCCCCGTTCGAAACACGAGCGACGGCGCGATGCCCGCGGCGAGCAGCGCGTCGATCAGCAGTATGGATTGCGCGGGCGTCTCGAAGGCGCCCGCGTAGAGCTTCACTGAACCGTCTTGCTGCTGCAGCGCATACACCGGCAGGTCGTGCGCTGCGAACGGCGCCAGGCGCGCCGCCACATCCAGTTCCGCCAGCGAGTCGGCAAGCAGGAAGGCCAGGGGAGCGCGGATCACCTTGCCGAATCCCGCTTCCACCACGCCGCTCTTTCGAAGCGTCGCGAGCAGCGATTCTGCCTCACTGGCCGATCCGTACGCCCCACCCCGAATGCTGTACCACACGGCGCCCTGGTACTGCACCGGCGCGAAGGTGCCGGCGGGGACTGCCTCCCGCATCTCACGCGCCTTCAAGATAGCGCCTGCCGGCGTGTTGAGGTTGGTCAACTCCACGCTCCAGGCGGCCGCGGAAATCGAGTCTTCCGGGTTCTTGACAACGGGCAACTGGGGCGCAGGCGCGCCGTCCGTGAGGCGGATCGCGTTGCTGGAGCCGGTGTCGGGCTTCACGCGCTGGTGCTCGCCCAGCGGGGCGCTGGCGAAGGGCCTCCGTGCGAACCAGAAGGTGATGCCGGCCAGCACGAGCACGGCCACCGAGCCAAGGCTCCAGGCTTGCCAGCGCTGAAGGGTGCGGAGCGAAGGTCGCGCGCTCGACCGCGGCTTCGGTCGCGCGCGCGCAGGCTTCTCCGTGCGTGGGGCGTGCTCTGAGGCGATCGCCGGCACCGCCTCGGGCACGGCGTCATCGTACCCGCTGTGCGCCGACCGCGTGACGGCGGGCTCGATGCCGCGCGAGCTGCGCACCGACGCCAGCACGCGCGACACGGGAAGCGCCGCCGGCACCTTCTCGCCCACGAGGACGGCGCCATCGGTGTGTGCCACCAGCATCTCGATGTCGGGCGCGTCTGCCCGCGCCACGAGCACCAGCAGTGCACCGGCCTCGCGGAATCCGGCGGCCAGGCGCGCCCAGCGCTCGTGCGACAGCAGCTCCTCGATGCGTGACAGGTCGCTGCCGCTCGGCATCACGAACAGCTCCTCGGACTCCTGCGTGGGCCGCGCGATGCGATTCAGCGACACGCCGAAGAGGAAGCTGTCCACCAGTCCGTGCGGGTCGTCGTCCTCGCCGCTCACCAGGCTCGCGATGGGATACGCGTCGCCCAGCAGGTCGCCGAGCGCCACGCGGCGCCTCGAGCATTGCGTGCGCGCGATGCCCACGGCCACCCAGGCGGTGCTCTCGGCGTCGTCGCCGAGCACCACGACGGCGCTCGCGAAATCGAGCCCCTCGCCAAGCCGGCGGCCCTCGGCTTCCCAGTCGATGCGGGAGTGATCGACCACGGGCTACGGCTGCCCCTCGTAGACCCAGTACGCGCGACCCGAATCCTTGCCGACCTTCTCGGCCTCGTCGCGCGTTGGATAGGGGCCGAGGACAACGCGCCAGATCGTCGCACCATCGCGATTGGTCTGCAGCACGCGAGGGGCAACGCCGCCCACGCGAATCTGCGACGCGAGGTCACGGGCCTTCGCCTCGTCGAGCACCGCGGCGAAGGACACCGTCCACCCCGCACGCGTCGGCGCAGTGGCCGCGGGGGCGCGTGCGGCGGGCTTCGCGGAGCCCGTGCTGTCGGTGGCCGAGGCGGTGGAGTCGTGCACCGAGGTATCGATCGCGACGGCCGGGGGATTCGTGTCGAACTGCACCGGCAGGTCGAGGCGCTTGTCGCGCGGGCGGAAGCCGTTCCAGGTGAAGGCGTACCAGCTGTCCTTCGCGCCGCCCACGATGTCGGCGCGATGCGTGAGCGTCTCACCGTCGATGGCCGCGACGTCGGCGCCCTGCGCCACGAGCACGCTCCCGTCGGGCGACACGAGGGGGAGGTCGCTGCGCCAGTCGGTGGAGACGGAGCCGATCACGCGGTCCGTTCCCACCGCCACGATCCACGCAGAGTCGCCACGCTCGGGACGCGCCAGCAGGTAGCGGCCCACGGGGTCCATCCGGAGGTCTCGCGTGACTCCCGGCAGCTCGATGCGCTGCACGACCTTGTTCTGGTAGCGGTCGAACACCTGCACCACCGCGCTCGCCTGCGTGGCGACGTAGATGCGATCGCCGCTCGGCGTGGCCACTGCGTCGGTGACAGTCGCGGTGAGCGACAGCGGCGTGATCCACTCCATGGTGCGCGACCGAATGCCCACGAGCCCGGAGTCCACCACGAAGTAGAGACGGTCGCCGGTGGTGACCGTCTGCCCGTGCCACTCCACGTCGAAGCGCAGCGTGTCGAGCAGCCGCGTGTCCGGGGGACGCATGCGGTAGAGGTTCGCTTCCTGGTTCCGTCCCACGAGCACGATCAGGGAACCGTCGTGCTGCGCCCACACTGCGCGCGCCGCGCGGGGCGGCTTGAATGACCAGTCGCCACTCGGCGTGAGTCGCACGATGGCCCCATCGGCGCCGATCCCGTAGATGCTCGTGCCGTCGGCGGACGAGAGCGACGTGAGCTTCGCGCGCGACGCATTGCCCGCGCCGCCGAGCCGGAAGTCGATGCGCGCCGGAAGTCCCTTCTGGTCCACGTAGGCCAGGAGCCCCGCGTCGGAATCGAAGGCCAGGATGCGATCGACCGCGGGCGCGGGGTCGCCCGACTGCCAGAGCAGCGAGTCGTACTTCGGCACGCGCATCACCCGCGCGATCCCGCCCTTCTGCGGCACCCGGATCGCCAGCATGTCGGGGCCGCGATTCACAGGGGCGGAGGGCGCGCTGCCCTGCGCAGCGCCGGAGCCGGAGTCTCTTCCGCAGGCCGCCGACAGGGCGAGGATCAGGAGTCTTTTTCGCACTTCGAAATCTACATGCTCGGGCGTCGGTAACTGCGTGGCTTCAGGCTTCTGGCGAGGGCTTCGGTCCTCGGGCTTCAGCAGGGTCGGCTTCGGGCTTCAGTCCCCCGAAGCCGTAGCTCCCGAAGCCCGACGACTGCAGCCCCAGCCAGAAGCCAGAAGCCTCGCTGTTACCGCAGCCCCGGTAGTTCTAGAAGCCAGGCCAGAGGCTCCACGACCAGAATCCCTTCCGCCCCGGCGCATCCACCGGGACCGCATAGTCCCAGCGCAGGATCGCGTAGCCGAACAGGTTCAGCCGGAGGCCCGCGCCATAGCTTCGGAGCGGGTAGCGCTGGCGGGTCACGTCGTAGTTCATGGGACGTCCCCCGTAGAGCGCCTGGTCCCGGCTCCACGCGGCGCCGATGTCGTAGAAGAACAGGCCATCCAGCGGCGGCAGCGCGATCGGCAGGATGCCCAGCTCGAAGCGGCGCACCAGCGGGAACCGCAGCTCTGCATTCGCCACCGCCACGCGGCTCCCGAGCAGCTGCACCGCGCTGCAATTGCTCGTGTTGGCGCCCACCACGGGACAGCCCGAGTAGAACGAGCTGTTGCGGTCGTAGCCGCGCACGAAGTCGGGGCGCGCGATGTACTTGGGGAAGGTGCTCTCGTCGCGGCCGATGCTCATGTTCGCGTAGGCGCGCGTGGCGAACGTGAGGTAGTTGAACAGGATCGCGTCGTAGCGGCGATAGTCCGCCAGGTACTCGACCCAGTCGAACGAGCCCACCACGGGGCTCACCTGGAAGCGATATCGCCGGCCGAGGATCGGGCCCGTGTAGCCGAACAGCGTGTTGTCCGAGACGTACGCGAGCTGCGCGTCCACATAGTTCAGGCTCGGGTCGCCATGGCGCCCCTTGAGCGTGAAGTCGCCGGTGACGCGGCCATCCACGAGCGTGCGGTCGATGGTCACGCGCTGGCGGTCGATGTTGTTGAAGCCGCCGCCGAACTCGATCCGGCTGAACCGGTTGAGCGGATATGCCGTGACCGCGAACAGCTGGCGCGCAATGTACGTCGTGATCTCCTGGTGCTCCGTCGCCTCGCTCGTGCCCGGCGTGAACGAGAGCGAGTCGCTCGACAGGAAGTAGTAGGGGTTCTGCGAGATCCCCGTGGAGAACTGCCAGCGGCTGCCGAGGCTCGTGTACCCCATGAACACGCGCGACTCCGCGATGCGCCCATTCACCTCGCCCGAGAACGCCACGCGATTGTTGCCGAGCATGTCGCTGAGCACGATGGTCGTGCCGCCGAAGACGTTGCGGCCGTACGTGTCGGGCGTGTAGCCGATCGCGGGGCGCGCGACGTAGTCGGGCTGGAAGCGCACCCGGTACTTCGAGTCGCGGAAGCGCGCCGTGTCGGGGAGCGCGAAGTCGGAGCTGTCGAGCAGCGCGGCCACGCTCAGCGTGCGGAGCGGCGCATCGAGCGTGTCACCATGCGCGTGGGTCGTGTCGAACGGCGCGACCTGCGCAATCACCTTCGCCGGGTTGAAGGGCGCCCTCTTCAGCTGCCGCGGGTCGTCGATCTGCCAGATGGTGTACTGGCCATCCTCGTAGTACGTGAACGCCAGGCGGTCCGCCCCGTGCGCCCACGAGATGGCCGGGCTGTACTCGGTGATCGCGCCGATCGCGCCCACCACGTCCGTGAGCTGGAAGTGCTGGTGCGTGGCGGTCTCGTAGAGGTAGAGGTTCGCCGTCCCCGTGCGATCGGAGAGGAAGGCGATCGACTTGCCATCGGGCGCCCACTGCGGGTTGATGTTGAGGCCCGCCTGCCCGGGCAGCACGGCAATGTGCCCGCCCTCCAGCTCGTACGTGGCGATGCGCCACTTGGGGAAGCGCAGCAGCTCCACGCTGGCGCTGTCGCCGCGGTCCGTGGCGAACACGATCGACTTTCCGTCCGGGCTCCACTGCGGCTGCAGGTCGCCGAACTTGTCGTTCGTCAGTCGCTTCATGTTGTGGCCGTCGGCATCCACCACGTAGAGGTCCGTGATGCCGCCCACGTTGCCGCTCACCACCAGCTGCCGGCCATCGGGGCTCCAGCTCGGGCTCGTGACGCCCTCGAGCGGCAGCGTGAACCGCTTGGTCACGCTGCGGCTCTGCACGTCCGCCAGGTAGAGCACGTCGCGCCCGCGGTACTGCGCGGTGAAGGCGAGCTGGCGACCATCCGGCGAGAAGCTGCTCTGCGAGTAGAGCAGCCGCAGCTCCTCGTAGTTCGGGTCGGTGGTGCTCTTCACGATGCGCTTGATGCGCTTGCCGGTGATCGCGTCGCCCAGCCACAGGTCCACGAACACCTCGCCTCGCGAGAACTTTCCGTTCGACAGGAACGCGATGTAGCGCCCATCCTGCGAGAGCGAGGGCGCCAGGAAGATCTCGCCGCCGCTCTTGCGCGCATTCAGCAGCGGCGACGAGAACTTGCGCGGGCGCTCGAGCGTGGCGACCGCCGGCAGGTAGCGCCGCTGCATGTCCTCCTTCCACTCGTCGCCCAGGTCTTCCAGCGAGAGTCCCAGCTGCCGCTTGAACGCGCGCTCCACTCCCACGCTCGGCACGCTGTTCATGATCTGGCCGATGGCCTCGTCGCCCCACCGCGAGCCGATGTACGCCCAGAAGGCGTGGCCGAAGCGATAGGGGAAGTAGCGGTCGGGACGCTCCGACATCTGCTCCACGCTCGGGATGCCGCCGTTCATCGCGGCATCGCGCATCCAGGTGTCGGTGAGCGTCGAGCTCGGGCCGAGCGACAGGTACTCCGCCATCCCCTCGGCGAACCAGAGCGGCACGTTCACCTGCGCGAGTGCCTGGAGGCCGTTGCCCGCCTTGCCGCGCGCGAAGATGTCGTACTGGAACGCGTGCGTCATCTCGTGGCCGAGCACGTGCTCGAACGACTTCATGTCGCCGGTGAAGGGAAGCAGCATGCGGTGACGCAGCGCTTCCGTCACGCCGCCGGTGCCCTCCCCCAGGTCGCCGGTGACGTTGTTCTGCCCGAAGTCGGTGCGACTGGAGAAGAGGACGAGGGGCTTCTTCTCGCGGAACTGGTGGTCGAGCAGGCGCGCGAGGCGGGCGTAGGAGCGCTCGGCCATGCGCGCGGCGTCCATCACGGCCGCGTGCTCTTCCGGGTAGTAGTAGACCAGGAAGTGCTCCGTCTCGAGCACGTGCCAGTCGAACCGGTCGTACTGCACCTGGTTCTGGCCGAAGTACGATTGCGCCGCGAGCGCGCGCGGCGCGCCGGCTGCCAGGAGCGCGGCCGCAATGGCCGCGAGCCACGGGCGGCCGCGCAACGTCACTTGCCGCTGCCGCCCGACTTGCTGCGCTTGCGCGGGGCGGCGGGCTTCTTCGCGGGCTTCTCGGCGAGCATCGCCTCCGCGTCGCGGTCGTTGTCCAGGTCGCTGCCGGCCCCGCTCGTGTTCTTCACCTGCGCGTCGCCACCGGCGGCGGTGATCTTCACCTCTTCGGCGTCGCCCCACAGCCGCTCGAGCTGGTAGTAGTTGCGCAGCGTCGGGTGAAAGAGGTGAACCACGAAGTCCACGTAATCGAGCAGCACCCAGCGACCCTGCTGCAGTCCTTCCACGTGGTTGGGTCGCAGCTTGTCCGACTTCTTGAGGTCGTCCTGCAGGCGCTCGCCCAGCGAGCGGACGTGCGTGTCGGAGGTGCCGCTGGCGATGATGAAGTAGTCCGTCATGTCCGTCACGCCCTTGAGGCTGAGGATGATGACGTCATTCGCCTTGCCATCGAGGAGCATGGCGGCGGCGTGCTGGACGTGCTGGAGGGACGGTGGGGACTTGGGCACTAGCGGGGGGCTCAGGGGCGCAGGGGCTGCGGGGCTGAGGACTTCGGCCCCACTTGGAGAATAACGGTGGTACTCGCGGTATGCATCGGAGGGGCGAAACGACGGGGCCCCCAGCCGAAGCTGGAGGCCCCTGGTCGTTCGGACGCCGCGGGCGGTAGTTGCTGTCGGGACTTCCTCAGCCCCCCAGCTCCCGCGCCCCAGTGCCCCTGCAGTAGTCGAGCGAAGCCCGACTACTGCTTGATGACCCAAACCCGGATTTCAGGCTTCACATCCGCATGCAGCTTGACCGGCACGCGGAACACGCCGAGCGTCTTGATCGGCTCGTGCAGGTCGATCATGCGCTTCTCGATGTGGAAGCCCTGGGCCTCGAGCTGCTGCACGATGTCCGCGGTGGTCACGGACCCGAACAGCTTGCCTTCCTCGCCGACGCGCGCGGAGAAGGTGAGCGAGACCTGCTCGAGCTTCGCGGCCAGCTCGCTGGCGGTGCCGCGGCGCTCGGACTCGGCGGCCTCGAGGCGAGCCTTTTCCTGGCCGATGCGCTTCAGGTTGCCCGGCGTCGCCTCGTAGGCGTAGCCGCGCGGGAGCAGAAAGTTGCGGGCGTAGCCCGCCTTGACCTTCACCACGTCCCCGGGCGCACCCAGGTTCTCGATGGCTTGGCGGAGGATGATTTCCATAAGTCCCCGATCGAATTACGAAGTGGAGCGCGCACGGCGGCGCCAGTCTGCCCAGGTGTCACCCAGGCCAAGACCGAACGCCGCGATGCCGAGCAGCAGGAAGCCCAGCGCCGAAAAGAACTGCAGGACCGGCAGCCACAGCATGGCGAAGCCGACCGTGAGTCCCATGACGAGGGCGCCGGGGGCCAGGAACCAGGCCAGGACCCCGAGTCCGCGGATCGCGTAGAGCGCGCCGAAAAAGAGGAGCAGGTTGCGTCCCAATCCCCGGAAGGACTGGAGCGTCGGAAGAAAGACGATGGTGAGCCCGGTGATGAGCCCCCACACGAGCTGGTCGTTGAACCGGAACTCGCGCAGTGGCTGCAGCGGGTTGCCGAGGCGTGCACGACTGAGCCGGTGGTACATGGCCCAGGCGAGCGCGAGCGCCAGGATCGACTCGAGCGCCAGTAGGGCGGGGTAGAGCCCCGCGCCGGCCAGCGACAGCGTCGCCAGTTGCTTCTCGGTTTCCGCCGGCACCGTCCCCATGGACGGCACCTTCCTGATGAGGTCGTTCCATTCCACGGGGTGTTGCTGGATGAAGCCATTGATCAGCCCCATCGTCTCCCCGTTTCGCCTCGCCAGCTCGCTGCCGATGGCGCGCTGCACGTGCGCAGGCGTCACCGGACCGAGGGCGCTCATCATCACCGCGAGGACGAGCGCGACGCCGAGTGCGACGAGCGCGCGCGCGAACAGCGGGCGGCGAACGCCGAACAGGCACACGAGGCCGAACGCGCCGGCGAGGAGCAGGCTCCAGCCGCGCGCCAGGTTCTGGAACGTGTCGGGCGAGGCGGACTTCTGCACGGCGAGGAGCACCGCAAGCCCGACCCACACGACCGCCGTCAGCAGCTTGCCCCCGGCCCACCATCCCACCAGGCAGCAGGCGGCGAGCGCCGGCACGAGCAGCACGACCGTGCGCTCCACCGGCAGCAGCGCGCGCAGCTGCGGCACCGTGGGAAGGATGAGGAACGCCGCGAGCGCGAAGAGGAGCTTCCCCCATCCGCGCTCACTGCGAGCGGGCACCAGCACTGCCGAGGTGGCGTCAGTCATCACCGGAGCGGGCGACTAGCCCGCGAGTCCCCGGATGTAGGGGATCAGCGCCAGGTAGCGAGCGCGCTTGACCGCCGTCGAGAGCTGGCGCTGGTGGCGCGCGCAGGTGCCCGAGAGGCGGCTTGGCAGGATCTTGCCGTGGTCCGTGACGAAACGGCCGAGGGTGCGCTCATCCTTGTAGTCGATGAAGCGCACGCGGGTCTCGCAGAACGGGCAGGTCTTCTGTGGGCGTCGCATGGTTAATCCTCGTCCTCGTCGTCGTCCGCCTCACGGCGGCGGTTGGCAGCGGCGAGTTCCTCTTCGGTCATCGGCGGGGCGCCGAGCTCATTCTCATGAATGACGATGAGGTGCCGGATGACGGAGTCATCCAGCTTGAGCGCACGCTCGTACTCGGGCAGCGTGGACGTCTCGGCGGCGAAGCGCTCGATGACGTAGTAGCCAGTTTCGCGGGTCCCGATGGGATAGGCGAGCTGGCGGCGGCCCCAGTGATCGGAGCTCAGGTCGGTGGCGCTCAGCAGGCCGTGAAAACGGTCGAGGCGCTCCGTGATGGCGGCGTCTTCGAGTGTGGAATCGAAGACATAGACCGCCTCATACATGCGTGGCATGCGTTGGCAATCCTCCCTTTGGTCAGTGAATCCGCGCGTCGCTGGTTGCCTGAGCGACACGAGGGGAGATGGAGGGCGTCGTGCCCTCCTATGGCTAGCCCTTTAAAATACTGGCGCGCTTCGACTTAGGGAAGGGCCCGGTAAGGGCTTTGGACTTTGGGCTTCGGGCTTTGGCAACGGCGGAGCCTGCTCGGTATCATTGTCGCCGAGCGCCCGAAGCCGGGCATTCGCCCTTCCCCGGTACAAATTCCCCAGACCCCACCCCATGCACCCGACCCTCAGTCGTGTGATTCGCGCCACGGTCGTGCTCGCCGCACTCGTCGCGCGTCCCGCCATCGCCCAGCAGGCTACCACCACGGGCAGTGTGCGCGGCGTGATCCGCTCCAGTGGCCAACCGCTCGCCGACGCGACCGTGAGCGCCACCAATACTGCCACCGGCACGCGGCGCACCAGCCGAACCGACGCCAGCGGCAGGTACCAGCTGCCCTTCCTCGATCCGGGGACGTATGCGGTGCGAGCCCAGCACCTGGGCATGCGCGCCGTGGAGCAGTCCGCGGTGCACGTCTCGCTCGGACAGGTCCTGACGCTCGACTTCACCCTCGAGAGCGCACCCGCAACCCTGGAGACGCAGCGCATCTCCGCCGACGTCGCGCCCCTGATCGAGAAGCAGAAGACGGGCACCGACACGCGGATCAGCGAGGACCAGCTGCGCTCCCTGCCGACGAGTGACCGCAACTTCAAGAACCTCGTGGTGCTCACCCCCGGCACGAGCGACGTGGGCGCCACCGGCGCCGGCGGCGGCCAGTCCATCGGCGGCGGGCGCACCGCGTCGTCGAACATCCTGATGGACGGCGCGAACAACAACGAGAGCTACTTCGGCGGCGACGCCCGCGGCGGCGACCGCCTCCCCTTCTCCTACTCGATCGAGGCCGTGAAGGAGATCCAGGTGATCACCGCCGGCTACGACGTGGAGCGAGGCAACTTCACGGGCGGCACGGTGAACGCGGTCACGAAGAGCGGCACCAACGCCTTCGAGGGCAGCTTCTTCGACTACGTCCGCGGCGACCGGAAGTTCGGGCTCAACCTCACCGGCAACGACTTCCTCGGCCGCGCCCCGCGCAACTACTCGCGCCAGCAGTACGGCGCGTCGCTCGGCGGCCCGATCCTGAAGGACCGGCTGCACTTCTTCTTCACCCTCGATCGCCAGGTGGGCAACGAGCCCAAGCCCGTGCTGCAGACCGGCACCACCACCGCGCAGATCAAGGCCGCCGGCATCAACGCCGACACGCTGGCGAAGTTCCTCAACCTCGCCAAGACGGTCTACGGGTACGACCTGTCGCAGGAGACGGGCAACCTCCAGCAGAACATCGACGAGACGGCCGTCTTCGGCCGCCTGGACTACCAGGTCAGCGACCGTCACAGCTTCACGATCCGTGACAACTACCTGAACTTCGTCCAGTCGAACGACCGCCTCACCATCTCGCCGAGCACGAACGAGACGACGTCGAACGCCGGACCGTACAAGGAGAAGGCGAACTCGCTCGTGGCGGCCCTCACCAGCGCGTTCTCGAACCGCTTCTCGAACGAGGCGCGCATCCAGCTGGCGCAGGATCGCAAGCCGCGCCCCTCGAACCCGAGCCTGCTCGGCGGCCCCATTCCGCAGATCGGCGTGAGCAACATCGTCTCGCCCGCGGGCGACAACACCAACGTCACGACCGCGATCTTCTTCGGGTCGGACATCGTGCTCCATGCCAACAACCTGGAGCAGAACACCACGGAGTTCATCGACAACGTCCGCTACACGCGCGACGCGCACACGATGAAGTTCGGCGTGAACGCCACGCGCGTGCACGTGTTCAACAACTTCTTCCTCAACTCGCTCGGCAGCTACACCTTCAACAACCTCACGGACTTCGCCAACAAGAACCCGGCTCGCTTCACGCGCGCGCTGCCCTTCACCTCCACGAGCGGCGCGCCCGATGCGCTCTTCGCGGAGTACGAGTACGCGCTATACGCGCAGGACGAATGGCAGGCGACGCCGAAGCTCTTCGTCACGTACGGCCTCCGGTACGACAACAGCCGCCTGCCCAATGCGCCGGCCGCCAACACCACGCTCTCCGGCGGACCCCTCGCGCTCAGCACGAACTTCCAGCCGAGCGGAAAGGGTTACGTCTCGCCTCGCGGTGGGTTCACCTATGATCCCGGCGCCGACGGGCAGCAGGTGATTCGCGGCGGGTCGGGGCTGTTCTACGGCCGCGCTCCCTACGTGCTCTACGGCAACGTGCTCTCGGCCAACGGGCTCACGCAGCTCGACCTGACCTGCACCGGCGCGGCGCAGATCCCGGCGATCGACCTCTCGGCCTATGCGAAGAACGCATCCAGCATTCCGAGTGCCTGCTCCACCGGCGGCGCGGCAGTGGCGAGCAAGGCAAGTCCCGTGGTGTTCGCCCGCGACTTCTCGCAGACGCGCGCGTGGAAGTCGAACCTGGCGTACGACCGCCTGGTGATGAAGAACTGGCGCATGACCGTGGAAGGCGTGTACACGAAGACGTCGAATGACTACACGGTGCGCGACGCGAACCTGAAGACCACGTCGCAGTTCACGATCGAGGGCGGCATCCCGGTGTACGTGCCGGCGTCCACCATCACCGCGGCGGGGCTCACGAACATCAACAACAGCCGCGTCGACGCGAACTTCAACAACGTCTTCGTGCAGGAGTCGAAGGGCCAGGCGAACTCCATGCAGGGGATCCTGCAGCTGCGCGGCACCACGCGCTGGGGCGGGCTGCTGGCGAGCTACACCTACGACCGCACGCGCGATCACGGGTCGGTGAGCTGCTGCATCGCCGGCTCGGACATCTTCGGGGCCACGCGCGCCAACGGCAACCCGAACGACCTCTCGAACCAGGAAGGGCCGGCGACGTACAATCGCCCGCACTCCCTGATCATCTCGCCCACTCTCAACCTGCCATACGGCGTGGCGCTCAGCGGGATCTTTCGTCGCTACTCAGGCCTGCCCTGGACGCCTCGCTATCGCGGCGACGTGAACGGCGACGGCGTGACGAATGACCGGCTCTACATTCCCACGAGCGCGGAGCTGCAGTCGTACACCTTCCTCAACGGCGCCACGGAGCGGGACGCGTTCGAGGCCAAGATCGCCAGCACGCCCTGCCTCAACGATCATCGCGGAGCGGTGATCGGGCGCGGCGACTGCCGCAATCCATGGCAGAGCATCCTCGACATGCGCCTCGGCAAGACGATCAGCACGATTCGCGGGCAGCATGCCGAGATCTCGGTGGACTTCTTCAACCTGCTCAACGGGCTGAGCAAGAACCAGGGCAAGCGCTTCGAGGTCCAGAGCGCCAATGAGCAGGCGCTCCAGCCGCGCGGCTTCAGCCAGGCCACCCAGAAGTTCACCTATTCCTACAACACGAACTTCGGGCTCACGGAGCCGAGCGCGTTCGGGCTCTCGCAGCAGTTCCAGGTACAGCTGGGCGTGCGCTACGCTTTCTAGCTCGGCGCAGTCCGGAAACACGGCGGGGCCCGGTCGAGAGACCGGGCCCCGCCCTGTTTCCATCGCCAGCCTCGCTTCACTCCGCTCGGGATACCCGGCCAGAGTGTGGGCCAGGGGCGTCAGCGCGGCGTCAGGCCGCTACCCGAGCGCGCTCAGCCGTGCCGAGTCCGACATCCAGGCTGCCACCGCGCGCGCCTGGCCATGGTACTCCACCTCGGCCATGCGCTGGGTCATCGCGTCGAAGTCCGCGGGCGACATGTTGCTGCAGATCGCGCGGAGCCGCCCGCGGATCTGCTGCACCAGGAGCGCAATCTGCGCACGTTCATCGGTTCGCATGCTACATGACAGGGCAGCGTGCGTGCCATACCGGCGAAAAACGGCCGTCAAGCGTTTATCGGCTAGACATTGAAGCGAAACAGCATGACGTCCCCATCCGCCACCACGTATTCCTTTCCTTCCGCGCGAACCGAACCCTTCTCCTTCGCGCCCTTCCATCCGCCATTTCCAACAAACTCCGAGTAGGAAGCGGTCTCGGCCTTGATAAAGCCCCGCTCGAAGTCCGTATGGATCACCCCCGCCGCCTGCGGCGCGGTGTCGCCCTTGTGGATGGTCCACGCGCGCACTTCCTGCTCGCCGGCGGTGAAGTACGTCTGCAGCCCGAGCAGGCGATAACCCGCCTGGATCAGGCGGTCGAGTCCCGCTGACTCGAGGCCGAGCGACGCGAGGAACTCCACGCGCTCCTCCTTCGTCAGCTCGGCCAGCTCCGCCTCGATCTTGGCGGAGAAGGGAACCACCTCCGCGTGCTCGCCGCTTTTCGCGACCGCGTCGCGCAGCGCCTTGAGGTACGCGCCTTCGTCGCCGGATAGCTCCGCATCGGTCACGTTCGCCGCATAGAGCACCGGCTTCGCGGTGATCAGGGACAGCGGCTTGAGCGCCAGCTGCTCCTCGGCGGTGAGGTGCGCCTCCCACAGGCCGCGCCCATCCTTGAGGAAGGAGAGCGCGCGCTCGAGCGCCGGCATCTCGGCCTTCGCTTCCTTGTCGCCCGTGCGCGCCGCGCGGCTCGCCTTGTCGAGCCGCTTCTCCACAACGCCCAGGTCGGCGAGCGCCAGCTCGAACTCGATCACCTCGCGATCGCGGCCGGGATCGACGCCGCCCATCACGTGCGTGACGTCGGGGTCGTCGAAGCAGCGGACCACGTGCACGATCGCATCCGTCTCGCGGATGTTGGTGAGGAACTTGTTGCCGAGCCCCTCGCCGTCGGCGGCGCCCTTCACCAGTCCGGCGATGTCCACGAACTGCACCACGGCCGGCACGGTGCGCTTGGGCAGCACCACTTCCGCCAGCGTGTCGAGGCGCACGTCCGGCACCTCCACCATGCCCACGTTCGGCTCGACGGTGCAGAACGGATAGTTCGCGGCCTCCGCCTTGGCGGCGGTGAGCGCGTTGAACAACGTCGACTTGCCGACGTTGGGGAGTCCCACGATTCCGAGCTTCAGCATTACGCCTTCTTGTTGAACTTGTTCATGGTCGGCTCGATCCCTTCGGACAGCCACAGCTCCATCGCACTCGCCAGGTCGGGGAAGAGGGCGCGCACCTCCGCGCCCTCCTGCTTGCCGAAGTTGCCGAGCACGAAGTCGGAGAGGTCCCCCACCGAGCGTCGCTCGTCGTTCGGGCCGATGCCGATGCGCAGGCGCGCATACTCCTGCGTCTTCAGGTGCTGCTCCACGCTCTTCAGCCCATTGTGGCCCCCCGCGGAGCCGCGCGCGCGAAAGCGCGAGGTGCCGACCGGGATGGCTACTTCATCCACCACCACCATCAGGTCACTCGCGGCGCTCCAGAAGGCGCGTCGCTTGTACGTGGCCAGCACCTGGCCACTGAGGTTCATGTAGGTGAGCGGCTTCACGAGTCGCACCTGCGTGCTGCCCACGGGACCGCTGAGCGTGCGCGCCTCACCCTCCTTCTTCCACCCACTCAAATGCCAAACGTCGGCGAGGTGGTCGAGGAACCACCAGCCGACGTTGTGACGGGTGCCTTCGTATTCCTTGCCCGGATTGCCGAGCCCGAGGATGACCTTCATGGGAGCGTCTTCACCCGGGCGCCGGCGTCCGAACAGGAATTCCAGCAATGCCGCGAACTACTTCTCGTCGTCCGGCTTGACCTTGCGGATGAGCTCCGGCTCGGCCGCACCCGGCTCCACCGTCTCGGCGGCAGCCGCTTCGACCGCGGCGCGCGGCGCGGCGAGCACGCAGAGCGTCTGGTCTTCGTCATGCTGCGCCTCGACACCCTCGGGCAGCGACAGGTCGCGCACGTGGATGCTGTGGCCCAGCTGCAGCTTGCTGACGTCGACGTCGATGTGGTCGGGAATGGACGCCGGGTCCACGAAGATGGTGAGCGCGTGCAGCGTCTCTTCCATCACGCCGCCGCCGAGGCGAACGCCCTCGGGCACGCCGATGAAGCGCAGGGGGACGTCCACGGTGATCTTCTCGCCGGCGACGAGCTCCTGGAAGTCCACGTGCATGATCTGCTTCTTGAACGGGTGGCGCTGGATTTCGCGCACGAGCGTCCTGGTCGTCGCGCCGTCGAGCGCGAGGTCGATGACGGTGGAGCTCGAGACGCTGGAGAGGATCCGGGTGAGCTCGCGGCCATTGACCGTGAGGGCCAGCGGCTCGCGGCCGTGGCCGTAGATCACGCCGGGCACGTTGCCGGCCTGGCGAACCTTGCGAGCGGCGCCCTTGCCGGTCTCGGCGCGAACGGTGGCGGACAGTGATGCGGAAGACATGGTGCGATTTCCTTGCTTGATGCGAACGTCATGCAGCGAACCCTCGCCCGGTCATACTCTCAGGAGGCTGCGTCCTCCCTACCATCCGGTACTGCGAGGGGCAAAACTAGTCGAACAGGCTCGAGACACTCTGCTCGGAATGCGTGAACTTGATCGCCTTCGCGAGCAGGTCACCCACGCTCAGCACCACGAGGTTCTCGAAGCGCCGCTCCTCCGGGATCGCGATGGTGTTCGTCACCACGACCTCCTTCACCGGCGCCGACGCGAGCCGCTCGGACGCGGGACCCGACAGCAGCGCATGCGTGGCGCAGACGTAGACATCGCCCGCGCCCAGCTCCTTCAATGCGCGCGCGGCTTCCGTCACCGTGCCCGCCGTGTCGATCATGTCATCGGCGAGGATGCAGGTCTTGCCCTCGACCTCGCCGACCACGTTCACGACCTCCGATACATTCGCCGACGGGCGGCGCTTGTCGATGATCGCCAGCGACGCATTGAGCCGCTTCGCGAATCCTCGCGCCATCTTCGCCGAGCCCACGTCGGGCGCCACGATGACGACGTCCTGCATCTGCTTCTTCCTGAAGTACGACGTGAGCACCGGCATCGCGTAGAGGTGGTCGACGGGAATGTCGAAGAACCCCTGGAGCTGGTGCTGGTGGAAGTCCACCCCGAGCACGCGGTGCGCGCCCGCGGCCACGATCATGTTGGCCATGAGCTTCGCGCCGATGGCCACGCGCGGCTGGTCCTTTCGGTCCTGGCGCGAGTAGCCGTAGTACGGCATCACCACGGTGATGCGACTCGCGCTCGCCCGCTTCGCCGCATCGATCATCAGCAGCAGCTCGAGCCAGTTGTCCGCCGGCGCGTTCGTCGGTTGCACGATGAACACGTCGTTGCCGCGGACGTTCTCGTCGATCCGGACGAAGATTTCGCCATCGGCGAACCGATTCAGCGTCCTCTTGCAGAGGTCCACCCCGATGATGCGGGCGATTTCCTCCGCCAACTCCATGTTGGCGTGTCCGGCGAGCAGCTTGAATCCGTGACTGGGTACGGCGAGTCCGTCCATCGTCACAGCCTTGTAAGTTAAACGTGGACATCGGGTTGGGTCAACACTGGCCCCTCCCGTCATGCTCGGCGTGCCCGCATTCCCCGCGGTGGATTCGAACCACCATTCACGGCTCCAAAGGCCGTTGTCCTGCCATTGGACGAGCGGGGAGTGCACCCGCGGAATGACCCGCAGGAACCTCGAAAGCTAGTCCGTAAACTCCACAGCCACAACCGAATCCGCGCTTCGCGTCACCACGGTCCTGGCCCCCTCCGCATGCACCGCCGAGAGCCCGCCCGGGGCCGGCTGGCCCTCGAAGACGCCGAACACGGTGGACCCCGAGCCGCTCATGCGCGCCACGCGCGCGCCCGCCGCTGCCAGCGCGCCGCGGATCCGCGCCAGCCCGGGATGCCTGGCGTCCACCACGCCCTCGAAGTCGTTGGACGACAGCCGCGCGAGGGTCTCCCATTCGCCCAGCTGCTGCACGGAGCCGAGCGACCGCGCCGCGCTCCAGCTCTTCTGGCTCTCGTTTCCACGCGACGCAGCCAGCCAGCCGTACGCCTCGGCGGTGCCCACGCCGAAGCTGGGGAAGGCGAGCACCACGGTGCGCTGCGGCGGGGCGGGCAGTGGCAGCAGCCGCTCGCCGCGCCCCCAGCCGAGCGCAAAGGGCGACTCAGTGGTGAGGAAGGGGACGTCGGCGCCCAGGCTCGTGGCGAGCTCGATCAGGCGCTCGCCGAGCGGGTGCGGGGAGAGCGCATCGAGGATGCGAAGCACGGCGCCCGCGTCGGCACTTCCACCACCCAGCCCGCCGCCGACCGGGATGCGCTTGTCGATCTCCACCTGGCAGCCGGGGGGCCACTGCGTGGCGGACTGGTAGGCGCGCGCGGCGCGATACGCCAGGTTCTTCTCGGTGGGGCCCAGCCCCTCGGCCGGCATGGCGTCGCCGCGCGCGTCGAGCACGATGCCGCCGCTGGTGATGCGAATGGCCACGCCGTCGCCGAGCGCGAGGCGGAGGAAGAGCGTCTCGAGCTGGTGGAAGCCGGTGCCCTCGCGGGCGAGGACGTGCAGCACGAGGTTGACCTTCGCCTGCGCGAGCGTGCGAGCCGACCTAGGCCGCGGCGTCATCGCTCCGGCCGGCGCCGCGCAACTCGTCGAAGCTCAGCCCCACGCGCGCGAAGTAGTACGCGCCCATCAGCGTGATCGGGATGAACGAGAGCAGGTGGAAGCCGATCGCCCACGTGACGGCGAGCGTGGGCTCCACCGAGTACACCGCGAGCCCGATCTTCGCGCTCGTCTCGAACACGCCGAAGAAGCCCGGGCTGCTCGGGATGGCGACGCCGATCGCGATGATTCCCTGCAAAAAGAGCGCGGCGCTGAACGGCGCGGGAATGCCCACCGCCTTGAACGCGATCCAGAAGGCGAATGCGTTGAGCAGCCAGTGCAGCAGCGTCCACCACACGACCGCAGCGAAGCGCATCGGCGAGCGCAGCACGCCGAGGCCGTCGGCGAAGGCGCGGAGCACGTCCTTGCCGCGCTCCTCGAGCGTCGGCGCGATGCGGCGCGCGAACAGCTCGTAGAGGCCGATCACGCGTTCGGGGAAGATCGCCACGAAGTAGAGCGACGCGAGCACCAGCACCGTGAAGCCCACGCCGTAGCCGGCGTAGTTCGCCACGTGCTGCTCGCCGAGCCTCGCGCCCCGCGGGAAGGCCGGATCCATCATCGCGCCGAACATCAGCATGAGGATCACGACCGCGTCGAACACGCGATCCACCGCGAGCGAGGCGAAGGCGGTGGAGAAGGGAACGCGCGGAGTCTCCCGCGAGAGCGCGTAGGCGCGCGCGAGCTCACCGGCGCGCGCGGGCACCACGTTGCTCACCATCATGCCGATGGCCGTGGAGCGCCACAGCTTGCCGAAGGGCAGGTTCGGCTCGACCGGATCGAGGATCGTGCGCCAGCGTCGCGCGCGGAGCGGAAAGATGCCGGTGGCCGCGATGGCGGAGGCGAACAGCAGCGGCACGTTGGCCGCGCGAATCTTCCCCCACACGTCGAGCCAGGCGATCCCGTGGAACGCCCACCAGAGGAGCGCCGCGCTCAGCAGGATGCCAAGCGCGCCCTTCCAGCTGGTACGCACCTAGTCGGCGAGCGCCAGGTCCATGAGCTCGTAGAGCTCGTGCAGCTCGTCGGCCGAGGGCGCACCGCCCTTGGCGCGGATCTCGTCGCGCAGCTCGATGGAGCGGTGAATGGCCGCGCGGCCGCGATAGAGGAGCATGTCGATCGGCATCGGCTCGTCGTCCAGGTCCACGGGCTCGGCGAGCGACAGGTCGGCCATCGCATCGAAGGCGGCGATGCCGGCGTCGAGCGCGGATGAGGCGGTGGAGGCGACGCTGGTCGCGACCGTGGCTGTCACGGTGGACACCATGGTGGTCACCGCGTCGGTGACGATCTCGCGCGCGACCGCGGCAACGTCCTTCACCGTCTCGATGGCCTGCGCCACTGGCTCCGGCATGGGAGGCAGCTGCGGGATGGCCGCCATGCTGATGATCGGCGTCGGCGCCATCTGGTCCACCGCCGGCCGGGGCGGCACCGGTGGCGACACGGGGATCGGCGGCGGCGCGTCCTGCGTCGCGCCGCCGAGGACGGAGCTGAGGCGCTGCGTGGACTCGTCGGCGGGTGAGCTCGCGGGCTCGCTCGCGCCGAACGCGGCGCCCATGCCGCCGGCGAAGGCGTTCTGCTCGCGCAGCTGCGCGAGCGCGGCAGCCAGGTGCTCGCCATTCGCGCCCGGACTCGCGAGCGCCGCAGCCATGGCGTCGAGCGAGTTGAGCGACAGCATGTCGAGGTTGTCGCTCGTGCCGGCGTGCGCCTGTACCGCGCCGGCGACGTCCTTCTCGCCGAAGCTTGCGGCCACGTTGCGCACGTTGCGCAGCGACACCTTGATTTCGCGCCCGAAGCGCTCGCGATCCGTCGCCGGGGCGCTGCGCGCCTCCGAGACCAGTCGCCGGAGGTTCTCCCCCTGCGCCGTGACCTCGAGCCGGAAGCGCTGGCCGGGCGTGGTGGGCGGGTTGGGCGCGGCGTGCACCACGTGCGGCTGGTCGTCGTCATGGAACAGCTCGGACACCGGCACGATGCGCTCGCGCGCCTCATCGAGTGAAGTGACCGACTCGAGCGCCGACTCGAACTGCGTGTGCGCGTTGCCGGGATTCATCGCGGTGCCGTCGCGCAGCGACTGCGCCAGCGCGCGCAGCAACTCGGCCGACGCGCGGAGCAGCGTGATGTGCTCGGGCGCGAGCGCGTCGCCACGCTCCAGGGGGCGCGCGGCGCGCTCCGCCGCCTCGGCCACGGGCGCGAGGAGGGGCACGTCGCGCAGGCCAGCGACACCGCGCAGCGCGCGCACGCGCTTGAGCAGGTTGCCGGCGACGTCGCCGTCGGTGGGGCGCGTGAGCAGGAGCTCGAGGCCAGCCGCGATGTTCGACGTCTCGCCGGCCAGGAAGCTGCCCGGCGCGGAGGTCGCCGCGGGCGTGGCCGCGGCCTGCACCGGAGCCCAGCGCGCGAGCTCGTTGGAACGCGTGACGGCGCGCATGTCCTCGGTGGGCGTCCAGCTGCGCGCGGCGCGCACGAGGATCTTCAGCTCGTCGATCGCGCTCGTGAGCGCGCCGCGGAGGGCGGCGTCCCAGGTGGCGTTGCCGGAGTTGAGCGCCCGGCCCACGCGCTCGACGGAGCCCGCGAGCTCGGCGAAGCTCGGGAGCTTGGCCATGGTCGCGCTGCCGCGCAGGGCCCGGGCGATCCGCTGGACTTCGGCGGCGTCGGGACCCTGCGCTGCGCCGGCCAGCACGAGGCCGTCCAGCTGCTCGATGTACTCACTCGCTTCCAGGACGAAGAAGTCGAGAAATCCTGCCGGCTGCGTCATGCCCGCTCCGTGGGGTTGGTGCGCGGGTCGAAGTTAGGCGCCGCGGCGCGCGGCGTCCATTGCCGCGCGAAGCTCGCGCACCGCCTCGGCCAGCCCGACGAACACCGACCGGCTCACCACCGAGTGCCCGATGTTGAGCTCCTCGATCTCCGGAATGGCGGCGACCGGCCCGACATTGGCCACCGTGAGGCCGTGCCCGGCATGCACGGCGAGTCCGATTTCCGCGCCGCGCGCGGCGGAGTCGCGGAGGGCACGCAGGGCGGCCGGGTCGCCGCGCCCATGGGAATAGGGCCCGGTGTGGAGCTCCACCGCCAGGGCGCCGAGTGCCAGTGAGGCCTCCACGGTGGCGACGTCGGGAGCGATGAAGAGGGAACTGCGGATCCCGACCGCATTGAGGCGGGCGAGGCCATCGCGCAGGCGCTCCACGTCGTGCGTGACGTCGAGCCCACCCTCGGTGGTGACCTCCTCGCGGCGCTCGGGCACGAGCGTGACCTGGTGCGGCTGCAGGCGCTCGGCCAGCAGGAGCATCTCCTCGGTGCACGCCATCTCGAGGTTGAGCACCGTGCGCACCACGCCGGCCAGGTCGTGGATGTCGGCGTCCTGGATGTGGCGGCGGTCCTCGCGGAGGTGCGCGGTGATGCCGTCGGCGCCCGCGAGTTCGCAGACGCGCGCCGCTTCACGGGGGCTGGGCTCGAGCCCGCGCCGCGCCTGCCGGATGGTGGCGACGTGGTCGATGTTGATGTAGAGCCGCTGGCGGCGGCGCGGTTCGGTTGCTGGCATCCGGGTCAATCGTTAGGTAAGCACTACCCATCACCACTGAGGACGCGCGTGAACAAGAAGTATATCCTGTCCCTCCTCCTCGTCGCGGCGGCCTCCGCCTGCCGGACCACGACTACTTCGAGCCAGCCGGGTAACTCCGCGCCCACCACGCCGGGCGCGACCTCCCCGAAGCTCGCGGTGCTCACCTTCCTGAACGCGGCGAAGCTGCAGGACCTGCAGGCGATGTCGCTCGTGTGGGGCGATGCCAAGGGGCCGGCGCGCTCGAGCATGCAGCGCGATGACCTGGAGAAGCGCGAGCTCGTGATGATGTGCTACTTCAATCACGAGACGGCCACGGTGCTGAACGACTCGCCGAGCCAGAACAACGAGCGGATCCTCTCGGTGCAGCTGAAGAAGGGACCGCTCGAGGGAACGACGAACTTCTACGCGGTGCGCGGCCCGGAGGGGCGCTGGTTCGTGCGCTCGGCGGAGCTGGAGCCGTTGCAGAAGTTCTGCCAGAAGCGATAGCGCATCACTGCTCGGTAAGCTCGATCAACACGCCGGCGGTCGACGCCGGATGCAGGAACGCGATGCGCTTCCCCTCGGCGCCCAGGCGCGGGGTGTCGTCGATGAGGCGAACGCCGGCGGCGCGGCACCGGTCGAGCGTCGCGTCCAGGTCGTCCACGGCAAAACAAATGTGATGGATGCCGGGCCCGCGCTTGCCCACGAACTTCCCGATCGGGGAGTCCGGGCTGTCCGCCTCCAGCAGCTCCACCAGCGAGTCGCCCGCGGCGAGCCCGGCGATGCGGGCGCCGTCGGAATCGGCCAGTGGAACCTCTTCCATGCCGAGTAGATTACGGTAGAACGGAAGGATCTCGTCGAGTGCGGCTACCGCGATGCCGATGTGCGCGATGCGGGTGCCGCGGCGGGTATCTTCCAGCATGGTCGTAACCTAATTCCCGGTGGCGGACCCGGCAGTCCGCGAGGAGAACCGATGTCGAACGCTGTGGCCGTTACGGACGAGACCTTCGAGCAGGAAGTGGAAAAGAACTCCGGCCTCACGGTCGTCGACTTCTGGGCCACCTGGTGCGGCCCCTGCCGCATGATCGCCCCGATCCTCGACCAGCTTTCCGTGGATTACGCCGACAAGCTGAAGGTCACCAAGCTGGACGTCGACGCGAACATCAAGACCGCCACTCGCTTCAACGTGCGCTCGATTCCGATGCTGATCTTCTTCAAGGACGGCAAGGTGGTCGACCAGATCGTGGGCGCGGTGCCGCGTCCCCAGATCGAGAGCAAGATCCAGCAGCACGCCACCGCCGCCTAGCGTCGCACCCACGCAGCATCCATCTTGACTCGTCCGGGCCAGCCGACGCAGGCGCCCGGGCGACTCAGCAGGCCGCACCCCTCCTCGATGCCCGCGTCCCTCGCCGGGCTGCGCTTCCCCGGCACTCGCGTGCTGCTGCCGCGCACCCGTCTCGCCTACATCCATCTCCGCAACCTCCTGAATGACGCCAAGCGCGATCGCGCGGCGCGCATTTCGGGGTTCGTTGCGATCTGGCTCCCCGAGGAGCTGGTGATGCTGTACATGCGAAAGGGCGAAGTGGTGAACGCCACCTGCATCGACGACAAGTTCACGCGCGCCCTCCCGATCGCCGAGGCCATCGAGCGCGTGCCGGCGGAGCCGGAATACGGCGAGATCTGCTTCAACGAGGCGGAAGACGACCAGCTCGCGTGCATGTTCCAGGCGCTCTCCAAGCCGCCGATCTCGTGGCCGTCGGAGATGCGCGTCACCGACCCGGGCGCGCTCTTTCCGTACCTGATGGCGACGACCTTCGACGGCATGCTCGAGATCATCGCCGACGACACGGTGAACTACCTGATCTTCAGGCATGGCGCGGTGCATCGTGCGTTCCTCTCCACGGCGCACCACGGCACCGTGGTGGACCGCGTAGCGAAGATCTTCGCGCGCGAGGGGAAGATCGGCGGGCTGCAGATTCGCCGCTGGGACGCCCCCGCCGAGATCCCCACGCAGGCGCCCCCGGCGCTCGTGCAGGCGTATCGCGACCTGGCCTGCGCACTCGTGAACCGCCTGGTGGCTGACGGAAGCGGCAGCGCGCCCGCCGTGGCCGAGCATGCGCGACAGAACCTCGCGAAGGACCATCCCGCGCTCGAGGGCTTCTCCTTCTCGGGCAAGCCGGTGCGCGACCCGGTGACGGAGACGAAGTCGCTCAGCAACGCGGTCGCGCTGTGGATCACCGAGGTGATGTGGACCGCGGGCGATCACGGCAGCAACGCCGGACCGCTGCTCAAGGAGCTCACCTGGGAGCGCCGGCACATGTTCCAGTCGGCCGGGCTCTACGACAAGCTGCAATGGAAGGTGATGTGACGTGACGCCGGAGGCAGTCGAGCCGGGCCGCCTGTATGTCGTGAGCACCCCCATCGGTAACATGGGGGATTTTTCTTTCCGGGCGGTGGAAACGCTGCGTTCCGTGGCGGCCGTGCTGGCCGAGGACACGCGCCACAGCCGCCACCTGCTCGACCGCTACGAGGTCGCCACGCCGATGCTCGCCTATCACGAGCACAACGAGGCGAAGATGACACCCCAGCTGGTACGCCGCCTCGCGGCCGGCGAGTCGCTCGCCATCGTGACGGACGCCGGCACGCCGCTCGTGAGCGATCCAGGCGCGCGCCTCGTGGCCGCGGCGATCGAGGCGGGCATCGTGGTGGTGCCGGTGCCTGGCGCCTCGGCGCTCCTCGCGGCGCTGGTCGCATCCGGGCTGCCGGGGGAGCGATTCACCTTCTACGGCTTCCTGGCGCGCCGCGGGCGCGAGCGTAAGGAAGTCGTAACTGAGATCGCGGCGCTGCGACACACGGCCATCTTGTATGAGGCGCCCTCGCGCGTTGCCGACACGCTCGCCGACCTGGGCGCTGCGTGCGGCCCGGAGCGACAGGGCGTGGTGGCGCGCGAGATCACCAAGCAGTTCGAGGAGGTTCGGCGCGGAACGATCGCGGAGCTCGCCGCGTACTACAGTGGCGCTGCGCCCCGCGGGGAGATCGTGATCCTGGTGGGTGGGGCGCCGGTGGTCGCGCTCGACGAGGCGATGCTTCGCGAGCGGGCACGCGCGCTGCGGGAAGCAGGGGTGTCGGTGAAGGATGCGGCGGCCCGCCTGGCCGCCGAGCACGGTGTTCCACGCAACCAGGCGTATCGCCTGGCCCAGGAGGAGGACGGATGACTCGTCGCGCGCTCGCCGTTGCCCTGGGGGCGCTCCTGCTGCTCCCACTCGGCGCGGCGCGCGCGCCGCAGCGACTGAGCGTGGCCCGCCTGCAGTACGATGGCGGCGGCGACTGGTACGCGAACCCGTCGAGCCTCCCGAACCTGATCTCGGCCATTCGCGAGCGCACCACCTTGCCGGTGGAGCCCGCGGAGGTGCGGCTCAAGCTCACCGACGAGAAGCTCTGGGAGCAGCCGTTCCTCCACGTCACCGGCCACGGCAACATGAAGCTCTCCGACGTGGAGGTGTCCCGCCTGCGCGAGTACCTGCTGCGAGGCGGCTTCTTGCACGTGAGCGACAACTACGGGCTGGACGACAGCTTCCGCCGCGAGATCAGGCGCGTGTTTCCCGACCGCGAGCTGGTGGATGTCCCGCTCACGCATCCCGTCTATCACGTGGTGTACGACTTCCCGAAGGGACTCCCGAAGATTCACGAGCACAACGGCAAGCCGCCGCGCGGCATGGGCGTGTTCATCGGCGATCGCCTCGCGGTGTTCTACGACTACGAGTGCGACCTCGGAAATGGATGGGAAGACACCGAGGTGTATCACGACCCGCCGGCGCTGCACGAGGCGGCGCTGCGCATGGGCGTGAACCTGTTCACGTACGCGGTCACGAGCCGCGCGCTGCCATGAGGGCGGGCGCGTGACGGTGCTGGAGCTGGTGGAGCGGGAGCGACGCGACATGCGTCGCCTCGAGATCGGCGCCGGCGCGGCGCTGCTGCTCGGCGCCTGCGCGGCGATCCTCGCCGCGAGCGCACTCGTGCTGGGACACGCGCGGTGGCTCGCGCTCCCGCGCCCCGCGCCGCTGGTGGCATGGGTGCTGGTGGCGGCCGCGGCATTCGCGGCCTGGCGGCTCACGGTGCGCGCGCTGCACGCGCGTGGATCGCGCGCCGGCATCGCGAAGGTGATCGAGCAGGAGGGTGCGATGCGCGCGGGCGCATTGCGCGGCGCGCTGGAAGTTGCTGACCAGGGGGCACTCGGACGACTGGCCGCCGAGCGCATGGGCACGGCGCTATCGGCGCGCGGGCCGGTGCTGGCGCCGCTCGCACGGCGCAGCGCCCTTCGACGCGTATCCATCGCCGGGGGATGCGCCGCGCTCGCGTTGGCGATGCTGGGCTGGGCGGCGCCCACGCACCCCGACGGATGGCGCGCGGTGCTGATGCCGAATCGCGCGTGGGCGGGAACGCTGCTGCCGTCGCTCTCGTTCCGGGCGCTGCCCCTGGACGTGGTGCGCGGCGAATCTCTCGCGGTGGTGATCGAGGCGCCCGGGCGCACGCGGGTGCTGCTTCACTTTCGCGCGACGGGCGAGGGGTGGCGCGATACCACGCTGTCGGTGAGTGCGGCCGGTTCTGCGCGCGCGTGGGTCGGTCCCCTTCGCAGCGAGCTCTCGCTGGTGGCGGACGATGGACGCTCGCGCACCGACACGGCGCGCGTGAGCGTGGCGGACCGACCCTTCATCGGCGGCGTCACCCTGCACGCGACGTATCCCGCGTACCTCGCGAGGCCGGCCGAGGACCTCGACGCAGGCGAGACGCTGCGCCTGCCTCGCGGCACCGTGCTCGCGATCGGGGGACGTGCGTCCACGGTGCTCGCGCGGGTGTCGCTGGCGAGTGGCGCAGACACCGTGACGCTCGCGTCGGCCGACCGCAGCTTCTCGCTCCGCTGGATGCCGCAGCGGAGCGGCGACTGGCGCTGGGTTGCGCTGGGACGATCGGGCCCGATTGCCGACGTGCCACCCGCGCTGGGAATCGAGATCGTGCCGGACAGCGCGCCGACCATCGAGATCGTGGAACCGCGCGGGGACACGATCCTGCTCGAGGGGCCCGCACTCGGGCTGCGAATCCAGGCAGGCGACGATCATGGATTGTCGCGCGTGCACCTCGAGGTGCGGCGAAGCTCGGCGCAGAAGGGAAGGGCGGACGCGTCGTCGGTGATTGCGGTCGCGTCGCAGCTGCCCCCGGTGTGGGCGGGAATCGCCACGCTCGACGTGAGCGCGCTCGGCGCGGCCGCGGGCGACGTCATCCATGCGCGCGCGGTGGCCACGGACGACTCGCCCTGGGCGCAGCGCGGCGAGAGTCGCGAGGTGCTGCTCAAGGTGCCGACACTCGAGGAGCGCCGGGAGATCGCCCGCGACGCGGCTGACTCGGCGGTACACGACGCGAAGGCCGCCGCGCAGGCGCAGAAGGCGCTCGAGCAGCGCACCGACGAGGCGGCGCGGCAGCGTGGCGACCGGGAGAACGGCGCGAAGCCGGGCGACCCGGCGAACCCCGGCAACAAGCCCGACGATGACAAGGCCATGAGCTATGCGGGCGCCGAGAAGGCGCGCGAGGTGGCGAAGGACCAGCGCGCGCTCACCGACAAGGTGGACAAGCTGCGCGAGTCGGCGCAGTCGCTCGAGCAGCAGCTCAAGCAGGCGGGCGCGCTCGACAGCTCGCTGGCGAAGCAGCTGCAGGACGTCCAGCAACTGCTGAAGGACGCCATGACGCCGCAGCTGCTCGAGCAGATGAAGAAGCTCGAGAACGCCGCGCAGAAGCTCGACCGCGACGCAGCGAAGGCCGCGCTCCAGGACCTGCAGGAGATGCAGCGCAAGCTGCGCGAGCAGCTGGAGAAGAGCGCGGAGATGCTCAAGCGTGCCGCCTATGAAGGCGCCATGCAGACCATGACCGACGAGGCGCGCGACATCGCGAAGGCGCAGGACGCCGCAGCGGATTCCGCAGCGCAGGGCAAGCCGGACGCGTCGAAGGCCAGCGAGCTTGCGCAGCGCAGCCAGAAGCTCTCGGATGATGCCGGCAAGCTGGGTGACCGACTGCGCCGGGACAATGCGGAGTCCGCGGCGAAGGGCGCGAATGACGCCGGCAATGCCGCCCAGGAATCGCAGCAGAAGATGCAGGACGCGGCGAAGGCCATGAAGCAGGGCGGCAAGGGCGGGGAGAAGGAAGCCCGTGAGGCCGCCACGCAGATGGAGAAGGCCGCGCAGGACATGCAGCAAGCGCGCGACGGACAGGTGAAGGAATGGAAGCAGGAGCTCACGCAGGAGCTCGATCGCGCGGTGCAGGAGCTGCTGCAGATGGCGCGGCAGGAAAGCGCGATCGAGCAGAAGCTGCGCGACGGCAAGAGCGACGCCGGGGAGGCGCGCGGCGAGCAGGGCGCGGTGAAGCAGGGGGTGGACCAGACGGCGCAGCGGCTGCAGCAGGAGGCGCGCAAGAGCTCCCTGCTGTCGCAGAAGGCGCAGCGTGCGATGGCCGAGGCGCAACAGAAGTCGGAGCAGGCCGCGGAGTCCATGAGTGGGCAGCCGCGACCGTCGCAGCAGACCGCGAACGCAGCGGGTGAAGCGGCGGATGCGCTGAACAAGGCGGCGGCCGCGCTCGCGCGCGACCGCGAGCGCGCGAACTCCGCCACGAGCGCGAGCGGCTTCAGCGAGATGCTGCAGCAGCTGCAGGAGATGGCGAAGAAGCAGGGCTCGCTCAACGCGCAGGCGCAGGGAATTTTCCAGATGCCCGGCGGCGAGCAGGGTGGCGCGCAGGCGCAGGCCACCGCGCGCATGCTCGCTCGCCAGCAGCGGAGCGTGGCGCAGCAGCTGGAGGAGCTCGGCGACGGCGCCGGTGGCGACAAGGCCGCGCAGCTCGCGCGCGAGGCGCGGCAGGTGGCCGATGCGCTCGACCGCGGCCGCGTGGATGCGGGCACCGTGGCTCGACAGCAGCAGCTCTTCCACAAGATGCTCGACGCGGGCCGCTCGCTCGAGAAGGAGGAGCGCGATGACCAGGGCAAGCGCGAGGCGACGAGCGCCACGACCACGGAGCGCTTCACGCCGAACGATGGCACCGCGAGCGGCAAGGCCGCGTCGAAGTTCCGCGAGCCCACCTGGGATGAGCTGCGCGGCCTGAGCGCCGATGAGCGCCGGGTGATCCTGGAGTACTTCAAGAGAATTAACGGGGGCACGGGGGCACAGGGAGCCGGGGGCTCGGGGAAGCCTTGAAACGTTCTGTCATCCTGAGCGCAGCGAGGGATCTGCCGTTGCAGTTGCTGTCGTTCGCACTGGCCGTTGCACTAGCCTCGCCCCTGCACGCGCAGGCCCCCGCCTCCGTCTCGAGCTCCGACACCACCGCCTTCTACCGCGCCCTGGACCTCGAGGGCAACGGCAAGAATCGCGAGGCTGCGGTGCTCTTTCGCAGTGCCCTCCATTCCGGCGCAGCGGTGAACTCCCTGCTCGGACTCGAGCGCGTGTACGCCGCCCTCGGCTGGGCCGACTCGCTGCTCTCCCCGCTCGACACGCTGCTGCGCGCGAACCCCACCGAGGCCGTGTTCCACTCGGTGAAGCTGCGCACGCTCACCACGCTCAACCGCGACGCCGCCGCGAGCGACGCGTTCGAACAGTGGATTCGCGCCGTGCCGAGCGATCCGAGCCCGTACCGCGAGTTCGCGCGCATCCTGCTGCAGCGCGGCAAGCCCGCGGCCGCCGACAGCATCATCGAGCGCGCGCGCACCACGCTCGGCAACACTCGCGACCTGCGCTACGAGGTGGCGCAGGTCAAGTCTGCATCGGGCGACTGGGAAGGGGCCGCGGTCGCATGGCGCGAGGCGCTCGCCGCCGAACCATACCTGGCGCAGGCCGCCGCCTTTGCATTGATGCCCACTCCGAGCGCCGCGCGCCCGGCCGTGCGCGACAAGTTCCTGTCACCGCCGCCGGTGGTCGCCGCGCGGCGCGCACTGTCCGAGCTCGAGCTGGCGTGGGGATTCCCGGGCGAGGCGTGGTCGGCGCTGCGCGACCTGTTGCCCGACACCGCAGCCGCGAGCGCCTGGCGCGACTTCGCGGAACGCGAGGAAGCCGAAGAGCGCTGGAGCCTGGCACGCGACGCGTGGACCTCCGTGATGCGAGTCGAGAATTCCCCGGCGCTCGCGCTGCGCGCCGCGCGTGCGTCACTGAATGCCGGCGACGCGCTCACCGCGCTCCGCCTCGCGCCCCTCGGCGCCGCCGGGCTGGACTCGGCGCGCGTGGCCGAGAGCGAGCTGCCGATCATGGTGCGCGCACTCGCGATGCTCGGTCGCGCCGCGGAGGCCGAGCGACTCGTTGGCCGCTTCGACAAGTGGATCGCCGCGGACCTTCGCACGAGCCTCACTGAGATGCTCGCGCTGGGATGGGTCAGGTCCGGCGACCTGGTGCGGGCACGCGCAGCGCTGAAGGCCGCGGGCGTCGAGGCCGATTCCAGCGCGGCGGCGGGATGGCTGGCCCTCTACGAAGGCAACCTCAAGGGCGCGCGCGTGTTGCTCCGTCACAGCAGCGAGAGCACGCCGGAGCTCGCGCTCGCGCTCGGGCTGGTGGCGCGCGTGAAGGCCGACAGCGTGCCGGCGCTCGGTGCTGCCTTCGTGCTGCTGGCGCGTGGCGACACGGCTGGCGCGGCCAGCGGATTCGTCGACGTCGCGCAGTCGTTGCCCGAGGGCGCGTCGGTGCTCTACACCACGGCGGCGCGGTTGCGGCTCCTGCGACGCGACGAGAATGGCGCGGTGGCGCTCTGGAAGCAGCTGCTCGAGAAGTATCCCGACAGCCCCGAGGGCGCCGAGGCCGACCTGGAACTCGCGCGCTCGCTGGAGCGGCGCAAGGATTCGACCGGAGCGCGCGCGCACCTCGAGCACCTCATCCTCACCTATCCCCAGAGCGCGCTGGTGCCGCAGGCACGCCGCGAGCTGGAGTTGATCAAGCAGGCGATTCCATGAATTTCCGATGGCTGACGGCGGCGCTGCTCCTCATGGCCGCCCCACTGCACGCGCAGCGATTGCTCGTGCCGATGGACGACGCACAGTCGGACCACCTGAAGGCCTACGGGCTCACCTTCGCAGCGCTCAAGGCGAGCCTGCCGAGCGAATGGCTGCTCAACTATCGCGGCGGCAGCTTCCTCATTCCCGACCTGCCCGAGCTGCGCAAGCGCGCGGCGCTCGACGGCGTGACCATCGAGCCGATCTCCGACGCGCAGCTCGCGACCGTGCGCACCGAGATCGCGGGTGCGAACATGGATGCCGTGCCGCTCGAGAAGGCACCGCGCATCGCCGTCTACACGCCTCCCGACGCGCCGCCCTGGGACGACGCGGTGACGCTCGCCCTCAAGTACGCCGGCATCGAGTACACGCCGATCTACGACGACGAAGTGCAGAAGGGCGACCTGTCGAAGTACGACTGGCTGCACCTGCACCACGAGGACTTCACTGGGCAGCTCAACAAGTTCCACCTCGGCTACCGCGACCAGCCCTGGTTCGTGGACCTCTACCAGCGCAACCTCGCGACCGCGAAGAAGCTCGGCTACGCGAACATTCCCGCGCTCAAGAAGGAAGTGGCGGAGCGGATAAGGCAGTTCGTGGAGCGCGGCGGGTTCGTCTTCGCCATGTGCGGCGCCACGGAGACGCTCGAGCTCGCGATCGCCGGCAAGGACGTCGACATCGCCGGCAGCTTCGCCGATGGCACGCCTGCCGACGACGATGCCGACAGCAAGATGGACTGGAAGCGCGCCATGGCGTTCCAGGGAGTGCACCTCGAACCGTCGCCCTTCATCTCCTCGATGAGCGACATCGACGGGCACCAGGTGAACGTCGCGCAGCGGCGGCAGCCGCTCGGCGCCTTCACGCTGTTCGGCTTCTCCGCCAAGTTCGATCCCGTCGCCACGATGCTCGTGCAGGACCATCGCGCCGTGATCAACGACTTCTACGGCGTGACCACCAGCTTCCGGAAGACCGCGCTCAAGCCGAGCGTCACGGTGCTGGCGCTGGAGGAGGGCGCGCCATGGGTGAAGTACATCCACGGCGACTACGGGAAGGGGACCTGGACCTACTACGGCGGCCACGATCCCGAGGACCCGCAGCACGCGATCGGCAACCCGCCCACCGACCTCTCGCTGCACAAGCACTCGCCGGGCTATCGGCTCATCCTCAACAACGTGCTGTTTCCGGCGGCGAAGAAGAAGCCGTTAAAGACATGAGGGCGTTCTTCGGTTAACTTTCGGTATGCCCGCCGTGACCCGGACGACCCTCTCGAAAAAGGCAGCGAGCGCCATCCGGGTCGGGATCAAGCTGGCCGGTGGGAACGAGGTCTGTTTCGCCTGCACCCAGGGCGAGGACGGCACGCTCGAAACCGCCCGCATCGTCTCCCGCGGTGACATCGGCCGAGTATTGGCCCTGCCGGGATTCGCGCAGCGTGGCGAGATGCTGGTGCACAACCACCCCTCGGGGGTGCTGGAGGCGAGCGACGCCGACCTGGCTGTCGCCGCCCGCATCTACGAAGACGGCGTGGGCTTCGCGATCGTCAACAACGACGCCAGCAACCTCTACGTCGTAGTCGAGACGCCCAGGACCGAGCCACAGAAGAAGATCGCGCCGGGCACGGTGTCCGACGACCTGGGTCCCGACGGGCCGATCGCCGCGCTCCATGCCAGCTTCGAGGACCGTCCCAGCCAGCGCGCGCTCGCGTCATCCATCACGGCGCTGTACAACAGCGGCGGCGTGGGGCTGCTCGAGGCGGGCACCGGCGTCGGCAAGTCGCTCGGCTACCTGCTGCCCGCGCTGCGCTGGTCCGCCGCGAATGGCGAGCGCACGATCGTCTCGACCAACACCATCAACCTCCAGGAACAGCTCGTCGGCAAGGACCTGCCCTTCCTCGCGCGCGCGCTCACCGACCAGAAGGTGCGCTTCGCGCTGCTCAAGGGCTGGCGCAACTATCTCTGCAAGCTGCGGCTGGAGCAGGCGCGCGGCGCCGGCGCCACGCTGTTCGAGGATGGCATGCAGTCGGAGCTCGGCATCATCGCCGCCTGGGCGGAGCGCACGAGCGACGGGTCGCTCGCCGACCTGCCCACGCCGCCGCGCAGCGAGGTGTGGGACGAGGTGGCCGCCGAGCCGGACATCTGCCCGCGCTTCAAGTGCCAGCACTTCGACGCCTGCTTCCTCTTCAGGGCGCGACGCGCGGCAGCCGAGGCCGACGTCATCGTGGTGAACCATCACCTGCTGCTCGCCGACGTCGCAGTGCGACGCGCATCGCAGAACTGGGATGACTCTGCCGTGCTGCCCGCGTACCAGCGCCTGGTGATCGACGAGGGGCATCACCTGGAGGATGCCGCCGCCGCGCACCTCGGGGCGACCGTCACTCGGCGCGCGCTGCAGCGACTCTTCAGCCGGCTCGAGCGCCGCGGCAAGGGATTGATCGCCGCGCTGGTCCAGCGTCTCGGCGCGACGAACGAGTTGATGAGCACCGCGAGCCTGGACCTGGTGCAGGAACGACTCGCTCCCGCCGTGCACTCGGCGCGCGACAAGAGCACGCTGCTGTTCGACCTGCTCGACACCGTGCTGGAGGAAGCGGGCGTCCCCGTGCTGCGGCTCACCGACGCGTTTGCGACGCACCGCGTGTGGCAGGGGGGCCTCAAGGTGGCCTTGGAGAACACGCTCGGCGAGATCGCCGTGATCGACGGCGCGCTGCGCACGATTCGCGAGCGGATCGAGCGCGTGGAGAAGGTCGACGAAACCGCCGGTCCGCTGCTCGCCGAGATTCGCGCGGTCAGCCGCCGGCTCACGAGCGCGGGCGATGCACTGCGCGCGACGCTATCCCCGCCGGAGGGCGACGAGAGCGTGCGCTGGATCGAGGTGCGCGGCAAGGAGCGCGTCGTCGCGGTGTCGATGGTGCCGCTGGACCTCGCGCCGATCCTGCGCGACGACCTCTTCGGCCGCGTGAAGACCACCGTGGTCACGAGCGCGACGCTCACCGCCGACGAGCGATTCGACTTCCTCACGCAGCGGCTGGGGCTGCGCGACAAGGCGCCCGTCACCGGAATCTTCCCGTCGCCATTCCGCTATGGCGAGCAGGCGCTGCTCGCGATCCCCAACGACGTGCCCGCCCCGAACGTGGACGCCGCGGGGCACATGCGCGCCGTCACGCGCATAGTGCTCGACGTGGCCGAGGCGAGTGACGGCGGCATGTTCGTGCTGTTCACGAGCCACAAGGACGTGCGGGCGATGGCGGCCGAGCTGCGCTCGCGCGGCGTGGAGCGTCGCTGGCCGCTGCTGGTGCATGGCGACGAGAGCCGCGACGTGCTGCTCGCTCGATTCCGCGACGCGGGCAGCGGAATCCTGCTCGGGACCGCCAGCTTCTGGGAGGGCGTGGATGTGCCCGGCAATGCCCTGCGGGCGTTGATCCTGGCCAAGCTGCCGTTTCGCGTGCCTACCGAGCCCATCACGGCAGCGCAGTGCGAGGCGATCGAGGCCCACGGCGGCAACGCGTTCGCCGAGTACATGCTGCCGCATGCGGCGCTGCGACTGAAGCAGGGGTTCGGTCGTCTGATCAGGACAGCCACCGATCGAGGGGTGGTCGTGATCTGCGACCCCCGCATCGTCACGAAACACTACGGTCGCGGCCTCCTGGACGCCCTTCCGCCCGCCCGCCGAACGGTAGGCCGGTGGCGTGCGTTACTGGAGGAGGTCCAGTCGTTCTACAGCGCCCACCTCGCCCCCACCGCCCAAGTGACTCGCCAGTGACTCGCCCCGGGAAGATCGTCTGCGTCGGCCGGAACTACGTGGACCACGCGAAGGAGCTCGGGAACGACGTGCCGAAGGAGCCGCTGATCTTCCTCAAGCCGCCCTCATCGATCGTGGCGAGCGGGCAACCAATCGTGCTCCCACATGTGTCGAAGCAAGTGGAGTTCGAGGGGGAGATCGGGGTGATCCTGGGCACCACCCTCCGGAAAGCCAGCGAGGACGAGGCGCGGGCGGCGATCCGGGGCATTGCGGCGGTGAATGACGTGACCGCTCGCGACCTCCAGCGCTCGGACTCGCAATGGACGCGTGCGAAGGGGTTCGATAGCTTCTGTGCAGTGGGACCCGAGGCGCCTGCCCCGGAAGAGCTGGACCGCCTGACCGTGATCACGCGGGTGAACGGCACGCAGCGACAGGTAGGGTCCGCCTCGGACATGGTGTTCTCCATTCCGATGCTGCTCGCCTGGATATCACGGATCATGACGCTGGAACCCGGCGACCTGGTCCCGACCGGCACGCCTGCGGGAGTGGGGACCCTTGCCCCCGGTGACGTGGTAGAAGTGGAGATCCCGGGCGTGAGCATCGTACGCAACCCAGTTGAATCGGAGTCGTAGCCGCCCGTGCCGTCGCTTTCGTCCCGATTCGAGCATTTCCCGGAGTACGTGCTGGCGCGCATCCCGCAGCGCAAGCACGAGCTGCTGCAGAAGGGGGTCGACGTCATCGACCTGGGAGCCGGCGACGCAGACCTCGCTCCCCCGCCGAAGGCAGTCGCGCGGCTCAAGGAGGCCGTGGACATCCCGGCCATGAACCGATACGGGTTCGGCCTTGGCCTCGTCCAGTTTCGCGAGGCTGCGAGCGCCTTCATGGCGAAGCGCTTCGGCGTGAGCTTCGATCCCATCAAGGAGATCGTGCCGCTGATCGGCAGCAAGGAGGGGATCTCGCACCTCGCCTTCGCATACCTGCAGCGGGGACTCGTGGGAATCATCCCCGAGCCGGGCTACAACTCGTATGTGGGCGGCACGCTGCTCGCCGACGGCGAGCCGTACAAGTACGCGCTGCGCCCGCGCACGAACTTCCTGGTGGAGCTCGACGAGATTCCGGAGGACGTGCTGAAGCGCGCGCGCATCCTCTACCTGAACTATCCGAACAACCCGACGGCCGCGATCGCGCCGCAGGAGTACCTCGAGAAGGTTGTCCGGCAGTGTCGCGAGCGGGACATCCTGCTCGTGTACGACAACGCCTACTCCGAGATGGCGTACGATGGCTATGTGCCGCCGAGCATCTTCGAGATCGACGGGGCGCGTGACGTCGCCATCGAATTTCACTCGCTGTCCAAGACGTACAACATGACGGGATGGCGCTGCGGATTTGCCGTGGCCCGACCCGAGGTGGCTGGCGCGCTGGCCAAGGTCAAGTCATTCGTGGATACGGGGCAGTTCATGGCGGTGCAGGCGGCGGGCGTGGCGGCGATGGAGAGTCACGCCGACTTCGTGCCCGGCAACGTGGCGAAGTTCAAGGAGCGGCGCGACGCCGCCGTGAAGGCGTTTCGTGCCGCTGGCTTCGAGTGTGAGCCGCCGCAGGCCACGATGTACCTCTGGATCCCGCTGCCGGACGGGGTGCCGAGTGCGCTCTTCGCCGAACGGCTGATGGAGGACGAGGGCGTGATCGTGCTGCCGGGTTCTGGCTTCGGCGCAGGCGGCGAGGGCTTCTTCCGCATCTCGTTCATCACGACTCCCGAGCGGATCGCCGAGGCTGCGGTGCGCGCGGGCCGCGTGCTCGCGTCGCTCGCGGCAGCTGTCGCATGAAGTTCCCACGCCGTGAGCCACGTGCGTTCGCCCTGTCAGTGCTCATCCACGTGGTGGTGGGCGCGCTGCTGCTCAGCATCACGTTCTATTACCCGCTCGGCAACCTGATCGGCTTGCCGAAGGACCGCGAGCGGCAGGCGGAGAAGCTGACGTACATCCAGGTGCGGCCGAGTGGCGGCGGCGTGAGTGGAGGCCCCAGCAAGTCGCCGGCGAAGGGCACGCCCGCCGCGCCGCTGCATGCGCCGGACGTGGTGCCCACGGCGATTGCGACGCCGGCTCCCGCGCAGGGCGGCGTGCCGGAAGGAACGGGCAAGGGAACCGGAGTGGGTCATGGCGGCGGTGCGGCAACTGGCATCGAGCCAGAGCTGCCCGATCCGCGCATCGCGCTCAGCTCACCGCCGTTCACGCCAGTGCCGAAGACGCCGGCGCAGCGGCTCGACAGCGCGATCAAGACGGCCTATGGCGTCTACGTGGACTCGGCGAATGCGGATCGCGCGCGCCAGCTGGGGCAGCGCACGCCGGGCGACTGGACGAAGACCGACAAGAACGGGAACAAATGGGGGTGGGACCAGGGCGCCATTCGCCTGGGCAAGTACTCGATCCCGAACGCGGTGCTCGCGATGCTGCCGCTCAACGCGGGAATGCAGAACCCGGCGATGGACGCGCGCAACACGAGCATGATCCGGCGCGAAGTGCTGGAGAACGCGCAGCGCCACGTGACGGAAGATGAATTCCGCGCGAGCGTGAAGCGGATTCGCGAGCGGAAGGACAGGGAACGGAAAGCAGCGGGGCGGGATACTTCGGGAGTGAGGTAGTGGGGGGCTGAGGAGCTGGGGACTGCAGTTCCCCAGCTCCTCAAGGCAAAGGGCGACAGCGTCAGCTGTCGCCCTTCTGCGTCCCGTGCCCCTGAGCTCCGTGCATTGATCGCCTAGCGATCAATGCACATTGTCGTCGCCCGGCACCGGCATGCTCGGCTGCGGGTCCTGCTCCCAGAAGGGGCGGAACACGCCGCACACCACGCCGAGCACGGCGAAGTCATCGCGCGGGCCGACCTCGATCGGGCGGTCGGCTGGGTTCGCCGGCTCGAGCACGATCGTGGCGCCGCGGTGGGTGAGCGTCTTGACGGTGGAGTCCGGACCCAGGCGCGCGGCCACGATGTCGCCATCCTTCGCGCGGGCGGAGGGCGTCACCATGACGAAGTCTCCGTCAAGCAGCCCGCGACCCACCATGCTCTCGCCCTTCACCTTGAGGAAGAACACGTCGTCGCTCGGCAGGAAGCGGCGATCGACCGTGATGAAGCCGCTGCGGTGCTCGTTCATCAGCGCCGGCTCGCCCGCATGCACCTTGCCGTAGTACGGGATCGGCTGGGTCGCGCCTGAGGCCGCAAATCCGAGTAAACGGACGCCGCGTGAGCGCGACTGGTCGCGCTCGATGTAGCCCTTGCTGGCGAGCGAATGGAGAAGGTCCGAGACGGTCTTGGTCGACTTGATCCGGAACTTCTTCGCGATCTCGCGTATGCTGGGCTGATAGGTGTTCTCGGCGAGAAAGTCTATCATGTAGTGATAGACCTTTCGCTCGAGTTGCGTCAGCGGCTCCGTCATGGGGCTTCCGCCAGAGAGGGGGTGGATGCGACGATGGTCCGCGCACGTTCCCGTTCCTCGTTCCGGTGACAAGGTAGCCCCGCGGCACACAAACGGTCAACAACGAATAAACAGGCAAGTACCGTAGCCACGGCCACTTGGACGTACGTTTCGGCCCACCGCACACAACAAGGTATCGTCGAACGGCCCGAACCGCGGCCTTAATTCGCCGCCAGCCACTCCAGTGCGCGGTCGATCCGGGCCAGCGAGCGCTCCCGTCCCAGCATCACCAGCACGTCGAAGATGCCGGGGCTCACAGTGAGGCCCGTGAGCGCAACGCGCATGGGCTGGAAGATCTTTCCACCCGTGGTGCCCATCCGCTCGGCCAGCGCGCGCAGGGCTTCCTCCATGGGCTCCGGCTCCCAGCGCTCGAGTTGCGCGAGTGTCTCGCGCGTACCCCTGAGCGCGTCGGCCGAGAGGGAGCGATCCTTCCACTGCTTGGCGACCGCGTCCGGGTCGTACTCGATGTCGTCGCGCAGGTAGGGCGATGCCTGGCGCACCACGTCGTCCAGGGTGCGCGCGCGAACCTTGAGCAGCTCCAGCAGCGAGAGGAACCAGGCCTTGCGATGCTCGACGTCCTGCAGGGTCGTGAGGCCCGCGTCAGCGAGCAGGGGCGCCACGCGCGGCAGGAGGACGTCGGCGCCAATGAGGCTCAAGTGCTGGCCGTTCATCCACTCCAGCTTCTGCGTGTCGAAGATCGCCGCCTTCTTCGAGAGGTGCGACGCGTCGAACAGCTCGATCATCTGCTCGAGCGTCATGACCTCGATGTCGTTGCCCGGGCTCCAGCCCAGCAGCGCGAGGAAGTTCAGCATCGCCTGCGGCAGGATGCCCAGGTGCTGGTACTCGCCCACCGCGGTGGCGCCGTGGCGCTTGCTGAGCTTCTTGCCGTCCATGCCGTGGATCATCGGCAGGTGCGCGAAGATCGGCAGCGGGGCGCCGAGCGCCTCGTAAAGCAGGATCTGCTTGGGCGTGTTCGAGATGTGATCGTCGCCGCGCATCACGAGCGAGATCTCCATCGCGATGTCGTCGGAGACGACTGCCATGTTGTAGATCGGCGTGCCGTCGGTGCGGAGCACGATGAAGTCGCCCTCGCCGATGTCCTTGTTCGGGAAGGTGATCGTGCCGTGCACCAGGTCGTCCCACGTGGTCGTGCCTTCCGGCATGCGGAAGCGCACGACGAACGGCTCGCCGGCGGCGACGCGCTTCTCCACCGTGGCCGGATCGATCGAGTCGCAGCGGCGGTCGTAGCGGAACGCCTCCTTGAGCGCGTGCGCTTCCTTGCGCTGCGCCTCGAGCTCGGCGGCGGTGCAGAAGCAGCGGTACGCGGTGCCGGCCTTGAGCAGCTGCGCGACGTGCGCCTGGTGGCGATCGAGGTTGGCGCCCTGGTAGACGACGTCCTCATCCCACTGGAGGCCGAGCCACTCGAGGCCCTCGTAGATGGCCGTGGTGGAGGCCTCGGTGCTGCGCGCCTTGTCGGTGTCCTCGATCCGCAGCAGGAACTGGCCGCCGTACTTCTTCGCGAACAGCCAGTTGAAGAGCGCGGTGCGCGCGCCGCCCACGTGGAGGTAGCCGGTGGGGGAGGGCGCGAAGCGAAGGCGGATGGGTCGTGCTGAGGACATGGAGTTGACCAGTGTATAAACCAAGAGCCCGCCACTCGCGTGGCGGGCTCAGAGCGGAGAGGGAGGGATTCGAACCCTCGATAGGGCTTTTCAACCCTATAACGGTTTAGCAAACCGCCGCCTTCAGCCTCTCGGCCACCCCTCCAGCGGTACGGCCTTCAAGCTAGTTGGCGGGCGAGGCCGGGGCAACCGCATGACGACGACGGGCAGGGTGGGATTCGAACCCACGGTACCGTTGCCGGTACGCCGGTTTTCAAGACCGGATCATTCAACCACTCTGACACCTGCCCCAGCGCGAAAAATCGCGGTCTCGGCAGGTTGGCGCTACTGGCCGGGCCGGTCGCGCCGGGGTCGGTGCCTCGGACTCCGCGGACTGAAGGGCGGAACAGTGCCGGATACTTCAACTGCAGGAGCTTTTGCAACTGCACAAGAACCGAGAATGGAGAAATGGCCTGCTGAGGTAGAACGGCCACTCCTGAAAAGTGGTCCTTTCCGTGATGTCCGCCCTTCAGTCCGCGAGATCCGAGGAACCGGCCGCGGCGCCAGAGGCTATCCCGGCAGCACCAGCACAAACGTCGAACCCTCGGCCGACGAGCGCTCAAGTGTGAGGCGACCACCGTGCGCCTCGGCGATCCAGCGCGCGATCGAGAGGCCCAGGCCCGCGCCGGCGGGATGCGACTCGTCGCGCGTGCGCGCGGCGTCGGCCCGCACGAAGCGCTCGAACAGGTGTGGCTGCACTTCCAACGGGATGCCGGGCCCGGTGTCGCTCACCTCGAGTCGATACCCCTCGGCGGCGCGCGTGAGGCGCAGCGAGATCGCGGTGCCGGGCGGCGAGTACTTGATCGCGTTGTCGAGCAGGTTGAGCACCAGCCGGTGCAGCAGCTCGTCGTCGCCGGTGAACGGCGATTCCTCCGCCAGCGCGAGCGCCACGCTCACGCCGCGCTCCTCGGCCAGGGTGCGGACGTTGCGCGCCACTTCGGCCACCAGGTCATCGAGGTAGAGTGGGGCGCGACGCAGCTCGATCTCGCCGGCGTCGGCGCGCGCGAGCATGAAGAGGTCGTCCACCATGCGACGCATGCGACGTCCCGCGTCCCGCACGATGGTCAGCGCCTCCTCGTACTCGCCGGCGTTGCGCCCGGGGCGCGACAGCGCGAGGCTGGCCTCGTGCTGGATCACGGCGACCGGCGTGCGGAGCTCATGCGACGCATCCTCCATGAACTGTCGCTGCCGCGCGAAGGCCAGCTCGAGTCGCGCGAGCAGGTCGTTGATCACGGCCGCGAGCTGACCCACTTCGTCGCCCGGGTTCGACACGGGAAGGCGGTCGGAGAGGTTCGACGCGCCGATGCGCGCCGCATGCTCGCGCATGATGATCATGGGCTGCAGGCTGCGGCGCGCCAGCAGCCACCCACCCAGGCTGGCGAGGAGCAACGCCACGGGAATCGTGACGAGCATCGCGAGGCGCGCGGCGGCCAGCGTCTCCTCCTCCTCGTGCAGCGATGCGGCGGCGCCCACGACGAAGCGGCCGTCCGGCATCTGCACGCCGATGGTCACCGCGCGATAGCCGCCCTCGGGATCGGGCAGCGACACCGCGCGTGAGCGCGTCGGCCAGTCCGCGGCGATCAGTCGGCCCAGCCGAGTCGCATCGAACGCCGCTTCAGGCGGCTCGTGTCGCGACGCGCGCGCGCGGGGAAGGCTGCTCGCCACCAGCGCGCCCGCCGAGTCGTACACGAAGAAGGTGATGTGCCGGAACTGGAGCTCCTGCAGCACCTCCTGCGCGGCCTCGCGCGTGGTCGCGTGCTGCGGCCGCTCGGCGACCAGCTGGTACTGCAGGTCGGTCATCGCGTCGCGCACCACCGAGTCGGTGCGCGCGCGGCTCGTCTCCAGCACGAAGGCGTACGCCCCTGCGGCAAGGAGCACGAGGAGCAGCGCGAGCACCGCGGTGTTCCAGAGCGCCAGGCGGGCCCGCACGGAGGCGAGCCTCATTCCTCGTCGGCGTCGAACGGCGGCTCGCCCGCGGTGCTCGTGCCAAGATCGGCGAGCATGTAGCCGGCGCGCCGGCGCGTGTGGATGAGCGGCCGCGCGCCCCCCTCGTCCACCTTGCGACGCAACCGGCCGAGGCAGACCTCGAGCGTGTTGGAGAACGGATCGTGATTGCCGTCCCAGACGTGCGCGGAGATGTCGGCGCGACTCACTACTGCGCCGGCGCGATGCGCGAGGAACTCGAGCATTGCGTACTCCTTGCTCGTGAGCGGCAGCGGGCGGCCGGCGCGCGTGGCCACCTGGCTCCTCGTGTCCACGGTGAGGTCGCCGACGGTGATCACCTGCGGCGACATGGCGGGCTGGCGCCGGTGCAGCGCCCGCAGCCGCGCCAGCAGCTCCTCGAACTCGAAGGGCTTCGTGAGGTAGTCGTCGGCGCCCGCGTCGAGCCCCTCCACCTTGTCGCCGAGGCGATCGCGGGCCGTGAGCATGAGGATCGGCGCGCGCACGTCGCGGGCGCGAAGGGCGCGCGCGACGTCGAAGCCATCACGCCCCGGAAGCATCACGTCCAGGATGATCGCGTCGTACTCGTGCAGCACGCCCTGGATCACGGCGCTCTCCCCGTCCGCCACGTGATCGACGGCGTGCGTGCGCTCGCGCAATCCCTTCACGAGGGATCGCGCGAGGAGGGTGTCGTCCTCAGCGACGAGGATGCGCATCGGTCATCGCGTCGTCATCCCGGCGGAAGGCCGCCGCCACCCTGGTCGCCGCCCTGGTCGCGCAGCTTCTCCTCCTCGGGGGGCTTGCCGAAGTTCCACGTCACGCTGAGCAGCAGGCTGCGATCGATGCGCCGCCGGTTCGAGACCTGGATGAAGCGCGGGTCATTCGTCGTGAACTTCTCGACCGAGGTGTTGAACGGGTCGATCACGCGCAGCGTGAGGTTGAGGCGGTCGTCCATCATCTTCTGTCGCGCCGCCAGGTTGAAGCGCGTGCGGCTCGCGTTGCGCCCCTGTTCCACCGTGGTCGGCGCCTGGTAGAAGAAGATGGACTGCAGGTCGAAGCCCTTCGACACGCGCAGCGAGGCGTTCGTGCGGGCGGTCCAGCCGAAGGTGTGCGCCGACAGCCCCGGGGAGAGGTTGGCCGCGTTGCTCTCCTGGCGGAAGGCGCTGGCGCCCATGAAGCCGCTCAGGCGGCCCCCGTGCAGCGCCACCGTGGCGTCGGTGCCGTAGGAGTTGGAGGTGGCGACGTTGGCGAAGGTGCGCGTCGTGACCCCGAGGGTGTCGATCGAGCGGATGGTGCGCACGGCGTCGATCGTGTGGCGGAAGAAGGGCGTGAGCTGCATGGTGACGCGGTCGCCGCTGCGCTGCAGGCCGAGCTCGATCGCGCGGATGTACTCCGGCTTCAGGTTCGGGTTGCCGCGCGACACGTTGAGCGGGTCCAGGAAGTGGAGCGTGGGATCGATGACGTCGGTGTCGTCGGGGCGCCGGATGCGCGTGGAGTAGCTGAGCTTCACCTGGCGGGTGTCGTCGAAGTTGAAGAGCACCAGGCCGCTCGGAAAGAGGCTGTTGTAGTTGTTGTCGTAGGTCGCCCCCTTCGAGTTCAGGTGGAACTGCGTCGTCGCCCGCTCGGCGCGGAGCCCGCCCTGGAGCACGAAGCGGCCGAGCTGCGACACGAGCATGCCGTAGGCGGCGTTCACGTCCTGGGCATACGTGAAGTCGCTGATGCGGGAGGTGTCGGGGAAGTACGCGGCGCGCGTCGTGTCGAGCACGCGCGTGTCGAGCGTGGTGTGGAAGCGCTGCATCGAGCCCTTGTAGCCCGTCTCGAGGCGCATCACGCTGGAGAGCGGGCGCGCGTAGTCCACCTTCAACGTGCCGTCGCTCGGGCGATCCCAGGCGGTGCGTGACTCACGCGTGGCCTGGCCCATCGGTGCCCCATCCAAGGTGAGCCGGCGGGCGGTGAAGTCCACCGGTCCGCCCTCCGTCGAGTGCGCGAAGCGCAGCTCGCTCGTGAGCTTGTGCTGCTGGCCCGCGAACGAGTGCTTGTAGCCAAGGGTGGACTCGAACTCGGTCTCGTGGTTCACGTTGCTGCTGTAGCGATCGCTGAGGCCGGTGAGGGCGCGGGCGCTGTTGAGGTCCCGGTAGAGGATGCCGTTGGTCTCGTCCTCCTTCCGCGTGGTGAACAGCATCTCGGCCGACAGCTCGTCGTGCTTCGCCAGCTCGTACGTCGCACTGCCGGTGAAGCTGTGCGCCATCGGCACCTGCGTGCGGCGCGAGCTCTCGTCCAGGTAGGTGACCGGGGTGAGGTAGAGGTTGTCGCGGTAGAGGGCCTCGGTGCGCGGGCGGTTGTCGCGCAGGAATCCGTAGCTGCCGAAGAGCGTCAGGGGTCCCTTCTGCGTGCCTGCGTTCGCACCGATTTCGGCGTGCGCATTGGTGGCGCCCGCCACCGTGAGCGCACCGCTGGTGCCTGCGTCGCTCTCCTGCTTGAGCACGATGTTGATGATGCCGGCCACGCCCTCGGGGTCGTCCTTGGCCGACGGGTTCGGGATCACCTCGATCTTCGCCACCATGTTCGCCGGGAGCTGCGACAGGAAGTTGCCGAGCTGCGCGGGCTTCATCGGGCTCGGGCGGCCGTTGATCTGCACGGTGACGCCCGAGTTGCCGCGGAGGCTCACCACGTTGTCGATGTCCACGTCCACGCTGGGCACGTTGCGCAGCACGTCGAGCGCGTTGCCGCCCTTGGTGGAGGGCATGTCACGCACGACATAGGTGTTGCGATCGGGATTGAGCTGCACGTCCTTCGTCTGTCCGCCGGTGACCACCAGCTTCTCGAGCTGGACGGTGGAGGCGGCCAGCGCCACCGTGCCCAGGTCGAGGATCGGCGTTGCGGTGGAGAGCACGGCGGGCAGGAGGCGGGGAGCGTACCCGAGGGAGCGAACGCGGACGCGATACGTGCCGAGTGCCAGGCCGGTGATCCGGAAGGCGCCATCGGCCGCCGCGTTCGCGCGCCCGCGGATGGTGGAATCGGCCCCGCGGGTGAGCTCGATGACCGCGTTCGGCAGGGGCCGCTTGCTGGCGCCATTTACCACCACGCCGTGAAGTTCGCCGGGAGCGGCCGCCTGCGCCGAGAGGCTGGCGGTCGTGAATGAAACGGCCGTGAGGGCCGCGAGAAGTGCTCGAATCAAGGGATGGTCAGGTTCAGGTGTGGCAGCAAGCTGGGTGCGGTCGCCTGACGGGCCGATGACACTGCCCAGTTCGACGGCCTAGCGCCTTTCTTGCGCGATGGTGCGCCGAACCCCAGAGTTCGGGGAAGGCAGGCAGTCATCACACCCCTCACGAGGGCGGAATCCATGCGTGTCACCCGGGCCCCCTTCATCCTGCTCGCCGCGGCGCTCTGCCTCGGCGGCTGTGCCTCGTCGCGCCGCACCGGTGGACCGAGGGAGGGCGATCGCAACGTGATCACGCAGGACCAGATGCTCAGCCGCCACTTCCCGACCGTGTTCGAGGCCGTGCAGGCCATCCACGCGAACTGGCTCACGGAGAAGGGAACCGACAGCTTCACCAAGCCCACGCCGGTGCTCGTCTACCTGGACGACATGAAGGTCGGCCCGGTGGAATCGCTGCGGAACATCCGAGTGGAAGAGGTCAGCTGGGTGACGTACATCGACGGCGTGGCCGCCAGCGCGCGATGGGGAATGGGACACAGCCAGGGCGTGATCTTCCTGTCCTCACGCCCTCGCTGAGTCTCGGCGCTACGGCTTCTTCTTCGCCGGCGCGGCTGGCGCTGCAGCCGCCGGCGCCTTGCCCGAGGGAAGCGTGGCGCTGGCAGTGGAGTCCGCCGGCGCGGTGAACAGCGGGGACTGGGCCTGCGGCTGGTCCATCTGCGCCACCAGGTCACCGAGGTTCACGGCCTGCGCGACCTGCTTCGAGAGCGACATCACGCTCTTCGCCCCGTTGGCGTCGCCCGTGAGCTTGAGCGCCTCACCCAGCTGCAGCCCCGTGGCGATGTAGAGGTAGGGGATGCCCACCGAGGGACGGTCGATCCAGTCGCCCGTCTTCACCACCGACTTGTGGCCGACGAAGACATCGTTCCAGAGTGACTTCGTGCGTCCCACGTCGAGCCATCCGTCGCCCTGCACGTAGAGCGTGTCCTTCCCCTGCGACGTGGGCGGCACGAAGACCTTCGCCGCCAGTCCCTGCGTGATCACGTAGTCGCCGAGCCCGAGCTGGCGCGCGTAGCTGCCACTCGTGCGGCTGAAGTAGATCGGGCGCGCGGGCCACGCATCGGCGATCATGCGGAGGACGAAGATGTCCGCGCGCTGCATCGCCTGCTGCGAGAAGTTCTTGGGATCGATGGTCGCCGTGATGCGCCCGTCCGGCGTGCGGAAGAGCATCGGCTTGTCGAGCATGACGTACGGCGGCACCGAGTCCGCCTGGTCGAGCGTCATGTTGAGGGGCACGGACTTGGGCTTCACCCAGGCCTGTCCGCGATAGATCGCGGGCCCGGCAGCTGCATCGTACTCGTACACCGGGCGACGCAGGAGCTGTCGCGTGTACCAGTCGGTGTTGAGCAGCGACGTGTTCGCCACGACGACATCCTTGCGGATGCCCTCGACTTCCTGCGCGTACCAGAGCGGGAAGGTGTCGTTGTCGCCGACCGTCACCACCACGCCGTAGGGCTCGACCGACATCAGCAGGTCATGCGCGAAGTCGCGCGTGTCCGTGTGGCCGGCTCGTGACGCCTGCTTCCAGTTGGCGAAGAGCGGCACGAGCGCGAGCAGCAGGATGGGCGATCCCATCAGCCAGCTCCGCTTCGGCGGCACCTCGATCACCTCTCGGCCCACCGTCACGTTCTCGGTGCCGACCATCGCGGCGATGGTCTCCCAGACGTAGAGCAGGCCCAGGCCAGCCCACACGCCCCACGCCGAGAAGCTCCAGAGGTAGAAGTAGTCCCGGTCGCGCACCTCGCGCGCCACGGTGTCCCCCAGTTCGGGGCTCTGCGAGTAGCCGTACTTGAAGTTCAGGTAGTAGATGAGCACGAGCGATGTCGTGAACATCAGCGACCCGAAATACCAGAAGCTTCGCCGGTCTCGCCTGAAGTGGACGTACCCGCCGAAGAGGCCGAGCGCGAGGAAGACGGCCGCAAGCACGGCCTGCGGGACCGGGGCGACGCCATGCGCGTCGCGCATCCACTGCCACTTGAAGTACAGCCACCACATGCCCACCTGCGCGCTGAGTGGCGCCTGGCGTTCCGCGAGGTCGGGCTTGCCGTACTGCCCGCGGTTGAAGTTGTACATGAACGCGTCGTACGTGCCCTTGCTGAAGGTGCAATCCATCTTCAGCTCGGTGCGGCACGCGGTCGGCTCGCCCTCGTTGAGCGCCGGGAAGTGCGCGGCGCGAATCGGTTGCGTCGCAAAGGGCGTGATGCCGAACAGCAGCGCGGCGACGCAGGCGATGAGCAGCTTCCATCGCAGCGCGGTGGCGGGACGCACGATCAGCACGGCGAGGCCCACGGCCGGCGCGGCGAGCATGCCGCCCATGTGGTTCGAGTAGCCGAGGCCGAGCAGGTAGGCGACCAGCACCAGGATGCGGTCGGAGCGCGGGCCATCCGGATCGTCGGACCAGCGGATCATCAGCCACGAGATGATGGCGATGCCCACGAGCGACACGGTGTACACCTTCTCGTTCACCACGCTCTGGTTCCAGACCGTGAAGGCGGTGGCCCCGATCACTGCCGTGACCACGCCGCCCAGCACGCGCTGCCAGCGCTCGGCGAACCAGCCGACGAGCACGCGCTCGGTGATGAGGAACCACATCCCCGCCGACGTCGCGCTGCAGAGCGCGGCGAAGAAGTTGATGCGCACCGCCACGTTGGACCCGATCGGGATCATGGCGAACACGCGCCCGATGATCACGAAGAGCGGGTTGCCCGGCGGGTGCGGCAGGCCGAGGGTGTAGGCCGCGGTGATGTACTCGCTCGTGTCCCACATCGCGGTGGACGGGGCGAGCGTGAGCAGGTAGAGGAGCAGTACGCCGAGCGAGACCAGGAGGGCCGCCAGGTAGGACGGGCGGTCATCGTGTGCTACGGTAGTGGCTTGCGCCGAAGTCGTCGCCATTGCGTGCGCGGGGATGTACGGATGGGCGTGCTAGCGGAAACGGGAAAGATGGGCCCCGGGGGGCGGGGCGGGTAGTGAGCGAGGCGTGCGAAAGTTGTGGGGGCGACCTGGCGGCCGACTGCGGCCGACTGCGGCCGACTGATGGCCCGTGGGCCCGTGGGCCCGTAGGCTCCGGACTTTTCATGGGGGGTGCGGCGGGATGGTTATTCTCGCCCTGTGCTGCGCGCCCATGATGGGCGATGCGAAATCCCGAGAACCTTCGCGTCTACCAGCAGGCGTTGGCACTGGCCATCGAGCTTGGGCCGATCACTCGGCAATTTCCCGAGGACCTCGATTTCATCGTCCCCCAGGTTCGTACTGCGGCGAACTCGATCCACGCGAGCATCGCGGAGGGCATGAAGCGGGGAACGGAACCCGACAAGGCGCGCTTTCTCGACATCGCGAACGGAAGTACGTCGGAGCTTCGCAGCCACCTGCTCGAGGTGCGCGGCACGGTCCCCAACGCAGTGCGAGTCGAGTGGGCTCAGGCCGAATGCGAATCGATCAGCCGCCAGCTCTCCGCACTCATCGTGAGCATCCGCGGCCGCCGCAGTAGCGATGACGATCGCGTCAAATAAAAAGTCCTGAGCCTACCGGCCTACGGGCCTACGGGCCATCAGTCAGCCGCCGTTAGCCGCCATCGGCCGACTAGTGCCTGAACAACCGTCGCCCGGTCATGACCATCGCCATTCCCTTCTCGTTGGCAGCCGCGATCACCTCGGCGTCCTTCACCGACCCGCCGGGCTGCACGATGGCGGTCACGCCTGCCTCGGCGGCCTGGTCCACTCCGTCGCGGAAGGGGAAGAACGCGTCCGAGCCGAGCACCGAGCCCGCGGTGGCGTGACCGGCCTGCTGCGCCTTGTGGACCGCGAGGAAGCTCGCGTCCACGCGGGACATCTGGCCGGCGCCGATGCCGATCGTCATGCCGTCGCGCGCGAGCACGATGGCGTTCGACTTGACACTCGCGACCGCGCGCCACGCGAAGAGCAGGTCCTTGCGCTCGGCGTCGGTGGGCGCGCGCTCGGAGACCACCTTCCAGCCGTCGTCGGCGATCTCGCCCGACGGGCGCTCCTGCACCAGCATGCCGCCGCGCACGCGCTTGAAGTCGAAGCTCGCCTCGGGCCAGCGCGCCGAGCCCTCGAGCACGCGGAGGTTCTTCTTGCGCCCCAGGATCTCGACGGCCTCGTCGGCGAACTTCGGCGCCACGATGCACTCCACGAAGAGGCCGGACACGGCGTCGGCGGTGGGGCCGTCCACTTCGCCCGAGAACGCGATCACGGAACCGAATGCCGAGACGGGATCGCACGACAGCGCCTTGCGGTAGGCGTCGAGCAGGCTGGTGCCGGTGGCCACCCCGCAGGGCGTGGTGTGCTTGATGATCGCGCACGCCATCTCGCCGCTGAACGGCTCGATGGCGAGAAGTGCGCCCTCGAGGTCGAGAAGGTTGTTGAACGACAGCTCCTTGCCGCCCTTCTGCTGCAGCCCCGCCAGTCCGTTGCCTGACTGCTCGACGTAGAACGCCGCCGCTTGCCCCGGGTTCTCCCCGTAGCGCAGCGACTGCTGGCGCGAGAGCGGCAGCACCAGCTCCTGCGGAAAGCGCTCACCGCGCTGCCGCGCGAACCACTCCGCAATCGCGCCGTCGTACGCGGCGGTGTGCGCGTACACCTTGCCGGCGAGGAGGCGCTTGAGGTCCTGGTCATCGTCCTTCGCGTGCAGCGCCGCGAGCACCCGCGAGTAGTCGACCGGGTCCACGATGGTCCAGACGCTCGTGAAGTTCTTCGCGGCGGAGCGGAGCATGGAGGGGCCACCGATGTCGATCTGCTCGATCACCTCGTCGGGCGGCAGTCCGCGACGGGCCGCAGCCTCGCGGAACGGATAGAGGTTCACCGCCACCAGGTCGATCGGCTCGATGCCATGCTCGGCGATCGCCTGCATGTGCTCCGGCAGCTCGCGCCGCGCGAGCAGCCCGCCATGCACCACGGGATGCAGCGTCTTCACGCGCCCGTCGAGCATCTCCGGAAAGCCGGTGACGTCGCTGACGTCGCGCACGGTGAGCCCCGATTCCCGAATGGTGCGCGCGGTGCCGCCGGTCGAGAGCAACTCCCAGCCGAGCTCCGTGAGGCCGCGGGCGAGGTCGAGGAGGCCGGTCTTGTCGGAGACGGAGAGCAGGGCGCGCGGCATTTCAGCGTGGTTCGGTGAAGGAGAAGGGAGGGGCGCCGTCGAGCACGATCTCACCCCGGCCGGCCAGCGCGTGAATCACGCGCGGATACAACCAATGCTCCACCTGGAGCACGCGCGCGGCAAGCGTCGCGGCGTCGTCGTGCGGGAAAACCGGCACGGGCCACTGCGCGAGGATGGAGCCGCGGTCGTACTCCTCCGTCACGAGGTGGACGGTGGCGCCCGTCACGCGCACGCCCGCGTCGAGCACGGCCTGGTGCACGTGGAGGCCGTACATCCCCTCGCCGCCGAACGCGGGGAGCAGCGCCGGATGGATGTTGACGAGCCGACCATCATAGTGATGCACCACTGCCGGCGGGACGAGCCGCAGGTATCCCGCGAGGACCACGAGGTCCACGCTGGCGTCGTGCAGGGTGCGGAACAGCTCGGCCGCGCCGTCCGCTCCCTTCGCGATGGAGCACGCCGGAATGTCGTGGGCGCGTGCCCGCTCGAGCGCGCCGGCCGTCGGCCGATCGGAGATCACTGCCACCACCTCGCCGGGCGAGTCGTCACCGAGCGAATCCAGGTAATCGAGGAGCGCTTGCAGGTTGCTGCCACCGCCGGATGCGAGCACCGCGATGCGCGAGATCATTCGGCTGGCGCGCCCTGCGCGAGCATCGCGGTGAGCGCCACCCGAACGGCCTCGCCCAGGTTGGGCATCAGCTGTTGGGACGCCTGCGCCGCATCAACTTCGGCGGCCGGCGTGTTGTCGCTCGGCACGAGCAGGCCGCGTCCGCCCAGCGCGATCAGCGCCTGAAGGTCGCGGCCGCGGTCGCCCAGCGACCAGCTCCTCGCCGGATCGAGCGCGTGCTCCTCGGCGGCGCGGCGGAAGAGCAGGGTGCCCGGCTTGCGACACTCGCACTGATCCGCGGGAGCGTGCGGGCAGTGATACGCTGCATCGAGGTGGGCGCCCTCGGCCGCAAGGAGCTGGGAGAGCCTGGCGTGCACACGCTCATAGTCCTGCTCGGTGAAATACCCGCGCCCGATTCCGCTCTGGTTCGTGACGAGGATCGCCGGCACGCGCGCCTCGTTCACCGCTCGCAGCGCGGCGGCAGCGCCGGGAATCAGTACTACCTGCTCGGCGCGACCTACATAGTGCGCGTCGCGCATGAGCGTGCCGTCGCGGTCGAGAAAGATCGCGGCGCGCCTGTCCGTGGAGGTCACGAGGCGAATGCCGCCAGGATTGCGCCGCGCAGCAGTTCGTCGTCACGCGACGGGATGGTGCGCAGGTCGAGCAACACGCGTCCACCGTCCACGCGGCCGATCACCGCGGGAGTGCCCGCGCGCAACGCACGCTCGGCCTTCGTCGCGCTTTCGCACGCGAGCGCGATGGCGAGCGAGGGAATCTTCGCGACGGGAAATGCGCCGCCGCCTACGCTCGCGGTACTTTCGTCGAGAGAGATGCCGACGCCGGTGATTGCGCCGAGCTGCTGGAGCAGCGCCTCGCCGCGCACGCGCAGGCTGTCCACGGTGGCGCCCAGCATGGCGAGCGTCGGGATCTCGGCGAGCGCACGCGGTGGTTCGCGATACAGCGCCAGCGTCGCCTCGAGCGCCGCGAGCGTGAGCTTGTCGACGCGAAACGCGCGTGCAAGCGGATTCTCGCGCAGGCGCTCGATCACCGCGTGCGTGCCGAGCATGATGCCGCACTGCGGGCCGCCGAGCAGCTTGTCGCCGCTCATGGTCACGAGCGTTCCGCCGTGGGAGGCTGCCTCGCGCGCCGTGGGCTCGCCCGTGAGTCCGAGCGAGGCCAGCGAGATCATCAGGCCGCTGCCGAGGTCATGGATGAGCGGCACGCCGCGTTCGTCGCAGAGCGACGCGAGCTCCCCGGCGCTCGCCTCGGCCACGTATCCCTCGAGCGCGAAGTTCGAGCGATGGACGCGAACGATTGCGCCCGTGTCCGCACTGATCGCGCGCTGGTAGTCAGCGAGGTGCGTGCGGTTCGTGGTTCCCACCTCGACCAGGCGCGCGCCACCCTTCTCCATGATCTCGGGCACGCGGAAGCTGCCACCGATCTCGACCAGCTCGCCGCGCGAGACGATTGCGTCGCGACCGCGCGCGAGGGTGTCGAGCGCGAGCACCAGTGCGCCGGCGTTGTTGTTGACCACCAGCGCGTCCTCGGCGCCGGTCAGCTCACGGAGCAGGGACACCGCGTGCACATAGCGCGAGCCGCGCGTGCCGGCGTCGATGTCGTACTCGAGGTTCGAGTAGCCGCTGGCCACGCGCACCATCGCGTCGATCGCCGCGGTGGCAAGCGGGGCGCGGCCGAGGTTGGTGTGCAGCACCACGCCGGTCGCGTTGAGGACCGGGCGCAGGGAGAGGCGCTGCATGTCGAGCACGCGGGAGGCGGCTTGCGCGAGCCACTCTCCGGCGGCATCGAACCGTGGGCCGCCGCGGCGAGCATCGTCGAGGGTAGCGCGAATCGCGTCGAGCACCAGCGAGCGGGGCGCATCAGTGAGCAGCGCGCGTCCCGGCTCGCTCTCGAGCAGGGCGGTCATGCTGGGCAGCGCGCGGCGCGGGTCGGTCACGGGGGCGGGATCTTCGGCTTGCTCGCGCTATCCGGCGGCGGGCCCTTCCTGCTCGTGTCGGCGGCCGCCGGCTTCACTACCGGTGGCTTGGGCACCGTGAACACGCGCTCGCTGCTCTTCGTGCGGCCCACCAGGTTGCGGGTCTCCGTGGCGGTCACTCGATAGGCCTTGCTCACCTCGAGCTTCTCTCCCGGCGCGAGCCGGAACACGAGCTCCGTCGGCGGGGCGGGGAGGCTGGGCTTCGGTGGGGGCAGTTTGGTGCTCGGCGCGAGCCGCACGCTGTCCACTGGAGCGGGGGGCTTTGCCGCCGCTGGCGGCGCGGCTGCCGCTGCCTTCTTCACGGAGTCGGCGTGCTGCGTCGAGTCCGCGACCTGCTTCGCTCGGGTGTCCTGCGCGCTTGTTCGCACGGACGCGAGCGCCATGGGCGTGGAGTCGGCGTGGAACAGGTGGAAGTGCACCGTGTCGAAGGGCTGCGCGGGATCGATGGGGCGGTCGAAGCTCGCCCTGAACGTCATCGAGTCCTGCACGACCACCGTGAGGATGCGCGGTCCCGCGGAATCGCGGCGCGCCGCCAGCAGCTCCAGGAAAGGGCGTCGCTCGGTGAGCACCACGTGCGTGGAATCCCACAGCTCGGTGGGGTCGAGCGCGCGATTCTTGTTCGCGTCGAGGATTGCGCGAACCGTGTAGGTGCCGGCGGGAAGGGGCCCGATGTTGAACTGTCCCCCAGTGTCGGCCACCGCCACGTACACGATGCTGTCCGGTCGCGAGATCGCTTCCACCCAGGCGAGGCCCGCGACGTTCTGCGACGACCAGTCGAACACGCGTCCCAGGATTGCGCCGCTCGCGAGCTCAGGACCCGTGCTGAATGTCACCTGCGCGGAACCCTTCTGCACGTTGCCGCGCAGGTCGGTGATGCCGGGCAGCAGCGTGACGGTGTACGTGGTGTTCTTCCGGAAGCCCTTGCGCGGGCGGACGGTGATGCGGTCGCGCTTCCACGACACGTGCGGCGCGCCATCGCGCGGGGAGATCGTGATGAGCTGCTCGAGCTCACCGCCGGTGGGGCGATCGCTCACCACCTCGTCGAAGAGGAAGGTCACGTCCTTCGACTTGAAGTTGAGCGCGCTCGAATCAGGCGTCACGCGAACGAGGCGCGGCGGATCCTTGCGCTCGGGGCCACCGGGCGGCGGCGCGAGCGATGCGCACGCGGCCACCGCGACGAACAGCGCCAGCCGCGCCGAGGGCTTCAACCGCACAGTGAGCGCACCTTGTCGGCCAGCTGCTGCCGGCGGGTGGTCCACTCGGCCAGCTTGTTTCGCTCGCCCTCGATCACGCTCGCCGGCGCGCGGCTCACGAAGCCCTCGTTGGCGAGTCGGCCCTCGAGCGCCGCCAGCTGCTTCTCGAGACCGGCGAGCTCCGTCTTCAGTCGCGCGCACTCCTTCGCGACGTCAACGAGCCCTGCGAGTGGGACCACGATCTCGCTGCCGCCCTCGATGATCGAGTGCGCCGACGCGTCGCCTCCCGGCGCCGCGCCCGAGATCGTGAGCGTGGTGCGCGTGAGTCGCTCGATGGTCTCGCGCTCCTCGCCCAGGATCGCGTGCGCATCGAGCACGCGTCCCTGCACGGCACCGCGGCGCGGCACGATCGTTCCCTCGATCACCTTGCCCGGCGCCACGTTGTACTCCGAGCGAATCTTGCGCAGCGCGTTCACCGCCGAGATCACCAGGTCGAACTCATGGCCCTCGCTGGCGGGCGCGGTCGGCCACGTCGCGCTCGCGAGGTAGGTGCCGCCCACGTGGCCGGGCAGCAGCTGCCAGAGCTTCTCGGTGACGAAGGGAATGGCCGGGTGCAGCAGGCGGAGCGCCCCGTCGAAGGCGTGCACGAGCACCGCGCGCGCGACGTCTCCGTCATCACCGCCGGCGAGCAGTCGTGCCTTGGCCGACTCCAGGTACCAGTCCGCCAGCTCGTTCCAGACGAAGCGCCGCGCCCCCTCGGCGTACTCATTGAGGCGCATGCCCGCGTAACGCTCTTCCTTCTTCCAGTACCTGTGATCTGCGCCCGCGCCGGACTCCGACGGAAACATGGGGCCGAGTGCCGTGTCGCACTCCGCGATCGCCGTCGCGAGGCGCGAGAGGATCCAGCGATCGGACCGCTGCAGTCGCGCATCCGGAATGTCCGCCAGCTTCGCGACCGGCGCATCGCCCACGCGCTGCAGCAGGAAGCGGCCGATGTTCCAGAGCTTCGTGACGAAGTTGCGCCCCGGGGCGAACGACTTCTCGAGGTCCTTGTGATCCAGGATCACGTCGGCGCCGAGACCCATCCCCGCCACGAGCGTCCAGCGCAGCGCGTCGGCGCCATAGAGCGCGATCACGTCGAGCGGGTCCACGCCGTTGCCGAGCGACTTGGACATCTTCACGTGATTGGCGTCGCGCACCGTGCCGTGCAGGTACACCGTGTGGAAGGGCGCGCGTCCCTCGAACTCGTAGCCCGCCATGATCATGCGCGCCACCCAGAAGAAGAGGATCTCCGGGGCAGTCACGAGCACGTCGGTGGGATAGAACGCCTTGAGGTCCGGTGTCTGGTCGGGCCAGCCGAGCGTGGACAGGGGCCACAGCCACGAGGAAAACCAGGTGTCGAGGACGTCCTCGTCCTGGCGTACGGGCCCACCGCAGAACGGGCATTGCGTGAGCGGCTCGCGACTCGCGTGCACCTGCTGCGGCGGGTCGCAGTCGTCACAGTACCAGATGGGGATGCGATGGCCCCACCAGAGCTGCCGCGAGATGTTCCAGTCGCGAATGCCCTCGAGCCAGTTGACGTACACCGCCTCCCACCGCTCGGGCAGCACGCGAATGGCGCCCGTCTTCACGGCCTCGAGCGCCGGCGCGGCCAGTGGCGCCATCTTCACGAACCACTGGTCGGAGAGCCGCGGCTCCACCACGGTGTCGCAGCGATAGCAGTGACGCACGGAGTGCTCGTGCGGCTCGACCTTCACCAGGCGGCCGAGCCGCTCGAGCTCCGCCGTGATCCACTCGCGCGCGGCGAAGCGATCCATGCCCTTGAGCGCGTCGGGGACCCGCCCCGCCGCGTCGGCGCCCTCGTTCATCCGCCCTTCGGCGTCGATCACAATGGGAGCCGCGAGCTTGTGGCGCTTGCCCACCTCGAAGTCGTTCGCGTCGTGCGCGGGCGTGATCTTCACCACGCCGGTGCCGAACGCGGGGTCGGCGTAGGCGTCAGCGATCACGGGGATGTCGCGGTCCACGATCGGCAGGCGCACCGACTTGCCGATCAGCGAGCGATAGCGATCGTCGTCGGGGTTCACGGCCACGGCCACGTCGCCGAGCATCGTCTCGGGGCGCGTGGTCGCGATGGTGATCGTGCGAGCCGGGTCGTCGCTCACCACGTACGAGATGTGGTACAGCTTGCCCGTCTCGTCGTGGAACTCCGCCTCCTCGTCGCTGAGCGAGGTGAGGCAGCGGGGGCACCAGTGAATCACGCGATGCCCGCGATAGATCAGCCCCTTCTCGAACAGCCGCACGAACGCCTCGCGCACCGCGCGCGAGAGCTCGGGAGAGAGCGTGTACGCCGTGCGCGTCCAGTCGGCGCTAGCGCCGAGCGCGCGCAGCTGGCGCAGGATGGTGCCTCCCGTCTCGGCGACGAACGCCTCGGTCTTCCTGACGAACGCCTCGCGTCCCACGTCGAAGCGCGTCTTCCCCTCGGCAGCGAGCTGCTTCTCGACGACGTTCTGCGTCGCGATGCCCGCGTGGTCCGTGCCCGGCACCCAGAGCGCCTCGGTGCCGCGCATGCGTGCCCAGCGCACCAGCACGTCCTGCACCGTGTTGTTCAGCGCATGACCGACGTGCAGCACCGCGGTGACGTTCGGCGGCGGGATGACGATCGTGAATGGTGGCCGGTCCCCGCCCGCGCGCGTGGTGCGCTCATCGTGCGCGACGAACGATCCCGCGTCGAGCCACTGCTCGTAAATCGAGGGCTCGGTGGCGGCGGGATCGTAGCGGTCGGGGAGGGGCGGGAGCGGGGCGTCGGACATTCGGGAAAGATAAAGCGATCGTCAGGAGCTGGGGGGCTGAGGGGCTGGGGAGAGCAAGGACAAGGAAAAGGCGACGGCTCTCGCCGTCGCCCTACCTCATCGTGTCGTCCTCAGCCCCTCACACCTCAGCCCCTCACACCCCGCTCTGCGGCGCTGACAGTGGGTCCTTCACATGGTCCGCCTTCGGCACTCCCGTCGGCGCCACCGGCGAGCCACCGGTGCGGTCGCCCTTCGGCACTGCCTTGCTTCGCGCGCGGCGCTCGGCCTTGATGTCGTCGATGTCGTCCACCGCGTTGCGCTCGGCGTCAGCCTGCTCCGTCCACTTCTCGCTCAGCCCCACGTGCGGGTCGGCGCTGCGATCCAGGTCGTTGCTGCTGCCCTGGCGCGTGCGGCCGATGCCCACCTGCTGTCCCTCCCAGTGCGCCTCGGCGTATGACGGGTCGCCCGCGGCGCGCGCCGACGCGGCGTCAGCGAAGCGCTCCTCCTCCTCGCCGATCGCCATGCGATTGAGCACCGTGCGAACGCCCGGCACCCCGCGCGCAATCACGACTGCGTGCTCCGACTCCTCCTCGGAGTCGACCCAGCCGGCCAGCTCGATCGTCCCTGCGCCGATGGAACCGATGTCCACGGCCCGCTCGGAGAGGATCGGATCGTTGGTGAATGCCTCGAGCACCCGCTCCTCGAGCGCCGAGTCCACGCTGTCGGCGACCACCATGTCGCCCCCGTCGAACTCGTCCTCTTCCTCGACCTCATCCCAGGTCTCGGCGGCGTCGTAGGGCGGCGTGATCGGCGTGTCACCATTGCGGCCCCGGCGGAGGCGCTCCTTGAGGCCATCCAGCCCGCCCACCTTCTGCGAGACGATCATGCCGATGGCAAAACCAGCCAGGGCGCCTACCAGCACGGTGCCGACCGTGGCCAGCGTCGACGATTCTTCTTCGCGATAACGGAACGGCGACATGGTTCGCCCTGTGGCGGAGGTTGTTGCGAAAGGATAGCTTACGACCGTAATCCCTGCGAGCGGCGTGCAAGAAAAAGGCCACCCAACTCATGCGCATTTCCAAGCTGTACAAGGCCGAGCTGCCCTCGATGGAGCTCGAGCGAGTGCCCCTCACCCGCTACCTGCTGTGGGGCGTGGTGGGCGTCATCGCCATCGTGGGCCTCGTGCTCTACTTCATGTACGCGCGGCGCCTCTCGCCGCTGGTCTGACGTCCCGATCCCCAACATGACCGCCGCGGCAACCGCCCAGCTCACGCTCACCCTTCCTGACGGCGCCGAACGGCTCGTCGATGCGGGAACGCTGCCCTCCGAAGTCGTCCGCTCCATCGGCGAGCGCCTGCTGCGCGCGGCGGTGGCCGTGGAGGTCAACGGCAAGGTGCAGGACCTCATGACGCCCATCCGCGAGGGGGGCGCGTTCCGCGTGCTCACCGAGAAGGATGCGCACGCGCTCGACGTCCTGCGCCATTCCGCCGCGCACGTGCTCGCGACAGCGGTGCGACGCCTGCGTCCCGACGCGAAGATCGGCTTCGGCCCCTCCATCGACGAGGGCTTCTACTACGACTTCGAGGTCGAGCAGCCCTTCACGCCCGAGGACCTCGAGACGTTCGAGGCCGAGATGAAGAAGGTCGCGCAGGAGAAGTTTCCCTTCGTGCGCGCCGAGGTGAATCGCGGCGAGGCGCAGCAGCGCTTCGTGGATGACCCGCTCAAGCTCGAGCGCCTCTCCGAGCTCGGCGAGGATGAGGTGATCTCGACCTACACCGACGGGCCGTTCATCGACCTCTGTCGCGGCCCGCACGTGCAGGACACCAGCTGGCTCAAGCACTTCAAGCTGCTGCACACCGCGGGCGCGTACTGGCGCGGCGACTCGAAGCGGCAGATGCTGCAGCGCATTTACGGCACCGCCTTCTTCAAGAAGGACGAACTGGAGGCGCACCTCCACCAGATCGAGGAAGCGAAGCGACGCGACCATCGCGTGCTCGGCAAGGCGCTCGACCTGTTCCACTTCTTCCCGCACTCACCCGGGGCGCCCTTCTGGACGCCGCGCGGCACCACGCTCTACAACACGCTCGTGGCGTTCGTGCAGGAGCGGCAGCGCGAGGACTTCCTCGAGATCAAGACGCCGCTGCTCTACACCAAGCGGCTCTGGGAGCAGTCGGGGCACTGGGGGAAGTACCGCGAGAACATGTTCCTGGTGCTCGACAACGAGACCAACGAGCACGACATGTCGCTCAAGCCGATGAACTGCCCGTCACACCACCTGTACTACGGCGTGACGAAGCATTCCTACCGCGAGCTGCCCAAGCGCTTCGTCACCTTCGACGTGCTGCACCGCAACGAGCTCTCGGGCGCGCTGAGCGGCCTGACGCGCGTCCGCCAGTTCGCGCAGGACGACTGCCACGTGTACCTGCGCGAGGACCAGATCGCCGACGAGGTGAAGTTCCTGATGGACTTCATCCTCGGCTACTACGAGACCTTCGGCCTCACGGCGCGGCTCAAGTTCGCGACGCGTCCCGAGACGCGCATCGGCGACGATGCGATGTGGGACAAGGCCGAGGACGCGCTGCGCGCGGCACTGGAAGCGACCGGTGTGGAGTACGAGCTGAAGGAAGGCGACGGCGCGTTCTACGGGCCGAAGATCGACTTCGACGTCACCGACTCGATCGGTCGGGCGTGGCAGCTGGGCACCATCCAGCTCGACTATGCGGCGCCCGAGCGCTTCGAGCTCTCGTACACGGGCGAGGACAATGCAGCGCACCGGCCGGTGGTCATTCACCGCGCGGTGAGCGGCTCGATGGAACGCTTCATCGCGATCCTCATCGAGCACTTCGCGGGGGCCTTTCCCACGTGGCTGGCACCGGAGCAGGTGCGCGTCCTTCCCATCTCGGACGAGCTTAACGAAACGGGCGTTCGCGTCGTCCAACAGCTGAAGGCTGCCGGGCTGCGTGCGTCGCTCGATGACCGCTCCGAGACGCTCAACTATCGCATTCGCGATGGCGAGCTCATGAAGGTTCCCTACATGGCCGTGATCGGCAAGCGTGAAGCCGAGTCCGGCATGGTCGCCGTCCGCGTGCGAGGTAGGGGAAAGAAGCAGGAAATTGTTCCTGTAGCAGACTTCATCGCGCGCCTGGTTGGCGAGCGCGACAGCCGCTCGCTGTCGCCGAGCTCGGAAGACGTGCCGGACGCAGCGGAAGGGAAGCAGGCGCAGGCATAAACGAACGTTTCGAGACGACCCGGCTGGTCGTCTTGCATATGGGTAATACGCAGCGGACATTCACCGGCCGATGGGGGCTGCTGGACGCTCGCTGCGACTCCATTCGAGGTCATCACCTTGCGCATTCGATCCCTCTCCTTGCTCGTGGTCGCGATCCTCGCCGCCTGTGGCGGCGCTGGTGAGACGGGTCCCTCCACGGGTGCGATGGCCCTCTCGTTTGCCGGCCTGCCCACGGGCGCCACGGCCACGGTCGCCGTCACCGGCCCGGGCGGATACTCGAAGAGCTTCTCGAGCGCGACGACCATCGACGGGCTCGCGACCGGCACGTATACGCTCAAGGCCACCCAGGTGAAGACCGCCTCGGCCACCTTCGAGCCGAACAACCCGTCGCAGTCGGTCGAGGTGTCCAAGGGCGGCACCGCCACCGCCTTCGTCGGCTTCACCATCGTGACGGGTTCCATGACCGTCACCATCAACGGCCTGCCCGCCAGCGTGAACGGCGCGATCTCCGTGCGCGCGCCCGACGGCACGAGCACCACCGTGACGCAATCCACCACGCTCACGCAGATGGCGCCGGGCAACTATACGGTTTCGGCGACCAATGCGTCGGGCGGCGGAAACGTCTACGCGCCGAACACGCCTTCGCAGGTCGTGGCCGTGTTCCCGCAGCCGGAGCCCGCGGTCATCACGTTCCTCTACACCCTGCAGCTCGGCTCGCTCGCGGTGAACGTCACGGGCCTGCCCAATGGCGTGAACCCGAGCGTCAACATCTCGGGCCCCGGTGGATACAGCAACTCGATCACCGCCGTCACGTCGTCGCTGCTCGGACTGCAGTCGGGCGCGTACGTGGTGACCGCCGCGAACGTGAGCTCGGGGGGCGTGACCTACGTCGCCACGCCGGCCGCGCAGACCGCGAACGTGACGAGTGGCAACCAGGCAACGATCACGATCCCCTACGCGCCGCAGCAGGTGGCGGGTGGGCTGCTCAACCTGAACATCAACGCGATCCAGCTCCAGCAGGTGGTGCAGAGCGCGGCGAACGACGTCCCCATGGTCGCCGGACGCCAGGCGCTCGTGCGCGTGTACGCCACGGCGAACGGCGCCAACGCCGTGCTGCCCGCGGTGCGACTGCGCGCTTACCTGAACGGCGCGCTGCAGCAGACCTTCACGATCACCGCGCCGGAAGCGGCGGTGCCCACGGCGAACGCCGAGTCGCGCCTCACGAGCTCGTGGAACGTGACGCTGCCGGCGAACCTCGTGCAGCCGGGGCTGTCGCTCGATGCCACCGTGGATCCGGGCAACACGATCACGGAGGGTGACGAGACCGACAACACCTTCCCGGGCACCACGCCGCTGGCGATCACCGTGAAGACCGTGCCGCGCCCACAGCTGCGCCTGGTGCCGGTGCGCCAGTCGGTCAACAACCTTTCCGGCGACGTGAGCGCCTCGAACCTGTCGCAGTTCACGTCGTTCATGGAGCAGATCTATCCTGCCACCGGGGTGGATGCCGCGGTGCGCGCGACGTACACCACGAGTGCCGCTGCGCTCGTGTCCGGCGACGACAACAACGCGTGGGAGACGATCCTCACCGAGGTCGAGGCGCTGCGCGTCACGGATGCGGACACGCGCAACTACTACGGCGTGGTGAAGGTGACGTACAACTCGGGCGTGGCCGGCCTTGGCTACGTGAGCGGCAAGAGCGCGATCGGCTGGGACTACCTGCCCACCGGCGCCCGCGTGCTGGCCCATGAGCTCGGGCACAACTACGGGCGACTGCACTCACCGTGCGGCGGCCCCGCGGGTATCGACCCGCAGTACCCGTACACGGGCGCGCAGCTCGGCGGCTTCGGCTATGACGGGTCGGTGCTCAAGAGCCCGACCGCGAACACCGACGTGATGGCGTACTGCAACAACCAGTGGATCTCCGACTACACCTACAAGGCGATCATGAACCGCCTGCTCGGTGCGAGCGACGTGACGTCGGCGGCGGAGCCCACGGTGACGGGCGCCGCGGTCGAGCCCACGCTGCTGGTGTGGGGTCGCGTGGTGAACGGGGCAGTGGTGCTGGAGCCGAGCTTCGAGGTCTCCACGCGTTCGGCCATGCCGGGCGCGCGGGGCAGCTACACGCTGCACGCGGTGGGCACGAGCGGAGCGGACCTCTACACGCTCTCGTTCGAGCCGGCGGACATGGGCGACGACGTGGGGCATGGAAAGATGTTCGCCTTCGCGATCCCGCTCACGAAGTTCGACAAGACGCAGCTGGCGGAGCTTCGCGTGAATGGCCCGAGCGGCCAGATGGCGAAGATGACGGTCGACGGCACGACCACCGGCGGCACGCTGCGCTCGGCGAGCACGGCGCTGGCTTCCGACGATCCGCAGGTTGCGGTGACGCGCCCGTCGGCGCACCAGGCGAAGGTCACCTGGGATGCGACGAAGTTCCCGATGGCGATGATCAAGGATGCGGCGACGGGGCAGGTGCTCTCGTTCGCCCGGGGTGGCACGGTGACCCTGGCGACGGACGCTTCGACGATCGATGTGCATGCATCCAATCGGGTCTTGTCCAAGGGCAAGAGGGTGCCGCTGCGGTAAAGCGGGCTTTGGGCTTTGGCCTTTGGACTTTGGGTACGAGCACTGACAGGGAAGGAGGGCCCGGCGCTTCGCGTCGGGCCCTCCTTCGTTATCCGTTTGTCGTTCGCTGTTGGGGCAGTTGCCAAAGTCCAAAGCCCAAAGCCCAAAGTCCGTAGTTCAATTAGTTTTCTGCCATGACCAATGACCCGTCCCGCACCCCCGTAATCGTCTCAGCCGCCCGCACCCCCATAGGCAAGTACCTTGGCGCGCTCGCTTCCCTCAGCGCCCCCGAGCTGGGCGCCATCGCGATCCGCTCCGCGCTCGAGCGCAGCAAGGTGCCCGGTGACCAGGTGCAGGAAGTGATCATGGGCAACGTGCTGCAGGGCGGCGTGGGGCAGGCACCCGCCCGTCAGGCGATGCTCAAGGCCGGCGTGCCGTCCAGCGTCTCGGCGCTCACCATCAACAAGGTGTGCGGCTCGGGCCTCAAGGCCGTGATGCTCGCCGCGCAGTCCATCAAGGCCGGCGACGCCGACGTCATCGTGGCCGGTGGCCAGGAGTCCATGTCCAACGCGCCGCACTACGTGTACGGCATGCGCGGCGGGATCAAGATCGGCGACCAGACGATGGTGGACGGCATGATCCGCGACGGCCTGTGGTGCGGCACCTGCGGCGTGCACATGGGCAGCCATGCGGAGTACACCGCGAAAAAGGCGCAGGTCACGCGCCAGCAGCAGGATGAATTCGGGGCCGCCTCGCATCGCAAGGCCGTCGCTGCGCAGGAAGCGGGGAAGTTCTCCGCCGAGATCGTGAACGTCACCATCCCGGGCAAGAAGGGCGATACGGTTGTCTCGATGGATGAGGGCCCGCGCAAGGACACCACCGAGGACGTGCTCGCGAAGCTTCGTCCTGCCTTCGGCAAGGGCGACGACGCGACCGTCACCGCCGGCAACGCCTCGAGCCTGAACGATGGTGGCGCCGCGCTGGTGGTCACCTCCGAGGCGTTCGCGAAGGCGCACGGGCTCACGATCCTGGCGCGCATCACCAACTACGCCACTGGCGCAGTGGACCCGCAGGACCTGTTCTTCGCGCCCATTCGCGCGGTCGGCAACCTGATGGCGAAGGACGGCAAGAAGATCGGCGACTACGGGCTGATCGAGGCCAACGAGGCGTTCGCGTCGCAGGCGCTGGCCGACGGCGCGGGTCTTGGCTGGGACTGGGATCGCGTGAACGTGAACGGCGGCGCGATCGCGCTCGGCCATCCGATCGGCGCCAGCGGCGCGCGCGTGCTCACCACGCTGCTCTACGCCATGCAGGACCGCGACGTGAGCACCGGGCTCGCCACGCTGTGCCTCGGTGGCGGCGATGCAGTGGCCCTCAGCGTGGAGCGCGCCTGAGATGACGAGCAACATCGCAACCGCGCGCGCCCAGCGACTCTCGCGCGCCGCCGGGATCATCGGCTTTGCCATCGCGCTGGCCGCGAGTGCGCAGGTCGCGATCCCGCTGCCAGGGACTCCGGTGCCGCTCACGCTGCAGCCGCTGCTCGTGGTGCTTGCAGGCTTGTTCCTCGGTCCGGTTGCCGGCGCGGGCAGCATGCTGCTCTACCTGGTTGCGGGCGCTGTCGGACTGCCGGTGTTCGCGCCGATGGGCGCACCGGGCGTGCTGCGGCTGCTCGGCCCCACGGGCGGTTACCTGCTCGCGTATCCGGCGGCGGCGTGGGTTGCCGGCCGCGTTGGCGCGAACGCCTCGCGGTATGCGGTGCGTCTCGCCGCTGCGGCCGCGGGAATGGCCGTGCTCTATGCCGGTGGACTCGCGCAGCTCGCGATCATCACCGGCAGCGTGCAGTCGGCGGTGACGCTCGGCTTCCTGCAATTCGCCGCGCTCGACGCCGTAAAGACCGTGATCGCGGCGGCCGTCACGCGCCCCTCGCGCAGCGCCTGATTGACCGACAGCCCCCTCCTCGTTTCGCGAACGGGGGCACTGCGGGCACCGTGGCGCATTGCGCTGTTCGTGCTCGCGACCGTCGCCGCATTCATACTCGTGGGCACCACCGTGCTGCCCCTCGCGGCGTGGCTGCTGTTGCGAGCCGGGATGCGCGCCGAGGTGCCGCTCGATGCGCCGGCGCTCGCGCTGTCCCTGGTGCTGGCGCATGTGGCGATGCTGCGTTGGGTCGAGCACAAGCCGTGGAGCGAGCTGTGGCTCGGCCGGAGCGCCGCTCGGGCAGCGCTGATGGGACAGGGGTTCCTGCTCGGGTCGCTTGCCATCGGCATTCCGTCGCTCGCGCTGCTCGCCCTGGGATGGCTCGAACGTGTTCCCGGTACACACGGGGCGTGGTGGCCCAGCGCGGCTCGCGTCACGCTGTTCCTGCTGCCAGCGGCCCTCTGGGAGGAGCTGTTCGTGCGCGGCTATCTTTTGCGGGTCCTGAAGGACGCATGGGGATGGCGCTGGGCCATCATCGCTACGAGCGCAGCCTTCGGGGCACTACACCTGCGCAATGCGGGAGCCGATGTCGCGTCGGTTACCCTGGTGGTGCTGGCGGGGTGCTTCCTCGGCGCCGTGGTGATGGTGACGGAGAGCCTGTATGCGGCGTGGATGGCACACGTGGGCTGGAACTGGACGATGGCGGTGCTGCTGCACACGGCGGTGAGCGGGTTTCCGCTCGACGCGCCGAACTACCGAGTGATCGATGCCGGTCCCGACTGGGCGACCGGCGGCGCGTGGGGACCCGAGGGTGGCGCGTTCGGCGCCGTGGGACTGCTGCTCGCCACGACATGGCTACTGGTGCGACGCAGGCGTCGCGGAGATTGAGATGAACGACCGGATCGCGGTGCTGGGCGCCGGACAGATGGGAAACGGGATCGCGCACGTGTTCGCGCAGGCGGGCTTTCCCGTTTCGCTGATTGACGTGTCGAAGGATGCGCTCGCGAAGGCGCGCGACACCATCGGCCGGAACATCGATCGCCAGGTGAAGAAGGGCGCGCTGCAGGCCGGCGATCGCGAGGCGATCCTCGGCCGGATATCCGATCATGACAGCCTCGATGCCGTGAGTGACGCGACCATCGTGATCGAGGCAGCCACCGAGCAGAAGGAGCTCAAGTTCCGGATCTTCTCGGACATCGACCGGCTCGCGCCGGCGGGTGCGATCCTCGCGACCAACACCAGCTCGATCTCGATCACGGAGATCGCGGGGCGCACGCAGCGGCCGCAGCAGGTGATCGGGATGCACTTCATGAATCCCGTGCCGGTGATGCAGCTCGTGGAGGTCATTCGCGGCCTGGCGACGAGCGACGCAGTGATGCAGCAGACCATCGAGCTGGCGAAGGCGGTCGGGAAGACGCCGGTGGAAGCCAACGACTATCCGGGCTTCATCGCCAATCGCATCCTGATGCCGATGATCAATGAGGCGATGTTCTGCCTGATGGAGGGCGTGGGCACCGCGGAGTCCATCGACACCGTGATGAAGCTCGGCATGAACCACCCGATGGGTCCCCTCGCGCTGGCGGACTTCATCGGCCTCGACACCTGCCTCGCGATCCTCGAGGTGCTGCACCAGGGACTCGGCGACCCGAAGTACCGCCCATGTCCGCTGCTCCGGAAGTACGTGGCGCAGGGGTGGATGGGGAAGAAGAGCGGGCGCGGGATCTACGAATACACGAAATGACCCTCACGCACCTGTCCGAGGAACAGCGCGAGATCGTCTCGCTCGCGCGCAACTTCGCGCGCGACGAGGTCACGCCCTTCGCCGCGCAGTGGGATCGCGATTCGCACTTCGAGCCCTCGCTCGTGAAGAAGCTCGGCGACCTGGGCTTCCTGGGCCTCATGATTCCCGAGGAGTTCGACGGGATGGGCCTCGACACGCTCACGTATCTCCTGGCGCTGGAGGAGATCGCGCGCGCTGACGCCTCCGTCGCGGTGATGTTGTCGGTGCACAACTCGCTGCCCACGCAGATGCTGCTGCGCTGGGGCAACGAGGCGCAGAAGGAGCGCTTCCTCAAGCCGATGGCGCGCGGCGAGCTGCTTGGCGCGTTTGCCCTTTCGGAGGCCGAATCCGGATCCGATGCGAGCTCGCTGCGATGCCAGGCCGTGCGCGACGGTGACGACTGGATCATCAGCGGCACGAAGACGTGGGTGACGAGTGGCTCGCACGCCGGCGTGATCATCGCCATGGTGCGCACGGATGCTTCCGACGCACGGAGGGGCTCGAAGGGGATCTCCGCGTTCATCATCACCCCCGACCTGCCCGGCTTTTCCGTGTCGAAGAAGGAGGACAAGATGGGGCTGCGCGCGTCTCCCACGGTGCAGCTCGTCTTCGACCATTGCCGCGTGCCCGCCGACAGGCTTCTCGGCGACGAGGGGCAGGGTTTCATTTATGCGATGCAGTCGCTGGACAACGGCCGGCTCGGCATCGCCGCGCAGGCCCTCGGGATCGCCCAGGCAGCGCTCGATGCGAGCCTCGCCTACGCCGCGGAGCGCCGGCAGTTCGGCACGGCCATTCGCGACTTCCAGGCGATCCAGTTCAAGCTCGCCGACATGGCGAGCCGCATCACGGCGTCGCGTGCGCTGCTGCACGCGACGGCGGCCGCAAAGGACCGCGGCGAACCGACCACCGCCTTCGGCGCCATGAGCAAGCTCATGGCATCGGAGACGGCCATGTGGGCGGCCACGGAGGCCGTCCAGATCTTCGGCGGATATGGGTACGTGAAGGACTATCCCGTCGAGAAGCTGTTCCGCGACGCAAAGATCACGGAGATCTACGAGGGCACCTCGGAGATCCAGCGCGTAGTCATCGCACGCCAGCTCTACGCCCAGCAGGACTGACCTTTCAATCGACGACACCAGCACACATGCAGATCTTCGACACGATCGCCGGGATGGGCCACGAGCAGCTGGTGCTCTGCCAGGATTCGGCGTCCGGATACCGCGGCATCATCGCCGTGCACAGCACCACGCTCGGCCCCGCCCTCGGCGGCACCCGCTTCTGGAACTACGCCAGCGACGATGAGGCGATCGTCGATGCGCTGCGCCTCGCGCGCGGCATGACGTACAAGAATGCCGTGGCCGGCCTGAACCTCGGCGGCGGCAAGTCCGTGATCATCGGCGACAACAAGACCGCCGACCGCGAGCTGATCTTCCGCGCGCACGGCCGCTTCGTCGAGTCGCTCGGCGGCCGGTACATCACCGCCGAGGACGTCGGCACCAGCACCGCCGACATGGACTTCGTGCACATGGAGACGGATTACGTCTCCGGGCTCGCGGGACGCTCGGGCGACCCGAGCCCCGTCACCGCGCACGGCGTGTTTCGCGCCATCCAGGCGAGCGCCAAGGAAGTGTGGGGCTCCGACGACGTCACCAATCGCACCATCGCGGTGCAGGGCTGCGGGCACGTGGGCTACTACCTGGCCAAGGAGCTGCACGAGGCGGGCGCCAAGCTGGTCGTCACCGACATCGACGCCGAGCGCGTGAAGCGCGTGGTGAGCGAGTTCGGCGCTCGCGCGGTGGGCACGGACGAGATCTACGGCGCGGAGGCAGACGTCTTCGCCCCCTGCGCACTCGGCGCCATCATCAACGACAAGACGCTGCCGCAGCTCAAGGTCGAGATCGTGGCCGGCGCCGCGAACAACCAGCTCCACGAGGAGCGCCACGGGAACGAGCTGGAGGAGAAGGGAATCCTCTACGCGCCCGACTACGTGGCGAACGCGGGCGGCGTGATCAACGTGTACAGCGAGCTGGCCGGCTGGACCTCGGCGCGCTCGTTCCGCAAGGCGGACGAGATCTACGACACGATCCTCAAGGTGTTCGCGATCGCCAAGGCCGATCATGTGCCGAGCTACGTGGCCGCCGATCGCCTGGCCGAGCAGCGCATCCGCACCGTGGGTGCAATGGTGAAGACCTGGCCGCAGTGGCCGAACAAGTGAGCCCGATGAGGGGGAGCGAGGGATGACGCAGAGAAAGTGGGCTACGTGGGACCGCTGTCCGCCCGGAAAGGCGCTCGCCGCCGCCGATCCGGAGATCGCCGCGCTGATCCGTGAGGAGATCACGCGGCAGAACGACGGCATCGAGCTCATTGCGAGCGAGAATTTCGTGTCGCCCGCGGTGATGGAGGCCATGGGCTCGCCGCTCACCAACAAGTACGCCGAGGGACTGCCGGGCAAGCGCTACTACGGTGGTTGCGAGGTGGTGGATCGCGTCGAGCAACTGGCGATCGATCGCGCGAAGGAGCTCTTTGGCGCGGAGCACGCGAACGTGCAGCCGCACTCCGGCGCGCAGGCGAACGCCGCGGCGTTCCTCGCGTTCCTCAAGCCGGGGGAGACCTTCCTCGGCATGGACCTGTCGAACGGCGGGCACCTGACGCACGGGTCGCCGGTGAACTTTTCCGGTATCCTCTACAAGGCCGTGTCGTACGGCGTCACCGATGAAGGGCTGATCGACTACGACGACGTGCGACGCAAGGCGCTCGAGCACCGGCCGAAGATGATCATTGCCGGCTACAGCGCCTACAGTCGCGTGGTGGACTTCGCGTTCTTCGCGAACGTGGCGCACGAGGTGAACGCCACGTTCATGGTGGACATGGCGCACTTTGCGGGCCTCGTCGCGACCGGGTTCTATCCGTCGCCGGTGCCGCATGCGGACGTTGTCACCACCACCACGCACAAGACGCTGCGCGGGCCGCGCGGTGGCCTGATCCTCTGCAAGGCCGAGCATGCGAAGGCGGTGGACAAGGCGATGTTTCCCGGCACGCAGGGCGGCCCGCTGGAGCACGTGATCGCCGCGAAGGCCGTGAGCTTCCGCGAGGCGCTGGAGCCGCAGTTCAAGGATTACTGCTCGCGCGTGGTGGCGAACGCCAAGGCGCTCTCCGACGCGATGATGAGCCACGACTTCAAGGTGGTGTCGGGGGGGACGGACAATCACCTGATGCTCATCGACCTGCGCAACAAGGGCGACACGCTCACCGGCAAGGTGGCGGAGAAGGCGCTCGATCGCGCCGGGATCACGGTGAACAAGAACACCGTGCCCGGCGAGACGCAGTCGCCCTTCGTCACGAGCGGCATTCGCATCGGCACGCCCGCCGTCACCACGCGCGGCATGGGCGAGAGCGAGATGCTCGAGATCGCGGGACTGATCAACGAGGTGCTCCAGGCACCGGACGATTCGGTGGTTACTGCCAGCGTCAAGGAGCGCGTGCACGCACTGGCGGCGAGGTTTCCCTTGTATCCGGGCTGACCGCGCACCATCTTTTTCACTCGGCGGGGCCACGTGGGTCCCGCCGTTGTCGTACGGGAGGAGCCGAGTGGCCGAGCTGGCGTTTCGCGATGGGATCATGGACCGGATTCGCCTGCGCGAGTCCCGGTTTGGGGAGGGCGCGTACCTCTTCATCCTCGCCGCGCTCGAGTTCTGCCAGCAGCGCCTTCCCGAGCGTCGCCACATCACCGGCAAGGAGCTCGCGCTCGCCTGTCGCGACCTGGCGCTGGAGCGCTACGGCGTGATGGCGCGGATGGTCCTGGAGCACTGGGGCGTTCGCTGCAGCTCCGACCTCGGCGACGTGGTGTTCACGCTCGTGGACCTGCAACTCCTCATGAGCCAGCCCACCGATACGCGTGACGAGTTCCAGGATGCCTTCGACTTCAGCGAGGCGTTCGACCGCGAGTATCCCTGGATCGGCGCGCGGCACGCCTAGGCGCGCATGGCTGACATCCCGCCGCTTCCCGCGTGCCAGAAGTGCGGCACGGGCACGCTCCTCCCGCTGAGCGACTATGGCCGAGACGGCGCGCCGATCACGTACAAGGCGTGGGCGTGCAGCGACCCGGCGTGCGGATTCAACCTGCGGATCGACAACGGCGAGCTGAGCTACGGACGGACGGTCTCGGCTTCCACCAAGTAGCTTGGTCGCGCTCACGACGGCCGGGCAGGCCGCGCAGCGCGACGCCGCCGCCATCGCGGCAGGCGTGCCCCAGCAGGCGCTGATGCAGCGAGCCGGTGCACTCGCGGCCGCGGAGATTGCGCTTCGATTCCCGCGGCGGTTGAAGTCCGGTGCACTCGTTCTCGCCGGCCCCGGCAACAACGGTGGCGACGCGCGCATCGTGGCCGCGGCGCTCGCCGCCACCGGGGTGCGAGTGCGCATCAATGAGCCGTGGGACGGCGAGCGCCTCGTGGTGGACGGCCTGCTCGGGACCGGCGCACACGGCGCGCCGCGAGGAGTGATTGCCGAGCGCATGGAGGTCGCACGTCATGCGCGTGAGCGCGGCGCGGCGATCGTGTCGCTCGACCTGCCGAGCGGCCTTGATGCGACCAGTGGCGATGCGGCGCATGCGTTGCGCGCACAGCTCACGCTGGCGTTCGGCACCCTCAAGCGGGGCCAGTTGGTTGCGCGCGATCACTGCGGGCGCATCGTGGTGCTCGACATCGGTCTCGGCTCGCACGGCGACCCGGGTGCGGATGCGCCGGGCGTGGTGGACGAACGATGGGTCGCGAGCCGCATTCCCCGCGTTGCGGCGGATGCGCACAAGGGGACGCGGCGGAAGGTGATCATCGTGGGCGGCGCGAGTGGGATGACGGGAGCTGCGATACTTGCGGCGCGTGCAGCGCTGCAGAGTGGCGTGGGGATGGTCAAGCTCGCGGTGGACCAGGCGTCCCTCGCCGTGGTGCAGCGCGCCGAGCCGCTCGCGCTGGCGTCGGTGTGGCCGGCCAGTGCAAAGGATGCGAGTGCGGCGGCAGGGTGGTGCGACGCGATCGCCATCGGGCCCGGGCTCGGTGCGTCTGCCGTGAGTCGGGAACTGGTGGAGCGGCTGCTCGAGGGCGGCGCGATGCCCGTGGTGCTCGATGCGGATGCGCTGAACGTGTTCGCTGGAGACCTCGATGCGCTGCGGATGCTGCTGAAGGGAAGGGCGGCGGTGATCACGCCGCATCCGCTCGAGGCGGCGCGATTGCTCGGCGTTGGTGTTGACGACGTGCTCGCGCGCCGCTTCGAGATCGGGGAGGAGCTCGCAGCGCGCGCGGGCGCGGTGGTCGTGCTCAAGGGAGTGCCGACGGTCATCACGCATCCGGATGGGCGGTGTGTGGTGAGCCCGCGCGGCACGCCGCTGCTCGCGGCTGCGGGGAGTGGCGACGTGCTCACCGGCGTTGCAGTCACGCTGCTCGCGCAGATGGATGATGCGTTCGAGGCAGCGGCGTGCGCTGCGTGGGTGCATGGCCGGGCGGCGGAGGTTGCAGCACGTCGTCATCCTGGGCGCAGCGAGGGATCTGCCGTTTCACTTCGCGGCCTCACCCTGAGCGACGTGCTCGACGCACTTCCCGCCGCCTGGCAGCTGAGCGACGCCCTCACCCGGTCGCCCGTGCTGCTCGAGCTTCCACCGGTCTCATGACCGACGACGCGCTCCCCCTCGGACCGGGCGCCGAGTTCGACGCGATCCGCGCGATGCTGGCCGGGATGGGCGACGCCGCGCACGGCATCGGTGACGACGCGGCCGTGATGAGCGTGCCGCGCGGTGAGCAGCTCCTCACGAGCGTGGACGCGATGGTGGAGCACGTCCACTTCCGCCGCGAGTGGCTCGATCCCGCGGAGCTCGGCTGGCGAGCCACGATGGCGGCACTCAGCGACCTGGCGGCCATGGGCGCGTCACCGCTCGGGATACTGGTGGCGCTGGAGGTGTCCGCCGACTGGACGTCGTCGCTCGGCGAGCTCGCGAGCGGGATTGCCGAGGCCGCGCGAGCAGCCGGCACCACGATCCGCGGCGGCAACCTCTCGCGCGGCGAGCAGCTCTCAATCACGACCACGGTGCTCGGTTCCGCGTTCGCATCGCTGCCGCGCAATGGCGCGCAGGCGGGCGACAGCATCTACGTCACGGGCGTGCTGGGCGGCCCCGGCGCGGCGCTCGCGCGGCTGGTCGGGATGCGCCGACCCGACCCCGCGCATCGGGAGCGATTCGCCCATCCCGTGGCGCGGTTGCGGGAGGGCCGCTGGCTCGCGCGAGCGGGCGCGACGGCGGCGATAGACGTGTCCGACGGGCTCGCCGCAGACCTGGCCCACCTGGCGGCCGCGAGCGCGGTGCGACTCGAGGTTCACCTGGATCGCGTCCCGCTGGTCGAGGGCGTCACGGCCATGCAGGCCATGGCGAGCGGGGAGGAATTCGAGCTGGTCGTGACCGGCCGCGGCCTGGACGCGGCGGCGTTCACCGGGCAATTCGGCGTGCCCCTCACCGCGATCGGAACGGTCTCGCCGGGCCCGGCCGAGGTGGTGCTGGTGGAGAACGGCGCACGCGTTGCGCCCCCCGGCGGGCACGATCACCTTTCGCGGTAATGATCCGCACACTCTTCACGCTGCTCACCGGGGTCGCGATGACCATCTGGTGGGGTGGGGCTGCCCTTCTGGGGGCGCTCGTTGGCGCGCGCGAGAAGCCCGGCGGCATCTATCACAAGGCGATGAGCGGGTTCGCGAAGGGAATGAACTTCGCGGCGGGCATCGAGCTCGAGCTGCACCACGATGAGCGGATCGTGCGCGATCGCGGGGCGGTCTACGTGACGAACCATGTGAGCTGGTTCGACGTGTTCACCATGGCGGCGATCCTCCCGCGCTTCACGTGGGTCGCCAAGTCGGAGCTGAAGAAGATCCCGATGTTCGGCCGCGCGGCCGACGCCGCGGGGATCATCTTCCTCGAGCGCGACAACCGGAAGTCGGCATTCGGCACCTATGAGCTGGCCGCGAAGGAAGTCCAGCGCGGCGTCTCGATCGTGGTGGCGCCCGAGGGAACGCGCGGCACCGAGTACGCGCTGCGGCCATTCAAGAAGGGGCCGTTCGTGCTTGCGATCGCCGCGCAGGCGCCCGTGGTGCCAGTGGTCGTGTATGGCGCGCGTGAAGTGATGGGCAAGCCGGGCTGGCGCGTGAAGGCCGGCCGCGTGCACGTGCACTTCCTGGAGCAGGTCGAGACGAAGGGCATGACGTACGATGACCGCGGCGCGCTGGTGGACGAAGTCTGGCGCCGCATGGCCGTTGCGCTGGAAGAGCTGTATGGGGTCAAGAGCCCTCAAGGTGGCGCCAATCCGGCCCGCCGTTCCGCGTAGCTTGTAGTTCCGCATACCTCACCCCGCAAACCGCAAACCGTCCCAATGACCCTCATCGCCGACATCCGCGCCCGTGAAATCCTCGACAGCCGCGGCAATCCCACCATCGAGGCCGACGTCATCCTCGAGAGCGGCGCGGCTGGACGCGCGGCCGTGCCGAGTGGCGCGAGCACCGGCGAGCACGAGGCGATGGAGCTGCGCGACGGCGACGCGAAGCGCTATGGGGGCAAGGGCGTGCTCAAGGCCGTGGAGAACGTGATGGACATCATCGCGCCCGCGCTCAACGGCATGGACGCGCTGGACCAGATCGGCGTTGACCATGCGCTGATCGACCTCGACGGCAGCCCCAACAAGTCGAAGCTCGGGGCGAACGCGATCCTCGCCGTGTCGATGGCCACCGCGCGCGCCGCCGCGCAGTCGCTCGGCCTGCCGCTCTATCGCTACCTGGGCGGACCGATGGCTCGCGTCATGCCCGTGCCGATGATGAACATCATCAACGGCGGCGCGCACGCCACGAACACCGTGGACTTCCAGGAGTTCATGATCGTGCCGGTGGGCGCCGACAGCTTCAGCGACGCACTGCGCATGGGGACGGAAGTCTTCCACTCGCTCAAGAAGGTGCTCGTGAAGCGCAAGCTCGCCACGGGCGTCGGTGACGAGGGCGGCTTTGCGCCCGACCTCAAGAGCGACGAGGAGGCGATCACCGTGATCCTCGAGGCGATCGAGGCCGCGGGCTACGCGCCCGGTCGCGAGATCGCGCTCGCGCTCGACTGCGCGGCGAGTGAGCTGTTCAAGGACGGCACCTACACGTTCAAGAAGAGCGGGGCAGGGAAGCACGACGCAGCCGGCATGATCGAGATGTACACGAAGTGGATCGACACGTATCCCATCGTGTCCATCGAGGACGGGCTGGCCGAGGATGACTGGGATGGCTGGGCCGAACTGACGAGCGCGCTGGGCGACCGTTGCCAGCTGGTGGGCGACGACCTGTTCGTCACGAACACCGAGCGCCTGGCGCGCGGCATCGAGGGTGGCGTGGCGAACTCGATCCTGATCAAGGTGAACCAGATCGGCACGCTCACCGAGACGCTCGAGTCGATCGAGATGGCGCGCGCCGCGGGGTACCTGAGCGTGATCTCGCACCGGAGCGGCGAGACCGAGGACACCTTCATCGCCGACCTGGCGGTGGCGACGGGCGCGGGGCAGATCAAGACGGGCAGCGCGAGCCGCACCGACCGCATCGCGAAGTACAACCAGCTCCTGCGCATCGAGGAGCAGCTGGGCGACTCGGCGGAGTTCCCGGGCGGGGCGATCTACGGACTGTGAGCCGCCTGCGGCCGTTGCTGGTGGCGGCAGCGCTGCTGGCAGCGCTGGTGTTCGCGATCCAGGGAGGGGAGTACTCCACCCTGGACCTCTACCGGCTCCGCGCCAGCCGGCTGCACGTGCAGCACGACATCGACTCGCTGGCGCGCGTGGTGGACTCGCTCAAGCGCTACAAGGCGCGCGTGCTCACCGATCCTCGCGTGCAGGAGCGCATCGCGCGCGAGGAGTTCGGGATGGTGAAGGGGAAGAAGGAACTGCTGTACCGGCTGAGCGACTCGAGCGCTACAGTCCCGGCGTCGCCGACCCCACCGTGACCTGCACGCTGTCGCGGACGATGCCGCCAGTGGAGCCGGTCGTCGAGCCCTTGATGTATGTGCTGCCGGCCTTGATGCCGGACACCTTGCCGGTGCCGTCCACGGTCGCGACGGTCGCGTCGTTGGAGGACCAGGTGGGGTTGGCAACGACCGCGAGCAGTGCGCCGCTCGCGCTGTAGCTGCGGAGCGTGACGGTGGTGGTGCTGCCCACGTTGATGTTGGTGAGCACGGCGCTGACCTTGACGCTGGCGATGCCGTTGCCGGTGGCGTCGGTGGTGGCGCTGCTGCTGCTGCCGCACGCGGCCGAGGCCAGGAGGGAGGTGGCGGCCGCGAGGGCGAGGGTGGTGCGAGAGGGAGTGCGCATGTCCCCAAGGTACGGCGCGGAGCCTTGACCCTCAACGGGTGACCCCCTAGTATTCACGTACTGACGCGGGGTGGAGCAGCCTGGTAGCTCGTCGGGCTCATAACCCGAAGGTCGCGGGTTCAAATCCCGCCCCCGCTATGGATGGAAATGTGTGAAGTGAACAATCGGCCGGTCCGAAAGGGCCGGCTGAATTGTTTGTGAGGGGAGTGTGGCTGGGTAGCTCAGCCGGTTAGAGCACGGCACTCATAATGCCGGGGTCGCGGGTTCGAGTCCCGCCCCAGCTATAAAGTTCACGAGGCCCGCGAGCATGATGCTCGCGGGCTTCGTTGCGTTCGGAATGGTCACGGCCTCCTCGCGCGACGAGGATCGATTTCGAGGTGCCATTCCCATGTCAGGAGTATCCCTCGCCCGTGGGGGACATACCTGACGCCCCGCCGCGGCCGGAAGCGCGATCCTTGTGATACTGGTACCTGCGCCCGTAAGGGTCGCCGCGCTCGCCATCCACCTGGTGTCGCCATGATCATGGTCGAATCACGCTTTCGCGTTGCCAACGGGATGGCGGACGACGTGCGGAACGCCTTCCTGCACCGCCCGGGGCTGGTCGATGACGTCACCGGTTTTCTCGGCATGGAGGTGTACGTCGCCAGCGACGACCACTGCGTCTTTCACCTCGTCACGCGATGGACGGACGCCGCGGCGTACACCGCCTGGCACCGGAGCGATGCGCATCACAACTCGCACGCCTTCATTCCGCGCGGCCTCAAGCTCGAGGCCGCATTCACGCGGCTGACGACGCTCGAACGCCTCGCGCCGAAGGATCACACCCCGACCGTGGCCGAGGCGCTCGCGGATGCAGCCCCTGCGGTCGCCACATGGCTCGACCAGGGGTACGGCATGTACGTCTTGCTGGTGGGCGCGGACGGCCAGGCGATCGCCCTCAACCGCGCCCTGGCCGAGCGCCTCGAGGTACCATTCCCTGCTGGCTCACCCGCGCTCACGACGCTCCTCGCCAACGACGAGGCGACCGAGCTGTCCGACCGGATCGCCCGGCTTCGCGGCGCCGGCACCCGGGGCATCACTGAGGCGTTCCTGCTCAACCCGGTCAACGCATCGGGATCGCTATTCACGCTGCACTGCCGGATGGACGTCCAGCCCACGTACGCCGTGATCCTTGCCGAGGGTGCCGACGGTGCGGACGATCGCCTGCGCGACGAGCTCCTGACAACGAACAACCTGCTCGCGGTATTGGCCCGCGAGCGGGAGGCAGCGCGGCAAGCGCTCGAGGGCGCGCGGAGCGAACTGGCCCGCGTGAACGCGGAGCAGGCCGCCACGCTCGAGGCCCTCCATGCCTCGTACTGGCACATCCAGCGCATCCAGGAGTTGCTGCCCATCTGCATGGACTGCGGCGAGGTGAAGTCCGCGGACGGCGGCTGGCAGCCCGTGCGCGAGTTCATGACGGCGAACGCCATGACCCCGTTTCTCAGTCACGGCTACTGTCCTGCCTGCGCGGCACGGCAGCTGGCCGAGGTTGCACGAGAGGACGCGGTGACATGAGCGCGCCCGAGCGAGGGCGCGTCGCGCTGCGAGAGCGTCGCGCCGGCGCACGACAGCTGCGGGCTCGGAAGCTGCAGATCGCCACGCGCGCGAATGACGCCTTCCTCGCACGTCACCAGGACTGGTCCGACCGGTACGGCGACGTCGCGAGGACGCGTGGCACGGAGGACGCCGCGTACCACCTGGAGTTCCTGGCGGGCGCCCTGGAGACAGGAGAGGCCGCCGTGTTCGTCGACTACGTCGCATGGTTGCTGGAGGTGCTGGGGTCGCGCGGCATCCGCTCCGAATCCGTGGTCGAGAGCCTGGAGCTGGTGGGTCATGGGGCGCTCCTGCTGCTCGACGGCGATGCGCGCGAGTCGCTCCAGGAGATGCTCGACGCAGGTGTCGCGCGTGCGCGGGCGGGCACCACGCCCGCCGCTGGCGCCGACCAGCCGACGGACGAATCGCCGCTGGCGAACGCCTCGCGAGCATTCCTGCACGCACTGCTGCAGGGAGAGCGGCAGGGCGCACTCGGCATCGCGCGCGAGGCGTTGCGCGTCGCCGCGCATCCGACTGATGTGTACGTGGAGCTCTTCCAGCGCTCACTCACCGAGATCGGGCGGCAATGGCAACTCAACCGCATCACGGTGGCGCAGGAGCACATGGCCACCGCCATCGTGCAGTTCGTGCTCGCGCAGCTCTATTCGGCGCTCGACCGCTCCGCCCCGACTCGCGGCAGCGCGCTCATCACCGGCGTCGAGGGCGAACTTCACCAGGTCGGCGCCAACCTCGTCGCGGACGCGCTGGAGCTCGACGGCTGGCGCGTCCACTTCCTCGGCACCAACGTGCCGCATGACGGCATCGTCGAGGCGGCGGCTGCGATGAAGGCGGACGTCGTGGGCATTTCGGCCACCATGATCTTCAACCTCGATCCCGTCGCGCGGCTCGTCGAGAGCGTCCGCGGGATGAAGGGGGCGGCGCCGCACATCCTCGTCGGCGGCGGGGCATTTCGCACTGCGCCGAACCTGTGGAAGGACGTGGGCGCCGACGGATCGGCGAGCGACGTGCGCGGTGCGTGCGCGATCGCACGAGCGGTGCAGCGGTGACGCCGTCGACGACGCTCGCCGTCGACGCGATGGACGATGACAGCGTCAAGCACCTCTTCGAGCAGCTCACGGCGACGAACAACGAGCTGGCCGTGCTCCACCGCGACCTCACCCGGAAGACGCGTGACCTGGAAGAGGCGAGGACGCTGAACAACCAGTTCCTCGGCATGGCGGCGCACGACCTGCGCAATCCACTGCACGTGATCGGCGGCATGAGCAGGGTGCTCCTGCGCAGCAGGAACGTGAGCGAGATGGAGCGCAAGCTGATCCAGAGCATCTTCGACTCCAGCGACTTCATGCGGCGGCTGGTCGATGACCTGCTCCAGGTCAGCGAGCTGGATGCCGGCATGCTGCGACTGCACCGCGAACCCTGCGCCCTCCGGGAGCTGGTGGCGGAGCGAGTCGAGTTGCAGCGACCGATGGCCGAGGGCAAGGGCATCGCCATCACCCTGCGGTGCCTCGAACCGCTCCCCCCCGTCAACGGCGACCGCATGCGGCTGGCGCAGGTGCTCGACAACCTGCTGAGCAACGCCATCAAGTATTCCCGTCCGGGCACGCGTGTCACCGTGACGACGCGCGCCACTCGCGGCGGGACCCGTGTCTCGGTCGGCGACGAGGGACAGGGCATCGCGCGGGATGAGCTGGGCAAGCTGTTCCTGCCCTTCGGCGTCACGAGCAGCCACGCGACCGGTGGCGAGAAGAGCACGGGGCTGGGCTTGCTCATCGTGAAGCGGATCGCCGAGGCACACGGTGGATCCGTGCTCGTGCGCTCGCGTGTGGGCGTCGGCACCACATTCCACCTCCTCCTCCCGGCAGGCGAATAGGCGACGACGGGTGCGACGCAGTTCCCTGGAGACTGTCGCTTTGGGCGTTCTCGATCGTCATCACCGGATGAAACCTTCTTCCTGGCCCAGCCGGATCCTCTTCGGCATCGTAGTCCTCTTCCTGGCCTTCGACTCCATCTCCCACATCATGGCCCCAGCGCCGGTCGTGGAAGCGTTCACGCGGCTCGGCATCCCCATGTCGCGCGCGATCGCGCTCGGCGTGATCCAGCTGGCCTGCCTGGCGGTCTACGCGGTGCCGCAGACCGCCATCCTCGGCGCGATCCTGCTCACCGGGTGGCTCGGCGGCGCCACGGCGATCCACATGCGGGCGGGAAGCACCCCCTTCGAGATGATCTTCCCCGAGATCATTGGCGTGATGATGTGGGGAGCGCTCTACCTGCGGGACGCTCGCCTCCGCGCCCTCATCCCCGTGCAACGCGCGCCGTAGCGGATGGGTGGCCACGGCACCCCCGCGTCACGGAGCGAGCCGCAATGAGGCAGACGACGAGCCCGCTGATCCTCGCGCTCATTCCCCTCGACCGGGCCGGCGCGGCGTCGCTTCATCGGCAGGTCTATGACGGGATCCGGAAGGCGATCCTCGAGGGGCTCCTGCGAGCAGGTGAGCGAGTACCTGCAACGCGACAGTTCGCGCTCGATCTCGAAGTGTCGCGGCTGACGGTGCTCACCGCATACGAGCAGTTGCTGCACGAGGGCTACCTGGAGGCGCGCGTCGGCTCCGGTACTTTCGTGAGTGCCTCGCTTCCCGACCATTCCCTGCATGTGGGCGCGCCCGCGCGCGAGCCGCAGAAGGTGCGGACGATCCCCGCGCGACCGGCCCGCTCGGTTGTCACGGACAGTCCGGACGGCTCCTCGAGCTATGCGTCCGACGGCGGGGGAGGGCTGCGTCCATTCCGCGTGGGCCTTCCCGCGGTCGATGCCTTTCCGCAGCAGCTGTGGTCACGCCTGGTGGCGCGACGGGCGCGCGGCCTGACTGCGTCTCACATGGCCTATGGCTCCCCGGCGGGCCTTCGCGACCTGCGTGCCGCCATCGCGGCCCACCTCCGCAGCGCGCGACGCGTCCGATGCGAGGAAGATGACGTGATCATCGTGTCGGGATCCCAGACGGCGCTCAGGCTCTGCGCTGCAGTGTTGCTGCCGGCCGGCAGCCATGGCGCAATGGAGGATCCAGGCTATGCGGGTGCTCGCGCCGCGCTGACCGCAAGCGGCGCGCAGATGCTTCCCGTCCCGGTGGACGCGGAGGGAATCATGGTCAGCAAGCTCGATGGACTGGGCCAGCTGGTACGCGCCGCATACGTCACGCCTTCGCACCAGTACCCGCTGGGCATGTCGATGTCGGCCACCCGCCGCCTGGCGCTGCTCGAATGGGCGAGGAGGCGCAGCGCCTGGATCATCGAGGATGACTACGACAGCGAGTATCGCTACGTGAGCCGGCCGCTGGGCGCCCTGCAGGGCATGGAGACCGACGCGGACGTGAATCGCACGCGTCGCGTGATCTACATCGGCACGTTCAGCAAGGTGATGTTTCCCGCGCTCCGGGTCGGTTATCTCGTGGTGCCGCCTTCGCTGCGGCAGGCCTTTCTCGACGCGCGCGAGGCGAGTGACCTGTTTCCCTCCACGCTCTACCAGCTGGCCCTCTCGGACTTCCTCACCGAGGGACATTTCGCGCGACACCTTCGCCGGATGCGCGGCATTTATGTGGGGCGGCGCCAGGCAATCCTCGATGGGCTCGCGACCCACTGCGCGGGGCTCCTCGAACTGGAGAACGCCGACGCCGGCCTGCATGTCACGACGCGCCTTCCGAAGGGACGGAACGACATGGCCCTGGTGAAGGCACTGAGCGCGCGCGGCCTTTCCGCAACAGCACTCTCACCGTGCTATGCAGGGCGTGGCGCGCAGCCCGGACTCCTGCTGGGCTTCGGGGGCTCGCGCGAACCCACGCTGCGACGCGCGACACGAATCCTCGCCGACGTAATGCTCGCCGGCTCCTAGGCGCAGGACAGCTGTCGCGGAGCGAGCCCGCTCCCCGCTTTCGCCGTCAGCGAGTGGCGGATGTCCCGTGGCGAGCAACCCACCGCCCGCAGGAACTGCGAGGAGAAGTGGCTGTGGTGCGAGAAGCCGAGGTCGAGTGCCAGCTTGCTCAGGTCGGGCTCGCCCTCTGCAAGCCGCTCGAGCGCCGCGACGATCCGAAGCTGCAATCGGTATTGCTGCAGCGAGATCCCGATCTGTGAACGAAAGACGTGTGCGAGATGAAAGGGGGATATCTCGAGCGTTGCCGCCAGCTCCTGCATGGTGTGCCGCGCCGAGGGCTCGGAGGACATCATCGCCTGCGCCTCGAACGCAAGGGACCGATGGCGAGCCTGGCGCGCGCTGGACGCGGGGGTGCGCGACTGGCCGCACGGCCAGGCACGGAAGAGGACGTGACGAAGGAGCGCGAGCGCCTCGTCCTCGAAGGCCGATCCATGAAGGTGGATTCCGAGGCGCATGTTCCTCCGCTGGCAGAGGAGCCGAAAGAGGGCGACGGGGTGTAGCTGGACGACCAGCGCGGCTCCGTGCTGCGGCACCATCGTGGCATCGACGCCGGCAGCGAATCGCAGCACCGTGCACGTGAGCGCGCGCGCGACACGACCGCCAGCCGAATGAGGATGACGCCGGGGCGTGCACGCGCTCCTGACCTGCTCCGAGAAGGAGCCGACGCCGCGTGATGCGCTCAGGATGGCCTTGCCGCCGGTAAGCACGACGAGGGTAGGGCCGGTGGTGGCCCACGAGTCCAGTTGCACGCCCAGCGCAGCGGACCAGGGATGCGAGCTGACCTGCACTGCAGGCGCCGTCATGGAGCGGCGGAAGCGATCCGGGTGTCATCTGCCACCCAGTTCACCTCCCAGCTCTTCCCCCCGTCCTCCGAGTAGGCCTGCTCGAAGTGACACGAGCCGGGCGTGACGCCTGAGATCACGAATCGCACGAGGATCGCGCGGCCATCCAGCAGTTCCTGGTCGTAGAACTCACCGCGTCCATCCTTGAACCCACCTACGGTTGGCTGCGCGAGCTGCCCAGTCGCGGCGTTGGCGAAGTTGAGCGTCCACTGGCGCGACTCGGGGTTGTAGAGGCGCAGGCTGAGGCCCTCGAAGTGACCCGCCGGCCCGTCCATCACGAGTTCCACGAGGTTCGCGCGTCCTCCCCACACCTTGCGCACGACCGTAGTGCCATCGTAATCCGCCCAGCTGTCGGAGCCAGTGAGGGGATGCAACCGGCGCCTGACGTGCGTCTTCCAGCTGCCGATCTCGAAGTCGAAGTCGTGCGGGCCGCCGCGCGGCGGTGAGAGCGTCGCGACGGCGCACAGGATACAGAGCGCGACCCCGCCGGGAATCCTCATGGCGCGATCACGGCCTGGGCTGGCTCGACGGAGGCACCATGCCGCGCAGCCGCATGTACGTCACGATGTTCCCGTAATGCTCGTTGTCATGCCACGCGTTCATCATCAACGCATAGAGTCGCGAGCGCGGCGTGCCGAACCCGTTCGCCGCCCACGCCTTCTGGGCCGTCGCGTTCAGCGGCTTCGTGGCATCCGCGTCGGCCAACGCGTAGGCGCCGGCGCAGAGTGCGTTCGATTCCTTCAACGCCGCCAGCAGCTCGGCTTTCGACGTGGGCCCGGTCTCGACCGGTGACTGGCCCAGCGCCATGCCGCAGAGCAGTTGCTGTCCGTTCGCGACGTGCCCGATGAGCTGCCCAAAGCTGCGCACCTCGGGCGCAGGCTTGAAGGCGTAGGCGGAGTCGGGCATCGCCTCGGCCGCGGCGAGCACGTATCCGCTGGCGATGACCCAGAGTTGCCGGATGTCGGCCACGGCGCTCGAGCTGTCGGCGCCGGATCGCCGCGCGGGGCCGGGCGATTGAGCCGCGGCAGGGAGCGCGAGCAGGACTGCGAGGAACGCGAACTTCTTCATCGAGCGGCGGGGCGTGGGTGGGCGTGCTGGGCTCACGGGCGCCCCTGCATTGTGAGCACAGGGAAGCTCCGGGGCCATGTCCACTTGGCGCGGCGGAGGCATGGCCACTTGCGCTTCGGACGTCACGCCTGGAACTGCCGAAGGTGATGATCGAGGTGGACGTACATGAAGCTTGCCCATTCGTGCGGCGTCATGTGCCCGAAGAAGAAGTGAGGGAACGTCGTGCATTGGGCCGGCCCGCTCGCGAACCGGTCGATCGTCCGCAGCAGCCGCTGCCGCTCGACGTCGAAGTCCCTCTCGTCCCGCACGAGGACGCTCGGGTGCGTCTTCGCATTCCGCGCCATCGGCTTGCCATGGACGAGCATCGAACGCTTGACCCAGCCGCCGATGAGGCGCCCCAGCGGGTGGCGAGGCAGCGCGGTCATGCCCAGCGCGTTCTCCATCGCCATCGCCAGGTGCGCGAACGCCTGCGCGACGTTCATGCGACCCCACAGCGGCTTCGTGTCCGGCCAGAGCCGGTCGATCCGCTCACGGATTTCTTCGACCACGGCCGGATCGTACAGATTCTTCATCGTTGATGTCTCCCCTTCATGATGGTGCCTGAATGTCGATGGCCAGGCTAACGCGCGCGCAGGATCGCGATAGCCGCATGATTCCCGCGCGCCTAAGGTGAACGGTCGTGCGCTTCATTCCCCACGCAATCACTCCTGCGTCGAACACATCCCTATCCTGATTCAATGTCCACCATCTCGCTTCGCGGCATCACGCTCGGACTCGACGACCATGGTGGCGGTGCGAATGCACTGCTGCTCGTCCACGGGCACCCCTTCGACCGTTCGATGTGGTTGCCCCAGGTCGAGCCCGCGAAGCGGGCGGGATGGCGCGTGATCGCTCCGGACCTCAGGGGGTATGGCGAGACCACGGTGGTGGAAGGACGCACTCCATTCGCCGAATTCGCCGCCGACCTGGCGGCGCTGCTCGACCATCTCGAGGTGCAGCAGGTGGTGCTCGCCGGCCTGTCGATGGGTGGGCAGGTCGTGATGGAGTTCGCTCGGCTGTATCCATCGCGTGTCCGCGGCCTCGTGCTCGCAGCCACCTTCCCGCAGGCGGAAACCGAGGACGGTCGACGCAACAGGAACGCCGCCGCCGACCGGCTCCTTCGCGAAGGAATGGATCCCTACGCCGAGGAGGTGCTCCCCCGGATGCTGGCCAGCCGCAGCATCGAGACCCTGCCGACGGTGGCGCATCACGTGATGCGCATGATGCGCGCGACCGATCCAGAGGGCGCGGCGGCGGCGCTTCGCGGCCGGGCCGAGCGCCCGTCGTACGACGCGACGCTCGCCGCGCTCCGGGTTCCGGCGCTGGTGGTCGTTGGCAGCGAGGACGCCTTCACCACTCGCCATGATGCCGAGCGAATGCGGGACCTCATCACCGGCTCCGAGTTGCTGTGGATGGAAGGGTCCGGCCACATGCCGAACCTGGAACAGCCGGACGTGTTCAACGCGGGGTTGCTCCGCCTGCTCGAGCGTGTGGGCCGACTGGAGCAGTAGGTGGCGACGTCGGGGTGTCGGTGCCGCTGTCCACGAGTCGTGCGCCCATGTTGACGACCTGGAGCAGCGCCGTCCGTCGCACCTCGTCGGCGCTCTGCCTGCCCAGCACCTCGTCGTCGAGCGCGCGCGCTCCGGTGGCCCGAGGATCCACGACGACGTCGAACCCGCGCACGAGCGCTTCACGAACGGAGGTCGACAGGCACATGTGTGCGTAGAAGCCGACGATCAACAGCTGCGTGACGGAGTGGGCACGCAGCCACTCCTCCACCCCGGTGCCGCTGAACGCACCGTACACGTCCTTCCCGAACAACTGCTCGGGACCGGCGCTTCCTTCCGGTCCGAGGCCCGGCGAGAGCTCGGCGCCCCACGTTCCGGGAACGAATGCGCGCGACTCCGCGGGCTTGTTGAAGTGCCTGATCCAGGCAATGGGTCGGCGTTCCTCCCGTGCTCGCGCGACGTGCGCGCGAATGACCTCGAGCGCCAGGTCGTGACCCGGAACCGGGCGCAACCCCGCCGACGAGAACTCGTTCTGTGCATCGACTACAAGCAGTGCCTGCATCGCGAACCTCCAGTATTGGATTCACTCACCCTCGGGCAGGCACGATATCGGGGCCGAGTGGAGCAACGCAAACTCACCGAATATTCTTCGGTCACCGGAGCCTCATGGAACTCGACTGGATCGATCACGCGCTCGTCACGGCGCTGCTGGGAAACGCCGACACGCGACTCGACGACCTGTCCTCACTCGTGAAGCTCGCTCCCTCGTCGGTCCACGATCGACTGGAACGGCTGGAACGCGGCGGGATCATCCGGCGCTGGACGATCCAGGCGGACGTGTCGGCGTTCGGACTGCAGATTCTCGCATACGTCCAGCTTCGCGCGTCGGTCCCGTGCTCGACGCTCGTCCGCAGGCTCGAGCCGTTTGATTCGGTCGAGGAATGTCACTCGGTCGCGGGAAGCAACAGCCTGTTGCTCAAGGTTCGCGTGGCCAACACGCAGGCCCTGCTCGACCTCGTCGAGGCGCTGCGCACCATCCCCGGCATCGAGGGAACCGAAACTGCGATCGTGCTGAAGACGCTGATCGAGCGCCCGGTCGTCCTGCCCGCGCCAGCGCGGCCGGGCCGGTCCCGGGACCGGTCGTCGTGATCGCCGAGCACGATGTTGATAGCAGCCGCGGCGCTGTCGTCGCAGGCTTAAGGCAGTCCTCCTGTGACACGGCGTCACGCAGCCTCTCGACGGAACCATCCATGCTCCCGCGCTTCGCTGTCCGCATCACCCGCTCCGGCGTAATGCATTCCGCACTGGTGGCGACGTCGATCGTCGCGTGTGCCATCGCCCCTGCAGCTGCAGCCAGGGCGCAGGCCAGCCCGGCTTCCCGAACGCAGGTCGAGCGGATGCCTGCCGACCTCGAGACCCGGCTTGCCCTGAGTGCCTTGCCACCAACCATGCGCGACAAGGCGAGCGTGTACCTCCTCGACCCAGCCGTGGGGTATCAGCTGTCCCACGAGGGCACGAGCGGCGTCTCATGCCTGGTCCAGCGAACGGCGTGGGAGCAGTCGGAGTACCGCGGCGACGTCTACGTGCCTCGCTGCTACGATGCGGGAGGCTCGAAAACCTTCCTGCTCGTCCTGCTGGACGCCGCGAAATTGCGTGCGGGCGGGATGAGTGCCGCCGCGCTCAAGGCGGAGATCGCGGGGCGGTTTGTGCGAAAGCAATACACCACCCCCGTGAAGGCTGGCCTGTCATACATGGTCGCACCCGTCATGCGAACCTGGAGCGACCACGATGGGATAGTGCACACGATGGCGGCGCCGCACGTGATGTTCTACGCGCCCGGCGTCACGAATTCGGACATCGGTGCGGATCCGTCCTCGCGCCCTTCGTTTCCGTTCGCGCTTCAGGAGGGCAACGCCGAGCAGACCTTCCTGGTGCAGTTGCTGGGCGAGGCGGAACGGGCCAGGATTGCCAGGGACGAAAAGGCGCTGCTGGCCGCGCTTTGCAGCTACCGCGCCTTGCTCTGCCTCTGACGTTCCAGCCGCGCATCCCCCAACCGCCCACCACTGAGTCGACAGATGAACACGCTGGAGATCGTCCGGACCCTGGCTACGCTGATGCGCGAGTTGCTCGAGGGCGCTAAGGCGTCGGAAAGCTCCTACATGCTGAATGGCGGTGATGTCGGCCTGCTTGCCTCGCTCGATCACCTTTCGGCCGAGGCGGCATCTACGTCGCGCGACGGCGGCGCTTCGATCGCCGCCCACACCGATCACCTCCGCTACGGCCTGTCGCTGATGAACCGCTGGGCGGCGGGTGAGAAGCCCTTCGGCGACGCGGAGTGGAGCACGAGTTGGCGCACGAGAACGGTGTCAGACGACGAGTGGAGTCGCCTTCGCGCGGAGCTGCGCCGCGAGGGGCAGCAATGGATCGAGGTCCTCGGGCAACCGCGAGACGTGAGCGAAGTGGAGCTCAACGGCATGGTGTCCAGCATCGCGCATCTCGCGTATCACCTTGGTGCGATCCGCCAGATAGACCGTGACGCGCGCGGCCCCGGCGCGAACGATTGAGCAGTCCTCCTGCGACGTACGCAGGCGGGCCCGCACGGCTCACTCGTGCAGGCGGGAGCGCACGGTGGGCGCGAGCCTGAGGACCTGCGGCTCCCGGACCATGGAGCTGAGTTCCACTTCGACGGAGTCACGCCAGCCGGGCGTCGTGGCGAGCGTACGCTGGAACTGCTCGTATGCGCCCAGGTCCGGGAAGCGCGTGAACCAGACGAACACGTGCTCGCCCTCGCGCACCGGAAGCCGGGGAAAGTTGTTGCTGCTCCGTTCAGGGAGGAAAGTGGCGATGACGGGCGCTCCGGCGCCGGTGAGCAGCGGCGTTACGGATCGCTCGAAGAACTCCACGAACGCCTGCTCCTTCTGCTCCGTTGGATCGAGGTGATAAATGGTGGCGACCACGAGCCCGCGCCGGGAACCCACGGCGCCCGCCGGCGGCCGGGGATTCGGGTCAAGGACGAATCCCGTGCCGGGATGCACGGGTCGGAGCAGCAGCACGTTGTCGTTGTCGATGATGGTGGCGTTGGCGGCGTCGCGACGCGATCGCCATGCAGTCCCACCGTAGAACTCCGTGAGGCCGCGAGCGCGATCCTCCATGGTGGGGAAGCCCCTCAGCCAGACGAACTTGTTCGGGTCGTCGATGTTGCGGAACTGGCCGATCACCGTGATGCCGGCGGATTCCTGCGGCTCGACGAAGGCGGCATCGAACATCGAAATCAGGTCGTCACGCCTCCGGAGCTGCGTGGTGTACTGGCGGAGCTCCACGATCGGTGACGGATCAGTGCCTGGCAGCGTGTCGCGCATGGGGGTTTTCGAAGGCGATGGGGCGAGCGTCACGCCGACAGCGACGCTGAGGAACGTGAACACTCGTACGGCGCTGCTGGGCGCAGGGGACACGGGATTCCTCGGTCATGTTTGGGGGGCCTTGGCGAATTGCTCCCATAGTCTGGAATGGCTGCGCAGTCGCGCCAGTGCCGCTTCGATGCACCGGGAACGGACCACTTCTGCTGGGCCGCGCGCCGTGGCAGCTTTCGGCATGACGCGCTCACGCATCCTGTCGCTGGCCGCACTCGTACTCGGGTTGGCCCACCCAGCTTCGGGGCAGGGCTATCCCTTCAGCCAGCGCGGCAGCGTGACGCAGGACATCGCGCTCACGAAGATCAGCATCAGCTACGGCCGGCCCGTCGCCCGCGGCCGCGCGCTGTTCGGCGCGCTCGTGCCGTGGGACAGCATCTGGCATCCCGGCGCCGACTCCGCCACGCGCATCGTGATCGACCGCGACATCGTGATCGAGGACAACGCGCTCCAGGCGGGCGAGTACTCGCTCTGGCTGGTGCCCCGAGAGCACGCGAGATGGACGGTGATCTTCCATCGCGCCGCGCACACCTTCCACAAGCCGTATCCCGGCGCGAGCGGTGAGGTGCTGCGGCTCGACGTCTCGCCGGAGCAGCTCTCGAACGTCGAGTCGCTGGTGATCTACTTCCCGCGCGTCATTCGGGACGAGGGTGACCTGCGCATTCACTGGGGCACGACCGGCGTGACGATGCACATCAGGGCACCGTACAAGGGTGAGTGAGCCTGCACTGTACGAGCGCGACTGGGCGCCGCCCGCCAGCGCCGCGCCGCGCGGCGCGATCATGCTGGTGCACGGACTGGGCGAGCACTCCGGACGCTACGCGCACGTGGCCACCGCCCTCGCCGCCGCAGGCTTCACCGTGCGCGCCTACGACCAGCGCGGCTTCGGGAGATCCCCCGGGCCGCGCGGCACCATCCCAGGCAACGACGCGCTGCTGGATGACCTCAAGGTGGAGTTCGAGCGTTTCTCGCAGGTCCATGAGGATCCCTTCCTCTTCGGGCACAGTCTCGGCGGGTTGGTGGTGGCGCGAGCCGTGACCGCGGGCGTGGTGACGCCGCGCGCCATGGTGCTGTCGTCACCCGCCTTCACGCCCCGGATGAACGCGTTCGATCGTGTGGCCACCCGCATTGGCATGCGACTCGCACCCAACCTGCGCGTGCCCCACCCCCTGAGGCTCGACAAGCTCTCCCACGATCCCGTGAATGCCGTCGCGATCGCTTCCGACCCGCTCTGCCACGACCGGGTGACGCCGCGCCTCGCGGCGTTCCTCCGCGACGCCGGCGAGCAGGCGATCAGCGACGCGTCGCGCTGTCACGTGCCCACGCTGCTGCTCGTGTCGGGTGACGACATGCTCGTGGATCCGGAAGGCTCGCGCCGCTTTCGCGAATCGCTCCCGCCGGGCGTCGGCAGCATGAAGGTGTATCCCACGCTCTGGCACGAGATCCTGAACGAGCTCCCCGCCGATCGCGACGCGATCATGGCGACCATGATCGACTGGCTGGCCATCACATGACTCCGCAGGGACGCACTTCACCACTTCGCGCGGCCGCTGCCGCCGCCATGCGCGCCAACGGCTTCGAGCCGGAGTTCGCGCCCGACGTGATGCGGGAGGTGGGCGCGATCGCACTGCCCGACAGCGCCCACCTCACGAAGGGGACGCTCGACCTCCGTGCGCTGCCGTGGTCATCGATCGACAATCGCGAATCGCGCGACCTCGACCAGATCGAGGCCTCGGAGCGCCTTCCCGACGGCGCGATCCTCGTGCGGATCGGTGTGGCCGACGTGGAGTCACTCGTGCCGCTCGGCTCGCATGCGGACGTGCACGCAGCCGCGAATGCGACCTCCGTCTACACGGGCGTCGCGACGTTCCCGATGCTCCCGGAGCGGCTCTCCACCGACCTGACCTCGCTCAACGAGGCGGAGGATCGCCTGGCGGTCGTCATCGGGTTCGTGGTCGCGACGGACGGGGCGCTGCGCGACGTGACGGTGAGTCGCGCGCTCGTGCGCAACACGGCGAAGCTCGTGTACGAGGACGTCGGCGCCTGGCTCGACGGCAAGGGCGCGATGCCGCGCGCGATCGAGCGGCAGCCGGTGCTCCGCGAACAGCTCCTGATGCAGGACGAGGCAGCCCAGCGACTGCGCTCCGCGCGCAACCTGGCGGGCGCCCTCAACTTCGAGAGCGTGGAGGCGTCGCCCGTGGTGGTGAACGGCAAGGTGATCGACCTTGCCATCGCGAAGCGCAATCGCGCGCGCGACCTGATCGAGGACTTCATGGTGGCCGCGAATCGTGCGGTGGCGATGTTCCTCGTCGATCGCGGATCCGCCTCGCTGCGGCGCGTGGTGCGCGAGCCCAAGCGGTGGGATCGCATCGTGGCGCTGGCCGAGGAGATCGGCGACACGCTGCCGGATGCGCCGGACAACCGCGCGCTCGCGCAGTTCCTCGAGCGCCGCCGCGCCGCGGACCCGGCGCACTTCGCGGACCTGTCGCTGTCGGTGGTGAAGCTGCTCGGTCCGGGCGTGTACGTGCTCGAGCGCCGGCTCGGCGACCGGAAGGGCGCTGGCCACTTCGGCCTCGCCGTCGCGGACTACGTGCACTCCACCGCGCCCAACCGCAGGTTCGCGGACCTCGTGACGCAGCGGATGTTGCGCGCGGCGGGAGAGGGCGGCGCTCCCCCCTACACCGACGACGAACTGATCGCCATCGCCGCGCGCTGCACCGAGCGCGGCGAGGCCGCGCGCAAGGTGGAGCGCACCATGCGCAAGGTGATCGGCGCCTCGATGCTGGCCGAGCGCGTGGGGGAGAGCTTCGCGGCGATCGTCACCGCGTCGTCGCCGAAGGGCGTGTACGCGCGCGTGCTCAGTCCGCCCGTGGAGGGGCGCGTGGTGCGGGGCGGTCGCGGGCTCGACGTGGGCGACACGGTGCGCCTCAAGCTGCTGGTGGCCGACGCCCAGAAGGGCTACATCGACTTCGCGCACGAGGGCGGGGAAGCGGATCGCAAGCGGGAGCGCAGTTCCCGCAAGAAGGCCGCGGCCGATCGCATGCACGCGCGGATCGGGGAGACCTTCGACGCGACGGTCACCGGCGTCTCGGCCAGCGGCACGTACGTGCGCCTGGCTGACGGATCGGCCGAGGGGCGCGTGGTCCGTGGCTTCAAGTCACTGTCGGCGGGGATGGTCGTGAAGGTGAAGCTCGTGGACACCGACAGCGTGCACGGCTTCATCGACTTCGAGCATGCAGCAGGCGTCGCGCCCGAGAAGGAGGCACGGCTGGCGCGCAAGCGCGCCGCCGCCCTGGCGCTGCAGGGCCGGGTGGGTGAGCACTTCCAGGCGGTGGTCACTGGCGTGTTCGCGGGCGCAACCTGGATTCGCATCGAGCCAGCGGACCCATCATCCGAGGTCATCGAGGGACGCCTGGTGCGCGGGCGGCGTGGGCTGGCGGTGGGCGATGCGATCGGCGCACTGCTGCTCACGGCCGATCCCGAGCGCGGGTTCATCGACTTCGCGCGCGAAGACGAGTTCGGCCTGCTCCATGACTCGGACTCGCCCTACAAGTGACGCGCGGGACGTCCTACGCGCGCTGTAGCGTGGTCGAGCGCTCCCGCGTGAGCGTCCGCACGCGCTCATAGACCACTGCGCTCATCGCGGCCACCAGCGTGCCCACGCTCCAGCCGCCGATCACGTCGGTGGCCCAGTGCACGTCCAGGTACACCCGGCTCGTGCCGATGAGCGCCGGGGGGACGATCGCGAGGGCGGCAGCGACTTCCTTCGGGATCATCTCCTCGCGCCAGAGCACGTAGGCGAGCGTGCCGAAGACCGCTGCACTCGTGGCGGAATGGCCGCTGGGAAAGGAGTAGTGTGCCACCTTGCGACGCGTCGCGCCCTCGGGGCGCTGCCGCCGGAACAGTTGCTTGACCAGGCTGAACACCGACAGCGCGACCGCCGGCGCGAGCATCACCGCCCCGGCGATCGGCAGGTTGCGCTGCTTCCGGAGCCAGATGCCGATCACCACGCTCATCGGGATCACCACCGAGGGCCCGCCCGAGTTCGTGACGAACAGGAAGAAGCGCTCGCCGAGCGCGGTCTGGCGCGCGAGGAACCAGGCGCGAATGGGCTCGTCGAACGGCGCCGTCTCCTTCGAGAACACGTCCTCTCCCACCTTGAGGCAGCCCGCGAGTGCGGCAGTCGAAAGTGTCGCGAGCAGGATGACGTGCGACTGCAGTCCCTCGGGCTTGCGACGGATGCGGGGCGCGCGAGCGGCCACGCTCATGCGCTCATCCGCACGTCAGCGAACCTGGAAGGACCACGCCATCACGCCGCCCCCCTGCGCATTCGGCATCACGCTGGTGCTGAGGAGGATGCGGTCCACGAAGTTGTCCGGGTGCGCATGCGAGTAGCGAACCACCTTCAACCCGCTGAACGTGCCGATGCCGGCGCCGAGCGCCACGTCACTGGCCCAGTGCCGGTTGTGATACATGCGGGACAGCCCCACGAGGGCGGCGCCGCCGTAGAGCACGGGCGCCACGATGTTCGTGTGTCCGGGCCAGATGCGGCGCGCCTCGCTGGTCACGGACGACGCCACCGCGAACGCGACAGTCGTATGACCGGAGGGGAATGAAGCCCGGTCAGTGCCGGAGAAGCCCCCGCCGAACTTGAAGTCGCGAGGGTTGGTGTCATTGCTCACGTAGGGGCGCGCGCGACCGAGCGCGCCCTTGAGGATGCCCGTGATCCCCGTGGCGAGGATGGCCGCCTCGGTGCCGTGCCAGCCCAGGTCCGCGACGTCCGGATGGTGCGCGAGCTTGCCGTACGCGTACAGTGCGGGGCCAATGATGTACGCACCCGGCGACGCGATCAGCTCGACACCGGTGGCGGTATGGTCGAAGAACTTGTTGGCCTTCGAGTTCTCGTTCTGCAGGCGTCGTGCGATCGACTTGTCCGCGGGAAACATCGCGAAGGTGAGCCCCACGAATCCTCCCGCCAGCGCAAGATCCTTCATGGTGAAGAGCGTCTGGTTCTTCCGCGTGGTGTCGGTGGCGACCGGTGCCTGCGCGGCAAGCGAGAGCATGGGCAGGATGCCGACGATCAACTGCATCGCGGCGCGACGGGCATGAGATGTCGTGAGAGGGCGCATGCGGCGAGGACTTGCACGATTCGCGCTCACGCATGACCCTGTTATCCCCCTGTCAGCAACGCTTGCGAGCTGTACCATTCGCAAGGCCGAGTTCGCTTCGCGCCGCAACTATTGACTGTAGGGAACGACTCGCGGAAGTGCTAGCGTGTAATCCATGATCACTCTCGCGCCCCGCTCCAGTGCCTCCCTCGTCCTGGCGCTCGCCGTTCTTGCCGCATGTGGCAGCGCCAGCACCGACAGCACGACCACCAGGCCCAAGGTCACGTCGGTCACCGGCACCATGAGCTTCGTGCTGGCCGGCAGCGCGACCGGGGCGGCGGCGCAGGTGGTGCCGCGAGCGACGCAGTCGCTCGCGGCGAATGACGAGTACATCGTGAGCCCGTCGAAGGCGAAGATCACCTTCACCTCCGTGGACTTTCGCGGGAAGAGCGGCGAGACGCTCGCGAGCTCCGCATTCAGTGGCTGCGCCGTGACCTATGACCGCGCGCTGAGCACCGGCGCGACGCTGCTCGACTGTCCCTTCACCGTGCCGGTGGGCGACATCTACCAGGTGGCTGTCTACTTCGACAAGGCCATGCAGCTGCTGGTGAGCGATCCGGTCGCCGGCATCTATACCAGCCCGGGCTCCGCGACCGGCTTCGTGACGTCGGCGCCCGCCGGCGGTGCCAACTACGTGCCGTACACGGTGTTGATCGGCACGGGCACGTCGCGCGCGACTCCGATCGTCTTCACCGCGCCGATCACGGTGACCGAAACGTCGTCGCCGAAGCTGTACATCACCACCGACATGCTGCACACCGTGCAGTTGAAGGTGGACGCAGGCGGCACCACGCTGAGCCCGAACGTCACCAGCGATCCGGTGGCGCTCTTCGGCGGACCCACGAAGGGCACCTCCAGCTACTACAGCAACGCCAACACCACGGCGTCGTACAAGGTCGGGAGCGTGAACGACTATCGATCGCTGAGGATCTACTACGACCAGGCCGGGGCGCCGCTGTTCGTGATGTCGCCCAGCACCTGCGGCATCGAGGGGGGCAAGGCGGCGTGGGCCTCACCGGTAGTCAACGACGTGGGTGGCTGGCTCGGGCGTGACGCGAGCGGCGTGCTGGCATGGGCGCTCCCGACCGGCGCGGTATTCTCCACGTACTCGGCGTTCTACACGATGCAGGAGCAGACGGTCATCGGCCAGTCCACGGTGCTGCGTTGCAAGGCAACGGCCACTCCACCGGCACCCGCAGACGGAAAGACCTACGCGTCCGGCGCACCGGCGATGCCCGCACCGGACAAGACCACCACGCTCGTGCTCGTGGCCAGGTAGCCTACCCCAGCGTCACGATGACTTCGCGACGCTTCCCGTCATCCACCAGCGCAATGCTCCCATCCGCAGCAGCCACTCCATCCACGAGCACCTCGCGCACTCCGCGTGAAACGCCCGCCGGGTTCTTCACCGCGATCGCATACACGCTCTTGCCCACGCGATAGTCGATCGAGAACTCCTTCCATGCCCTCGGAATGCATGGGTCGAGTCGCAGGCGGTCACCGCGCTTGTCGAAGCCCAGCACGCCCTCCAGCGCCACGCGATAGCTCCAGCTGGCCGAGCCGGTATACCACGTCCAGCCGCCGCGCCCCTCCTGGCCCGCCACCGCGTACACGTCCGCCGCGATCACGTACGGCTCGACCTTGTACCGCTCCACATCCTCGGCCGTTCGCGAATGGGAGAACGGATTGAGCATGCTCACCAGCTCGCCGGCGCGATCGCCATCGCCAAGCCGGATGGTCGCGAGCGCCGTCCAGAGGGCGGCATGGGTGTACTGCGCCCCATTCTCGCGCACGCCGGGCAGGTAGCCCTTGATGTAACCAGGGTCGTGCGTGGTCTTGTCGAAGGGCGGCGTGAGCAGCATGAGGATGCGCGCGTCGTCGAGAATGAGCCGCTCGTTCACGCTCGCCATTGCCTGCCGCGAGCGCGCCGGATCGCCGGCGCCCGAGAGCACGGACCAGCTCTGCGCGAGCGCGTCGATCTGGCACTCCTCGCTCGACGCCGAGCCGAGCGGAGCCCCATCATCGAAGTAGGCGCGACGATACCACTTGCCGTCCCAGCTCGTGCCCTCGATGGCCGCGACGTACGCGTCGGCGCGCTCCCGACAGCGCGTGGCGGTCTCGACATCCCGTCGCGCCTCCGCGTGCTCCGCGAAGCGACGAAGGGTTGCGCAGAGGAACCATGCGAGCCACACGCTCTCGCCCTTGCCGTCCACGCCCACGCGATTCATTCCGTCATTCCAGTCGCCCGCGCCCATCAACGGCAGCCCATGCGCGCCCACCGTGCACGCATGCTCGAGCGCGCGCACGCAATGCTGGTAGAGCGTGCCCTTCTCCTCGCTCACCCTCGGCTGGTCGTAGGTCTCCTGTTCCCCCGGGGAGAGCACGCGCATCTCGAGGAAGGGAACGACCTCGTCCCAGATTGCCGTGTCGCCGGAGATGTTGACGTAGTGCTCCGCGACGTACGGCAGCCATGCCAGGTCGTCGGAGAAGCGCGTGCGCACGCCGCGCCCCGACGGCTCGTGCCACCAGTGCTGCACGTCGCCCTCGCGGAACTGTCGCGACGCCGCGCGCAGGATGTGCTCGCGGGCGATGGACGGTTCCGCATGCACGAAGGCCATCGTGTCCTGCAGCTGGTCGCGGAAGCCGTACGCGCCGCCGGACTGGTACAATGCCGACCGGCCCCACATGCGGCATGAGAGTGCCTGGTACAGCGACCATCGATTGAACAGCGCGTCGAACTCGGCGTCCGGCGTGCGCGCGGTGATCACGGACAGTCGCGCGTCCCAGGCGTTCGTGGCGCTGGCGATGGAGGCGCTGGCCTGGGCAGGCGCACCGTGCAGGCCAATCAGCCGACGCACGGCATCATCACCCACGGCGGCACCCAGCAGCACCACGACCTCACGCACCTCGCCCGGGGCAAGCGTGATGCTCGTGCGCAGCGCGGCGCACGGGTCGAACCCCGCTCCAGCTTCGCCGGAGAGCGGCTCCGGGCCGAGCGCCGCCGGGGCGATGAGGTCTCCGTTGCGCCCGATGAAGTGGTCGCGACGCGCGGTGAAGCTCTCCACGGGCTCGCTGATCCACGAGAAGCCTACATGCCCGCCGAAGTCCGCCCCGTAGAAGTTCTGTGCGAGGATCGCGCCGGTCGCGTCGTCGTGCCTGGTGTGCAGGTGATGGCGCGTCTGCTCGCGATCGGCGCCGAGCGCCCACTCCACGTAGCTGGTGAGCGAGAGCGTGCGCTCGACCGTCCCGGTGTTCGTGATCCGCAGCGTGGTGATCTTGACCGGGTCGCTCGGCGGCACGGCCATGCTGAGCAGCGTGGCGATGCCGTCGCGCTCATGCGCAAAGGTCGTGATGCCAGGAGCGTGCGTCACGTCGTAGCCGGGGGCATCGCGCGCGTCGCCAACCGCCGCGGCCGGACCTGGCGTGGGGGTCCATGTACTGCCCGTCGCGACATCCTGCAGGTACAGCACCTCGCCCGCGGGGTCGGATACGGGATCGTTGAACCAGGGGGTGAGCCGGAAGAAGTAGCTGTTCTCCGCCCACGCGAATCCGCCACCGCGCTCCGTGACGCAGAAGCCGGCGACCGGGTTCGCGATCACGTTCGCCCATGGGGCAGGCGGCACGCGCCCACCAGCGACAGCAATCGAGTAATCGTTCTTCGCCGTGAGCGAACCGTAGCCGTTGGCGTGCACCGACTCCGCGGCGGGCGTGCCGCGCGCGATGGAAGTCAGTGCCGGCGTGGACGGCGCGCGCGGCGCCGCGGGGCGCTGCGCGGTATGCTCCTCGAAGTCCTGGATGTTGGCGGCCACGATACCGCCGAGCCCAACGCCATCACAGATGATGTGGACGCGAGCCACGGCGCGCAGCTGCGCGATGTCCTCGGGAGAGATGACGTCGGCGCGACGAATGAAGACGCCGCCGGGCTGCTCGAGTGCCGCACCCTCGCTCGATGCCATCGCCATCGCCACGAGCTGGTCGTGCAGCTCCTGCGCGTACGAGTGCGGCTTGGCGTTGAGGATCACCAGGTCCGACCGGATGCCCTTCGTGCGCCAGTAGCGGTGCGCCAGCAGCAACTGCCGGATGCTGGGGATTCCCGCCGGCGTGCGAATGGTGGCGAGCACGATCGGCAGGTCGCCCGAGATGCCCTGAGACCAGAGGTCGGACTGGGCGCGCTTCACCAGCGCGCGCTCGGCCTCGGGGGCTCGGAGCGCCTCGTGCGGGAAGAGCAGGGCGCCCGCAAGCTCCTGGTAGAGCGCGACATCCTCGGCGGCGACGTCCAGGTCGCGGAGCTCCACCTCCGCCTCCGTGCGCGCGATACGCATCGCGCGCTCGGCCGAGGCCACGTCGCAATAGCGGTCGCCAAGCTCGATGGCGGCGGCGCGCGTCGGCGCCACGGCGGTGGTGAATGCAACAATGGCCGAGCGTCCGGCCTCGATGCGGACCTTCACGCGAAGCGCGACGATGGGATCGAGCACCGCTCCTACGGTACCCGAGAGCTCCACGCCGTCATCGAGCGCGTGCGGCGCGCGACTGGTGCGCCCGCGTCCGATGAAGCGGGCGCGGTCGGTCTCGCAACCCACGTCTCCAACTCGCTCGGCGCCAGTCGCGACCACGTGCGCGCACCACGCGCGCGCCTCGGTGCTGGCGCGCGGCCTCCGGCTGGCCAGCAGGGTGTTGCCCTTTACCCATTCCGTCTCGATGAAGAGCTTCTGGAACGACTGATGCGCGCGGTCCGCATCGGGCGACGTGAGCACCACCTCGCCGTAGCTCGTGAGCTCGATCTCGCGCGCCACGCTCGAGCGATTGACGAGCGTCACCCGGCGCACCTCGGCCTGCTCGCTGGCGATGACGACGACTTCCGTGCGGGTTTCCACGGCACCGTCGCGGCGCGAGTACACCACGCGGTCGGTGGCGAAGGTGACCTGGTAGGAGCTGCCTTCCGCACGCACTGGCTGGTAGCCTGCGGACCACACGGTGCCCGCGGTGAGGTCCTTGATGTAGATCCACTGCCCGGTGTCGTCGCGCGTGCCGTCGGCGCGCCAGCGCAGCACGTCGATGCCGTGCGCACGGCTGCGCCCGGAGCCCGCATTCGTGAGGAGCACGCTGTAGGCGTTGCCGCCGAGCAGCGCGACGTGCGGCTCCGGGGTATTGGGGGTGTCCACCTCGTGCACGGAAATCTGCGCGCGCGTGGAGGCCGGCACTTCCTCGGGGATGTCGGATTGCGCGGGGCGCGGCACGTAGTGGCGGGGCACTCGCTCGTCGAGCAGCAGGGCGGCCGCGCGCACCGCGGCGTCGGCCATGAAGCGCCTCTGCCAGGTGCCGTCGCTCTCGCCGGGATCGCGGCTGAGCGCATTGTCCAGCGCCACGAGCGTCATGCCCACGTGATGCGCCATGTAGTTGCGCACGACGCTCACGGCCTTGCCGGGCTCCACGCGGGTGTAGTCGAGCGCGTCGTAGAAGCCGTAGGCGCCAAGGGCACCCTGGTGCTCGAGCTCCGCGAAGTTGCGCATGGCGGACTGCGGGTCCACGGTGCTGGCGAGTGCCGTGGCGTACGGCGCCACGACGAGCTCACTGGCGAGCCCGCGCTTGAGGCCGAGGTCGGGCACGCCGAACGCCCGATACTGGTACGTATCGTGGCGGTCGCGCACGTTGTAGGCCGACTCGGAGATGCCCCACGGCACCCCCCGCGCGCGACCGTACGCCACCTGCCGCTGCACCGCGGCCTGGCAGGTCTGGTCGAGCAGCGAGAAGGGGCGTGCCGGCATCACGAGGAGCGGCATGAGGTACTCGAACATGCTGCCGCTCCAGGACACGAGCGCCGTGGCTCCGTCGGAGACGGTGAGCGACCGACTGAGGCGGAACCAGTGCTCCGCGCTCGCGTCGCCCTTGGCGATCGCGATGAAGCTCGCGAGCCGGGCCTCGGAGGCGAGCAGGTCGTAGGACGATTCGTCCAGGCGACCGGAGCGCGCATCGTAGCCAATCGCGAAGAGCCGGCGCTTCGGCTCGTACAGCAACCGGAAGTCCATGGCCATCGCGAAGGTCCGCGCGCGCTGCGCCACTGCGTCGAGGCGCGCCACCAGCGCCGCTGCGTTGGGGGAGTGCGACGCGACCTCGCGCAGCGAGCATCGGGCTTCCTCCTCGGCGTCGAGCTGGAGGTGCGCGAGCTCCTCGGCTGCGGCGTCGAGTCGCTGGCGCGCCCACACTGCGGTTGCCGCCTCCTCGGCCGACCGCTCACCCGGGCCTGCGCGGCGGCGGACCTCGAGCACGGCGGACTGGTACGCCACGATGCGCTCACCCACCCAGGGCACGTTGCTATTTACGGGCGTGCCTCGCGCGGGTCGCGACACGCCCACGGTATCGAGCACCGTCCATGTGCGGTCGTCGTCGAGGGGATCGTCGGCGATGGCCAGGCACCCCTGTGCAAGCGCCAGGAGGTGGCCGGCAAGGTTGCCCGAGTCCACCGTGGAGACGTATGGGGGGTCGAGCACGCGCAACTCGTCGAGCGCATACCAGTTGTAGAAGTGCCCCTGCAGGCGCGGCATGCGGTCCATGGCGTCGAGCGCGCGCTCCAGGCGGCCAAGCATCTCCCCGCGCGAGAGGAAGCCGAGGTCCCATGCGGACATCGTCGCGAGCAGCTGCAACCCGATGTTCGTGGGCGAGGTGCGCTGCGCGATGATGGGCTCGGGAGTCTCCTGGAAGTTGTCGGCGACGAGCCCCTGCGATTCTGCCGTCACGAACCGGTCGAAGTAGCGCCAGTGCCGGAGCGCATAGCGGAGCACGGCGGCGCGCTGCTCGGGCCGCAACTCGTGCGTGCGGCGCACCAGCGGCGCGCTGAGCACGATGGCCACTTCGGGCGCGAGCAGCCATGCGAGCGCAATCAGCGCGAACGCCCCCGCGCCCGGCAGCGTGACGGCGCGGCCGGCGTGTGCGGTGGTGTACCACGAGACGACTGCGAGGATCGCCAGGCCCAGCAGCACGCCCTCCCACATGCGCTGCCACACGGAACCGCGACTGTGCCCGGTGGTGCCCTCCGCCTGTGAGGCGGTCTGCCATTCCAGCATCCGCCTGCGGCCCCGCAGCAGTCGCGCGATCGTGCGCCCCGCGGCGTCGGCGACGAGCAGCACCTGGTCGGGGAGGAACACCACCGAGAGCGCGAACTGCAGCGCTGCGCGTGAGGCATCGTGGCCGAGCGCGGTGTAGTACGCCCGCCAATCCTGCCCGCGCGGCGGGCGCGCCGCCGCGAACAGCAAGGGCACGAGCCACGGCGCGCTGGACGCAATGAGGGCGACCAGCGTCCACACGTACCAGTGTCCCGGCAGCACGGTCCAGCCCGCAAGGAGCAGCGCGAGCAGCGCAAGGGGGTTCAGGCTCCGGCGCAGGTTGTCGGCGATCTTCCAGCGCGAGAGCGCGGAAAGGGGCGCCGGCGCCGCGCCCGCGTTGCCCGGCGCCGCGCTCGACGCCAGCCATCGCAGCAGCTGCCAGTCACCGCGGATCCAGCGATGCGCGCGGCGGGTGGACGTCAGGTAGCGCGTGGGGTAGTCGTCGAACACCTCGACGTCGGTCACGAGCCCGGCGCGGGCGAACGCGCCCTCGATCAGGTCGTGGCTGAGGAGCGTGTTCTCGGGAAAGCGGCCCGCCGTCGCCTGGCGAAACACCTCCACGTCGTAGATGCCCTTGCCGGTGAAGGTTCCCTCGCCGAACAGGTCCTGGTAGACGTCGGACACCGCGGTGGTGTACGGGTCCACGCCCGGATGGCCGGAGTACACGGCCGCGAAGCGGGACTCGCTGGCGCTCGCGAGCGAGACGCTGACACGCGGTTGCAGGATGCCGTAGCCGCGCACCACGCGCCCCACCGCGGGATCGAACTCCGCGCGGTTGAGCGGATGCGCGATGGTGCCGATCAGCGCGGCAGCGGCGCCGCGCGGCAGCACCGTGTCGCTGTCGAGCGTGATGACGAAGCGCACGGTGCGCAGCCACTCCATCTCGCCCTCCACCACCGAGAAGGCGTGCGGCTCGGCCCCCGCGACCAGCGCGTTGAACTCCACGAGCTTGCCGCGCTTGCGCTCCCAGCCCATCCAGCTGTCGTCGGCGGCGTTCCAGCGACGCGCGCGATGCAGCAGGCAGAAGGGACGATCGCCCGTCTCGGGGTCGAGGTACTCCGCGTTGAGCGCCTCGATCCCCGCGCGGGCCGCCTCGACGATTGCCGCGTCGCCCTCGGTGGTCTCGGTGGCGGCATCCAGCAGGTCGGTGAGGAGCGCGAAGCGAACCTGCCGATCGCGGTTCGCCAGGTACTGCACCTCGATGTGCTCGAGCGCGTGCTGCACCGACTCCACGCTCGGCACGAGCAGCGGCACCACCACCGCGGTGCGGCTCTCGCGCGGCACGTATCGCTCGAAGTTGAGGCGTGGCAGCCGCGCCGGGGGCAGCACGAGGGGAACGAGCTGGTGCACGATCGCGATCGCGACGTCGATGGCGGGAAGCAGCACGACGAGTACGGCCACCACCCATGCGGCGGTGACAGCGCGCTGGTCGTCCAGCGGTGAGAGCAGCGCCGCGAGCGAGGCAACCGCGAGCGCGAAGAGGGCGCCGAAATACGAGCGGCTCGGGTGCGCCTGGATCCACTTGCGCGCACGCTCGCCCACGCGAGGATGGAAGCCGAGCGCCTGCTCGAGCGCCGGGGTTCCCTCGTCGACCAGGTGGTATCCGACATGTCCTTCCCGCGCAGCCGGCCCGTGCGCGGCGGCTGCGGCCTTCGCGAGGGCAATCGCGTCGCGCGCGACGTGGGTCTCCTCGCGATTTGCGCCCCGCGCGATTCGCTCCACTGCGTGGCGATACCGGTCGCGCGTGGCGCGCGTCATCCTGCCGTACGTGCCCGATGGATCCCTGCGCAGGATCGCCTCGGTCGCACTGGCGCGCTCCACGAAGCCTACCCAGTCGATGGTCGTGAGGGCGCGGAGGCTCGCGATGGAGTTCGCCATCACGTGCTGCGTGAGCGCCGACTGCTGCAGCGACCGCTGGGCGGCCTCCTCTGCGCTCATGCCGTGCTCGGCCACCACCTGCTCGAGCCAGAGCAGCGGGGTGAAGTCGGAGCGTCGGCGGCGCACCTGCTGCAGGAATCGCGTGAGGAACGCCGGCGTGAGCTTCGGTCCCTCGTGCACGAAGGCGAACAGTCCCTCCGCCTCCGCCTCCGGCGTCGGGCCGTCGACCAGCCGCGTGACCCATTCGTCAGCGAGCTTCCGGTCGGCCACGTCGCGCGAGGCACGACGCGCCATGCGTCGCACGTTCTCCAGGTATCCGAGCCGCAGCATGGCCGGGATCGCCCAGAGCTCGCCCATGGTGAGCTCCGTAACGCTCTGGTACTCACCGATCATCAGCCCCACGCTCTGCTCGTCGAGGCGGCCGTCAGTGTGCGCGATCAGCTCGATGACGATCGCGTAGATGCGTGGGTGGCCCGCAAAGGTGCCGTCGCCGGCAAGCTTTGGAAGCTCGTGGTAGTAGTCGGCCGGAAGGGTGGCGCGGATCTCGGGGACCTGCTCGAGGACCACGAAGAAGTTGTCGAGCAGCCAGGCGCCGGCGGGGCTGACCTCGATCCCACTGGCGGCCGCCGCGAGCAGCGTCTTGCGCGCGTCGATGAGGGCCTGCTCCGTCTCGGAGAGGCGGGAGAGCAGGGGACCCCGGTCGCGTCGTGCGAACCAGCCGGGCTGGCTGGCCGGAGAGAGCACGTGCTGCGTCGCGAGCGTCCTGGCGTGCTCGGCCAGGCGAGTGGCGCCAAATACCGGTCCAGCCACGTGCGTCGGCATCGTTGCAGCTGGGCAGCTTGGGGGAAAAGGTGCTCGTGCTCGTGGAAGGTAACGTACGGGAAGTGGCACAAGCAGTGCCTCATGGAGGGTGTCGCCCTCGCGACTCCCCTCCCGAAGTCTGGAGCACACAATGGAAGCACTCGACGCCTGGTGGCGCGCGGCCAACTACCTCTCGGTTGGCCAGATCTACCTGCGCGGCAATGCCCTGCTTCGCGAGCGGCTGAGCCCTGCGCACGTGAAGACCCGGCTGCTGGGGCACTGGGGCACCACGCCCGGGCTCAACTTCGTCTACGCCCACATGAACCGGGTGATTCGCGAGCGCCAGGTGAATGCGATCTTCATCGCCGGCCCGGGGCATGGCGGTCCCGGAGTGGTGGCGAACAGCTACCTCGAGGGCACCTACAGCGAGGTGTATCCGGAAGTGTCGCGCGATGCCGAGGGGCTGAAGCGGCTCTTCACGCAATTCTCCTGGCCGGGAGGCATTCCCAGTCACGTGGCGGCAGAGACTCCCGGCTCGATTCACGAGGGTGGCGAGCTTGGGTACGCGCTGGTGCACGCATTCGGCGCCGTGTTCGACAACCCGGGGTTGATCGCCTGCTGCGTGGTGGGTGACGGGGAAGCGGAGACGGGCCCGCTGGCCGCGAGCTGGCACTCGAACAAGTTCCTGAACGCGGCGCGCGACGGCGCCGTGCTGCCCGTGCTGCACCTGAACGGCTACAAGATCGCGGGCCCCACGGTGCTCGCGCGCATCCCGAATGAGGAGCTCGTGGCGCTCATGCACGGCTACGGCTACGAGCCGCACTTCGTGGAGGGCCACGAGCCGTGGGCGATGCACGAGCTGATGGCCGCGACGCTCGACAGCTGCGTGGACCGGATACGCGAAATCCAGGAGGCGGCGCGCAGTGGCCGGCGCGTCTCGCGCGAGCGATGGCCGATGATCGTGCTGCGCTCGCCCAAGGGATGGACCGGCCCGAAGGTCGTGGACGGCAAGGCCGCCGAGGGATCGTTCCGCTCGCACCAGGTTCCGCTCGCCAACGTGGCGAGCAACCCTGAGCACCTCGCGCAGCTGGAAGCATGGATGCGCAGCTACCGTCCCGAGGAACTGTTCGACGAGCGAGGCGCCCTGCGAGGCGTCATCGCCGCGCTTGCGCCGCATGGCGACGCGCGGATGAGCGCCAACCCGCACGCGAATGGCGGGATGCTGCTTCGCGACCTGGTGATGCCCGACTATCGCTCCTACGCGGTGGCGGTGACGTCCCCGGGCGCTGCCGATGGCGAGGCCACGCGCGTGTTCGGGCAACTGCTGCGCGACGTGATGGCCCTGAACGCCGACGCCGCCAACTTCCGCGTGGTGGGCCCCGACGAGACGAGCTCCAACCGCCTCGACGCGCTCTTCGACGTGACGAATCGCATGTCTGCCGCCGAGGTCGAGCCGTCCGATGAGCACGTGGCCGCGGATGGCCGCGTGATGGAAGTGTTGAGCGAGCACCTCTGCCAGGGCTGGCTGGAGGGATACCTGCTCACCGGGCGCCACGGCCTGTTCTCCTGCTACGAGGCGTTCATCCACATCGTGGACTCGATGTTCAACCAGCACGCCAAGTGGCTCAACGCCTGCGCGAAGCTGCCCTGGCGCCGTGACATCGCATCGCTGAACTACCTGCTCACGTCACACGTGTGGCGCCAGGATCACAACGGCGCGAGCCACCAGGATCCGGGCTTCCTCGATCACGTGGTGAACAAGAAGGCGGGAGTCGTGCGCGTGTACCTGCCGCCGGACGCGAACACGCTGCTCTCCGTGGGAGACCACTGCCTGCGCAGCCGCAACTACGTGAACGTGATCGTCGCGGGCAAGCAGCCCGCTCCACAGTGGCTCGACATCGCGGCCGCCGAGGCACACTGCGCCGCGGGCCTGGGCGTGTGGGAGTGGGCGAGCACCGATGCCGGACGCAATCCCGACGTGGTGATGGCATGCGCCGGCGACGTGCCGACGCTGGAGTTGATGGCCGCCGTGGACCTGCTGCGCGCCAGGCTGCCATCGTTGCGCGTGCGCGTGGTGAACGTGGTGGACCTCATGGCGCTGCAGCCGGAGATCGAGCACTCACATGGGCTCAGTGACGACGCGTTCGACGAGATCTTCACGAGTGACCGCCCGATCATCTTCGCGTTTCACGGCTATCCCACGCTCATCCACCGGCTCACGTATCGCAGGCGCGGTCATGCGAACCTGCACGTCCGCGGCTTCAAGGAGGAGGGAACCACCACGACTCCCTTCGACATGACCGTGCGCAACACGATGGACCGGTTCAGCCTGGTGCTCGACGTGATCGCCCGCGTGCCCGGCCTGGATGCTGACGAAGGGGCCACGGCCCTCAAGTCGTACTGCGACGGGCGACTGGCCGAGCACGAGGACTTCATTCGCGAGACCGACGACGACATGCCGGACGTCCGCGACTGGCGCTGGGGCGTCAGTCCCTCGGCAGCGTGAGCGTGAACGTCGAGCCCACCCCGGGCTTGCTGTGCACCGACAGCTCGCCACCCATGCCCCGGGCCAGCTCTCGGCTGATGGCGAGTCCGAGCCCGGTGCCTTCCTGGGAGCGCGCCAGGTCCGCGCTCACCTGCACGAACGCCTCGAACACCCGCTCGAGCTCCTCGGGGGCGATGCCGATGCCGCTGTCGCGCACCACGAAGCTGGTGGTGCGCGGGTCTGTGGTGCAGAAGAAGTCGATGCGGCCGCCGCGATCGGTGAACTTGATCGCATTGGAGAGGAGGTTCGCCAGCACCTGGCGCAGCTTCGAGCCATCGGCGAGCACCGAGACGTCCACGCTTGGCGTGTCCGACGTCAGCGACACGCCCTTTGCACGCGCTTGCGTGGCGAGCAGGGTTTCGGCGGCGGACATCGCGTCGCGAGCCGACACCCGCTGGGTGTCGAACGCCACGCCGCCGTTCTCGAGCTTCGCGTAATCGAGCACCTCGTTGATCAGGCCGAGGAGGTGACGCTGGCTCACCGTGATGCGACGCAGGTCCTCGAGCTGCGCGGCCGTCACGGGGCCGCGGATGCCGAGGGAGAGCAGCTCGGCATAGCCACCGATGGCGTTGAGGGGCGTGCGCAGCTCGTGCGACATCACGTTGAGGAACTGGCCCTTGGTGCGACTCGCGGCCTCCGCTTCCCGCCGCGCCAGCACGGCGTCGGCTCGGGCGCGCTCGCTCTCGACGAGCAGCAACTCGATCGCGTGCCGGGCCAGCACGCGTTCGGTGACATCGGAGCCATGCGCCACCACTCCGTAACGCAACCCGCCAGCGTCCAGCATCGCGTGAAACACCACGTCCAGGTACCGCGCCTCCGGGGGCTTTCCGGCCTCGCGCTGGAGCAATGCCTCTACCTCATGACCGACCCAGGGCTCACCGCTTTCCATGACGAGCTCGATTTCCCTTACGAATCGCTGTCCCGCTCCCTCGGGCAACGCTCCGAGCAGGGAACAGCCGATGAGCTCACGGCGCCCCACCAGGTCCTGGAACGCCTCGTTGGCCGACTCGAATCGGAGGCTTGGCCCCACCATGATGGCGATGAAGCTCGGGGCGTGCTGAAACACGTCCACGATCCGGATTCGCTCGACGCTCAGCTCGGCGAGTAGCTGCTCGCGCTCGAGCCCACTTCGAACGCGGGAGGTAGTCTCCTGCACGTGCACCAGCATGCCGCCGACGCTTCCCGCCTCGTCTCGCACGCAGGTGTAGGACACGGAGAACCACGCATCCTCGACCTGGCCCGACCGCGCCACCGGAAAGAGCGCATCCTCGATGAATACCGTGTCTTCCCGGTACACCTGCTCGTAGATGGGCGCGTTGATGTGCCAGACTTCGGGCCAGCATTCGCGAGTGGGCTGCCCAAGGCCTGCCGGGTGCTTGAGCCCCATCAGTTCGCGATAGCCGTCGTTGTATACCTGGATGTGCTCGGCTCCCCAGAGCACGATTGCGGGCCTGGGGCTGGCGAGCGCGATCTGTACCGAGGTGCGGAGGCTCTGCGGCCAATCGCTGATCCGTCCGAGCGGAGTGTCGCTCCAGTCGAACGAGCGGCAGCGCTCCCGCATCTCGCCCGCCCCGTCAAAGAGCGAGTCGCGGTGCGTGACGCGGTACTGCTCGATGGCGCCAGTCGCGTGCCTGCTGGACATGCTTTCGCCTTGCGACGCGGGAGTGCCCGAGGTCTCGGGCCGCATTCGTACACAAGCAATATTGCACATGTACGCTTGCGCGCACAGTACGGAATCGCACCGAATCGTACTAAGTACGAAACGCACGTTCTTTCGGGCTGCCTGGAGGGCGCAAGCCTCCCCTTCCGCCCCTCCAGGGTTACCATCCAACCGTGAACATCCTCGTACTGAACGCCGGGTCGTCGTCCCTCAAGTTCCAGCTGATCGCCACCGACGAGGCGGCCATCGCCGGCGCGAGCGACCGCCGCCTGGCCAAGGGCATCGTGGAGCGCATCGGCGGCGAGGCGGTGATCTCGCTCTCGGCCGGCAGCGCCCGGGCCGAGACGCGCACGGCGGGCCTGAGGGACCACGCGGCAGCGGTCAGCTACGTGATCCACTGGCTTACGTCCAGCGAGTCCGGGGACGGTGCGCCGATCGCCCGGCTGGCCGACATCGAGGCGGTGGGGCACCGCATCGTGCATGGGGGTGAGAAGTTCACGCGCTCCACGCTCGTGACCGACGACGTGCGGCTGCAGATCGAGCGGTTGATCGAGCTCGCGCCGCTCCACAACCCGCACAACCTGCGCGGCATCGCGGCCGCGAAGGCCGCGCTTGGCGATGGGGTGCCGCAGGTCGCGGTGTTCGACACCGCGTTCCACCAGTCCATTCCCGAGCGCGCGCACCTGTATGCGGTGCCCTACCAGTTCTATCGTCGATACGGCGTGCGTCGCTATGGCTTTCACGGCACCAGCCATCGCTACATCTCGTATCGCTATCGGCAGTTGACGGGCACGGCGCGCGCGGACACGCGCCTGATCACGCTGCACCTGGGGAACGGGGCGTCGGCCTGTGCCATCAGCGCGGGTGACTCGGTGGACACCTCGATGGGCTTCACGCCCCTCGAGGGGCTCGTGATGGGCACGCGCTCCGGCGACCTGGACCCGGCGATCCTCGACTTCATCGCCACCAAGGAGGGGATGACCCTGCACGAGGTGGACTCGCTCCTCAACAAGCAGTCGGGGCTGCTCGGCGTGTCCGGCCTCACCGCGGACATGCGCGAGCTCCTGGCCGAAGCGAAGGAGAACGGCGATCGCCGCGCGCGGCTGGCCGTGGAGCTGTTCTGCTATCGCGTGAAGAAGTACATCGGGTCGTACATCGCCGCGATGAATGGGGTGACGGCAATCGCGTTCGCCGGCGGGATCGGTGAGAATTCGCCCGAGGTCCGGGCCATGGTGTGCGAGGGGCTCGACTGGCTCGGCATCAGCATGGACGTGGCGAAGAACGATGCAGCAGTGGGAACCGAGGTTCGCTTCGATGCGGATGGCGCGCGCGTGCAGCTCTGGGTGATTCCCACCGACGAGGAACTGCTGATCGCGCGTGACACGTGGCGCGTGGTGACGGGGGCCGAGCTGCAGTGAGGCAGTGACTGGGTGCTGCCCCGGGTGGCTACCCCGCGGGAAGCGTGACGGTGAACGCGGAGCCGTGTCCGAGCGAACTGCGCACGGTGATGTCCCCGCCCATGCCGCGTGCCAGGTCTCGGCTGATCGCAAGTCCGAGCCCCGTGCCCTCCTCCGAGCGCGTGTGTGTCGCGTTCACCTGCGTGAACGGCTCGAAGATGAAGTCGAGCTTGTCGGGGGGGATGCCGCGACCCGTGTCGACGATAATGATCTGGACCTGCGACGGGTCGTCGGCGCTCAGGGTGGCGCCGGCCCAGACCAGCCCCCCTCGCTCGGTGAACTTCGCGGCGTTGGCGAGAAGGTTCAGCAGCACCTGGCGAAGCTTCTCACCATCGGCGCAGACGCTCGGCAGCGTGTCGTCGTTGCGCAACTCGAATCGCACGCCACGCGTGGCGAATTGGGACTCGATCATCGGCGTGACCGCGCTGAACGTGTCGGCGAGTGGAATGGACGCCAGCTGGTACTCCACGTGCCCGGCCTCGATGCGCGAGAAGTTCAGCACGTCGTTGATGAGCCCGAGCAGGTGCCGCTGGCTCAGCTTGATGCGAAGGAGCGCATTGCGCTGTTCCGCGGTCACGGCGCCGTGGAGGCCCATCTCGAGCAGCTGCACGTGTCCGGCGATGGCGTTGAGCGGCGTGCGCAGTTCGTGACTCATGGTCGCGAGGAAGTCGCTCTTCGCGCGGCTCGCGTCGCGTGCCTGGGCCAGCGCCGCCTCCAGCTGCAGGCGCGCCTGGTCGAGGGTGCGCGCCAGCGTGGAGGCGCGCGTGGCCGAGGCGCGCGAGCTGCGAACCTGCATCGCAGCGTAGTCCGCGGCGCGCTCGCCCTCGAAGGCGCGGGTGAGCAGGGGAAGCATGGTGAGCACCACGGAAATCCCCGCGGGGGAGTCGGTCGCGCCGAGCAGCACGATCACCGCGTCCGGGCCGGGTGCGAAGCCGATCGCCGGCCCCAGCTCGTCCGCGGCGCGCAACCGCAGCAGCTCCCGATGCTCGCCCCGCTCCACGCAGGTCGAGAGGAATTCGCGCCAGGCGCGCCCATCCGGCAGCGTCTGCGGGAATCCCGGGGCGGTGAGCAGCGCGCCCGTCTCGGCATCCCGAAGGAAGATCACCAGCCGTCGCGCCCCGAGATCCTCCGCGAGCTCCTGCGCCGCCTCGGCGCGCCGCTCGCGGTCCGCGAGTGCGGAGACGAGCTCCACCACCCGCGCGCCTGCGTCACTCAAGGGCGGCGCCTCGGCGGCCGCGGGATCTGCCCCAGCCATCAGTCGGGGATGACGACCACCACGGCCGTGCAATTGTGAAAACCGCTGAACTGTCCCTCGGCGCGCACGATCTGCCCGTAGGAGTTGAACCCGGCGAAGGGAACGTCGCCGAGCTCGCGATGCACCGCGTCGAGCTCATTCGTGAACGCCTGTCCGAGCCTCAGCCGGGTCGCCACGCAATCGAGGAAGATCGCCGCGCCGGGCACGAAGCCTTCGCTCGTCACCTGGTCCAGCGCGTCGCGCGTCGCACTCGCCGCCGCCTCGGCTGCCGCCTCGGATTTCGTCCACATGATCTGGGCCGTGGCGCCGGTGGCGATCTCCGCGGCGTACATCACGCCGCCCTCCGGCGCGATGCCCAGCGGGACGCGCAGCTTGTATCCCTCCTCCGTCTTCACCCCGGCGATGTTGTGCAGGAAGAAGGGCAGGGGATTGGCATGGTCGAAGGCCTGTCCGGTGGCGGAGGCATGTTCATCGTATGCCTCCACGGCGGGGGCCACGTTGAAGCTCACCACGCAGGCGTTGGCCGACTCCGTGACGCGCAGTGGCCCTCCCGACGCTGACCATCCATGCCGCGCGCCGATCCCGATCGGCTTGTTGGAGAGGATCTCGAGCGCGACGGCGGCATTGGTGTGCGCCTCGTTGCCCATGAAGACGTGGGTGGTGCTGAAGCGGCCGTCATCACCCGCGCCGCCGCCCGCCAGGCGGTACATGCCACCGGTGGCCTGGGTGAGCTCGTCCACGAAGTCCTCGGCGTGACCAGCCAGCGCATCGACCAGCACGAACGCCGTGCGATAGCGATACTCGGCGTTCGCCATGCCGCCGAACCCGGACAGGATCTCCGTGACCGCGCGTGGCCGGTCAGCGGAGAGGTCGCGCGCGAGGGCGCCGCGAAACTCCATCTCGTCCGAGCGAAAGGCGATTGCGGAGGTCCGGCCGGTGCCATCGCTCTCGCCGGTGAATTCCCCCGCCGACGAGCAGCCGATCATGACCCGGGGTGAGCAGCCCGCCTGCAGCGAGGCCAGCAGGGCCGCGTAGTCGTTCTGCGCCGAGGCGAAGACCAGCAGCGCATGCGGCGGATAGCCGCCAAGGGCGTCACGAATCTGGCCGGCGAGGTCGGAGCCGGCATCGGCGTTCACCCGCCCGGTCGAGGCTACGGCGACGTGCGTCATGGAGGCTCGTGGAAGGTGGAATGAGGACAGGGCAATACTAGCCAAGAAGTCGAAAGCAAGTAGCCTGCCGCGCCACCCTCCTATTGACAGTCTGTAGGAAGGGCCGCAGCTTGTGCCCTATAGACAGTCAATACGAGAGCCCGATGACCAACACGCAGACCAACCTCCTCGTCGGCACGCTCGACGTGCTCATTCTCAAGGCGCTCGCGCTCCAGCCCCTCCACGGGCTCGGGGTTTCGCGCCGGATCGAGCAGGTCACGGGGGGGACCTTCGTCGTGAAGCCGGGCTCGTTGTTTCCAGCCCTGCACCGAATGGAGGAGGCCGGATGGCTCGCAGCCGAGTGGGGCGCGTCGGAGAACAATCGCAAGGCGAAATTCTACACGCTCACGGCCGCCGGGCGCCGGCAGCTTCACGCCGAGGTCAGTGAGTGGCAGCGCATCGCGGCCGCCATGACGCTCGCCCTGCAGGCCACCTGAGGCGCGCGCGATGCCGATACTCAGCTGGATGCGCAGCCTCGTGCGTAACCTCGCGGCGCCTCGCCGCGTGGACGAGCACCTCGACGACGAGCTCGAGTCGTACGTCGCGCTGGTCACGGCGGAGAAGGTGCGAAGCGGCATGACGGAGCCGGCCGCGCGCCGTGCCGCGCTCCTGGAGTGTGGCGGCGTGCAGCAGCTGCGCGAGGAGGTGCGGGACGTCCGCGCCGGCGCGCGCGTGTCCGCCCTGCTGCAGGACGTGCGCATCGCGTGGCGCGGCCTGCGTCGCGCTCCCGGCTTCACGCTCACCACCACCTTCACCCTCGCGCTGGGCATCGGTGCCGCCACGGTGGTGCTCGCGGTGGTGGACCGCACGATCCTGCGACCGCTCTCCTACGCGGACAGCGACGCGCTGGTGACGGTGCTCCAGGGCGGCACCGACCCCGTGGCGCCGGCCAACTTCCTCGACTGGCGGCGCGCGCTCCGGAGCTTCTCGGCACTCGAGGCGGCGGAATACTGGACGCCGACGCTGGCCGAGGGAGACGCCGAGCGCATCACCGCGCTGCACGTCACGCCCGGCATGATGGCGATGCTCGGCGTGAAGCCCATGCTCGGCCGCGGCTATTCGTCGCGCGAGGTGCTGGATGCTCCGCGCGAAGTGATCATCTCGCACGCGCTCTGGCAGCGGCGCTTCGGCGCCGACTCGCAGGTGGTGGGCCGCCTGGTGACGCTCGATGCGCAGCCGTTCACGGTGGTGGGCGTCATGCCGCCAGCGTTTCACTTTGCGCCATTCTGGGCGACACGCGCCGAGCTCTGGGCGCCGCTGCCCCTGGCCGGCGCCTCCACGGACCGCGACGCCAGCAGCCTGCGAGTATTCGGCCGGCTCGCACCGGGGGTCACGCGCGCGCGCGCGCAGGCCGAGCTCACGGCGCTCGCATCGACGCTCAATGCGCAGTTCCCGGGCTCGAGTGCCGACATGCGCGTCACCTCGCTGCGCGAGAAGGCGATCGGCAACGTAGCGCCCGTGCTCTACACCCTGCTGGGCGCGGTGGCGTTCGTGCTGCTGATCACCTGCGTGAACGTGGCGCACATGCTGCTCACGCGCGGCGCCGCGCGCCAGAAGGAGGTCGCGCTGCGCATCGTGCTCGGTGCCAGCCGAGGCCGCGTGGTGGGGCAGGCAGTGATCGAGGCGACGCTGCTCGCCGTGTGCGGTGCCGCGGGTGGCGTAGCGATCGCGATGGCCGGCATTCGGGCGCTCGTGATGCGTGGGCCGGCTGACCTTCCCCAACTCCAGCTGCTGGCGTTCGATGCGCGCGTGGCACTCATTGCCGTTGCGATAGCGCTGTTCACCGCGCTCGTGCTCGGCGTGCTGCCGGCGCTGCTCGCGCGACAGGCGGCACTTGCGGCCTCGCTGCGCGATGGGTCGCGAGGAACCACGGGCGGCCGGTCGCGATTACGCCAGTTGCTCATCGCATCAGAGGTTGCCTTCGCCATCGTGCTGCTGGTCGGCACGAGCCTCATGGTGCGCACGTACCAGGCGATGCGGACGATCGACCCCGGGTTCGAGCCGCGCGGCGTGATGACCATGCAGCTTCCGCTCGTGAAGTCGGCCCAGCCGAGCGCCGAGCAGCGGCTCGAATGGTTCCGGGGAACGCTGGACGTCGCGCGGGGTGCCGGGGCAGACGTCGCGCTGGTCAATCACCTGCCGCTCGCGGGAGATGAATGGGGCGCGCCTACCTTCGGGGGCACCACCGAGAATGCCACCAAGGGGAAGGGCCAGCGCTCGATATTTCGCGTCGTGACCCCGGGCTACTTCCACGTGATGCACACGCCGATCCTGCGTGGGCGCGACGTGAGCGCCAGCGACGATCGCCAGCACCCCGGTGTAGTCGTGATCAACGCGCGGCTTGCGGCCACGCTCTGGCCAGCCGGGGACGCGCTCGGAAAGCGCCTGACCTTCGACGCCGCCGACGCGCCTTCGCGCGAATGGCTCACCGTGGTGGGAGTGGCGCACGACGTGAAGCAGTCGCAGTGGACCGCGCCCAGCGACGCCGAGCTCTACATCCCGTACGCACAGGCGAAGGCCTACCTCGAGGGCCCAACGCGCGGCACGAGCTACATGACGCTCGTGGCGCGAGTGCAAGGTGATCCCGCGCGGCTCGTGTCGAGGCTGCGCCGCTACCTGCATGACGCGGATCCCATGGCGCCGCTCACCGAGGTGCAGTCCATGGACAGCGTGGTGGCGCAGGTGATGGTGCGCGCCACCTTCGTGATGTCGGTGCTGCTCGCGCTCGGCGCGATCGCGCTCGTGCTGGCAGCCGTGGGGATCCACGGCATCATGAGCTACAGCGTGGCACAGCGCCGCCAGGAGATCGGCATTCGCATGGCGCTTGGGGCCGGGGCGGGGCAGGTGGTGCGCGCAGTGGTGCGGCAGGCGCTCTCGGTGGCCGGCGTGGGAGCCGTGGCCGGCCTCGTCATGTCCCTTGCGCTGTCGCGCTTCCTGCAGTCGCAACTGTACGGGGTGTCGCCAGCCGACATCGTGAGCTACGTGGCGGCGGCCGGCGTGCTGGGAGTGGCGGTGCTGGTGGCCACGGCGGTGCCGGCGCGGCGCGCCGCGCTGGTGGATCCCATGACGGCCATGCGCAGCGAGTGAGGGTGGTCGCGAGGATCGTGCACGCGGGGTAAGATTTCCCCATGCGATCAACCCTCCGACTGGCCCTCGCCCTGCTCGCAGCCGCGCCGCTGCAGGCGCAGCGCGTCGATACCAGCTACGTGGTGCGCGACTTCCACTTCGCGACCGGCGAAACGCTCGCCGCTCTGCGCATTCACTACGTGACGCTCGGCCATCCGCGACGCGACGCGCGGGGCGCGGTGCGGAACGCCGTGCTCATGCTGCACGGCACCGTGGGATCGGGCACGGCCATGCTCGCACCCATGTCACCCCTGTTCGCGCCCGGTGAGCCCCTCGACACCGCCACGCACTATGTGATCCTTCCGGACGGCATCGGGCACGGCCTGTCGAGCAGGCCGGGCGACGGGATGCGGATGCGATTCCCGAAGTACGACTACGACGACATGGTCCTTGCGCAGCGCCGCCTGCTGGAGGAAGGGCTGGGGGTGACCCACCTGCGCCTGATCCTCGGCACCTCGATGGGCTGCATGCACGCATGGGTGTGGGGAGAGCGCTACCCCGCGTTCGCGGATGGCCTGGTGCCGCTCGCCTGCGCGCCCACGGCGATCGTCGGCCGGAATCGCATGATCCGCAAGATGATCATCGATGACATCGAGAGCGACCCGGAGTGGAAGGGCGGCGAGTATGCCGCGCAGCCGCGTGCCGGCTTGCGCGCCGGCATGGGCGGGCTCTTCATCATGACGTCGGCGCCGCTGGTGCAGCAGCGACAGGCGCCGACGCGCGCAGCGGCCGATTCGGCGATGATGGCGTACGAGGAGCAGCGGTCGCGCGCGCTCGATGCGAACGACGTGATCTACGCGTTCGACGCGTCGCGCAACTACGATCCCTCCGCATTGCTCGAACGCGTCACCGTGCCCGTCCTGGCCATCAACTCCGCCGATGACTTCGTGAACCCGCCGGAGCTTGGGCTCATGGAGAAGCTGGTGCCGAGGGTCCGCAACGCCCGGTTCGTGCTGATTCCCATCAGCGAGCAGACGCGTGGGCATGGGACGCACTCCGCGCCGGCGGTGTGGCGATCGTACCTGGCGGAGTTCCTGGCGACGTTGCCGGAGCTACAGCCGTGAAGAGCCTCTGGTCATCCAGCGCGCTCCGGGACTGGGATGCCGCGCTCGCCGCCTATCCCGGTGTCGTGGGCGGCCAGGGCGTCGCGAAGCTCGCGTCGCTCGACAGCTGGTATCGTGATGAGCTTCCAGCGCTGATCGCGGCGCGCCGCCAGCCGCACGTCACGCTGCCGGAGCTGGTGAAGCTCACCGAGTGGAAGATGGCGCGCGGCGTGTGGCGCGCGCCGAACCTGGTCCTCGTGAAGGGCAACGAACCTCACGCGGTCATCGAGGCGAGCACGGCAGCGCTGGCCGCGGTGCCGCACCCCACGGTGCCCATCGCCACGCTCGCGAAGCTCCACGGGATCGGCCCCGCCACCGCATCAGCCGCCATTTCGGCATTCTGCCCCGAGTCGTATCCCTTCTTCGACGAACTGGTCGCTGCGCAGGTCCCCGGCCTCGGCGAGGTGAAGTGGACCATGGGATACTACCGCAAGTATGCGGAGGCGCTCCGTGCGCGCGCCGCGGAGCTCGGGCATGGATGGACGCCCGCCGCCGTGGAGCGGGCGCTCTGGGCTCACTTCGGAGGGAAGGCCTCGACGCGCGCCGACCTGACGTAGTCCAGCTTCGGGAACATGCGCGCCAGGTACGAATTGCCGAGGGTGCGGATCAGGTGCTGGTCCGGTCGCTCCTCGTACGCGCTGTAGATCGAGTCCATCGCGTTCGCGCCGCTCACCACGCGCCCCACCGGCGTGAACTTCTGCGCATCGAGCCGCTGGTTCGCGCCGATGTTGAAGAAGAGCTGGTGCGATCGCGTGTTCGGCCCATTCTGCGCGAACACCAGGGTGCCATGCTCGTTCGAGTGCGAGAAGGGATCGTCCTCGATGGAGCGGGCGTCCCACGCTTCGTTCGTCGCCCTGTCGTCGTTCAGGCCGAACTGCGCGATGAACCCGGGCACCACGCGAAAGAAGCGATTCTCGGAAAGGAATCCGCTCGTCACGAGGTCATGGAGGCGGTCGGCGCCGTGGGGCGCCCAGGCGCGGTTCACCTTCACGGTGACCGGACCGCGCGACGTCTCGAGCACAACGAGGAAGCTGTCGGGTGCGGGCGTGCTCGATGCGGGCACGTTCACCGCGGGCTTGCTCGAGCAGGCGAGCGCGATGAAGGCAACGGCGAACAGCCAGGCCGCTCTCACGAAACCTTCAGCGCCCGCACCGGCGTGGACGTGTCCACCACGATGCTCCGCCACTTTCCCTGGTTGAACCGGTACATGCTCAACAGGCATCGCGTCGCGTGTCCCACGAGGATCGCGCTCCAGATGTGAATCGGGCGCAGCTCGCCCATGGAACGAATCACGAAGCAGATGCCGAGCGGCACCGCGACCTGCGACACCACCGAGATGAACAACGGGCTCTTCGTGTCGCCGGTGCCTTGTAGGCCGCCGGTGTACGTGAGCGCGGTGGCGATGAACAATCCGGACACGCCCAGCACGCGCAGTAGCTGCGTGCCGATGGCGACCACCGCCGGTTCGTGCATGCCGAACACCGCGAGCAGCTGCGCGGGGAGGAAGAAGAAGCAGAGGCCGAGTACCGCCGCCCCCGAGAGCGCGATCTGCGCGGCCACGTGCACCGCGTCCTTCGCGCGTTCCGGCTTGCCGGCGCCGAGGTTCTGGCCGGCGACCGCCGCCGCCGCGCCCATCAGTCCCACGCTCGTCCAGGTGATCAGCGAGAAGAGCTGCCCGTAGGAGATGGCGAACGCCGCCTGCGCGGCAGCGCTCTGCGCCAGCGAGCCGATGAACGAGAGCATCAGCACGCCGCCGACATTCATCGCGATCCCCTGGATGCCCGTGGGCAGCCCGAACTTGAACAGCTGGCGAATGATCACCCAGTCCGGGCGCATCGCGCGCCCGCGGGGGAACGACACCACCCATCCACCGCCCCACAACTTGATCATCGCATAGACCGCGACGAGCCCGGACGCGATCGACGTCCCCATGGCCGAGCCCCTGGTGCCGAACGCGGGGATCGGCCCGAGCCCGCGGATCAGCACGATGTTCAGCGCGATGTTGAGGATGGTCAGCGACAGGCCGAGCACCATGGGCGTTCGCGCATCACCGGCGGATCGCAGGGCGCCGCCGAGCATGTAGAAGACCAGCATCCCCGAGCTGAACATGAACATGATGCGCAGGAAGGGGAGCGCTTCGGCCTTCACCAGGGGAGCGGCGTGCACGAAGTCGAGCAGCGTGGGCGCCAGGAAGTAGCCGATCGGCGCCATGATCCCGAGCGCGATGAACACCGCGGTGAGGAAGGCCTGGTAGACGGTGGCGTCGACCTTCTCCTCCTGTCCGGCGCCCGCGAAGCGCGCCACCAGCACGCTCATCCCCGTGAACAACGACGTGATGAACACGATCACCACGATGAAGATCTGGTTGGAGACACCGATCGCCGCGTTGCCCCGGAACCCCACGAGATGCCCCACGAGGACGTGGTCGATGATCCCCTGCATGCCGCCCACGATGTTCGTGAGCATCGTGGGCCACGCGATCTTCCAGACGGCGCTGCGCAGCGGCCCCTCGGTGATCGAGCGGTCGTAGCGACTGGGGGCGGGGGCGGCGGTCGTGCTCACGGGCCAAAGCTAACGCGCCGGAGCCGGGCTCGCCCACGCCCTGTACATCATCCGGACACGCCCTGGTGCGAGGCTGGCGCTAGGCCACCGGCTGCGACAGCCGCGTGGCAATCGTCGCGAGGAATTCCTTGTAGGCCAGCGGCTTTGCGATGTAGCCATCGCAGCCCGCGGCGCGAATGCGCTCCTCGTCACCCTTCATGGCCAGCGCGGTGAGCGCGATCACCGGGATGCCGCGCGTCTCGGGGTCCGCCTTGAGCAGGCCAGTGGCGGTGAGCCCGTCCATTCCCGGCAGCTGGATGTCCATGAGGATGAGGTCCGGATGGTCGCTGCGCGCGATGGTGAGCCCCGCCTCCGCATCGGTGGCCGAGAGCACAACGTGCCCAGCAGACTGGAGGAGGAACGTCGCCAGCGTCATGTTGGCGGCGTTGTCCTCCACGACGAGCACTGTAGCCATGTCAGGAAACCTGGTGGTGACGGCCCGACATCGCGCGCCGAACCTCGGAGGTGAATACGTCCTGGTCGAAGTCGGCCTTCTCCATCACCGTCGTCACGAAGCCGTTGAGCTTCGAGCGATCCTTCGCGGTGATGCGCTTGGCGGTGACGACGACGATCGGAATCTTCATGGTGCGCGGATCTTCGTGCAAGGCGTGCACCACGTCGAAGCCGCTGACGTCCGGCATCATCAGGTCCAGCACGATGAGGTCCGGGCACTCGCTCTTGGCGATCGCGATGGCGTCGAGGCCACCGTACGCGCGCAGGATCGTGCTTGCCATGTCCTGCAGTCGCACGGCCGTGAGGTCCACGGCCTGCACGTCGTCATCGACGATCAGCACCTTGAGCAACTGCCCCTTGGCGAGCGGCGAGAGGCCAAGCTCCATGAGCGACTCGTGCAGGTCGCGCCGCGAGATCGGCTTCTGCATCACGGCCGCCGCGCCGAGCGCGAAGCCGCGCTTGCGGTCGGCCATGATGGACACGATCACGATGGGAATGCGTCGCAGGGCCGGCACCTGCTTCAGGCGATTGAGGAATGCCCAGCCGTCCACGTCCGGGAGCATGATGTCCAGCGTGATCAGCGCGAGCGGCGCGCCGGAGGCCATGATCAGCGCCTCCTCCGCCGTCGCCGCGTGCACCACGTTGAAGCCCTCGCTCTCGAGCTGGACCCGGATCAGCTCCGCGGCGATCTCGTCATGCTCGATCACGAGCGCCACGTTCGAGCCCACGCGCTGTTCCGCGCGCTTCTCCAGCGGGCCGCCCGGCGCCGGCGCGGGCGTGGTTGCCGGCACGTGGCGCTCCGTGTATACGTCACCCGGCGCGACTGCCACCAGGCCCACGTCGTCGGCCGAGCGGAAGGGAAGCCAGACGGTGAAGCGCGAGCCCTCGTTCACCGCACTCTCCACGGCCACCGCGCCGCCGTGAAGCTCGGCCAGCAGCTTCACCATCACCAGGCCGAGGCCCGTGCCCTCGAACTTGCGACCGAGGCCGCTGTCCACCTGGCTGAACGGCTTGAAGAGGTGCTCCAGTCCATCCGGCGGGATCCCGATGCCGCTGTCGGTGACACTGATCTCCAGGAACTCCGTGAACTCGCTCGGCGCGAGCGGCAGGCTGCGGCCGATCCACGCGCCGTCCAGTACGCCGACTTCCTCACGCGTCACGCATCCCGCATGCAGCGTGACCTCTCCGCCCTCGCTCGTGAACTTCACCGCGTTGGCAAGCAGGTTGTAGACGATCTGCTTGATCTTTCGCGAGTCGGCACGAATGGAGCCGAGCTCCTCGGCGATCACCATGTCGAGGTGGATGTGGCGCGTCGCCGCCTTCCCCTTGATGATCGACAGGCTATTCCCGAGGAAGCTCGAGATCTGCACCGACTCGAGGTCGAGCAGCATCTTGCCCGCTTCCACCTTGGACAGGTCCAGGATGTCGTTGATCAGCGACAGGAGGTGCTTGCCGCTCTTGAAGATGTCCGCGATGAAGCCACGCTGCTGCTCGGTCATCTCGCCGAGCAGCCCATCCGCGAGCACCTCGGAGAAGCCGATGATCGCGTTGAGTGGCGTGCGCAGCTCGTGCGACATGTTCGCGAGGAACTCCGACTTCATGCGGCTCGCGTCCTCCAGTTCCACGTTCTTCAGCTGGAGCGTGCGCTCGAACGCCTTGAGCTCGGTCATGTCGCGCGCCGATGCGAACACGCCCTGCAGGCGGCGGTCGCGGTCGTGGAAGGTCGTGGCGTTGTAGGACACCACCGTGAGCGTGCCGTCGCGATCGCGCGCGGTGAGCTCGTAGTTGGTGACCTTCCCCTCGTTCAGCACGCGGTTGATCCCCGCCTCGGCGCGGTCCGGGTCCGTGAAGTAGTTCTTGAAGGGCGCGCCGATCAGCTCATCGCGCGTGCAGCCGGTGAGCGCCTCCATCTGCTTGTTCACGTCCGTGATGATGCCGCGCGGGTCGGTGGTCATCAGCGCATCGATGTTCGACTCGAGCAGCGAGCGCGTATAGAAGTGCTGGTCGCGGAGGCGCTGGTCCAGCTTCATGCGCTCCTCTTCCACCTGCTTGCGCGCCGTATTGTCCGTGCCGATCAGCAGGTAGCCGATGATGGCCTCCGCGTCGTCGCGCAGGGCCGTCACCGAGACGACCGCCGGAAAGCGCGTGCCGTCCTTGCGGAAGTACGTCAGCTCGTAGATGTCCTCGATCCCGCGGCTCGCCTTGAACACGAGCGCCTCGAAGCCCGGCGTGATCTCCGTGCCGAACTCCACGCTCAGCGACTTGGCGCGCGCGATCACTTCCTGCGGATCCGAGATGTCCGCGGGCGTGTTCTTGTTCATGACGTCGGCGGCGGTGTAGCCGAGCATGCGCTCGGCGCCCACGTTGAAGATCTGGATGACGCCCTTGGCGTCGGTCGCGATGCTCGAGAAGTTGGCGCTGTTGAAGATGGCGTTCTGGAGCGCACCCGCCTTGACGAGCGCTTCCTCGGCCATCTTGCGCGCCGTGTTGTCCGTGCCGATCAGCAGGTAGCCGATGATGGTGTCCTGGTCATCGCGCAGCGCGGTGACGGACACGACCGCCGGGAAGCGGCTGCCATCCTTGCGGAAGTAGGTCAGCTCGTAGATGTCCTCGATCCCGCGCGCCGCCTTGAACACCAGCGCCTCGAAGCCCGGCGTGATGTCACTCCCGAACTCGAGGCTCAGCGCCGAGGCGCGCGCGATCAGCTCCTGCGGATCCGAGATGTCCGCCGGCGTGTTCTTGTTCATGACGTCGGCGGCGGTGTAGCCGAGCATGCGCTCGGCGCCGACGTTGAAGATCTGGATGACGCCCTTGGCGTCCGTCGCAATGCTGGAGAAGTTGGCGCTGTTGAAAATCGCGTTCTGCAGGGCGCCGGCCTTCACCAGCGCTTCCTCGGCCATCTTGCGCGCCGTGTTGTCGGTGCCGATGAGGAGGTAGCCGATGATCGCATCCTGGTCATCGCGCAGGGCGGTGACCGACACGACGGCCGGGAAGCGCGTGCCGTCCTTCCGGAAGTACGTCAGCTCGTAAATGTCCTCGATACCGCGGCTCGCCTTGAAGACCAGCGCCTCGAAGCCCGGCGTGATCTCCGTGCCGAACTCCACGCTCAGCGACTTGGCGCGCGCGATCACTTCCTGCGGATCCGAGATGTCCGCGGGCGTATTCTTGTTCATGACGTCGGCGGCGGTGTAGCCGAGCATGCGCTCGGCGCCGACGTTGAAGATCTGGATGACGCCCTTGGCGTCGGTCGCGATGCTGGAGAAGTTGGCGCTGTTGAAGATCGCGTTCTGGAGCGCGCCAGCCTTGACGAGCGCTTCCTCGGCCATCTTGCGCGCCGTGTTGTCGGTACCGATGAGCAGGTACCCGATGATCGTCTCGGCGTCGTCGCGCAGGGCGGTCACGGACACGACCGCCGGAAAGCGGCTGCCATCCTTGAGCGTGTAGGTCAGCTCGTAGATGTCCTCGATGCCGCGCGCGGCCTTGAAGACGAGCGCCTCGAAGCCCGGCGTGATGTCGGTGCCGAACTCCACGCTCAGTGCCTTGGCGCGCGCAATGAGCTCCTGCGGATCGGAGAGCTCGGCCGGCGTCACCTTGTTCACCACTTCGGCGGCCGTGTAGCCGAGCATGCGCTCGGCGCCCACGTTGAAGATCTGGATGACACCCTTGGCGTCGGTGGCGATGCTGGAGAAGTTCGCGCTGTTGAAGATCGCGCTCTGCAGGGCGCCGGTCGTGAGCAGCGCCTCCGCGTGACGCACGTCGGTGATCGCGTCGAGCGAGGCAGGCGTGCGAATCGGGGACTTCAGCATGTATGACGCTCAGCGTCGCCGGGGGCGCGTGGTGCGCTGCCGGTGGATGTGGAAGGGCGTTTCTGTACCGTAAGCTAGGCAAGAAACGCTCCGAACCGAACGCGACCGGGCGTCGTGGGCGCGAATTCTGCCCGCAAGGCCGCGTGGAGCATGCCCAGCTCGGTTTCTTCGACGCAGGCCCCGTATTGCCGGGTGGCTTTCGCTACCGGGCTGAAGCGATCACGCCCGAGCACGAGCGTGAACTCGTGGCCGGGATTCGCGCGCTCCCGCTCCGCGAATTCGACTTCCATGGACACACCGGCAAGCGACGGATCGTTTCGTACGGATGGCGTTATGACTTTACCGCCAGGCGGCTCGATCCTGTGGACGACATTCCGTCCTTACTCCTTCCGCTGCGCGACGTGGCCGCTGCGTTCGCCGGGGTGGCGCCTGCGTCGCTGCAGCAGGCGCTCGTCACGGAATACGAGTCCGGCGCTGGCATCGGCTGGCACCGCGACAAGCCGCAGTTCGGGGACGTGATCGGCGTCTCGCTCGCGTCGCCCTGCACCTTTCGGCTGCGCAGGAAGCGTGGCGACGGCACGTGGGAGCGCGTGAACATCGAGGCCGCGGCGCGCTCCGCCTACCTGATGCGCGGCCCGTCGCGCGACGAGTGGGAGCACAGCATTCCCGGCGTGGACGCGCTGCGCTACTCGGTGACGTTCAGGAACTTCCTGGGAACGCCTACGGGGTGAGCGAGGCGATGCCGGCCTTGGCGACCTGCGCGTCCTGCGGGCTGGTGCCGCCGCTGCACCCCACGGCGCCCACGATGCCACCGTTGATCACGACCGGCACGCCGCCCTCCACGAGCACCACGCCCTCGAAGCTGAGGAGTGCGTTGCGACCGCCGGCCACGGCGTCCTCGAGCAGCTTTGTCTCACGCTTGAACCGCGCGGCGGTGCGCGCCTTGGCGCGTGAGATGTCGATGGAGCCGGGCGACGCATCGTCCATGCGAATGAAGGCGATGAGCTCGCCGGACGGATCGACCACCGCGCACGACATGTTCCACCCGTTCCGGCGCGCTTCCGCCTGCGCGCCCACGAGGATCCGCTGCGCGGCCTCGGCAGTGATGACCTTGGTATCGCGAACCTGGGCGGAGGCGGGGGCGGAAGCGGCGGTCATGAGCGTGGCGATGGCGATTAGGGATGAGAGGCGCATGGGGGGAGGATATCGCAACGGCGTTCGAAGTGAAAGGATTCGGTGCTGGTTGGCAGCTCGCGTGGTCGTGGTAACTGACATGGACACGATCGGCCACGAAGCCCGAGTTCGAGCTCGTCATTCGCGTTAGTTCGTGTTCCGAGCGAAGCGAGGTTCGTGTCGTTCGTGTGCGTAGTGTCGTTGTCCTTGTTGTGTCGTGGATTTCATGCTGTCGCTCACCCTTCCTTAATCCCGCACTCACGATCTCGTCATTCGCCCGCCACGGGTTGGTAATGCGGCGACTCTATCCTCCAGTCACCCCTGACTGGAGCAGCAAATGGCCCCGAGCGCGCGACCCCTCTCGAACGACATCAACGTCACCCCAATGCTCGACGTCATGCTGGTCCTGCTCGTGATCTTCCTGGCCGCCATCTCGAAGTACGGTTCGATGGACGTGTCGCTTCCCGAGCCGTGCACCGGCGCGTGCAGGGAGGGCGCGGCCCAGATCGTACTCGAGGTCCTGCCGGGGCATGCCTATCGGCTGAACAGCGAACCGCTGACGCCGGCGCAGCTGCGGAGCCGGATCTTCCAGGTGTATTCCGGCCGGCCGATGAAAGTGCTGCAGGTCGCGGGCTACCCCGGCGCGACGTACGACGACGTGGTGCAGGCCATGGACGTCGCGAAGGGAGCCGGCGTCCGGGTCATCGGGATTCCGCCGAGGGAGAGCTACCTGCCTGTCACGCGGTAGGAGCGAGGGCTCGGGTAACAGCGAGGCCTGAGGCGTGTGGCTGGGGCGTGAGTCCTCGGGCCTGGGTAACGACGGCGTGGGGCGGATGGCCTGCACGGCGAGGCGTGGGAGCATATTCTCACGCCTCGTCGTTCAAGCCCGTGGCCTCACGCCGTCCTTACCGCAGCCCGAAGACCGCAGCCCCAGCCACACGCCTCACGCCACGCTGTTACCGAAGCCCCAAGCCCCCGCAGTTACGGCCGGATGGGCCCTGACGACGGCAACCGGGGAAATCTCCCCGGCGTCCATGGAACTCCCGCCACCTCGGCATCCTGCTCCAGCTTCGCGAGGTCCACCTCGAGCAACGTCCGCAGCTGCTCGAGCACCTTGCCGAAGCCGGCATTCACGATCTCCACCTGCTGGCGGTCCGCCGCGCTCGGCGGCTCGAGCGAGCTGCTCCATCCATTGCCCACCGCGCTGTAGAGGCGGTTGAGCAATGACGTCGGCGCCGCCTCCTGGCGGCGCGCGCGCGTGGGGTCGCCAGTGAGCGCTTCCTGCGCATCCTTCAGCTTGTTCTCGATCACGCGTACCCGCTGCACCAGCCCGGCGTCGGCGTTCGCGGTCTCGTCGATCGCGCGCTTGAGGAAGCCGATGCGTCGCGCCGTCTCACCCATCAGCGCCGACGTTCCGAGCACGTCACGCTCGAGCTCCGCGACACCCTGCTGCTCGGCGAGCGTGGCCATCGTCCGCACACTCGGTCCGTCCACGCCCACCACCTCGAACCGTCGTGGATCGCCGAGTGGCGTGAGCACGCCATCGATGCGCGTGGAGAGCGCGACCTGGTACGTGCCCGGCACGACATAGGGTGCGGCCGGCGGCGATGAGAACGGGAACTCGGGGTCCGCCTGGTACGCCGGACCGTTGATCGGGTCGGTGGGCTGCAACTGCAGGTCCCACGACGCGCGGTTGATGCCAGGTGCTCCGCTCACGACGAAGCGCCGCAGCGCCTTGCCGTTCGCGGTGCTGATCGTCGCCACGATCACGGGGTCCTCCGAGCGATCCTCGGCCTTGAGCGAGTCCCAGCTCGGATAGAAGATGTCCTCGCCCTTCTTCATCGCCGCCTTCTCCGCGGTCTGGCGCACCGACTTCCGCGACTTGAGCGCGTCCTTGAGGAAGTACGTGAACACCGCGCCATTCGGCGGGTTCGGGGCGGAGAAGTAGTTGGCGCCCTGGAACGCGACGCCGGGCAGTCCCAGCGGCGCGCTCGCGATGAACAGCGGGGCGGGGCGCACCGGGAAGATCACGGCCGGCTTCGCGAGGTTCGCGTCCGTCAGCTCGCGCAGCGCGCTGTAGTCGTCGAGGATGAAGAACCCACGGCCGAACGTCGCCAGCACGAGGTCGCTCTCGCGCTTCTGGATGGCGATGTCGCGCACCTGGATGGTGGGCATCCCCGCCTTGACGCGAATCCACCTGGCGCCGCCGTTCTTCGTGAAGAACAATCCGAACTCGGTGCCCACGAAGAGCAGGTTGCGATCGACGAAATCCTCCGCCATCGAAAATACCGAGCCGCGAGCCGGAAGGTCGGCGGTGATGTTGGTCCAGGTCCGGCCGAGGTCCGTGCTCTTGAGCACGTACGGGTGGAAGTCGCCCGATTGATGATTGTTGAAGGTGGCGTAGACGGTGTTCGCGTCGAACTGCGAGGGCACCACGCGCGATACGAACGTCGTCTCCGGCACGCCAGGGAAGCGATCGATCGAGCGCCACGACGCGCCACCGTTCTCGCTGATCGACACGCGTCCGTCGTCCGTGCCGGTGAACAGCAGCCCTTCCTTGATCGGCGATTCTGCCACCGTCACGATGTCGCCGAAGAGCGTGGTCGACTGGTTCTTGGCAAGTGCATCGACGCTTTGCACCCGGTCCATCATCTTGAGGCGGTTGCGGTCGATCTGGCGCGACAGATCCGGGCTCACGGCCTTCCACGAGTCACCGCGATCATCGGAACGGAACAGGCGATTCGCCGCGAAGTAGAGGCGGTTGTGGTTATGCGGGCTGATCATCAGCGGCGAGTCCCAGTTCCACCTGAGTCCACTGCCCGTCACCTCGTCGGATGGCTGGATCCCCATCACGTCGCCCGTCTTCAGGTTGAAGCGCGACAGGTTTCCGAACTGCGACTGCGCATACACCGTATTCGGGTCGACCGGGTCGATCACGCTGCCGAACCCGTCGCCGCCGCTCGTGATGAACCAGTCGGCGTTCGTGATGCCGTGAATCGTGCGCGTGCGACTCGGGCCGCCGACCGAGAAGTTGTCCTGCGCGCCGCCATACACCTTGTAGAACGGCTTTGAGTCGTCCGTCGCGACCTTGTAGTACTGCGTGACGGGAAGGTCGGCCGAGAACTTCCAGGTCTTGCCGAGGTCCCAGGACTCGTAGAGACCGCCGTCGCACCCCACCACGAGGTGCGTGTTCTCGTCGGGGTCGATCCACACGACGTGGTTGTCGACGTGCTTCAGCAGCTCGCCCACTCGATGGAAGGTCTTTCCGCCGTCGTCCGTCACCTGGAGAATGACGTCGGCTGCGTACACGCGGTCGAGGATCTTCGGATCGGCGAAGATCTTGTTGTAATAGTTACCGCCGGTCTGGTAGCTGTTCATCTTCTCCCAGCTCGCGCCGAAATCCTTCGAGCGGAAGAACCCGCCCTTGCCGTTCGCGATGTCGGCGATCGCGTACACGATGCTGGAATTCACCGGTGAGACGGTGAGGCCGATGCGCCCCATCTCCTCGTCGGGAAATCCGCTCTGCGCCTTGTTCCAGCTCTTGCCTCCGTCCATCGAGCGATAGATCCCCGAGCCAGGGCCGCCACCGAGGAACCCGAACACGCGACGGCTTCGCTGCCACATCGTTGCGATGAGGTGGTCGGGATTCTTGGGGTCGAGCTGGATATCGTTGGCGCCCGTCCAGTCATCCACGTGGAGGACCCGCTCCCACGTCTTGCCGCCATCGGTCGTCTTGTAGACCCCACGGTCGCCGCCCTTTCGCCAGAGTGGACCCTGCGAAGCGACGTACACCACGTCGGAGTTGCGCGGGTCGACGATGATGCGCCCGATGTGCTCGGACTCCTTGAGTCCCATGTTGGTCCATGAGCGCCCGCCGTCGAGCGACTTGTAGACGCCGTCTCCGTACGCGACCACACGCTGCGCGTTGTTCTCTCCTGTGCCCACCCACACGGTGCTCGGCGCGCGTTCGTCCACGGTGATGGTGCCGATCGAGAACGATCCCTCTCCGTCGAAGATCGGGCTGAACGAGACGCCATTGTTCGTCGACTTCCACACGCCGCCCGCGGCCGTCGCCACGTACCAGGTGCGCTTGTCGCGCGGGTCCATCGCGACGTCGGCGATGCGCCCCGAGGTGAGCGCGGGCCCGATCGAGCGCAGGCGGAGGCCCGCCGAGGCGCTGGCGACCTTGGCCTGCGCCGCGGAGTCAGGCGCGGCGGGCGCGCCACGGTTGGGAAGGGCCTGCTGCGCGGCAAGCGGAGCCGCGAGGATCGCAAGAATGGCGACGGAGGATCGCATGGTCTCGAGTGGGGTGGGGAGTCGCCACGAAAGTACGCCTCGTGACGGGGCGAGGTAACCGAGTGGGGAAACTCTTACATCGTTCCGGGTGGGGGGACTACGCGCCCGGATGGCCGCCGAACGGCAACGGCAGATGGCCGCTGCTCGGTCGGGTACAATGGGCCGGCGGGCACTCCAAACGCGTGAGCGCTTGTCATCGCTTGCCGCCGAGCCCGCGTCGCGGCTCCGAAGAGGCAGCACGTGAAGGCGGTTTCCGCCGGTCAAAGGGAAAAATGTGGACTGGAATGGATGCCTGTCCTGGTGCATCCAGGCCTGAACGCTCCGCGGCCATCTGCAGTTGCAGTGCAGCGGCCATCCGCGTGCGTAGTTCAGCGCGCGCATCGTTGTCCCCTCTTGCCGCAGCCCGCGCCAGCCGGGCAATTTCACGCAAGAGTCCTCCCCCACGACCGAGGCCCCACCGTGCGCACGTCCCTCCCCGTAGCTCTTCGCGCGACCCTCGCGGCCTGCCTCCTGGCCGTGCCGCTTTCCGCACAGCAGAACGCCACGACAGAATTCATGCACTGGCGCCAGATCGGGCCCGGTCGCGCCGGCCGCGCGCGCGCTCTATCGGGCGTGCCGAGCCAGCCGAATGTCTTCTACATCGGCTTCGACAACGGCGGCGTGTGGCGCTCCACGGACTACGGGTCCACCTGGCAGCCCCTCTTCGATTCGCAGCCCACTGGCTCCATCGGCGCGATCGCGGTGGCGCCCTCGGACCCGAACATCATCTATGTGGGCAGCGGCGCGGGCATCATCCGCCCTGACCTCGCGACCGGCAACGGCGTCTACAAGTCGATCGACGCGGGCAAGACATGGACGCACCTCGGCCTCGATGACACGCAGATGATCGCGATGATCGACGTCGACCCCCGCGATGCCAACAAGCTCTTCGTCGCCGCGCTAGGTCATCCCTACGGGCCCAACGCGACGCGCGGTGTGTTCCGCTCCACCGACGGCGGCGCCTCGTTCCAGAAGGTGCTCTACAAGGACGAATACACGAGCGCGAACGACGTGCGCATCGATCCCAGCGATCCCAACACGGTGTACGCGACGCTCTGGCAGCAGCAGCAGAGCTTCATCGAGGGACAGGGCTTCGGCGGGGCGGGGAACGGCATCTTCAAGTCATCCGACGGCGGCGCCACGTGGAAGCAGCTCACCGACGGGCTTCCGCCGGTGATCCAGGCGAACCTCGCGATCGCGCCGAGCAATTCGAAGGTGCTGTACGCGACCGTCGCGGGTGTCGGTGCGAATGGCAACGTCACCACGGGAACCGTCGGCTTCTACAAGTCGAGTGACGCCGGCGAGCACTGGACCACGGCTGTCGCCGCCGCGGGCAGCACGCGTGCGCAGGACCCGCGCCCCATGGTGCGCATCGGCGGTGGCGACCTGCCGACGATCGTTGTGGACCCGAAGAATGAGAAGGTGGTCTACAGCGCCTCCACCGTGTTCTGGCGCACCGAGGACGCGGGCCTCACCTGGACCGCCGTTCGCGGCGCACCGGGCGGCGACGACTACCAGAAGGCGTGGGTGAACCCGGTGAATCCCGACATCCTGCTGGTGGTGGCGGACCAGGGCGGCGTGGTGTCAGCGAACCGCGGCGTGAGCTGGAGCAACTGGTACAACCAGCCCACCGCCGCGATGTATCACGTCAGCACCGACAACGCATTCCCGTATCGCGTCTGCGGCGGGCAGCAGGATTCCGGCTCGGCGTGCGTGGACAGCCGCTCGTCGGATGGGGAGATCACCTTCCACGACTGGCACCCGATCAACGTCCAGGAGTACGGCGTCGCCGCTCCCGATCCGAAGGACCCCGACCTGGTCTTCGGCAGCGCGCGCACCAACGTCTCGCTCTGGAATCGCCGCACCGCGCAGGTCACGCAGGTCGGCCCCGACGCGAGCGCACGCGGCGCGGAGTTCGGGCGCAACGTGCGGACGATGCCCATCCAGTGGTCACCCACGGAGGCGGGCGTCCTCTATTACACGAGCAACGTCGTCTGGCGCTCGGCCGACCACGCGCACAGCTGGACGCGCATCAGCCCCGACCTCACGCGCGCCACGTGGGAAGTGCCGGCGAGCGCGGGCAAGTACGCGAGCGGCGTGACGCCCGCGCCGGCGGGCAGCCTCACGGCCATGTCGGTGTCACCGAAGAAGGCAGGCGTCATCTGGACCGGCTCTGACGATGGCACCATCCAGGTCACCACGAATGGCGGCAAGACCTGGACGAACGTGACGCCCGCGGCGATCAAGCCGTGGACGCGCATCTTCAACATCGAGGCGGGTCACTTCGACGCCGGCACCGCGTACGCCGCGGCGAACACGATGCGCATCGATGACATGAACCCGCACTTCTGGCGCACGCACGACGGGGGAAAGAGCTGGACCGAGATCAACAACGAGATCGCGCCGGGCTCCGTGTCCAACTCCATTCGCGAGGACCCGCGCAAGCCGGGCATCCTCTTCGCCTCGACCGACGCGCAGGTGTGGTTCAGCCTGGATGACGGCGACCACTGGAAGTCACTGCGCAACGACATGCCGGCCATCTCCGTGCGCGACCTGCAGGTGAAGGACGACAGCACCTGCCTCTGCTCCGACCTCATTGCCGGCACACACGGGCGCGGCTTCTGGATCCTGGACGACATCACGCCCTTCCGGGAGCACGCAGAGGCAGAGGCGGCGACGTCGGCGTACCTGTTCAAGCCGGCGACCGCGGTGCGCGTGCGCTTCGCGACAAATGACCCGACACCATGGCCGCCCGAGCTTCCCGCCGGCGAGAATCCCCCCGATGGCGCGATCATCGACTACCTGCTCAAGACGGCGCCCGCCGGCGCGGTGAAGCTCGAGATCCTGGACAAGTCCGGCAAGGTCGTGCGCAGCTACGCGAGCACCGACCTCTTCCCCGATCCCGATCCGGCGCGCGACCCTGCGGCGTACAACAAGATCTGCCAGGAGACGCCGAGCGCGCCTGACTGCGACCTGCCGCTCTACTGGCCCGCGCCGGTAAATCACCTCGGGGCGCAGGTCGGCATGCACCGCTTCCTCTGGGACATGCGATTCGATCCGCTCGAGCCCCCGACCGCGACGCCCGCCGGCGAGGATGCCCAGGGCGCAGTGCCACATCGCACCACGCCGAGTGACAACGCGCCGTGGGCCCCCCCAGGCAGCTACACCGTGCGCCTCAGCGTGGACGGCAAGCAGTTCGACCAGCCCATCACCCTCAGGCTCGACCCGCGCGTGCGAATCGCGCCCGCGACGCTGGCGCAGGTCAACACGCTCACGCGTGACCTCTACGACAAGGCGATCGCGCTGCGCGGTGAGCTGCACTCGGCGCGCGCGATGTCGGCGACGCTCAATTCCATGAATCGCGGCGACGCGCCCGCAATGAAGGCGCAGGTGGATTCCATCGCGCCGCCGGCGTCGGCTGCGCGCGGCCGGCGCGGTGGGTTCGGTGGACCGCCGCAGGCACGCGCGGCCGGCGCGCCCGTTCCGCCGCCTTCGATCGAGGCAGTGATGAACTCGGCGTTCGCCGCGGCGATGAGCATGCAGAACGCCGAGACGGCCCCCACCGCCGGCCAGCTCGCGGCCGCCGCGAAGGCCCAGGCCGACTACGCCGATGTCATGAAGCGCTGGAGCGCGTTGAAGCAGCGGCTGCCGAGCGGGGTGGCGAAGTGAGGATCACGCCGAAGCTCATCCGGGATGAGGTGCGCGACGAGACGTACGCGGGCCTCACGTATCACATCGAGGGCGATACGGTCCCGACGCTCCACATCGAGCTGGGTCGCAGGCCCGTGTACTTCGAGCATCACGTGCTGCTCTGGAAGCACTCGGACGTCGAGATCGAGGTGAAGTCGCTGCAGGGCGCCTTCAAGCGCGCGATCGCCGGGATGTCGATCTTCGTGACGCAGGCGGCGGGGCCCGGGCACATCGCATTCAGCCGAGATGGCCCCGGACAGCTGATCGCCATTCACATGAAGAAGGGGGACCGCCTGGACGTGCGCGAACACCAGTTCCTCGCGGCGACTGATGGCGTGGACTACACCTTCCAGCGCGTGAAGGGCGCCGCCAACATGTTCCTGGGCGGCAGCGGCTTCTTCATCGACACCTTCGATTGCGAGGGCGCCGACGAGGGCATCCTCTGGCTGCATGGCTACGGCAACGTGTTCGAGGTGACGCTCGAGGCAGGCCAGCAGATCGACATCGAGCCCGGCGGCTGGGTCTACAAGAGTCCCACGGTCACCATGCAGACCATCGCGCAGTCCGTCTCACTGGGACTGCTGGCGAGCTCCGGGCAGATCGTGTTCAACCGCTTCTCGGGGCCTGGGCGTGTGGGCATCCAGTCGATGTACATGCACCTGCCGACGGGGGAGTGAACTGCTGCGGGGACTACCGCGCGATCCACTGCAAATGCCGTCTCAGCGACTGCGCCGTCTCGGCGCGCGTGCTCGGCCCCGGCTCCGCTGACCGCCCCCACTCGAGCTTCACCGCGTCGCCCTTGAACCGGGCGATGAGGTGGAGCTTCCAGTGCGGCACCAGGTTGTAGCCCACGCCCGCGAAGTCGTCCTCGGTGATCGTGGTGATGCCGTCGGGGCGCGCCGCGGCCTCCAGCGCCTTGCTCACGTGCTGCGCCGCGATGGTCACGGCAATCAGCGTGGGCAGCGGTAGCTCCGACAGCCGCTCGTAGTGTGCGCGCGGCACCACGAGCACGTGCCAGCCGTTGATCGGCTGGAGGCTGATGAAGGCCTGCACCATCTCGTCCTGGTAGATGGTGACGGACTGGTCGGTATAGCCGCAGAAGAGGCAGCGGCCGGAGGGAGCTGGATGCGCCATGGCCCATGATCGCGCGCGGCGCGCGACAACACAATGACGCAGGTCACACACGGCTATCACTTGGCAGTGTCAGCCGCGCAGCGGCTCAGTGCAACCCGTGGCTCAAGGCTGTTGGTGTTTGGTTGTTTCAGTGACCGTGAACGGCGGCCCTTCGCTGGCTCAATTTCCAATCCAGTAGCTCGCCTTCACCAGGAAGATGTTCGTCGGGCGGTCCGCCAGCAGCGACCCGCGATCGCGCGAGAACTCGATCGAGTTGTAGGAGTCCTGCCCGGCGCGCTCCTGGGTCCACACGAAGTACAACGTCGACCCCGGGCGATACTCCCAGCGCGCCACCGCGGTGCCGCGCAGCGAGTGGAACACGAAGTCGGGGTTGCCGAAGCTGAAGCTGCCCGCCGGGCCCGCTGCGTCCGGATCCACGGTGTATGAGCTCACCACGCCATCGGCACGCAGCGTCGACTTGATGGTGCCCACGTCACGGCCGTACACCTTGTAGTCGCGCGAACGGGTGCTCGCGTACTCCTTGAAGGTGCTGTATCCGCCGCTCGCGATGAACGGCTGCGCATACAGCTCGAAGGTCATGTTCGGCGTGATCGTCGCGTTCAGCCGCGTGCCCATGGACAGCGTGCGCTGGTCGAGCGTGCCGAACACGTAGCGCGTGCCGTAGAAGTTCGTCGCCGTGGGATCGCCCTGCTGCGTGACGTACTGCAGCGTCGTGATGTCCCGGTCGAAGCTCGGTGACAGCCGGATCAGCAGGCGCCCGCTGGGCTTGAGCGTGAGGCTCGGCGACGCGCTCGCGCGCCACGCGCGGGTCTCGATCGAGTGATCGATGTTCCCGTCGAGCGACCAGTAGTAGTTCGAGCGCGAGTCGCCGCTCAAGTCGAAGAACATCATCTTGTAGCCGGTGACGCCGACCACCGGCCCGCCGCGCGTGGCGTTCGGGTCGTACGAGCCGGGATGATAGATGGCTCCCACGCTCGCTGACCAGAAGTTCGGCAGCGTGACGCTCAGGTTGCCGTGGTACTCGAGGTCCGTGCGGTCGCCCTCGTAGTCGTACTGCGTCTGCGCGCCGGCGCTGATCCAGATGTCGCGATATCCCTTGCCCGGCGTGGTCCAGCGGCGCACGGCGTTCGCCAGCATCCACTTGTAGTCGGTACGTCCCAGGATGGCGGCGTCGTTCACCTCGAAGCTGGGGCTGCGCCAGTTCTGGATCCCCTCGAACAGCCAGTTGCCGGTCTCCTTCGCCACGCGGGCGTAGAATCCATAGCCGCTGAGCGCGGTGCGCGTAGGGTCATAGCGCGTGTCGAACAACCCGTCGCTCGTGACCGTGCGATCGGGGCGCTGGAAGTAGTGGGTGCTGGACAGCTGCGTGCGACGCATGGCCGCCGTGTCGCCCGCCACGTTGCTCAGCGCGACCTGCGAGAAGAACGAGTACGTGCGGTGCGCCCAGTAATGCTGGATGTCGGCGCCGAGCACCCCGGCGCGACTGCGCAGCCGCGACGTCTCCAGCGTGTCGCTCATGAAGCGATTGGTGAGCGTGGACACGATGCCCAGGCGCGTGTCGCCGTGGCGAAGGTCCTTGCGCAGGCGACCCACGAAGTAGTTCGTCATCGGCTCGACTTCCTGGCGCTGCTCGGGAAGCCCGCCCACCGGCACGTACGTCGCCGTCGCCCGGTTCGTGAGCGCCTCGAGCGCGCCCACCGACCACCCGTCCTTGGTGCGGCCAGTCAGCTTGGCCGCGCCCAGGATGGTGGAGTTCTCCGGCACGTCCATGAAGTCGGAGCGGCCGCCCACCGTGCCACCGAGCTGGGGCGCGCGGCCGATGCGTCGCGAATAGAACACGCTGAGGCTCGACACGTTCGAGCAGAAGTAGCAGCTGAAGTTCCCGAAGCCCAGGTAGCTCGAGTTGGCCACGAAGAAGGGGCGCTTCTCCTGGAAGCTCACCTCGAACGCGCTGAGGTTCACCACGGCCGGATCCACCTCCACCTGGCCGAAGTCCGGGTTGGCGGTGGCATCGAGGGTGAGGCTCGACGTCAGGTTGTACTTGAGGTCCCCGCCCACGCGCACGGCGCCCTCGCGATCGCGATGGTACGGGTCGCCCACCGTGGCGCGCTCGTACTTGAGGCGTGACACGGCGTAGGGCAGCACCTCGAGCTGCCGCGGCTGCGACTTGAGCTGCAGGCCGTCCAGGGTCCCGAAGTATCCTGCGCCCCCCTGCTCGTTGTTGCGCCAGAATGCCCACATGTCCTGCTCGTTGCGACGCACCAGCGTGCGCCAGACCTGCAGCCCCCAGCTCTGCACGGAGTCCCGCGAGAATCGAAGCTGCGAGAGGGGGATGCGCATCTCGGCCGTCCACCCCAGCGAGTCGATGCGGCTCGCCCCCTCCCAGACGGGATCGTACGACGCGTCGCCGTTGATGTGGTCGCCCTTGACGCCATTCGGGTTCAGCTCGAACCAGACCCGCGTGGTGCGGTCGCGGAATGGGTCGAGCACGATGGCGATGCGGTCGGAGCCGTTGTCGCCCAGCAGCTGGTCGCGGCGCGCGAGCTGGGTGCGCACCGACACCGAACCCTGCGAGTCGTACATGCGCGCCGAGAGGTAGAGCGCGTCGTCGTCGTAGAGGAAGCGCAGCTCGGTCTTTTCGCTCGAGGCCTTGCCTTCGTCGGGCGTGGACTGGATGAGCTCGGAGATCGGCTTCGCGGCGTTCCATGCCGCGTCGTCCAGCTTGCCGTCGATCACCACCGGTCCGGTGCGGCGCACCGCAGGCACGCCCGGGCGCGGGTCGTTCTGAGAGCGCAACACCTGCCCGTTGGCGGGACTCACAGCACCGGCGACGGCCGCAATGGCCGCGAACGCGAGGATGAGGACACGGGCGAGCATGGGCGCCCGCTGGGCTCGAGCTGGCATTGGGGAGGGGACTCGGGAAAGTCGAGGGGTCGAGTTCCCAATCTGACAGCCGCGACCGCCGTATCGTTGGGTGTTTGCGCACTCCCTGACAGTTCGCGAACACCACCCGCTCATTCGCACCCCCCGCGGCTTCGCGGGAGGCGCGAATGACGACTACAGCCCCACGTTCACCCGAAGCTGGATGCTGCGGGGACGCCCGACCGACGCTCCGCTGAAGAACGCGCCCTTCAGCAGGTAGTGATGATCGAAGAGGTTGTCCACGTAGACCTGCGGTCGCACCACCGCGCCGCCGAGTACCAAGGTATAGCCGGCGCTCACGCTCACGACGGTGCTTGGATCGACCTTGAATGCAGAATTCATGTCGAACAGCCCCGTGCCGAATGTCGCCGTGGGCAGGTCATCCGTCGTGGCGCCGTTGGTGAGGCCCGATCCGTAGATCGTGGTGGCGCTCACAAAAAGTCGATGGGCAGACCAGGTACCGCTCCCGACCAGCGAGATGCGCTGGTCGTGATCGAGGTCGAAGTAGCTCGATGGCGGCTCCGAGGGAAGGAAGCCCCCGGTAATTGGCGCTCGCCCGTACGCGTGAATCACCGAGGCGTTCAGGTATCCCGAGAGGGGACCACGCGGCCGGATCTCGAGCACCGCGTCCATGCCGTTCACCACGATGTGATCGATGTTCACCGACGTGACGATCGCCGTACCGGGAATGGTCGCGTCGTCCAGCCCGGGGGTGCTCAGCTTGTGGTACCCGGACAGCTTTGCGACCAGTCCCCCTGCCGAAAAGCGGTGCACGATCCCCGCCTCGAAGAAATCGTCCCGCTCCGGAACCGTGGGTGCGTCCGCACCGCCGATCGCGACGTTCGTGATCGTGCGCAGCTCCTCCACGTTCGTGGGCACGAACTGTCGGCCGTAGTAGCCATAGATCGTCGTGCTCGCGCCAGGAAAAAGGTTGAGCCGAATGCGTGGGCTCCACTGCGTGCGGCGGCCCGCAAATGGCGCCGTATGCGCATCGAAGCGAACACCAGTGCGCACCTCGACCCGCTCGACGGGTGAGAACGCCACCTGCGTGTATCCTCCCAGGTCGCTGCCGCTGAGCCCGGACACCGATCCGGGGCCCTGCGTACCGGCGGCGCTCACCGACCCGAAGTCCTCGTTGCCGGTCGTGCGCTGTAGGAGCGTCCCCGACTTCCACTCGACATGCGTGCCGAGGTGAAGCAGGTAGTCGAGCTTGATGCCGGTCGTGATGAACGATCGTCGCTCGCTCAGGCTGTATGCGATGCTCGAGTCGGGATAGAAGAAGAACTGGGGCTCATCGCCGATGCCGGGTGTGTAGTCCAGGCTGCCGTGACGGGCGAACATGCCGACGAACAGTTCGTTGCCCGAAGCGCTGTCCCCGGTGGCCCCATGGAACGCGTGGCGCCAGCCGAGATTCGCAAAGCTGTTCACGTCCTGCTGGTGATCGTCAAAGGACACCGTGGCCAGCGGATCATACGGCACCGCGAATCGAGTGCGGGACCAGTTCACGTCGAGGTTGACGACGTCCGTGTTGCTCGCCGACCAGGAGAGTTTCCCGAAGGTGAACAGGTCCTCCCCGTGATTGTGGATGTTCACGGCCGTGAAGGTCATGGTATCGAACGCGACGGGCTCGCGACGCATGTCGGTCGCCTGGTGCGAGCCGGAGATGAACATCCCGAGCCGGCCGGAATTGGTGCTCATGCTCAGGGCCTGTCCCGAGCTGGCGAACGAGCCGCCATACCCCGAGACGTCCATGTGAAATCCGCCGGATGGGATCTTGGTGGCGACGTTCACGATCGCGGCGTTCTTGTTGCCGAACTCCGCGTCCCAGCCCCCGGTCTGGAACGTGATCTCGTTCACGACCTCAGGGTCGAAGAGTTCATTGAGGCTCCCCGAGACGCCCGAGGGCACCGGCACGCCGTCGACATAGTAGGTGTACTCCGCGTGCTGGCCGCGAATGTGGACTTCGCCGGTGGGTGCGCGCGCCGCGCCCGCGATCGTCTGCTGCAGGATCTGCGAGGTGGTGGACGTCGGTGATCCGTGATAATCATCCTGCTTGAAGACCTGGTCGCCCGTGCGCGTGTTGACGGCGAGTGGCGTTCCGGCCCGCACCTCCACGGCGCTCAGGCTCACGGGCACCACTGTCATCCGAAAATCGGCGCGAAGGGAACCACTGGAACCCTCCAGCACGACGCTTCGCGCCTCGGGCCGGAAGCCCAGGGCATGGACACTCAGGGTGTAGGTCCCCGCATCGAGGTTGTGCGCTCGATAGCGCCCGAAATCATCGGTGGTGGTGTTCAGCACCACGCGCGCCCCCTGCATGACGCTCACCTGGGCACTGCCCAGCGGGCGACCGCTCACGCTGTCGGTGACGGATCCGGCGATGTCGGTGGAGGCGGCGCGCAGCGCACGCGCAGAGGCTATCGGGACGAGCAGGCAGAATGCGGCGAGCAGCCGCGACTGGATTCGCATCTGGATTGAGAGCTGGAGTGGTCCGGGGACGCGCGCCCACGCCTCGAACGGGCGGCACGACGCGCGCGAGCGGTCGCGGATGCGACGCTCGAGGGTCTCAGGGAAACGCCGGCCGGGCCGGCGTCAGCTCTCGATCGGGGGGGCTCGCTGCGGTGGGTCGCCCGGTGCGCGCGTCGAGATGAGGCGACGGGCCACCGATGCGGCGGAAGGCGCGGCGGCGCGCTCGCGAACAACGGGTTGCTCCGCCGCCTTCGTCGGGCCCGACGCGCCGGTGAGCAGCTGGCAAAGAACGCAGTCCGCCGCGTGTACCCGCGCGCAATCGCGCGTGCCGTGCGACTCGATGTGCACGGTAGCGCCGCGCAGCGACGCTGCTTCCGCCCGCACGTCGGCAAGCGACGCGGCGGCGGGAACCAGGAGCTGGAACACGGCGGCGAGGATGCCACCGAACCGGGTGAGGCGAGTCCGGAAGCGCACGACCAGAGGATACACCGACGTCGCGCAAGGCGCCAGCGGCATGCATCTTTGGGAACATGCCCTCCCAGACTCCGACACGCGCCGCGCTGGACCAGACCCTCGACGTCGAGACGCCGGAGCTCGTCGTGATGTCGTACACGCTCGCCGGCGTCGGGTCTCGCGCATACGCGGCGATCATCGACTACATGATCTGCCTCGTGGCGTTCATCGGGCTGTTCGTCCTCATGGGCGCGCTGCGCGTGTCGGGATACCTCACGGCGGGGTCGTCCACCAGCTTCGCCATCGCCATCCTGGTGCTCGGCCAGTTCTTCGTGATCTGGGGCTACTACGTGCTCTTCGAGGGGCTCGCCGATGGCCAGACGCCCGGCAAGAAGAACATGGGGCTGCGGGTCGTGCGCGACGGAGGCTACTCGGTGGGCTTCGGCGCCTCGGCCGTGCGCAACCTGGTCCGCATCGTGGACATGCAGCCGGTGATCTCGTACGGCGCCGGCCTCACGGCACTCGTATTCTCGAAGAGCGGCAAGCGCCTCGGCGACATGGTCGCGGGCACGATCGTGGTGAAGGAGTCGCTGATCCGGCAGCCCGTGCGCTCATCCATGGGCCCGCGCGATACACCCGTCGCGAAGGCCACCGACCAGCCCCCCACCGAGACGCTGCTCACCGACGACGAATTCGGCGTGCTCGCCCGGTTCATCGAGCGTCGCAGCGCCCTGTCAGCGGAGCGACGCACCGCGCTCGCCACCCAGGTCGCGAGGCGATTCGCCGCGGCGCTCGAGGGGGTGGAGGGCGGCTCGGACTCCGCGCGGCTGGTGCGCCTGCACGATCGCGAGGCGGGTGCCCGGCAGCGCGGGGCGATCTCGCTCGGCAGCCGGGGCGCGGCGCGCGAGAAGCACGCGATCGTGGCCGGCGGCTCCCCGCGCTGGACGCGCTTCGCCGCGACGCTTGCGGCCGCGCAGCAGTCGGGGCTCAAGTCGCTGGGCGAGGAAGGCGTGCGCAACTTCGTCGCCGAGTATCGCGACGTGGCGGGCGACCTCGCGCGGCTGCGCACCGCTGCGCGCGGGGCGGTGAGCGACGAGGTGTTCTACCTCAGCCGGATGGTGTCGGGAGCGCACAACCTGCTCTATCGGGGCCGCTCACTCACGCTCCGCGCGGTGATCAGGGGGATGTTCCTGGATGCGCCGCGAGAGGTGCGTCGCTCGGTGCGGCCGATCATGATCGCCGCCGTGATGATGTTCCTGCCGGCGATCATCGCGTACGTCGCGGTGGTGCGGCGGCCGTCGGTGGCGCCGATGTTCATCCCGCGCGGCATGCTGGACCGGGCGAACGACGGAGTCCGTCGCGCGCGCGAGGGCGAGGGTTACATCAGCGATCCCGGCCTGTTCCGCCCCGTGATGGCGACGTCCATCATCTCGAACAACGTGCAGGTGACCTTCGCGGCGTTCGCGCTGGGGATCACCGCCGGGGTGGGAACCACCACGATCCTCGTTTCGAACGGCGTGAGCCTGGGCGGCGTGTCGGGACTGTATGCGTCGAAGGGCATCGGCTCGTTGCTGCTTGCCTTCGTCGCCCCGCACGGCGTGCTCGAGCTGACGGCCATCTGCATCGCCGGTGGGGGAGGGCTGCTGCTCGCCGCGGCGTTGCTGATCCCGGGAGCGCGCACGCGCCGCCGGGCGCTGATCGAGAACGGGGCACGCGCGATTCGCCTCGTCGGCGCCTCCACCATGCTGCTGCTGGTCGCCGGGACGATCGAGGGCTTCATCTCGCCGATCGAGTGGTGGCCGCTGGAGGGCAAGCTCGCCGTGTCCGGCGTGACGGCGGTGTTCATGATGCTCTACCTGCGGGCGGGGCGTCGTGCGCCCAGGCAGGAGGTCGACGCGGAGCCGGATGTCGCGGCGCCGGTCGACCTGCTCGCCCTCACAGCAAGCCGCGCGACTTGAGCTCCAGGTAGCGATTCACGATCGTCGCGGTCATGGACTGTGGCGACACGTCGAGCACAGCCACGCCACTGCGACGCATGCGCTCGAGCGTCTCGGCCCGCGCCTGGATCAGCTCCTCGGCGGCTGCGCTCTCGTACAGCGCATCTGCCCGGGGATGGAGTGCGCCCGCGCTCTCGAACAGTGTGTCGTTCCGCAGCGCGACCACCACCACCAGGTGACGGGCCGCGCTGCGCGCCACGTAGGCGAAGAGCGCGCGGGAGCTGCGCACGTCCATCACGTCGGTGAAGAACACGATGAGTGCGCGGCGGCGCTGCTTCGTGGCGAGGAAGCGAAAGGCGGCCGCGTAGTCGGGCTCCACCATCGTCGCGTTCACCGGCACCAGTGCGTCGCGGACCGAGCGCAGGGCCGCCTGCCCTCGCTGCGGCGGCGAGTAGGCGCGCACCTGGTCGTCGAACACGAGCGTGCCCACGCGGTCGCCCCCCTGGGCGGCGACGTCGGTGAGCACGAGCGCCGCCGAGAGTGCGTGCTCCAGGCGGGAGAACTCACCGGCGAGCTGCGTCATGGAGCGGCCCGCGTCGATCATCGTGATCACCACCTGCGACTGCTCCACGCGGTGCTCGCGCACGATGGTGGTGTTGCGCCGCGCGCTGGCCTTCCAGTCGATGTGGCGCGGATCGTCGCCCACCACGTACTCGCGCAGCCCCGCCAGGTTCGTGCCCTCGCCGCGCTGGCGCAACATGCGAACTCCCGCCACGTGCAGCCGCTGGTGAAGTGCCAGCAGCCGAAAGCGCCGCACGCCCGACACGGACGGCGTGACGAGGATGGCGTCGCCCGGCTCGTAGCGCAGGCGCGCGGCGAGCAGCCCGATCGGCGTTCTCGCCACCACCGCCACGCGGCCGAGTGCATGGCGACCGCGCACCTTGCCCGTGACGGTGAGCGGAACGCTCTCGCTGCCGAATGGTGCGAGGCTCACTGTATCAGGCAGTGCTTCGCGGGCGACTCCGGCCGGCATCTCGTCGTACAGCTGCAGCGCGAGTGTGCGCTTGTAGCGCGAGGTGAGGTGATAGGCGCCCGTCGACTGGTCGCTGATGCCGACGGCGGGCGCCATCTCGCGCTCGAGTTCGATGTCGCGCGGGGCAGGGAGCAGCACCCACTCGGCCGCGAGCAGCGCGGCGAGCGCGACCGCTCCGGCGAGCACCAGCCAGCCGCCCACGCTCGGGATGAACCAGAGGGGCGCGAGGACCGCGATCGCGCCGGCGAGCCGGGGCGTGGGGCTCGCGCGAAAGAACGCGGTGCGGGCAAGGGCGAGCGTCGCGCGAGGGTTCACTGCGGCGCGGGCACCCGGCTCACCACCACCGACAGCACGTCGTCCACGGAGCGGCCCTCCACCTCGAGCTCCGGGGAGAGCATCACGCGATGGCGAAGCACCGAGAGTACGCGCGCCTTCACGTCGTCCGGCGTGACGAAGTCGCGCCCCTCGAGCACCGCGCCGGCGCGCGCGCAGCGCATCAGCGCCACGGTCGCGCGAGGTGAGGCCCCGAGCGCGATGCTCGGCTCCTCGCGCGTCGCGCGCGTGATGGAGGCCACGTATTGCTGGACGTCGGGGGCCACGCGTACGTCGTTCACCAGCAGGCGAAGCGACCGCGCCTCGGCGTCGGAGAGCACCGGCTTCACGTCGAGGCCACCAGCGCGCTCCGGGTCGAAGCCCGCCTCGTGATTCGCGAGCATCTCCAGCTCGGCTTCACGCGACGGATACGACACGACCGTCTTCAGCAGGAAGCGGTCGAGCTGCGCCTCCGGAAGCGGATAGGTGCCCTCGTGCTCCACCGGGTTCTGCGTGGCGTAGACCGTGAAGAGCTCATCGAGCAGGTGCGTCTTGCCGTCGACCGTGACCTGTCGCTCGGCCATCGCTTCCAGCAGTGCGCTCTGCGTCTTGGCCGGGGCGCGATTGATTTCGTCGGCCAGCAGGATGTCCGTGAAGATGGGGCCGGCCCGGAATTCGAACTCGCGCGTCTGCTCCCGCAGGATGCTCACGCCGGTCACGTCCGAGGGCATGAGGTCGGGCGTGAACTGCACGCGCGAGAAGCGGGCGCCGAGCGCGCCGGCCAGCGCGCGCACGAGCAGGGTCTTGGCCGTGCCGGGAACGCCCTCCACCAGCAGGTGCCCGCGGGCCAGGAACGCGAGCAGTGCATCCTCGATCGCATTGTCCTGTCCCACGATGCGCTGGGCGATCGCGCTGTGCACGCGACGGAGTGCATCCGCGGCGTGTTCGAGTGGCATGGCGGGGCGATCCGGGGGAGTGGCGGTCATGTGTGGGTGGCGAGGGAGGATTCGAGCCGGTCCAGCGCCTCTCCGACGCTGGCCAGCTTCGCACGGGGCACGGGCTGCGCGAGCGCCTGCCGGATGATCACAATGTCGGGCGCGAGCGCAGGCTTGCGTTCCTGCGCCCAGTCGAGAAAGTCGGTGTCGGAAAGATTGTTGCTCGTGCCGCGCTGCGTTCGGCGACGCACTCCGCGCAGCAGCCGGAGCACGGCGGTGCGCGTCGCGCCCACCTGGTCGTAGGCCGTGGCCAGCGCCGCCACATGCTCCAGCGGCGAGCGTCGTTCGATCACCGTGCGGTCGGTGGGGGGCAGTGGTCGCGGCGCGAGCACGAGCAGCCAGGCGAGTGCCGCGAGCAGCAACGTGGTGAGGGCGCGGCCTGAGGCGGTGGTGAACAGGTACGTGCGGATCGCGCGAGTGGTGCTCGCCTGAGAGCCGAAGCCCTGGTGATACTCGTCGAAGACCAGCCGGCTGCGCGGTGTGGCGCTGCCGCGCGCGGAGAGAAACTCCAGCATGCGCACCGCGACGACGTCGGTGCGCCAGCCGCACACCCGCAACACGTCGGTGCGGAGCAGGTCGGGATCGCTGACCACCACCACGCGCCCCCGGCCGTATTCGAAGCCAGCGGCCGCGGGCGCGCGGTTGCCCGGCTCGCCCTCCCCGATGTTGTCGGTGGCGCCGGAAACCTCGGCGAAGACGGTCAGCGCCGCTGGCGCCGGGCCCTTCCAGGCGAGGCGGTAGAGGTGCGGCTGCCAGTCCGACCACATCGGCGCGGCGCCGCTGCGATCCCGGCCGCCGCAATCGGCGCGGCCGCCGGCATCGATGCCGGCGGCAGGCTGATAGTTGTCGCCATCGCCCCACTTCACGTGGAGGGAATCCGCGAGCGCGTCACGCCCTTCAACCACGAAGAGCAGCGCCGCGCCGGCGCGCACGCGCTCGAGGAGCTCGTGCGCTTCTCCCGCAGTGAGCCGGAGCGGGGGCGCGAGCACCGCGTGAATGACGTTGCTGTCAGCGGGAACATCGGGCTCCGTCCGCCGCTCCGACTTCCATCCGAGCGCCAGCGACAACTCATAGAGCAGCCGCGCGCCATTCGGGCCGGCGAGGTTCGTGGAGAGCCGAGAGTCGGACGTGCGCGGGCCGCCTGCGTCCTCGGGCGTGACCAGGGCAACCGCCAGCACGAGGGCTGCCAGCACCGAGAGCACGATGCCCGGGCGAGCGTAGAAGGGGCGCGGCTCGCTCATGCCGCGCGCTCCGCGCCGATGATGGCCATGGCCTCATGGAGGAGCGCGTCGTATCCCGCCGCATCCAGCTCAGACTTGCCGAAGAGGAGGCGGTCGTATCGCCGGCCGAACAGCCGGAACGGCTGGTACAGCGGTGAGCCTCGCGCGCGCAGCTCGCGTGCATAGTCGCCGCTCGTCTTCGATGAATGCATGCGCAGCCGCTCCCGCCGCACCAGCACCAGCACCAGCGCCCGGTACAGCGCGTGCGCGGCGTCGGTGTAGCTCCCCTCGGCGGCAAGCAGCCTGGCACGCTCGAGGGGGTTCGCGTCGCTCGCGCCTCCACGTCGCGGACCCAGCACGGCGTCGCCGTCGTCGTCGCCCAGGCGGGTCACGAGGACCACGCGCAGCACGACCAGCACCAGCAGCACCACGATGCAGGCGATCGCTACCTGGCGCGCGTGAGGCACGTGCGGCATCGCGTCGGCAATGCGGTCGAGCAGGTCATTCACCCAGCGCCAGAACCGCTCGAGCAGCGAGGTGCGCAGCGAGCGCTGGTAGGGGCGCTGCTGGATGATGCGCGCCACGGAGTCATGAACGGCGCGCGGCGGAGCGGCGCCCCGCAGCTGCAACAGGAGGCGCATCACTGCGCGCGCCGGCGGTCCTAGACCGCCGGCGTGGGCTCGAGTGCGCCCGCCATCACCTCGACGTCGAACCCCTCGCGGCGGATGCGCGCATCGTAGTAGAGCAGCATCTCGGTGATCCCGATCACGGGATACGCGATCACGGTGTACACCGCCGAGAGGATGATCTGGATGGTGAGGTTGCCGAACATCGCCGAGATCGCCGTCACCGCCATGCTGCCCAGGAAGTAGATGACGAACATCAGGATGAGCGTGTTCAGGATGTGGCGCTTGTTGCCCACCGAAAGGTCACTCGACCGGTTGAGCGCGTCGATCGGGCCGCGCCCCTCGAGCACGATGGCGGGATTCGTGGCGAACAGGCGCGCCGCGAAGTAGAAGGCACCCACCAGGAAGAACAGCGCGCCGATGGCGAAGCAGAACGTCCTGATGATTCCCGCGACCACCAGCGCGACGAAGTGGGGCACCGTCTCGCCGAGTGCGGTGGAGAAGTCGGTCTGCTGCTGCATGTAGACGTCCGACGAGTAGCGAATCACCACCGCGTTGAGCGTCATGAAGCAGACGAATCCGACGATGCCGAGCACCGCGCCCAGCGCTCCGCCACCGAATCCGGTCACCGTGGTCGTCGAGCGGACCAGGAGCTGGAACGCGAGCAGCGGGATGTAGCCAACCGAGGTGGCCAGGATGTAGGTCAGCGCATCGCGGCGGTACAGGCTGAAGGCGCCGTCCACGATCTCGGAGACGGAACGGGCGCGCAGGTCGGGGATCGTCATGCCTCAAGCTGCAGTCTGCTGCCGCTCTGCTCAAGGGGTGACCGACACCGGAAATGCGGCGAGCAGGGCTCGTGCAAAGGGCGATCGCTCCACCACGGCCTCGTCGAGTCTCGAGGCCCATTGCAGCCCGTCGCTGTTGGCCAGCAGGATCATCGTGAGCCCGCGTGAGGGGACCTTGAGGTACAGCGCAGAATAGGCGCCCTCCCAGAGCCCGGAATGCCACAGCAGGCGCTCGCCCTCGAGCGACTTCACGAACCACCCCACACCGTACGGCAGCACACTGCCGTCGGGGCCAACTCCGGGCCGCCACATGATGGCGCGCGACGCCGGGGAGAGGAGCCTTCCCGAAGCCAGCGCGACATCGAAGCGGGCCAGGTCCCGCACGGTCGAGATGATGCCACCCGCCGCGCCGTCGCCCTGCGGCGCCGGCGGGTCCGAGCGCAGCCAGCGGCCCGTCGCCGAGTCGACGTGATAGGGCACGGCCAGGGAGGCCGCGAGCGACGCAGGCAGCGCGAGACTGCGGTGGATGCGCGCCGAGTGCGTCATCCCCGCAGGCTCGAGGACCAGGGTGCGGGTCAGCTCGGAGAAGCTGCGCCCCGCGACTTCGGCCATCGGCCGCGACGCCCACGAATACGAGGGCGGATTGTAGAAGAAGCGAGTTCCCGGCACCCCGTTCGCCTCCATCGAGAGCACCTGGCGAAGCGTGAGCGGGCCGTCACAGTCGTAGTCTCGAAAGAAGACGCCTCCTCCCCGCCGCGCGGCCCCGCAGAAATCCGCGAAGCCGGCGAAGGTGTTCATTCGCCTGTCCAGGTCGAGCACGCCGTTCTCCGCGAGTCGCAACGCGACCACCGCGGAGATCGTCTTGGTCACGGACGCGATGTTGAACGGAGTCTCCGCGGTCACGGCCACTTGGTGCTCGACGTCGGCCATCCCGAAGCCGCGCGCGAGCAGCACGGTGGTGTCGCGCAGGATGGCGATCGCCAGCCCGGGGATCCGTGCCGCGATGCGCAGTGAGTCGATGGCGTTCGAGAGCCGATCCACTCGCGCGTGATCGCCGGCCAGGCCATCGATGCCCGTCGCTGCGGGCCGGGGAAGTCGGCACGCTGCAGCCGTCACCAGCGCCGCCGCCGCCACTACGCGCCACTTCACGTCGTGACCTCTCGCAGGAGCGACCAGAGCGCCGCCACGTGCTCGCGCTCCGTCTGCTCGGCGCCGATGGAGACGCGCACCATCCAGCGACCCTCGAGGAGCGCCGGGGTGAGGTACGCCTGCCCGCCGGCGTTCACCCGTCCGACCCAGTCGAGCGTGTGCGTGTCCAGCGCGTCGCCGGAGAGTCCGGGAGGTTCGTGACGGATGCAGACCGTCTGGAGCACCACGGGCGCCAACACTCGCCAGTGTGGGGCCTGCGACAGCTCGCCGGCGAACCACTGCGCGTTCTCCAGGTCGCGACGCAGCCGCTGTTGCAGACCCGTGACCCCCTGCTCGCGAATCAGGAACCACAGCTTGAGTGCACGAAAGCGCCGCCCGAGCGGGATGCCCCAGTCGCGAAGGTTCTTCACCTGCTCGTCGGCGGCCGTGCGCAGGTAGCTCGGGCTCGTGGACATCACCCGCACCAGGTGGTCAGGATCGCGCACGTAGTACAGCGAGCAGTCGAAGGCGGCCCCGAGCCACTTGTGCGCGTTCAGCACCAGCGAGTCCGCGCCCTCGATCCCCTCCCACATCCACCGGCACTCCGGAAGGATCATCGCCGATCCGGCCATGGCCGCGTCTACGTGGAGCCACGCGCCATGTGCCCTCGCGATGTTCGCGATCGGCGTGATGGGATCGAGCGCGGTCGTGGCGGTCGTGCCCGTGGTGGCCACGATCGCACAGGGCACGCGACCCGCCGCCAGGTCCTCCCTGATCGCTGCCTCCAGCGCATCCGGGCGCATGGCGAATCGTTCGTCGCAGGCGATCAGTCGCACATTCTCCCGCCCGAATCCGGCGAGGAGCGCCGCCTTCTCCACCGAACTGTGCGCGTTCACCGATCCGTAGACGACGAGCGGCTGGCCTTCCTGCTGCAGTCCACCGCGCGCGAGCCCGAACTGCGTGGTGCGCTCGCGCGCCGATACGAGTGCGACCAGGGTGCACGTGGACGCCGTGTCCTGGATCACGCCGCTGAACCCATCCCCGAGCCCGACCATCTGTCGGACCCACTCGCACATCACCTCTTCCACTTCGGTGAGCGCGGGGCTCGACTGCCACGACAGGCCGATCACGCCGAGCCCCGTGCTCACGAAGTCGCCAAGCACGCTGGCCAGCAACCCGTTGGACGGGAAGTATCCGAAGAAGCTCGGGCCCTGCCAGTGCGTGATCCCCGGCATCACCACGCGGTCCAGGTCGGCCAGTACCTGCTCGAATGGCTCCGCGCTCGACGGGGGCGAGGCGGGAAGCGCGGCCTTGATGTCGCCCGGCTTGCTCTCGGCCATCACGCGTCGCTCGCCGACTCGCGCGCGGTAGTCCGCAATCCAGTCGACCACCTCGTGCCCGAGTCGTCGGAACTCTTCCGGCGTCATGTTGCGGCGCGCCTCGCGCGTTCCTCGGTGTCGTGATCGAGTATTCGGCGCATCTCCACGATCATCGGGTGGCCAGCGGTGAACTGGCGCCCGTATCCCAGGTTGAAGCGATAGTCGAAGCCCGGAGGGTTGTCGCCCTGCGTGTGCTGCAGGATGGTCTCGAGCTTGTCGAGCGCCTTGGCGAGCTGCGCCTCCGGGGTGGCGGCGGCCTCGTACTCGTCCCAGAGCCCCGTGATCTCCTCGCGCAGTGTGGCGGGCAGGGGAGCGAGCAGCGTCAGCAGGTCGCGACGTTCATCGGCGGACTTGGCGCTGGCCGGATCGAGCGACGCGCGCCGCGCCTGCTCGGGCGCGGGAATGTCGCCCCCGATGGCCTCGCCGAGGTCGTGCACGATGCAGATCTTCACCAGGCGCGAGAAGTCGACGTCCGGAAACTCCGGCTGCATCACCATCGCCATCAGGCAGACCCGCCACGTGTGCTCCGCGACGCTTTCCTGCGTGCCGCTGGAGGTGTAGGCGCTGCGAACGGTGGTCTTGAGGCGCTCGGCGGATTTCAGGAATTCCAGGATGCCGGTGAGCGCCGGATGCTCAGGTACGCGAGTCACGCCTCCGAGACCGGCTTCCGCGCGAGGTGAAGAAAATACCAGGCGGAAGCGCAGCCCATGACCAGAGTGAGGAAGAGTACCTCTCCCGGACCACGATTACCGCGCCAGGACGGAGCAATGACAGCCTCGACGAGGTCCACGAGCGCGAAAATGCCGGAGGCCGTCATTGCCTGCTTGAGAAAGAAGACGCGCGGCCGCTCTTGCGCCTCGCGCCGGCTGTGCTCCGGTAGCGTTGTCTTCCCGAATCCCCTCAAGCTCGCCTCGCGGTGGTGTGTCCGCGAAATCTGCACCCGGCCCCACCGTTCGCCAGCACCCTCACCAGCCGCTAAGCTTCGTCGGGTTGATCAAAGGCCTCCTTCCCCCAGCGCACTTCTCCATGTCCTCCATTCGCACGCCGCTGTTCGCGGCGCTCTTCGCGCTCGCGCTCACCGCCTGCGCCACGCCGCAGGTGTCAGCGACCCCGGCCTCTGCGGCCCCCATCACTGCGGCCTCGGTGCGCGCCCTCCTGGTGCCGCTCACCGACGACTCCATGGAGGGGCGCGCCGTGTGGACCGCCGGCGAGAAGCGCGCGGCGCGCATGATCGCCGAGCAGATGCAGCGCATCGGGCTCGAGCCGGCCGGGGACAGCGGCTACTACCAGCGCATTCCCGGGGCGGTGCGCGAGGTGACGCGCACCCGCGTCTCTCCAGCGGGCGATACCACGCGCACCACCTCGATGCGCGCGGTGCGACTCGCCAGCTTTGCGGACTGGGACAGCATCCCGGTCGCCCGGCGCCGCTGGGCGACGAACGTGATCGGCGTGATTCGCGGCACGCTCCCGGATTCCGTGATCCTGGTGGATGCCCACTATGACCACCTCGGCATCGCTGCGCCCGTCACCGGCGCGCGCTGCCCGTTCGCGTCGCCAACGGACTCGATCTTCAACGGCGCCGATGATGACGCTTCGGGCACCGTGGCCGTGCTGGAGATCGCCCGCATCATGAAGGGGGAGGCGAAGCCGCGCCGCACATTGATCTTCTCGGCCATGACCGGGGAAGAGAATGGGCTGGTCGGCACCGGGTGGTACATCCTGCATCCGCTGGTGCCGATCGCGAGCATGGTGGCCAACCTGGAGATCGAGATGATCGGGCGTCCGGACTCGCTGGCCGGTGGAAGCGGCCGCGCCTGGCTCACCGGCTATGAGCGCTCCACCATGGGGGACATGCTCAAGAGCTACGGGATCGCGATCGGGCCCGACCTGCGCCCCGCGCAGCGCTTCTTCGAGCGCAGCGACAACATCGCCTTCGCGCGCGCCGGCGTGCCCGCGCACACGCTCTCGACCTTCAACCTGCACCAGGACTACCACTGCGCGTCCGACGAGTCCTCCAGGGTGGACTTCGAGCACATGGCGGGAGTCATTCGTGCCGGCGCTGAGGCGGTGAAGCACCTGGCGAACGGCCCCGCGCCCGCCTGGCACGATGGCGGCCGTCCGGCGGCGCCGGCGCCGCGTCCCTGAGCCGGCTCAGCGCAGCCGGCGCTTCGCGGACCACTTGAGCATGCGCAGCGCCTGCACCAGGCGCTCGCGCATCGAGTGCGACGGATGAAAGACGTCGCGCTGCAGCTGAAGCTCCTCGGCCTCGTCCGCCATGCCGCCCGCTCGCTCGCGCATGGCCGTGAGCGCCTGGTAGTACTCCACCCACCGCGTGAAGTACGTGCGGTCGCGCGCGGCCAGGTCGTTCAGGTACGGCGCGAATGGGCTGTTCCCCCAGTCTGCGGGCTGGTGGAACTCGTGCGTGATCAGCGTTTCGCGATTGAGCAGCACCGCATCGGCATGCGAGAGCAGCAGTGACGCATACACGTTGTCCCAGATCGTCTCGCCCACGATGTAGTCGCGGAAGCGATGGCGGTTCGCGCGCCACCAGTCGGTGCGCAGCGCGAAGATGTCGATCCCCGCGGTGACCATCGCGATCTCGCGCCCGGTGCCTGCCTCGGTGTCCATTCGGCAGAAGGCGTAGCCCTCCTTGTCGCCGCGCAGCACGCGGTCGATGCCCGCCTGCCGGATGCCCACGTCGGAGTTCGCGAACGCGAACCAGCGCGCTCCCTTCTGCTCGGCGATCGCGGCCAGCCGGTCGAACACCTCCCGGAGGATCGGCAGCCGGCGCCCTGCCTTGCCGGTCACGGTGCGCGAGTCGGTCTCGAGCACGGCGTGCGTCTCGAAGCCGTCCAGCTCGAACAGCTCGTCGGGCCACTGGAGGTTCACGAGCTCCACGCCCTCGAGCGCCCGCCACGTGGCCAGCGCCTCCGACTGGCGACGCGCGCCCTCTCCCTTCGCGGCGAACGCATTCGCACCGAGAATGAGCGTCATGAGGCCGCCCCCTCGCCGCCGATGCGACGCAGGCGCAGGCATTCACCCTCGAGCGCCCATGGGTCGGGCACGTCGGTGAGCGCCTCCGCGCGCAGCCCCTGCAGCGCCAGCTCATCCTCGATGTCCTGGCGTGAGATGCCCATGCCGCGCCACGCGGCGGGATGCATCTCGACGAACAGCGCGAGCGAATCCCCGCAGGTGCGAATGGTCTCGCGTGCCCCCCGCAGCACCTCGAGCTCCGATCCCTCCACGTCCACCTTGATGAATGTCGGCCGCACCGTCTCGCGGCGACAGAAGTCATCGATCGTGATCGCCTGCACCGGCGTCCCCCGCGTTCCGCTCACGAGCCGGTTCTCGCCGGATATTCCATCCATCGTCAGCATGGCATCTCCCGTGAAGCCGGCAACGGCAGCCTGCACGGGCGTCACGACCGACTGCAGCGCGTTGATCCGGATGTGGTGCGCGAGTCCGCGAAAGGTTTCTGCCGCGGGCTCGAAGGCAAAGACACGCCCGCCCGGTTGCACCCACTGGCCGAGCACGAGCGCGTATGCGCCGGCGTTGGCGCCCACGTCGAGGGCCACGTCTCCCGGTCGCGCTACCGCGCGAAAGGCCTCGTACTCCGCCGGGTTCCACGTCACGTGGCGATACTCCGGCAGCAGGCGCACCACCTCGCCTCGCGGCAGCACGGCCCGGATGCCGCGACCCCCGGTGGCGAGCCCCATCAGCGAGCGAAACGCGCCGCGAACGCCCCGACGAAGCGCTCCCTCTGGAATGGCCGCGGCGACGCGCGCCACCACTTGCTCGACGGGGGACCGCGCGCGATACGCCTCACTGTGGCCGATCGTGCGAGTGCCCGTGGCCGCATGGTGCAGCAGCGCGCTGAGCGCACGGCTGAAGGTCTCCATGCTGCCACTGGTCTCCGCGCGCTGCCTGGCGGACGCGCCCATGCGCGCACGCAGCGCCGGGTCGTCCACCATCTGTCGCAGTGCATCGCGCAGCGCAGTGACATCCGCCGGCGGCACCAGCAGCCCCGTTTCCCCTTCGACCACGAGTTCGGGCACCGCGTTGATGCGCGTGCCGATGCTCGGCAGCCCGGCGGCGGCCGCCTCCTGGAACACGATCCCGAACGCATCCACGCGCGTGGGGAGCACGAAGACATCGGCCTCGCGCCACAGTGCAATCCACTCCGGCGTTCGCGCCCTCACGCCGCGCCGAAGCGTGACGCCGGCCGGAAGCGCTCCCGTGTCGACTTCCCCTGAATCGGTCACGATCGTGAGCGTTGCGCGCGGGCCGGGAGCGAGTGCACGCCACGCCTCCAGCAGGTCGTGTCCACCCTTCTCGCCGAACAGCCCACCGATGAAGAGCACCTGCACGGCTTGCTGCCGATCGCGACGCGCGCGCTCGGCCGCCCAGCCGGCGTCGAAGCCATCCAGCGAGACCGGATACGGCAGCACGTGCACCTTGGCGGATTGGCTCGGCACGTCCTGCATGACGTCGCCCGCCGCCCAGCGCGAGGTGGCCACGATGGCGCGCGCCGCGCGAAACACCTCGGCATCCCGCCGCTCGCCGGGATCGTATCCGCGCTGCACCAGTCCGGGCGCCGCATTGGAGCGCAGCAATCGCTGCGTGGCGTCGATCGACACGATGCTCGGCGTCGCCTGCATCCGGTCGAGGCTCCGCCACGCGGCGGCCTGCGTGTGAAAGTGGATGACGTCGAATTGCCGGCCCGCGCGCTCGAGCGCACGAATGCGCCGCGCCGCCCGCGCGCCCGAGTCCATCTCGTGGCGGTAGCGCGAGCCAGCGAGGGTGCCCCAGGGCGAGGAAGGGCCGGGTCCCATCGTCAACAGCTTTCGCACCACGCGCTCCCGCAGCGCGAGGTCGCTCGCGAGGTCCACGTGCGTCGCCTCGAGCGATGGATCAAGCGCCGCCGCCTCCCGGATCAGCCGGGCGGCGGAGGCGTGTCCCATGATGCCGGTGTTGACGAACAGCACGCGCAGCGCCACTACTGCTTGTCCAGCTTTCGGCCCGCGTTCAGGTGGTCGAAGTTGAGGATGGTGTTGAAGACCAGGAAGTAGCTCCCGATCGTCTCACCACGATAGACGGGATTGTTCGCGAAGAGCACCACGTGCCCCTTCTGGACCGGCACGTCCACCACCACCGGTCGCTGCGCGATGTCGGCGCCGCCCTCCAGCAGTCCGCTCGCCAGCAGCCCGCGTGCGTCGCCGAAGCGCAGGGCGACGCGGGGACGCTGGTCAGGCGGGATGATGTTGAGCGGATTGCGCAGCTGGTCGGGCGTGATCACCCCCGCCTCCCACGGCTGCACCGTGGCCGCGACCGGCGCTTCGTTGCGCGGGTCGAGCGCCGGGCGGCCCTGCACGATGTCCTGCTCGTCCGGCCCGCCGCGCCCCGTGGCGCGTTCCGCCGGGC
>JAQBPX010000035.1 GCA_028287305.1 Gemmatimonadota bacterium
CACCTGTGTGAGCACGCGCGCAACCTTGGTGGCAATGAATGACGCCGGCGCACCCGTCACCTCCAGTGCGAACGCGATGTTCTGCTCCGCAGTGCGGTTGTCGAGCAGGCGGAAATCCTGGAAGACGATGCCCAGCTTGCGCCGGAGCTTGGCGACGTCAGTGGACGAAGCGGTCACGGAGCTCGTGCTGCTCACGCGCACCTCCCCACTGGTGGGCCGCTCGTCCATGTACACCATGCGCAGCAGCGTGGACTTGCCCGCGCCGCTCGGACCGGTGAAAAAGACAAACTCTCCCTTCGCGATGTTCAGGGAGATGTTGTCGACCGCTGTGCCGGTTCGTGGATAGACCTTCGTGACGTGCGTGATTCGAATCATTCAGGCGACTAGTCCGTCGTACTCTCCGACTCTGCGGCCTCGATCAACTTCCAGGTGGAGCCGGAGGTGACGGTGTCGATGATGGCCTTGAGCAGGCCGATGAGGATGGGGCCAAGGAGGATTCCCGCCAGACCGAAGGTATACACCCCGGTGATGAGGGCAACGAACATCCAGTAGAAATTCAGGACGCCCGAGCGGTCGGCGGCGATCTTGGGGCGAAGGTACGTCGAGATGAAAACGGTGTTCACAAGGGTGCCAATGACGATCATCGCGATGGCCGAGCCGACGGCGTCCCGGAATATGACGAGCCAGATGGCCACCGGGACATATACGCTCCACGAGCCCACGATCGGGAAGAAGCCGATGATGAACGAGATGATCGCGAGCACCGCGGCGAGGGGCACCCCGAAGAACAGGTTCATCAGCAGGATGATCACCGACTTGACCGCCTGCGTGAGCAGCGTGGAGTAGATGGCGCCATAGAGCACGCCGCGCACGTTGCGCTCGAGTGCCCCGATGAGCTCGGAGTAGCGCGGCGGGATCTTGCTGCGGATGTACTCCTGGATCTGCTGCGCGTCGATCACCACGTAGAACGCGGTGAACATGAAGATCGTCGCCGCCACCGAGACGTTCTTGATGGTGGCGCGCAGCATCCCCGGGATGCTCGTGCCGTAGTTCGACGCCACCAGCACCCAGCGGCGAATCGTCGCGCCGGTGCTCGCGGATGCGAGGAAGGGGATCTTCCGCAGGGCGAGGTCGATCTTCCCGGCGATCTCGTCCTGGTGGCTGGTGACGTAGCCCGCGACGTCGGCGATCTCCACGTAGCTGTACACCAGGAGCCCGATGATCGGGACGATCAGCGCCATCAGGGCGAGCAGGGCCGCGCCCGGCTTCCAGCCGAGGCGCGGATGGATCCGCTCGTACAGCGGGCGGAGGTACACCGCGACCACGATCCCGAGGATCGTCGCGATGATCACCGTCCGCACCATCCAGAGGAACAGGATCATCACGATGATGAACAGCACCGTGGTGAGCATCATGCGGCGCAGCTCGGGGAGCGTGACGTCCATGATGCGCGCGTTCACGCGTCGCTCGTTGCGCCGCCGTTCGTTGAAGTCGCCCGGCCTGTTGGTGCCTTCCATCAGCGAATCGCCTGGTCGAGGTCGGCGATCAGGTCGTCGGCATGCTCGATGCCGATGCTGATGCGCAGGAATCCGTCGGGAATGCCGAGTCGCGCCCGTTCCGCCGGCGAATAGTGTGCGTGCGAGGTGAAGCGCGGCTCCGAGACCAGCGAGTCCACGCCGCCGAGGCTCGGCGCGTGGCGGAAGAGCCTGAGGCGGCGGAGCATGCGGTCGGTGGTGCGCGCGCCGCCCGCGAGCTCGATGGCCATCATGCCGCCGAAGCCGTCGAGCGTGCGCTTGGCGATCGCATGGTCGGGATGCGAGGCCAGCCCCGGGTAGTGCACGCGGCGGATCTCCCTGCGTCCCTCGGCCCACTCCGCCACCTGCATGGCGTTGTCGTTCTGGCGCTGCACGCGCACGTCGAGTGTCTTGAGCCCGCGCTCCAGCAGCCACGCGGCGAAGGGATCGGGCGCCTGGCCCCAGAGCATCATCTTCTTCCGCACCTCCTCCACGTAGGGAATGGTGCCGGAGACGACGCCGCCGAGGACGTCGTGGTGCCCGTTGAGGTACTTGGTGGCCGAGTGAATGACGACGTCGGCCCCGTGCTCGAGGGGCCGGAAGTTGATCGGGCTCGCGAAGGTGGAGTCGACCACCAGCGCCATTCCCTCGTGCTTGGTGACGAAGCTGACGCCCTTGAGGTCGAGCACGCGGCAGGTGGGATTCACCGGCGACTCCACGAACACGGCGCGCGTGTTCGACCGCAGCGCCTTGCGCCACACGCGGGTCTCGAGCGGGTCCACCAGCGACACCTCGATGCCGAGTGAGGTGAACTCCTCCTCGAGCAGCGCGCGCGTGCCGCCGTAGATCCAGCTGCTGGCCAGCAGGTGGTCGCCGGGGCGGAGCAGCGCCAGCAGCGCGCACGCCGTGGCGCCCATGCCGCTCGAGAGGAGCACCGATGCCTCGGCGCCGTCGAGCAGCGCGAGGCGCTTCTGCAGCGCCTCGGCGTTCGGCGAGTTGCCGTAGCGTGGGTAGCGCAGGCCGTCGGCCGTGCCGACTTCCTGGAGGTAGTTCACCGACTGGAAGAGCGCGGGCACCACGGGTGCGTCGGAGAGGCGCGACGCCGGGTCGTCGCCGCCGTGCAGCACCAGTGACCCGAGCGCGAGCGGGCGTGGCTTCCGGGTGCTCATCCCCGCGCCTGTCCGCGTCGCGTCTGCGAGTCGAGGTCTGGCTTGACCACGCGCACGAGCTCGGAGGGCGACGCGCCGGCGATGTCGCGCACCACCACGTCCCCGCGCGGCACGCGCTCGTCGATGATCACCGTCGCGAGCTCCTGCCGGCGCGGCCCGGAGACCCACGCGAGCTCCCCATCGGTGAGCAGGCGCTCGCGCGCATTCTCCGGATTGATGAACACGGCGGGGCCGCGCTCGGCGTCGCCCTTGCGGGTCGCGAGCAGCTCGGCGACGCGCAGCGGACGGTTGCGAACGTCATGCATGCGACCCCGCATGCGACCCGGCGCGCGGAGCGGCCGCCACGAAGTAGAACTCGTCCGCGCGCATCACCAGCCGCCGGCGCCACAGCGCATCGAGCGCGAGCTGCGTGATCGTCAGGTCGAGCGTGAGCTTCGCGGCCAGCTCGAGCGTGGTGGCGCGCCCCAGCAGGTAGAGGGCCTCCCACGCGCGACGCTCGGAGTCCTCCAGCACGCCCACCACGCGCGACTCGCCGTCTTCCTCGGCCACGAGCGCGAGGCCGCGGTGCTCGAGCACGGCGTCGATGGCGTGGAGGTGATCCTCGGTGACGCCGCGGAACACGAAGAAGATCTCTTCCTCCGCCTGGTAGCGGAGCAGCAGCTTCGCGACGATCTCGTCGGCGCAGGAGAAGTCGATCATCGACACCTGCGAGAAGTCGATCACGGTGAGCGCGCGGTCGCCGCGCGCAGTCACGAGCTCCTCGATCTGCTGGCGGACCGCCGCGCCGGTGGGGCGCGTGACGAGGTTCGAGTAGAGCGTGGCGCTCACCGCCTGCCGCAGCACCGTGCCCACGTCGATGAGATGCATTACTTCATCACCCGTTCGGGGAGCGTGACCTGGAGCTGCGAACCCGGGAAGGGCGAGAGCTTTTCGATGAGGGGAAGGTCCTCGTCCCACGCGGGGATGAGCGCGATGCGCGCCGTGCCGCTGCGCACGGAGAGCTTGCCCTCCCAGCGACCGACGTAACGGCGGACGCCGGCAAGCCCCTGCCCGCGACCCGGATCGCGAAAGCGGCTCACTCCACGGACGACTGCATCCTCCAAAGCGGCACCATCGTCCCAGCGGTCGCTCAGCACCTTGCCGGGCGCGCTCTCCAGCGACTGCCGGAAGCCCATCCCGGCGTCGCAGACGGCGATCTGGACCACCCGGCGGCCGAGGCGCTTCGTCCACTTGTACGTCTGGACGGCCACCCAGCCGCCGCGTCCCGCGTGCTCGATGATGTTCTGGCAGACCTCCGACAGGGTCATGGCGAAGCCGACCGTCGCCTTGGGGTCGATGTTCAGCTCCTTGGCGATGATCTGGGCGGCCTTCACCTGGATGCGCCCGACGACCTCGTGCACGTCCTCGCTCTTCCCGATCGGCGTGATCTCCAGCAGCACGCCAGAATCGCCACCCGACTTCTTCGGGTAGCTGCCGTGCAGGTCGAAGAGCTCCTCCGCATGCTCGAAGAAGGCCGCACGCGCCCAGTACGAGGCCGTGGTGTCCTTCTCGGGCACCGCAAACGCCGGTCGCTCCGCGCGCGTCTGGCCCAGCGTGAGCATCGCCGTGAGCCCGTACGGTGACGCCCACGTGGTATGGCGGGCGTCGACGAGGATCTTCGCGTCGGCAGGCAGCGGAGCGAGCTGCTCCAGGACCTGCTCGAACCCTTCCTCGTCCAGGGTGGGCGGGACGGTGATGACGGTGGTCACGTGAGGCTGATTTCTCCGCGAAGAAAATTCGCGAGTCCGGTCGCGCCCCGGTGCTCGACATTCCTGGCTGCGGCGCGATGGGCCGCGCGCATGGCATCGCTCAACTTATCACCCGCGAGCAGCCGGGAGAAATAGGTTCCGCCCCACACGTCGCCGCACCCCGTGGGGTCGCCGTCGGCGGCCTGCAGCGCAGGCACCAGCTCGGTGCGCACCGGCCCGAGCGCGCTCGCGAGCGCTCCCGACTGGACGACAGGTGTATCCAGGTCCGAGAGCCGCTCGAATCCGGGCTGGGCGAAGTAGGCCACGCCACGGCGGCCGAGCGTCACCACCAGGCAGTGCGCGCCCGCGTCGAGCGCGGTGGCGGCGAGCGCGAGTGGATCGGGCGCCATCATCGCCAGCTCGTCCTCGTTCACCTGGATCAGGTCGAAGCACGCGCACCACTCGCGCACCCGGGGCAGCGGTTGCGCCACGCGCAGGCCGTCGGGCCTGAGCGCGAGCACCAGCGAGTGCAGGTCGGCGTAGATCGGTCCCCGGTAGTGCTGGCGGAGCAGCTGCGCGGTCTCCAGCTCCATCTCGAAGCCGCTGAGGAAGTTGACGTAGAGCGCATCGATCCCTTCCAGCGTGGGCTTGAGCGCCGCCCAGTTCCATGGGGGGACTCCACCCGTGAGGTACTCCGTGCGCTGCTCCTCGGAGAAGTAGAAGAGCTCCACCCGGTTGTTGGGGAAGGGCACTTCATACAGCGCGGCATCGGGCGCTGCGCGCCGCAGGCCACGAAGGAAGGCGCGGGCGCGCTCGGCCAGGTCCGAGCCCACCTTGATGATCGGAACGATCTCCCAGTCGTCGGGAAGCGCGGCGTCGAGCGCGCCGAGTGAATACGTCACGCCACCCCACTCTTCCACCGGCACGTCGCGCGGGTCACGGCCGTGGATCACGTCCCACACGAAGGTCCCGATGATCCCGAGCCGCTTGCGGCGGCGCCCGGTCACAAATCGCCGAGGTGCTGCATCTTGAAGGTCGCCACCGCGCCCACCACGCCCGCGGTGCCGGGCAGCGTGCCGGCCACGATGCGCGCCGCCTCGACGGCCGGACGGAATGCGCGACGCCGGATCTCCGCGCGCATCGGAACGAACAGCGCGTCGCCCGCCGCGGTCACGCCGCCGGCGACCACGACCACGTCCACGTTCAGCGTGTTGAGCAAGTTGGCGATGCCGGCGCCCAGGTACTTGGCGGTGTCGCGCACGATCTCCTGCGCCACGGCATCACCCTGGTGCGACGCGTCGTACACCGTCTGCGCGGTGATGCGCTCGTACTGCCCGCCGACCATCTGCGGAATGAGCGACGACGTCTCCTCGCGCACCAGCACCTCGCGCGCGCGCGTGGCAATCGCCGGCCCCGACGCGTACGCCTCGAGGCATCCATAGTTGCCGCACTTGCAGTGGCGCCCATTGAGCTCGATGGTGGTGTGGCCGATCTCGCCCGCCAGGTCGCTCGAGCCGTGAAACAGCCGGCCGTCGAAGATCAGTCCGCCGCCGATGCCGGTACCGATCGTGATGCCCACCACGTTCCGGCCCCCGCGCGCCGCGCCCTGCCACCACTCACCCACCGTCGCGCAGTTCGCATCGTTGTCGAGCGTGGCCGGCAGCCCCAGGCGGCCGGAGATCCGGTCGCGCAGCGGGAAGTCGCGCCATCCAAGGTTCGGGGCGATCAGCACCAGGCCCCGCTCACGATCCAGCGGGCCGGGCGCGCCGATGCCGATGCCAAGGAAGTCGTCGCGGCTCGCGCCGGTCTTGTGGATGGTGTCGAGCACCACGCCCTCGATCAGTCCCACGATGCGATCGACGACACCCTCCGCGCCCAGCTCCGCGCTCGTCGCAATGGAGCGCACCGCAATGGTGTCGCCACCCTCGCTGGCCATGGCGCCGGCCACCACGTTGGTGCCGCCCAGGTCCACGCCCACGATGTACTGCTGTCGCGCCTTCTTGGTCGCCATCGCTACGCTCGCTCGGTGAGAATGCGCTCGACGCGGGCAGCCACCGCCGCCGCATCGAGCTCGCGCATGCACCGCCAATGGCCGAGCGGGCAGCGCTGGGGACCGTGCCGGTCACAGGGCCGGCACGCCAGTGCCGGATGTTCGACAACCTGCGACTCCGGCGCCAGTGGCCCGAAGCCGAATTGGGGCACCGTGGGGCCGAAGACGGCCACCGTGGGCGTGCCCATCGCGCTCGCGAGGTGCAGGGGCGAGGAGTCGTTGGTGACGATCACGGCGCAGCGACGAATGAGCTCCGCCGACGCGAGCAGCGACAGCCGGCCGGTCGCGTCGATGGCGCGCGGCGCGGCTCCCAGCACCAGCTCGGCGAGCGGGGCATCGTCGGGTCCACCGATGATCACGAGCGTGACGCGACTCGCGAGCAGTTGAGCGAGCCCGGAATAGAAGGGCCAGCGCTTGGTCGCCCACACGCTGCCCGGTGCGAGTGCGACCAGGGGCACGCCCGTCCGCGCGCGACCCGCGAGCAGCAGGTCCACGGCGTCGCGCTCCGCGTCGCCCGGGTGGAGGCGCGGCACGATCGCCGCGGCGCTGGGCTCCGCGCCGGGAGCCGCGCCCAGCTGCCAGAGGCGCGCCGCGTGATGCAGGTCTTCGCGGAAGGGAATGCGCGTGGTGTAAAGCCGCCGGCCGCTCGACGTGTCGAAGCCCACGCGCCGCGGAATGCCCGCCGCCAGCGCGAGCGCCGACGAGCGCATCGAGCCCTGCGCCATGAGGGCCTGCTCGTAGCGCCGCGCGCGCAGCCGCTTCGCCAGCCGCAGGAATCCGCGCGCGCCGCTGTCGGCGCCGCGCTTGTCCCAGGCGATGAGCTCGCGCACCGCCGGGTGGTGGGCCAGCACGCCCGCCGCCGCCGGCGTGGTCACGATATCAACAGGCCCCCGCTCGGCGAGTGCGCTGAGCAGGGGCGTGGTGAGGATCGTGTCGCCGAGGAAGGAGGTCTGGATGACGAGCGTGCGCATCGGAGGATCCTTCGGCCTGCGGCCTCAGGATGGATTGAACATGCTGGGCATGTTCAATCCACTTGCAAGACAGCGAGAAAAGCTTCCTGCGGGATCTCCACCGATCCCACCTGCTTCATGCGCTTCTTTCCTTCCTTCTGCTTCTCGAGCAGCTTGCGCTTGCGGCTGATGTCGCCGCCGTAGCACTTCGCGAGCACGTCCTTGCGCAGCGCCTTCACGCTCGTGCGCGCGATGACCTTCGTGCCGATCGTCGCCTGGATCGCGACCTCGAACAGCTGGCGCGGGATCAGCTCCTTGAGCTTGTCCGCGATCTTCCGCCCCCACTCGTAGGCCTTGGCCTCGTGGATGATCACCGAGAAGGCGTCGATGGGGTCGCCGTTGATCAGCATGTCGAGGCGCACCAGGTCGCTGCGGCGGTACTCGAGCATCTCGTAGTCCAGCGACGCGTACCCGCGGCTCACCGTCTTCATCTTGTCGAAGAAGTCGAGGATGATCTCGCCGAGCGGGAACTCCCAGTCGAACTCGACGCGGGCGGTGTCGAGGTACGTCATGTTCTTGTAGACGCCGCGGCGCTCGGTGCCGAGCGTCATGATCGGCCCGATGTACTCGCTGGGTACGATGATGCGGGCGCGGACGTACGGCTCCTCGACGTAGTGGACCACGGAGCTCTGCGGCATCAGTGCCGGGTTCTCGATCAGGTCCATGGTGCCGTCGGTCTTGTAGACCTTGTACTCGACGCTCGGCACCGTGGTGACGAGGTCCAGGTTGAACTCGCGCTCGAGGCGCTCCTGGACGATCTCCATGTGCAGCAGCCCGAGGAACCCGCAGCGGAAGCCGAAGCCGAGCGCGGTGGAGGTCTCGGGCTCGTACTGGAGCGAGGCGTCGTTGAGCTTGAGCTTCTCGAGCGCGTCGCGGAGCGCCTCGTACTGCGTGGTGTCGGTGGGATAGATGCCGGCGAAGACGAAGGATCGCACCGCCTGGTAGCCGGGCAGCGCTTCCGGGGCGCGGTTGACCGCGTCGAAGATCGTGTCGCCGGCGCGCGTCTCGCTCACCGAGCGCACGTTGGCCACGACGTAGCCGACCTCGCCCGGCCCCAGCTGGTCGGTCTTCACCTGGCGAAGCTGGTTGTACCCGACCTCGGCCACTTCGTAGATGCTGTCGCTGGTGCCGAAGGTGATGGTCATCTTCGGCTTGAGGATGCCGTCCACCACGCGCACCGAGGGAATGGCGCCGCGATAGCGATCGTAGTACGAGTCGTAGATCAGCGCGCGGAGGGGACCGTCGGCATCGCCCTGCGGCGCGGGGATCTTCTCGATCACGCGCTCGAGGAGCTCGGGCACGCCGAGTCCTTCCTTGGCGGACACCAGCAGGATCTCCTCGGGGTCGATGCCGAGGAGGTCGGCGACCTCCTGGCGGCGCTTCTCGGGCTCGGCGCCGGGCAGGTCGATCTTGTTGAGGATCGGGATGATGACGTGCCCCGCGTCGAGCGCGAGGAACAGGTTCGACAGCGTCTGCGCCTGGATGCCCTGGGAGGCGTCGACCACGAGGATCGCGCCCTCGCAGGCGGCGAGGGAGCGCGAGACTTCGTAGGTGAAGTCGACGTGCCCCGGGGTGTCGATGAGGTTCAGCTCGTACGTCTCGCCGTCGGGGGCCGTGTACGACATGCGCACGGCGTTGAGCTTGATGGTGATGCCGCGCTCACGCTCGAGGTCGAGCGTGTCCATCACCTGGTCCTTCATCTCCCGCTTCTGGAGCATCCCCGTGGCCTCAATGAGGCGATCGGCCAGGGTGGACTTCCCGTGGTCGATGTGGGCGACGATGCAGAAGTTGCGAATATGGTCGAGCTTCAAGGCACTCTGGGAGCGAGGGGGATACAGCCTGATAAATATAGGGGCTGGGGGGCGCGGGGGCTGAGGGGCTGAGGGAATTAGAAAAGGGCCGCGGCAACGGCCGCGGCCCCCTCATCATCAACCTGAGCCCCTCAGCTCCTCACTGCCTCACCACCCGCACTACGTACACCGGCCGGTCGAGCGCCGCGGGCCTCAGGTACGCGTAGAGCGCGCTCGAGGCGTACGACACGGCGTGAGGCGTCGCGTCATTCGTGAAGTACGTGGCGAACTGGTCGATCAGCTTGGTGGGATCAGCCGACGCCTGGAAGTTGTCGAGTGTCCATGAGCCCCACTTGTCGCCCGACCGCAGGGAGTCGAGCTGCAGGGGCTGAGCCGACGAGACCGCCACCAGGTAGCCGCCGCGTGCGTCGTACGACGCGCGCCGCGCCGCCGGCACGATGGGCACCAGGCGCAGGGTGCGCTGGACGTCGAGCTGTTCGTTGAAGCCCACGAACGTCGTGGCCGTGAGCAGTGATGCTCCCTTCGCTACGCGATCGTCGTCCGTCGGCTTCGCGGGCCACACCACGCTCACGTATCCGTCGGGCGCCACGTGCAGCACGAGGACGTGCGCCGAGTCGTGCGCCTGCACCAGCGCCTGCAGCCGGCCGGTGGACGACACGGGTCCCTCGGCCTTCACGCTCACCTGCGGAGCGGCCTGCGCGACGAGGCGCGGCGCCCATCCCATCACGGCGATCGCGGCCGCCACCATCCGAACATCTATACGTGCACGCATTGCTGCTCCTTGGAGAGTCACCCTGACAATACCCCGCAGCGTCGTGAAGGTTCGACGCGCTGGCGTCGGGGCGCCGCGGCCGGTCTCCTCGGATTCCGCGGACGAACTGAAGCGGAACTTCGCGGACACTACGCGGGCTTCCTGTGGGTGAATACCCGCCTCACGAAGTCCGGCCTGGTGCCGAAGTTGAACACGAATCCGATCGAGAGACCACTCGACTTGAGATAGTTGATCAGCTGCTTCACGTGTGCCGGATCGAGCGATTTCGCCGCCTTCAGTTCGACGACGATCTGTCGATTGATCAGCAGGTCCGCGCGAAAGCGGCCGACGGGCTGGTTTTCGAACGTCGCAAGGATGGGCGCCTCGATTTCGACGCTCATTCCGTGATTCCTGAGCGTTATCGCCATCGCATTCTTGTAGACCGACTCGAGGTGTCCCTCCCCCATCTCCCGATACACGTGGTAGAACGCGCGGATGATGCGTCCCGTGGTGTCGTCATTGCAAAAAACCGGTTTCTCGAAGCGAAACGTGCCCTCGATTGGCGCTTCGAGGGATGGCGGCGGAGCAGTCTCCGCGTCCGTCCGCTTCAGTTCGTCCGCGTCATTCCGAGGCGACCGGCCCCGCCCATCGAACCCAGGTTCTCTCATCCCTCACGATCGCCGAATCCCCCGCAGCATCATCACCGAAACAGCGCGACGGCGACCAATTCCTTACTGGCTGCTCTTTGCCGTGCGCAGCGACCCGGCCTAGCTTGCCCTCGTCATGACGTCCACCGCGAGCGCCATGCGCGCCGACCTGCTCGACCCGGCCACCATCGCCGCCCTCGGACGCATCGAGGTCACGGCCCGGTGGGTCGTCGACGGATTCATGACCGGCCTCCATCGCTCCCCGCGCAAGGGATTCTCCGTCGAGTTCGCCGAGTACCGCCCCTACCAGCCCGGCGACGACCTCCGCTACGTCGACTGGAAGATCGCGGCTCGCAGCGACCGCTGGGTGGTGAAGCAGTTCGAGGAGGAAACCAACCTCCGCGCAACGGTGGTGCTCGACGTCAGCCGCTCCATGGACTGGACCGGCGCCAGCGCGCGACTCACCAAGCGCGCCTACGCCGAGCGCCTCACCGCCGCACTCGCGCTCCTGCTGCTCCGCCAGCGCGACGCGGTCGGCCTCATCCGCTTCGACGCCACGGTCCGCAGCGCCGTGCCGCCGCGCGCACGGCACGGCCAGTGGCGTCGCCTCATGGCCGCGCTCGAGGAGGGTGGCGCGGGCCTCGCGTCGAGCGCCGCGCCCGCGCTCAACCAGGCCGCGCGACTGATCCAGCGTCGCGGCCTCGTGGTGCTCGTCTCCGACCTGCTTCTCGACGCGAACGAGGCCATGCAGTCGCTGCGTGGACTCCGCGCCGCGGGACACGACGTGGCCGTGCTGCACATCGCCGACCCCGCCGAGCTGGAGCTCGAGGGCGCAGGCGAGGCGCTCTTCCACGATCCCGAATCGCAGCTCGAGGTGCCGGCCAGCGCCGCCGACGTGCGCGCCGCCTACCAGCGCACGGTCGAGGAAGTCATAGAGGAATGGCGTTCGCGCTGCGCATCCATCGGAGCGGGCTACACGCTCGTTCGCACCGACCAGCCCTTCGGCATTCCGCTGCGCCAGGCCTTCGCCGCGCGACAGCAGCTGCCATGAGCTTCCTCGCGCCACTCTGGCTCGGCCTCCTCGTCGCGGCCGGCGTCCCGCTGCTGTTGCACCTGCTGCGCCGGCGCGTGGGGCGACGCATCGAGTTCCCCGCCGCGCGCTACCTGCTGCGCGCGGAGCAGGAGAACAGCCGCACGCTCAGGCTGCGAAACCTGCTCCTCATGCTCCTGCGCGTCGCGATCATCTGTGCGCTCGCGCTCGCGGCGGCGCGTCCGCTCGCGCGACTCGGCGGCACGGGGCACGCGCCCACTGCGCTCGCAATCGTCATCGACAACTCGCTCTCCAGCGGAGTGGTGGAGCAGGGACGCCCGCTGCTCACGCACATGAAGGAGCTCGCCCGCGCCGCCGTGGACGCGGCGTCGCCCTCCGACCGGCTCTGGCTGGTGACCGCCGACCTGCGCGTCACCGGGGGCTCGGCAGCCGCGATCCGCGCTGAAATCGAGCGCATCACTCCACTCGGTGGCGCCGGCGATCCCCCGGCCGCCCTCGCGCGCGCCGCCGCGCTCGTGCGCGGTTCCGGCCGCCCAGGCGGGCAGGTAGCGCTCCTCACCGACGGGCAGCGCTCGGCGTGGCGCACTCCACCAGCCATCGGCGACGTACCCGTCGTCGCATGGTCGCCGACGAACGCGCCCGCGCGCAATCGCGCCGTTACCTCCGTCGCCGCGCGACCGATTCGCTGGACGCCGCGCGGCACGGTGCAGGCGCGCATCCGCAGCGCCGACTCCACCAGCTGGCGCCTGCTGGTGGACGGGCGCGTGGTCGCGCGGGGAAGCACCGCGCCCGACCAGGAAGTCTCGGTGCGACCGGTGGTCACCGCGCGTGGGTGGGTGCGTGGTTCGCTCGAGATCGAGCCCGACGAGCTCACCGGCGACGACGCGGGCGCGTTCGCCGCGTGGATCGGCAGTGCGCCCGCCGTGCGCGTGCTTGCCGGCGCCGGGGCGTTTGCGCAGAGCGCCGTGGACGCGCTGCGTGCCGGCGGCCAGGTGGCCAACGGCGACGCCACGATCCTGGGCTCCGCCGAGGAGGTCACGTCGCTCCCCGCGCTCGTGACTGCGCCGCTCAATCCGGTGCAGCTCGGCGCTGCCAACCGGTCGCTCGAGCGGCTCGGCATTCCGTGGCGCTTCGGCGCGCCCGCGCGCGAGGAATCCATCGCACACGGCGACGGCCTCGATGGCGCCACCGTCTCGCTTCACTACCCGCTGCTCGCGCAGGCGGGTGCGGCGGCGGACACGCTCGCCACCGTGGGCAACACGCCCTGGATCGTGTCCGGCGACCGCTACGTGATCGTGGGCTCGCCCCTCGACCCGGCGGCCACCAACCTGCCGCTGCGTGCCGCATTCCTCCCCTGGCTGGGGCGCGTGATCGGGGAGCGCCTTGGCGCCGAAGCGGGCACGGTGATCTCGGGGGAGCCGGGTGCGCTCGTCACGATCCCCGCAGGGGTGGATGGACTGGAGCGTCCCGATGGCTCTCGCGTGGCCGCAACGGCCGGGTCCTGGCGGCTGCCTGCGCGACCGGGCGTCACCTTCCTGACGAAGAGCGGCAAGGCCGTGGGCGCCCTCGTGGCCAACCCCCAGGCCGCCGAGTCCGAGCTCGCGCGCTGGCCCAGCGCCCAGCTCGCCGGCGCCCTCGGCGCGCGACATGTGCGCACCGTGAGTGATGCCGGGGCCCTCGCTGCGTTATCGTTCGACGCGGCTGCTGGACGCCGTTCGCTCGTTCTGCCCCTGCTCGTGGTCGCGCTGCTCGCCCTGGTGGGCGAGGCGGTGCTGACCGGGGGACGCGTGCGGCGCGCCGCCTGATTCCTTCGACCTTCGCACGTGCCCCTGCCGTCTGTGCTGGATGCGATCGAGCGCCTTCCCGCGTTCGCCCGCACGCTCGAATCGCTGCCTGAGCCCGGCCGCGCGCTCGCCATCGGCGGGCTCGCCGGGTCAGCCGATGCCGCCGTCGTCGCCGCGCTCGCACAGCGGCTGTCGACGCGGTTCTTCGTGGTGGTCACCGACGCGCTCCCCGAGGCGGAGCGCTGGCTCGCCGACCTCCAGGTGCTCCTCGAAAACGCGCCCGTCGCGCTGTATCCCCCGCGCGAGGGACTCGCCGAGGTCGAGCCGCACCTCGAGGTCGCCGGCGAGCGAGTGGAGACGCTCGAGCGCGTGACCCGCGGTGAGGTGCGCGTGCTCCTCACCACCACGCGCGCCGTGATGGAGCGCACGCGCATGCCGCGCGCCCTGCGCGAGCTGCGGCTGGAACTGCTGAAGGGCGCGACGCATCGCATCGAGGACCTGGTCAGGCAGCTCGAGGTGATGGGACTCGAGCGCGTGCCGATGGTGGACGACGTCGCGCAGTTCTCGCTGCGCGGCGGCATCCTCGACGTCTACTCCTTCGGCATGGCCGACCCCGTGCGCGCCGAGTTCTGGGGTGACGAGCTCACGGAGCTGCGCCACTTCGAGCTCGCGACGCAGCGGTCCACGCGCACCGTCGAGCGCGTCGTGGTGCTGCCGGTGGACGGGCAGGTGGGCGAGGTGGTCGGCGAGTTCGATCGCCAGTCCATCACCGCGCTCATTCCCCCCGACGCGTTCGTCATCGTGCCGCTCGGCACGCGGCTCGAGCCGGAGCTGCGCCGCACGTGGGACGAGGCGCAGCATCACGTGATCCTCGCGCGCCGCCGCGGCGAGGATGCGCCGGACCGCGAGGACCTCTTCGACGCGCCCGACGTCACGCTGGCCGCGATCCGTTCGCTCGGCCGCCTCTGCGTGGTGGACGGCGTGGCCGAGAAGGCGCAGGTCACGTATCCCACGCGGCCGCCTGAGGCGATCGACCGGGACATCAGGAAGCTCCGCCACCTGGTGCGCGACGGGATGTCCACGATCATCCTCTGCGACAACGGGGGACAGGCCGAGCGACTCGACGAGTTGCTCAGCGAGGAGTACAGCGGGCCGAGCCCGGCCGCGCTGGTGATCGGCGTGCTGGACGGCGGCTTCACCATCCCGCCGGCAGGGCACGTGCCCGGCCTGCGCGTGCTCACCGACCACGAGATCTTCCGGCGCGAGCGACGCATCCGCCGGTCGCGCCGCTACTCCGCCGGCGTGGCGATCGACACCGCCGGCCTCAAGCCCGGCGACTTCGTGGTGCACCTGGAGCACGGCGTCGGCATCTACCGCGGCATCCAGACCATCTTCGTGCGCGAGAGCACGGTGGAAGTCGCGGTGATCGAGTACGAGGGCGGCGACCGGCTCAACGTCCCGCTCTATCGCATCGACCAGGTGGAGCGCTATCGCTCGGCCAGCGACGTGAGCGAGGACCAGCCGCCGCCGCGGCTGCACAAGCTCGGCGGCCGACGCTGGGCGCAGCAGCGCGACCGGACGCGCGCGTCCATCCAGGAGATGACGCAGGAGCTGCTCGACCTCTACGCGCGCCGCAAGGTGGCCGCGCGCCCGCCGCACGTGACGGACACGCCGTGGCAGAAGCAGCTCGAGTCCAGCTTCCTCTTCGAGGACACGCCCGACCAGCGGCGCGCCACCGAGGACGTGAAGAAGGACCTGGAGGGGCCGCGTCCCATGGACCGGCTGCTCGTGGGAGACGTGGGATACGGCAAGACGGAGATCGCCGTGCGCGCCGCGTTCAAGGCCGTGCAGAGCGGGCGACAGGTGGCGGTGCTCGTGCCCACCACCATCCTCGCCGACCAGCACGCGCGCACCTTCGGCGACCGGCTCGCCGACTTCCCGATTCGCGTGGAGTCGCTGAGCCGCTTCCAGTCGGCGAAGGAGCAGGCGGTGATCCTCGCCGACCTCGCGGCGAAGAAGGTGGACGTCGTGATCGGCACGCACCGCCTGCTCAGCCCCGACGTGGTGTTCGGCGACCTGGGGCTGATCGTGGTGGACGAGGAGCATCGCTTCGGCGTGAAGCACAAGGAGCGACTCAAGCAGATGAAGCTGGAGACGGACGTGCTCACGCTCACGGCCACGCCCATCCCGCGCACGCTGCACATGTCGCTCGCCGGCCTGCGCGACATGACGCTGATGCAGACGCCGCCGCGCGACCGCTCACCCGTGCTCACGTATGTCGAGCCGTGGGACGACGGCCTGATCGACGAGGGGATCTCGCGCGAGCTCGACCGCGGGGGCCAGGTGTTCTTCGTGCACAACCGTATCGAGACCATCCAGGGCGTGGCCGACCACATCCAGCGCGTGGTGCCGCGCGCCACCGTGGCCGTGGCGCACGGGCAGATGAAGGAGCGCCAGCTCGAGGAGATCATGCACCGCTTCGTGAGCGGCGAGATCAAGGTCCTCGTCTCCACGCTGATCGTCGAGAGTGGGCTCGACGTGCCCAACGCCAACACCATGTTCGTGAATCGCGCCGACCACCTCGGCCTCGCGCAGCTCTACCAGCTGCGCGGCCGTGTGGGACGCTCGCATCGCCGCGCCTACTGCTACCTGCTGGTGCCCGACACGGTGGACCTCGAGGCGGAGCGTCGCCTCAAGGTGCTCGAGCACCACACGGAGCTCGGGGCCGGCTACACGATCGCGCTCAAGGACATGGAGATGCGCGGGGCGGGGAACATCCTCGGCCCCGAGCAGAGTGGCTACGTGCACGCGGTGGGCTTCGACCTCTACCTGCGCATGCTCGACGAGACCGTGCGTCGCGTGATGCTGGGCGACGCGGCGCCGAAGCTGGTGCCGAGCGACGTCTCGATGGATGTGCCGAGCTACCTCCCCGATGAGTACATCGTGTCGGCGGACGCGAAGCTCGACGTCTATCGTCGCGTGTCGCGCATCCAGACCCCGGCGGAGATCGAGGCGCTGCGCGTGGAGCTGCGCGACCGGTTCGGCCCACTCCCCGCGCCGGCGGAGGCGATGATGGCGCTGGCCCAGCTGCGCATTGCCGGCGGCGCCCTTGGCATCGAGGGCATCCTGGTGCGCGGGGACGAAGCCCGCATTACGTTTAGGGATACTGCGGCGCCCCGGATGAAGGGGCTGTCCGCGGCGTTCCACGAGGTGCAGTTCCAGGCCGAGGTCCGCCGCGCACACCCTCTCTCGCTCAAGCTCACCCGTCTCGGGGGGGCATCCATCCTCGATGGATTGGTGCGGGCACTGCGCGCCGTTCTCTGATCCGCCCGCCCCGTTCCGGAGTTTCCGTTCGATGAAAGCTCGTCCCCTCTTCGCCTTCGTGGCGCTCACCGCCACGCTCGTCGCCTGCGACGGCCTCCGTGAAGCCCTCACCGCGCACGTCGACGTCGTCGCCCGCGCCGGCTCGCAGGAGCTCTCCGTCACGCGCCTCGCCGACCTGATGGGCCAGGCCAAGCTGCAGGTCCCCACGGACAAGCAGACCGCGACGATCCTCACCGACCTCTGGGTCAACTACCAGCAGCTCGGCCAGGCCGCTGCGAGGGGCGACTCGCTCACCGACCCGAAGAACATCGACAAGGCGCTCGAGGGCGTGTCCGCCTCGATTCGCGTGCAGCGCTTCATGGAGCAGGTGGCCAAGTCGTTCAGCGCGGACACCGGCAGCGAGGCGGGGTACAACGCCTCCGTCGGCGGGTTGCTCGCCGCGCGGCATATCCTGCTGTCCTTCCCGCAGGGCGCCACGCCCGCGCAGCATGACTCGGTGAAGAAGGCCGCCGAGGCGCTTCGCCCGCAGGTGAACGACGCGAACTTCGCCGACATGGCGAAGAAGCACAGCAGCGACCCGGGCAGCGGCCAGAACGGCGGCGACCTCGGCGTGTTCCCCAAGGGCGCGATGGTGGGTCCCTTCGGCAACGCCGTGGCCGCGCTCAAGCCGGGCGAGATCTCCGCGCCGGTCGAGACGCAGTTCGGCTTCCACATCATCCAGCGCCTCACCTGGGAGCGCGCGAAGACGGCCTACGTCGCGCAGTTCGCGCAGTCGCACTCACAGGTGGCCGAGAGCACGTACATGGCGAAGATCGACTCGAACGCCAACGTGAAGGTGAAGGACGGCGCGCCCGCGCTGGCCAAGGCCGCGGCGCTGGCGATCTCGCAGCACCGCGACGACAACGGCACGCTTGCGACCTACAATGGTGGCGCGCTGACCACGGGGCGCTTCGTCATGTGGCTCGAGACGTTCCCGCCGCAGGCGCGCGTCGCGCAGCAGATGCAGCAGGTGCCTGACTCGCTGATCCGCGACTTCATCAAGGGGATCGCGCGTCGCGACCTGGTGCTGGCGAAGGCGGACAGCGCGAAGGTCACGCTCACCGCCGAGGAGAGCAACGGCCTGCACAAGGACTTCGGCAGCGCCGTGCAGCAGATCTGGCAGCTCATCGGCGTGGATCCCAAGGCGCTCGCCGACAGCGCGAAGAGCGGTGCGGAGCGTGAGCGCCTCGCCGCGGCGCGCGTCGAGGCGTACCTCGACCGCGTGATGGCCGGAACGGCGCAGCCGATCCCGGTGCCGCCGCCGCTCGCGGCCGTGCTCAACATGAAGTACGAGAGCAAGGTGAACGCGGCCGGCATCGATCGCGCGGTGGAGCGCGCGAAGGTCGTGCGCCTCGCGGCGGATTCCGTGCGCGCGTCGCAGCAGCCCAGGTCGCAGGTGCCGATCCCGGGCGTTCCCCCGGCCGGCGTGCCGCAGCAGGCTCCGCAGCAGGTTCCCCAGCAGGCTCCGCCGCAGGCCCCGCCGGGCGCCACCAAGACGCCCTGACCGCATCCAAACCACCGCGCCGCCCGCTGGAGGGACCTCCAGCGGGCGGCTTCGTGTATCTTCAGGTCATGACGAAGGTTCTCTCCTCCCTCGCGCTCCTCGCGCTCGTCGCCGGCTCCGCCGCGGCCCAGCAGCAGCCAGCCCAGCAGCCGCCGGCCCCGCCCGCGCCCGTGACCCCGACGCCCGTTGCGGGCTCGCCGGTCGCCCTCGATCGCATCGTGGCCATCGTGGGCGATCAGCCCATCACGCGCTACGACCTGGATGAGCGCGTGCTCGCGCTCCAGCAGGATCCGAACTTCAAGATGCCCACGGATCCGGTCGCGAAGCGCGCCCTCGACAAGTCCACGCTCGACGCGATGATCGACGAGGAAGTGCTGATCGCCAAGGCCAAGGCGGTGAAGGTCGAGGTGCCGGAAGCGGACCTCAACACTTCCACCGACAAGCGCCTGAAGGACGTGCGGGGCCAGTTCGCCTCCGAGGCCGAGTACCGCACCGCCCTGGTGCAGGCCGGACTCGGCACGCCCGAGGAGTATCGCCGCTTCCTCAACGAACAGCTGCGCAAGCAGGAGCTGCAGTCGCGCCTCTTCGAGAAGATGAAGACGGACGGCAAGCTCGTGGCGTCCAACGTCACCGACCAGGATGTGCAGGAGGCCTACGACCGCATCAAGGCACAGGGGAGCAGCCTGAAGAAGCCGGCGACGGTCACCATGCGCCAGATCGTGATCAACCCCTCGGCGAGCGAGGCCGCCAAGGCGAGGGCGAAGGCGAAGGCGGAGTCATTGCTGGTGGAAGTGAAGGCCGGCGCCGACTTCGAGCGCGTCGCCAAGCGCGAGTCCATGGACAACACCAAGGAGCTCGGCGGGGACCTCGGCTGGCATCGTCGCGGGTTCTTCGTGCCGGAGTTCGAGCGCTGGGTGTTCGCGCTGCCGCCGGGCGAGATCAGCCCCGTGGTCGAGACGCCCTTCGGCTACCACATCATCAAGGTGGATCGCGTACAGCCCAGCGAGGTGAAGTCGCGGCACATCCTGATCCGCCCCGTGATCGACAGCAACGACGTCATGCGCGCGCACGCGCTCGCCGACTCGGTGGAGAAGGCCTGGGTGGCGGGTGCGAACTTCGACACGCTGGCGAAGAAGTTCCACGACTACGCCAACCAGGAAGAGACGTCGATCCTCACGCCGATCGCGCGCGACTCGCTGCCCGAGGCGTACCAGCGCGCGTTCCGCGGGCACAAGGCCGGCGACTTCTCGGTGTTCCAGATCCCGGGCAGCGTGCCGGAGGTGCCCAAGTTCGTGGCGGTGCAGCTGGTCACGAGCGACGAGGGCGGTGAGTACTCGGTGAACGACCTGCGGGAGCGCGTGCGCTCGCAGCTCGCCCAGGAAGGCGCGGTGCGCCGCTTCATCGACTCGCTGCGCAAGCAGACGTACGTGTCGATCCGCCTCGACGACGCCGTGGCGACGTCGAAGAAGTAGTGCGCCCGCGGCTCGCCGTCACGCTCGGCGACGTTCGGGGGATCGGCCCCGAGATCGTCGCCGCCGCGCGCGCCGATGCGCGGGTGCAGGAGGCGGCGGAGCTCGTGATCGTGGGGCCGCGCGACGCCGGCGTGGACGTGGACGAGATGGTGGGCGAGTGGATGGCCGCGTCGAGCGCCGAGGCCGGGCGGCTGGCCGGCCGCGCCATCGAGCGGGCCGTGGCGCTCGCGCAGGCCGGAACGGTGCAGGGGATCGTGACCGCGCCGATCGACAAGGCCGCATTCCACGCCGGTGGATACGACTTTCCCGGCCACACCGAGATGCTGGCGGCGCTCACCGGCACGCGCGTGGCCATGATGCTGGCGAGTGAGCGCCTGCGCGTCGTGCTCGCTACCACGCATCTCGCACTGCGCGACGTACCCGGCGCGGTGACTGCCGAGGCGATCGGCGCGGCAGCCGACGTCACGCGACGCGGGCTGCGCGACTGGTTCGGCCTTGCCGAGCCGCGCATTGCGCTCTGCGCGCTCAACCCGCACGCGGGTGATGGCGGGCGCTTCGGCCGCGAGGACGACGAAGTGCTCGCCCCCGCGGCGCGGAGCTCGGGGCTGCTCGGCCCCTTTCCCGCCGACACGGTGTTCGTGCGCGCCATGAAGGGTGAGTTCGACGCCGTGATCGCACCGTATCACGACGTTGGCATGACCGCCATCAAGGTCGCGAGCTTCGGCAGCGCGGTGAACATCACGCTCGGGTTGCCCTTCCCGCGCACGTCGCCCGATCATGGCACCGCGCTGGACATCGCGGGGCAGGGCGTGGCCGATGCATCGAGCATGATCGCGGCCGTGCTGCTGTGTGCGCGCATCGCGCGGACAACGACAACGACAACCGCGTGAACAGGACAACTGCGGAGGCTGCCGGACAACAACGATGCAGTCGTCCTGAGCGCAGCGAGGGACCTGCCGTTGCCGTAACCGTTGCGCTGTTCGCGCTGTTCCTCCTCGCGGTCCCCCTCCGCGCCCAGGACCCCGTTACCCAGCTCGACCTCCGCCCCGCTCCCGACAGCGCACTGATCGCGCGCATCGTGGCCGAGGGCACCACCCACAGCCGCGCGCGCGAGACCTTCGCCACGCTGCTGGACGTGATCGGACCGCGCCTCACCGGCTCGCCCGCCCTTCGCCGCGCCAACGACTGGACCGCCGCGCAGATGCGCGCAGCCGGCGCCGACAGCGCGTGGCTCGAGCCATGGTCCCTTTCGCGCAGCTGGACACGCGGTCGCGCCGTGGTGCGCATGCTCGCGCCGCAGGAGCGCGTGCTCGTCGCCGCGTCGGTGGGCTGGACGCCGGGCACCAACGGCCCCGCGCGTGGCGACGTGGTGTGGGTGGACACTCGCACTCCCGCCGAGTTCGACGCGAAGTTCGCGGGCCGCCTGAGGGGTGCGTGGGTGATGGTCACGCCGGCGATCCCGGTCGCCAATCCGGAGGCGCCCCTCGACCCGCCGGCACGCGCGAAGTTCGACTCCACGCTCCGCGCCCACTACGCCTCGATCGCCGCGCGCCCCGGTGACCTGGTCGGCCTCGAGCGACTGCGACGCCTGATGTCCGAGGGCGTGGCGGGCGTGCTCGTGGATGGCGAGAAGCCCAATCACCTGCTCGTGATGCGTGGCTCGCCCGCCAACCCACTCCTGCCGCAGGTCATGCTCGCGCACGAGAGCTACGCGCAGGTGCAGCGACTCCTCGCGCGTGGCGAGAAGGTGCGCATCGAGGCCGACATCGCCAACACGCTGCTCGAGCAGCCCGCGCCGCAGTGGAACACGGTGGCCGAGATCCGGGGCAGCGAACATCCCGACGAGGTGGTGCTGCTCGGTGCGCACCTCGATTCGTGGGACCTGGGCACCGGCGCAACCGACAACGGCGCCGGCGTGGTGGCCGTGATGGAAGCGGCGCGCATCCTGGCTGCCACGGGCGTTCGGCCGAAGCGCACGATCCGTTTCGTGCTCTTCAGCGGGGAGGAGCAGGGCCTCCTCGGCTCGAGCGCCTACGCACGCGATCATGCGAGCGCACTGCCGCACATCCAGGCCGCGATGATGCTCGACAATGGAACCGGTCGCATCACGGGCGTGCCGCTGCAGGGGCGCAACGACCTCTCGCTGCTATGGCGCCGCATGCTCGACGTCATCCCATCGCAGGGACCGTTCACCATCGAGGCGCGAACGAAGGGAGGCAGCGATCATCTCCCGTTCCTGAACGCCGGAGTGCCAGCCTATCTCTTCATCCAGGACTGGCGCGGCTACGACCACACCTACCACTCGCAGGACGACGTGCTCGACTACACGTGGCCGGGCGACGTGGCACAGGCCGCGACCGTGATGGCCGCGGCGGCGTGGCAGCTGGCGAACCTTCCCGTCTTCATCCCGCGCGGCACGCCCTGAGCCGCGCGACTCGCGCTACTCCGGCGACTCGCCTGCCTGGCGCCCCGCCTCGCGCTCTCGGCCCCGGCGATCGCCGGCGGAGTGCAGGTCCACCGAGAGGCTCGCGACCCGGCGGCCATCCATCGCCCGCACGGTGAACACCGCGTTGCCTGCCGTCACGCGGTCCCCCGGCACGGGCAGGCGGCCCAGCGTGCCGAACACGAAGCCGCCGATGGTCGTGTAGTCGTCCTCGGGCACGGCCAGCGCGAATCGCTCGTTGAGCTCGCCGATGTTGGAGTCGCCCGGCACCACCACCAGGTCCGCGCTCCCCGCGCCGCCCGCCTGCTCGGCCACCGCCTCGTCGTACTCGTCGAGGATGTCACCCACGATCTCCTCGAGCAGGTCTTCCATGGTCACCACGCCCGCGGTGCCGCCGTACTCGTCGAGCACGATGGCGAGGTGCTCCTTCATCTTCTTGAAGTCCGCCAGCACGTCCTCCACCTCGCGCGTGCCGGGCACCACGTGCACGGGTCGCATCAGGGCGCGCAGCGAGAATGCCTTCGGCGGGGCGTGCAGGATCGGCAGGAGGTCCTTGGCGAGCACCATTCCCACCACCTCGTCGATCGTCTCCTCGTACACCGGGTAGCGGGAGTGCCTGCTCTCGAGCACGATCGCCATCGTCTCGTCGAGCGTCGCGTGCACCTCGATGGCGTAGAGCTGCGTGCGTGGGGTCATCACCTCGCGCGCGTTCTTCTCGCTGAACTCGAACACGCCCTCGATCAGGGCCGCGTCGCGCTTGTGCAGGGCCCCGCTTTCCTCGCTCTGCTCCACCAGCATGCGGAGCTCCTCCGGCGAGTGCACGTTTTCCTCGCTGTGCGTGACGTCTCCCCCCGTGAGGCGAATCACGAGCCGGGAAGAGCGATCGAGCACCACGATGAACGGCGTCATGAACCACGCGAACACCAGGAAGGGCGGCGTGAGCCAGCGCGCCACCTGCTCCGAGTGGTTGAGCGCGGCGCTCTTGGGCGCCAGCTCGCCGAACACCACGTGGAAGTACGTCACGATGGCGATGGAGATCGCCGCGGCGATGCCGGCTCGCGTCGCCAGCTCCAGCGCCACCGGCAGGCGCGAGAGCTGGCCCGTGAAGTAGTCCCCCAGGCTCGCCTCGGCCAGCGCTCCCAGCCCGATGCTCGCCAGGGTGACGCCCAGCTGGCTGGCGGACAGGACCCGGCCGAGCTGCCCGGACGCCTTGAGCGCCAGGCGAGCCATCCAGTCGCCGGAGCGCGCCATGGACTCCAGCCGCGTGCGGCGGGCGCGCACGAGGGAGAACTCCGCCGCGACGAAGAACGCGTTGAGGACGAGCAGGACCAGGATGAAGATCGTGCGGAGCAGCACGGCACAAACATACTCACGGTGGCGCGGCGTGGTCACTCCGGGCCAAATTCCGGCATGCATTCACACGGGTCGGGCTGTTCGCACGGGGAGGGCGCGTCCACGCGCGCCCTTCGCTGGGCGCTGGGCCTCACCGCCGTGCTGCTGGTGGCCGAGGTCATCGGGGGGCTGGTCTCGAACTCCCTCGCACTGCTGGCCGACGCCGGGCACATGCTCACCGACGTCGGCGCGCTCGCGCTGTCGCTGTTCGTCGTGTGGTTCGCGAAGCAGCCGAGCAAGCCGGAGAAGACGTACGGCTACCTCCGCTGGGAGATCCTCGCCGCGCTGCTGAACGGCGCCACCCTGCTGGGCATCTCGGTGTGGATCGTGGTGGAGGCCGTGTCCCGGTTCCGCCATCCCGAGCACGTGGCCGGCGGCGTGATGCTCGCGGTCGCGTGCGTCGGCTTCGCGCTCAACCTGGTCGCCGCGTACATGCTGCACCCGGTGAACGGCACAACGCTCAACGTGCGCGCCGCGTATCTTCACGTCCTGGGCGACCTGCTCGCGCAGGGTGGCACCGTGGTGGCAGCCGTGCTCATTCGCTACACCGGATGGCTCGCGGCCGATCCGCTCGTCTCGATCGTGAGCACCGTGCTCATCGTGCGCGGCGCATGGTCGCTGGTGCGCGAGGCGGTGGACGTGCTCCTCGAGGCCACGCCCCGCCACATCTCCCTGGGTGACGTGCGGGCGCGACTCGAGGAGATCGCCGGGGTGGAGCAGGTGCACGACCTGCACGTGTGGAGCGTGGGGGCCGGCATGGTGGCACTCAGCGCCCATGCCATCGTGCGGGAGGCGGAGCGGCACCAGCAGGTGCTCGAGCGCGCCATCGACTCCCTCGGGAGCCTCGGGATACAGCACGTGACCATCCAGCTCGAGCGCTGCGAGATGTTCGAGCGCGAAGCCCACCTTCATCCTTGACGCCACCCCTACGGCCCATCACAATGCCTTTGATGAGCGACTACCGCATCGAGAAGCTGCGCCGGTCCGTTCGCGTGGTCCTCGAGAATGGCGCTGCCATGGATGGCGACGTGTTCCTCCAGACCATGGGACGCTTCCGCGCGGGCCCCGAGGAACCGGCCGACCTGCTCAACGACGCCGAGCCCTTCTTCGCCCTCGCCCTCGCGCAGGGCGGCGCCCTGCTGCTCGCCAAGGATCGCATCGCGCGCGTCGAGACCGACCTGCACGACGCCGACAATCCCCTGGACTCGCCCGCCCTCGGCCTCCTGGTCGAGCTCACGCTCGCCGACGGCAGCACCTGTCGCGGCACCGTCTTTCCCGAGACGCGCGCCGAGCGGCCGCGCCTCCTCGACTTTCTCAACTCCTATGAGCCGCGGTTCCTCTCCGTGTATGACGCCGAGCGCGTCACGCTGGTGAACCGCCGGGTCGTCACGCTCGTTCGCGAGGTCCGCAAGGAAACCTGATGGCGCAACTCGACAAGCTGTTGTCGGTGATGGTGAGCAACCGGGCGGAGGCCCTGGTGCTCGACGAGGGCGGTCCGGCCACCCTGGACCTGCAGGGCACGCCGCGCCCCGTGACGCGCGCGCCGCTCACCGGGGCACAGGTGGCCGCGCTGCTCACCGAGATCGCGCCCGAGGAGTCCCGGCGCAACATCGAGGGGGAGCTGCCGGCGACGTTCACCTACGTCACCGTGGATGGCGCCTTCGCCGTGCGCGCCATGCGCGAGAACACCAGCTGGCGCGTGACGATCTCGATCGACGACAAGGCCGAGTTCAAGCGCATGACGGGCCAGTTCAAGGCGCTCACCGGCTTCGAGCCCACGTCCATGGGATCGGCCGACGCCGACGCTGCCCTGGGCGCCGCCTATGCACGGAATCCCACGCCGGCGGCCTCGCCGGCGATCCCGCCCGCGGCACCAGTCGCGGCGCCCGCGCCCGTGGCCGCCGCTCCCGCCAGTCCTCCCGCAGCCCTCGCTCCCGCCGCCATGCCCGAGACCGACGAAGCCGAGGCGAAGGACGCAATCGTCGCGTTCGCAGGCAGTGACCGCGCGCGTGCGCAGCTGGACGAGCTGCTCACCACCATGGTCCAGCGCGGCTCCTCCGACCTGCACCTTCGCGTCGGCGAGCCGCCGATCGTGCGCCTGCACGGCGAGATGGTGCGCATGGAGGACCGTCCCGCGCTGCGCACCGAGGACGTGTCGATCATGCTCCGCTCCATCATGCCCGACCGCAACCGCGCGGAGTTCAAGGAGTCGAACGACACCGACTACGCGTACGAGATCCCGGGCGTCGCCCGCTTCCGCGCGAATGCCGCCCGCGACCGCATGGGCCCGAACGCGGTGTTCCGCCAGATCCCGGCGACGGTCGTCAGCGTCGAGCAGATGAACGTCACGCAGGAGGTGCAGCGGCTCTGCTACCTGACGAAGGGCCTCGTGCTCGTCACGGGCCCCACGGGCTCGGGCAAGTCCACCACGCTCTGCGCGCTGATCGACCTGGTGAACCGCGCGCGCAACGACCACGTGATCACGATCGAGGACCCGATCGAGTTCGTGCACCCGAACAAGAACTGCATCATCACGCAGCGACAGGTCGGCGTGCACACCAAGTCGTTCAAGGCCGCGCTCCGTGCGGCGCTGCGCGAGGACCCGGACATCATCCTGGTGGGCGAGCTTCGCGACCTCGAGACGGTGTCCATCGCCATCGAGACGGCGGAGACGGGCCACCTGGTGTTCGGCACGCTGCACACCACCACGGCGGCGGGCACCATCGACCGCCTGATCGACCAGTTCCCGGCGGATCGCCAGTCGCAGATCCGCGTGATGCTCTCGGAGTCGCTCAAGGGCGTGGTGTCGCAGACGCTCTGCAAGAAGATCGGCGGCGGGCGCGTGGCCGCGCGCGAGATCCTGCTCTCGATCCCCGCGATCTCGAACCTGATCCGCGAGGGCAAGACCTTCCAGATCCAGTCCATCATGCAGACGTCCAAGCGCTTCGGCATGGTGACGCTGGCGGACGCGCTGATCGAGTACGTGGACGCGGGCGTGGTGGAGCCGAAGGAGGCCTACATGAAGGCCGTGGACAAGCTCGCGTTCGTGCAGATGCTCAAGGCGCGCGGGCATGACGCGAGCTTTGCGGAGCAGGACATGGCACCGGCGGGCACGCAGCCGGGTGCGCCGGCGGCGGGCGCGGCTCCCGCGGCGAAGCCGGGAATGGCGGCGAAGCGGTAGCGTACCACGACGCGCAGCATAAAGGGCGAGGCCATGGTGGCCTCGCCCTTCGTCGTACCACGTACCGTGACCAGGCCCGTTATCGTCGGCGGTCCGACGACGCCTGGGGCGTCGTCGAGTCGGCCTCCTGCCGAGGCGCGCCCTGCAGTTCCCCACGCGGCGTCTCGTACTCCTGTCGCGCGGCGTAGCCGTACCCTCCGAGGACTTCGCCTCCGCGCATGTAGTCGTGACCGTAGCCACGGCCATGCGGGTATCCGGATGCGATGTCGTCTGCCTGGTCCATCGGTCCACCTCCTGCCAAGTGTGGAGTGCGTCGTGGATTCACGATGTGAGGAACGTTTGAGTGGCGCAAGAGGGCAGGGCACGCGAAGCGTACCCAGCCGGGGCTCGGGAGCACGGGAGCTGGGGGATGGGGACTGCAGCCCTTCCTGCGGTCCCCAGCCCCTCAACCCCTGTGCCCCCGAGCCCCATGCCGTTATATTGTAAGGCTATGCAGATTCGTAACATCGCCATCATCGCGCACGTCGACCACGGCAAGACCACCCTCGTCGACAAGATGCTCCGCCAGGGCGGCGCCTTCCGCGAGAACCAGGTCGTCGCCGAGCGCGTGATGGATTCCAATCCGCTCGAGCGCGAGCGCGGGATCACCATCCTCGCGAAGAACACGTCCGTCCACTGGAAGGGCGTCAAGATCAACATCGTCGACACCCCGGGGCACGCCGACTTCGGCGGCGAGGTGGAGCGCATCCTCCGCATGGTGGACGGCGTCCTGCTGGTCGTGGATGCCTTCGACGGTCCCATGCCCCAGACGCGCTTCGTGCTCGGCAAGGCGCTCGGCCTCAAGCGCACGCCGCTCGTGGTCATCAACAAGATCGACCGCCCCGGTGCGGACCCGATGCGCGTGCATGACGAGGTCCTCGACCTCTTCATCGCGCTCGAGGCCACCGAGGCGCAGCTCGACGCGCCCGTGGTCTATGCGTCGGCGCGCAACGGCGTGGCGGTCATGGACATGGACGACGAGCTGGTGGACCTGGCGCCGCTGTTCGATGCGATCGTGGAGCACGTGCCCTCGCCGCCGACGGATGCCGACGGCACCTTCCAGATGTTGATCTCGACGATCGACTACTCGCCGTACCTCGGCCGCCTGGGCATCGGGCGCGTGGAGCGCGGCACCGTGCGCGTGGGCAGCGCCGTGGCGCTGCTGCCGCTGGACGAGACGCAGAAGGCGGCGCTCTCGCGCGTGACGAAGCTCTACATCTACGAGGGGCTCGACCGCATCGAGGTGGAGTCGGCGTCGGCCGGTGAAGTGGTGGCGCTGGCGGGGCTCGACGGCGTGGAGATCGGCCTCACGGTCACGGATCCCGAGTTCCCGGAGCGCCTCGAGGGCATCGCGGTGGAAGAGCCGACGATCTCGGTGGACTTCCTGGTGAACAACTCGCCCTTTGCGGGCAAGGAAGGGAAGTTCGTCACCAGCCGCCAGGTGCGCGACCGGTTGTACAAGGAGCTCGAGAAGAACGTGGCGCTGCGCGTGGAGGACACCGATTCCACGGACACGTGGTCGGTGTCGGGGCGCGGCGAGCTGCACCTGTCGATCCTCATGGAGACCATGCGTCGCGAGGGGTTCGAGTTCCAGGTGTCGCGCCCGCGCGTGATCACGCGCGTGGGAGCGAATGGCGAGCGCCTCGAGCCGTACGAGGAGCTGGCGATCGACGTGCCGGAGGAGTTCGTGGGCGCGGTGATCGAGAAGCTGGGACCGCGTCGCGGCGAGATGGTCGAGATGAAGAATCCGGGGCAGGGCCAGGTGCGGCTGCTGTACCGCATCCCGGCGCGCGGGCTGTTCGGCTATCGCTCGGAGTTCCTGACGGACACGCGCGGCACCGGGATCATGCACCACAATTTCCTGGAGTACGCGCAGTGGGCGGGCCCGCTGGCGGGCCGGACGCGGGGAACGCTGGTCTCGATGGAGGGCGGCACGATCATCGCATTCGCCCTCGCCAACCTGCAGGATCGCTCGACGCTCTTCGTGAGCCCGGGGGAACAGGTGTACGAGGGGATGATCGTGGGCGAGAATTCGCGTCCGGGGGACATGGACGTCAACCCGACGAAGGAGAAGAAGCTCACGAACATGCGGTCGAAGTCCACGGATGAGAACGTGTCGCTCGAGCCGCCCCGGGAGTTGACGCTGGAGAGCGCGTTGGAGTATATCGAGGACGATGAACTGATCGAAGTGACGCCGGGGAGCATTCGCCTGCGGAAGCGCTTCCTCGGGACGTCGGACCGGAAGAAGCTGTCGCGCGAGGCGAAGCGGGAGCGCGCGGGGGCGTAGTCGGGCAGGTCACTCATTATCTACTGCACGGAGAATCGAGCAATGTCGGAGCTGTTCGCGTCGTTGGAGTGGTCCCTTGCTCCGCGCGATGACGATCCCGAGGATGAGCCCCTCGATGCGGAGCCGGAGGACGACGAGGATTTCGACGATGAGTTCGATGATCTCGACGACGACGACGACGACGAGGACGAGGATGACGACGACGACGACGATGAGGAGGATGACGTCGACGACGAGGATGACCTCGATGATGAGCTGGATGATGATGAGCTGGACGAGGAGCTGGACGGGGAGGAGGAGGACGTTTGAAGTGCGGTGATGCCGTGCTGCGGTGATGCGGTGATGGGGTGCTGCCGTTGAGAAAAAAGTGGGGGCGAAGGTGCGGATTTCGCACGTTCGCCCCCTTGCTTTCGGGTCATCGTTATCTATATTTCGTGTTCCCCCGGATACGGGGGCGAAAACGTAAGTTGCTGTTTGATAATCGATTGGACGATCGTGCGATGGCTCTTGTCGATCCGCGGCGTTTCGTGTGCTGCGGGGAGAGAATAGAATTCACGATTAAACAAGTGATACGGACACGCTGTCTTTAAGCAGCAGCGTGAAGACAGCATGTTCGGTTGGAGCTTTTGTCAGACACTCATTGGAGAGTTTGATCCTGGCTCAGGACGAACGCTGGCGGCGTGCTTAACACA
>JAQBPX010000037.1 GCA_028287305.1 Gemmatimonadota bacterium
TGGCGTCATTGAACTTCATGTCGGCATCGGGGAAGGTGAGGTTCACGGCCTGTGCCTGCGGCACGGTGAGGTTGATGAAGCGCTGGCGCAGCTCGTCGTTCGTCTTCCGCTTCACGCGCCACTTGAGAAGCTCGGCGGAGTTCGGCGAGAGCGCGACCGAGGGACCGAACATCATGATCGTCGGCCACCACCAGCGATTCACGGCGTCCTGCACCATCTGCTTCTGCGCCGGCGTGCCGTTCGCGAGCGTCGCGACGATCTCGTAGCCCTGGCGCTTGTGGAAGTTCTCTTCCTTGCAGACGCGAATCATCGCGCGCGCATAGGGGCCGTACGACGCCTTGGCGAGGATCGTCTGGTTGACGATCGCGGCGCCGTCCACGAACCAGCCGATTACGCCGATGTCCGCCCACGAGAGCGTGGGATAGTTGAAGATGCTCGAGTACTTCGCGGTGCCGTTGAGCAGCTGCTCCACGAGCGTCGCGCGGTCGACGCCGAGCGTCTCGGTGCCGCAGTAGATGTAGAGGCCGTGGCCGGCCTCATCCTGGACCTTGGCGATCAGCGAGATCTTGCGACGCAGGCTGGGCGCGCGGGTGATCCAGTTCCCCTCCGGCAGCATGCCCACGATCTCGGAGTGCGCGTGCTGCGACATCATCCGGATGAGCTGCTTGCGATAGCGCTCGGGCATCCAGTCCTTCGGCTCGATGCTTTCTCCGTCCGCGATGCGCTGCTCGAAGCGGGCGATCGCCTCGGCGCTCTCGGGAGCGGTGTTCGACGTAGCCTGGGGGGAGGTCATGGTGACTGAAATGTAGGATCCGGCCGGGAATTGGACAATCTGACGCCGCCGCTATCTTACCCCGCATGACCCAGTCCGATATCGACGCCGCGGGCGGCGTCTCGAGCTCCGTGTCAGGCGGCATCGGCACCGTCCGCTTTCATCACCCGAAGGGCAATTCCCTGCCCGGCAACGTGCTCCAGGCGCTGGCGGCCGAGATCGCTGCGATGGGGGAGAATCCCGCCGCCCACGTGATCGTGCTCCGCTCCGAGGGAACCGGCCCCTTCTGCGCCGGCGCGAGCTTCGTCGAGCTGAAGGCGATCCGGAAGGTCGAGCAGGGATCGCAGTTCTTCGGCGGCTTTGCGAAGGTGATCCTCGCCATGATCCGCGCGCCGAAATTCGTCCTGGTGCGCGTGCACGGGAAGGCGGCAGGCGGCGGAGTGGGACTCGTGTCTGCCTCCGACTACGCCTTCGCAGTGCGGACCGCGTCAGCGCGCCTCGCCGAGCTCGCACTCGGCATTGGCCCGTTCGTGATTGGACCCGTGGTGGACCGGCGCGTGGGTCACGCTGCATTCGCGGCGATGAGCGTGGACGCCGATTGGCGCGACGCCGATTGGGGAGAGCGTCACGGGCTCTACTCGCGCGTGTTCGATGACGTGACGTCAATGGACGCCGCCCTCGATGCGCTCGCGACGACACTCGCCGCGAGCAACCCGGACGCGATGGTGCAGCTCAAGCGGGTGTTCTGGGACGGCACCGAGGGATGGGATGCGCTGCTCACTGATCGCGCGCGGATGTCCGGGACGTTGGTCCTGGGAGAGTACACTAGGAGCGCGATCGAATCGTTCAGCGCAAAACCCGCGACCGGGTAGGACTTCGCGCGCAGACATTCCTTTCCGATCACGGATTCTCATCGCCGGAGGACACGCGCGCGATAACGGTGAATCACGCCAGCGGTCGATCAGGCGCGCAGACTGAGAAGAAGGTGGTCCTCGCGAAGCTGACGACTGGGCACGATGGCTGCGACCAGCGCGATCACGACGACTGCACCGACTCCTGTGGCGTACGCAACCCATTGAAGCCGAGCCAGATCGAACACAAGTGCACGAAGGAGCACAGCCTCTACGATTGCGAGCGGAGTCCCGATCAGGAGCGCGAGCCGCACAATTCTCCCGACACGCAGGGCAACCAGCCATCGCAGATCTCGTTCACATGCGCCAAAGGCAATACGAATAGCGAGTTCCCGCCGCTGTTGCTCCAGTGCGTAACGAACCGTGCCAACGACTCCCGTAAGCGCGAGCACGATAACCACGAGTGAACAAGCGCCAAGGAGTCGAGAGAATAAGCGCAGGAGAACGACAATCTCGTCGTCAACCTCGCTCAAAGGCCTCACCACTACTTCGCGCGCCTGGGGGACCTGTCCGCCAACGAGAGATGCGGTTGATGCGACATATGCGCTCGCATCGCCGCGCGCACGTGCCAGCAAAGTGGGGGTTGCCCCTGCCGCCTGCCGCTCAGAGAGATAAATATCGGGGCCACGATCAACGAGAAGCCCGCGAGGCGAGGCCGTGGGAATCTGAATGTCAGAAACAACACCGATCACTTCAATTGGAGTACCTGCGCTTCCGAAACGCACACGCGCCCCGATGGCCGATCCACCTCGGATCATCTCCGCTAATCGCTGACTCACGACCGCTACCAACGGCGTGCTCGGCGAGTCGGATCCCGTGAAGCCTCTTCCTTGTACGATACGCAGGCCGAGCACGGCAAATATCGAATCCGAACTGACGTAGCGATGGCCTCGTGGCCAGAAGCGGAGTGGCAGTATGACCTGATCCTTGTTTGCACCGACAATTTCATCGGCTACTCCACCGTGCAACGCGCTATCGATGAAGCGCCTGAAATCGGAGCGCGTTGCCACGGCGTTATAGACTCCCTGACTCAACAGTCTATCCGCCAACAGATGGTCGGCGGCGGCTCGGCGATTGGATTCGTAGTTCGTGGAGTCAGCATAGCGCACGTCGATCGCGAGGATGCTGTTCGTATCCACCCCCCGCGTTTCGGCCGCCACCCTGCGGAAACTGACGTAGAAGAGCGCGCAACTCATGCAGAGCAGTAGGGACAGTATCAACTGAAGCACCGCTGCGCGAATGCCTGCTCGCAGCGACCTGCTTGACGTTGACGCGCCGTCACCGCCCGCTCGAAGGAACGACATTAGGTCTCTGCTCGAGCTTACGCGCAGAGGAACGCTTCCCACTATTGCCAGTGTGACTATCGCCAGGAGGCTCGCAATCAGCATCACGCGCATATTTATCTCGAGCTTGAACCAGCGAGGCATAGCGTCAAGCGGAATAAGTCCGCCGATCGCGCGGAGACTCATGCTCGTAAGTAGGAGCGCGAGCAGGGCTGCGCAGCCGGCGAGCATTCCGGACTCGAGCAAAGCGGTGCAGGTAAGACGCCTGCGTGAGGCACCGAGCGCAACTCGCGTCGCCGTTTCTCGTCGGCGGGCCACAGCGCGCACCAGCAGGAGACATCCAGCGTTGCTACACGCCGTCAGGAGAACGCACAGCGAGGCACCGAAGAAGAACAGGAGTGCGGGCCCCCACGCCCTGGTGGGTCGGTCGAGCATGTCGTTCCGGACGACTAAACGCCACGTCGCCAGCTTCGAGGCGTCCTCGCGGCGGATCTGCTCGGTCAACTGTTTTGCTTCGTCAGTCGCGGTGCCCCGTGACACCCCCGGGGCGAGCATGCCGACCACTGCGTACCATTGGGTACCTTCGACGGCGCTCAGATCCAACGGAATCCATGCATCACTTCGGTCGGCTTCCCCAAACGCGAAGAGGGGAGGCATGACACCCACGACCGTGTATATCCTGTCGGCGATATTCAGTGGAGCGCCAAGAACGTCTGTACCGTTGCTGCCAATTATCGAAGCGAGATGGTGACTTACCAGAACCGCACTACGGTCAGCGTATTCGCTCGCCAGTAAGAGCCTACCCGTGCGCGGATTCGCATTGAGTAACCGAAAAAGGCCTGTATCGACTTGCGTCACCACGATTGACCGGCTGGTCCCGGGAGCCGTTGTTGCAATCGCTGGCACGTCGCGATAAATCGAAAGCCGCGAGAATGCCCGCGTCCGGTGCCTGAGAATCTCGCCGACATCGTAGGAGACGGAACTGAACGCCGACCGACCCTGCGACATCTCCGAAACTGCCAGCGCCCTGTCCGCAGCGATATAGGGCATCGGTCGCAGCAGTGCTGCGTCGGCAAATGCATAGACGATGCAAACTGAAGCGATTCCAACAGCTAGCGTGGCGATGGTCACGGAGGACACAATTGGCGCTCGAACTAGCGATCGCGCCGCCGACCGAAAGCTAGCGATTCCAAGAGCGTTGTTGATCTGCGCCGCCACGCTACTAGTCATTAATCGCATTCAGTCGAATGTCGCACTCACGGCGCCAGTGGAGTCCCGCGATGACGCACGTTTCGACGCACGCCATCGCAGGTTCGCACCAATTCAGGTTGGATCGGTACACGCGCCATCGCACGTGCTACCATGGAAGCAACCGCAGTTGTGCGTTATGTTGCACCCCCACACCAGACAGGAGCCCGACGTCGTGCAGGAGCAGTAAGCGGTAGTGCCACAGGAACAGGGACCGCCATAGCCCTGCGTAACCGCGAGCCCCAGGTAGCTAGCGAACTTGAGTCCCGTTTCCCCAGCGAGCTTGTAGGAGAGCTTTCCGACCGCCGCTTCGCCTCGCTCAAGGGCACTGCTACGGCTGGGAGCCTGCAATCGGTTGTACGCGACTGCCTGGGCCTGTCGCGCGATTCTCACGAGTGCGTGCAGCGAGTTTCGAGGGAGAGCAATGGAACTCTACGAGCTTGCGTGACCACGATTGGTGAGTGTGGAGACATCATTGCTAGTACTCGCGCGCTCCGCAATAGGCATGCAGAAGTTTGCCCTCACGTTGCGTCTCACGGCGAGAACACGTGATGCGCCTGCGCTAGTCGGGCCCATGCCCCTCATCCCAACACGAACTCAACAAAGTCCGTAAGAGGCTCGCCCTGCAGGCATCTGCATTCGCACGCTATCCTGCTCGCCCGAGACCAAGAGAGTCTGGCCACGCGAAGTCGCTTCGTGACGCGAGCTACCCGCGGCGATTACCCGTATATCTCCCTGATCGCATCCTCGAATCGCACCTTCCCCTTCCGCTCGAGCACGCGGTCCACGCCCCGGTCCCCCGCTTCGTCCAGCTTCTCGGCTGCGTCGAAGAGGGTGTGCACGTCGAAGGGCACACCCTCCGCGTGCGCGAGGTACTCCTCCACTGCCGTGAGGTAGCCCATCATCCCGCCAAGCTCCGTGGGCGAGTAGAGCTTGCCGGCTGCGCGAAGCGCTTCAGAGCCGACGGCGTCGTCGGGCATCACGAGGTTCTCGGATCCGCACACCACGTGTAGCCGCTCGTTGCGCGCAATGACGCCGACCGCGTGCGGATCGAGCGAGTTTCCCGCGGCATTGACGCAGACGGCATCCATCGGCTGGCTGAGGAATTCGTCCTTCTGCTCCGGGGTCCACGTGCGAACTCCCAGCGCCTCGAGTTCTGCGCGACGTTCAGCGCGTGACTCGAGCGCGAGAATGGTCGCGCCACGCTCGCGCAGCCGCTCGACGAGATGCATCCCGATGTTGCCGCACCCCACCAGGCCGACCGTGGCTCGCGCGACGTCGAGTCCCGCGCCGCGCAGCATGCCCACCAGCAGGCGGAAGTTGCCCTCACCGGTCGGCTTCGACGTGTCGGCCACGACGCTTCCCGAGAACCGCGCATTGAGGTACTCGAGCGAGCTGGCGGTTCCGTCATGCAGCATGCCGTGGCCGAGGTCCTGGCCGGTGGTGATGCAGATGCCGGCGCGCGCCTCGCAGTCCTTGAAGCTGGCGATCGCGAAGTCGAGGAGCGCCCTGTCGCGGGGCTGGCCGACGCGCGCATCGGGCGTCGGGTGCATCACGCACTTCCCCCCGACGATGCGCGAGATGTCACGGCGCGCGAGTGGCCCACCGACGCCGATCAGGCGCGACCAGTAGACCTTCTCCTCCATTCCGTTCGCGAGCCCGATGGCTTCCTTGTCGCTGTCGAAGCCGGGCGACGACGTCCGCTCCTCCGGCGCGACGCGAAAGCCGCCGAGCGAAAGCTTGCCTGAGTTGGGCTGCGCGTGCGTGGCGATCGAGAGGCGCCAGGGGCCCTGCGGATCTTCATATCGGTACACCCAGACGCCGGCGTGGCCGGTGTCGTGGGGGGCAAGGACGATTGGCGCTATTTGCATCCGGGAAAAACTAAACGGTGTGAGGGGTGCGGTGTGCGGTGTGCGGTGTGAGGAACTACAACGACACGGCAGTCCACAAACCGCAAACCCCAAACCGCAAACCGCTATCCTGTTTCCGGGCCCGAGATCGGCCCCTCGAGCCAGCTCTTGTGATAGTTCCCGTCCTCGATCTTGTGCGCCGCCTTCGCGACCTTGAGCGGACGGAAACTGTCCATCATCACCGCGAGCTCCTTCGTCTCCTTCATCCCGATGCTCGCCTCATAGCGGCCCGGGTGCGGCCCGTGCGGGATGCCGTCAGGGTGATGCGTGATCGAGCCGAACTCGATCCCCTTCCGGCTCATGAACTCCTCGCTGCAGTAGTAGATCACCTCGTCCGAGTCCACGTTGCTGTGGTTGTACGGCGCGGGGATCGCGTTCTCGCCGAAGTCGAAGGGACGCGGGCAGAAGGAGCACACCACGAAGCCATCGCCCTGGAAGGTCTGGTGCACCGGCGGTGGCTGGTGATAGCGCCCGACGATCGGCTCGAAGTCGTTGATGTTGAACGTCCAGGGATAGAAATATCCATCCCAGCCGACGACGTCGAATGGGTGATGATCGAGGATCATCTCGTTGAGCGCGTCGTACTGCTTCACCAGGATGCGGAAGTCACCCTTCTCGTCGTGCGTGTTCAGCTCCGATGGGCGCCCGATGTCGCGCTCCGAGTACGGTGCGCCCTCCAGCAGTTGCCCGAACTCGTTGCGGTAGCGCTTGGGCCACCGCACGTGTCCCTTGCTCTCCATCACGAGCAGCTTGTGGGGCACCGACAGGTCCATCTTCCAGCGATGCATGATCCCGCGGTGGATCACCACGTAATCGCCCTGCCGGTAGGGGAGGTCGCCGTAGCTCGTCTCGAGGATCCCCTTCCCTTTCGCGACGTACACCAGCTCGTCCGCCTGCGCGTTGCGATAGAAGTGCTCGTCCACCGCATCGGGCTCCACGTACAGCATGCCGATGTCGTTGTTGAAGAGCAGCGGCACGCGGTCGAGCGTGGCGCTGCCACCGGGCTTCACGCGCGACGTGAGGAAGTGGCGGTGCATCAGCGTGGGATGGTCCTCCGCTTCCCACTTGAGGTCGCGAAAGCGCTTCGCCGACTTGATGCTCGTGGGCGGATGCACGTGATACAGCAGTGACGCCGTGCCCGTGAACCCCTCGTGCCCAACGAGCTCCTCGTTGTAGATCCCGCCGTCGGGCTTCCGCATCACCGTGTGGCGCTTGCGCGGCACCTGGCCCATCTGCTGGTAGAACGGCATCGCGTAGGTCCGGTCTAGAGGTTGCCGCGCAGCGCCTGCTCGCGCTCGATCGCCTCGAACAGCGCCTTGAAGTTGCCCTTGCCGAAGCTCTTCGCGCCCTTCCGCTGGATGATCTCGAAGAAGAGCGTCGGGCGGTCCTGCACGGGCTTCGTGAAGATCTGCAGCAGGTAGCCGTCGGGGTCGCGGTCCACCAGGATGCCGAGCGCGGAGAGCTCCTCGATGGGCTCGTCGATCTTGCCCATGCGCCCCTGCAGCTCCTCGTAGTAGCTCGTGGGCACCGAGAGGAATTCCACCCCGCGATCGCGCAGGTCGGTCACGGTCTTGAGGATGTCGTTCGTCGCGATCGCGATGTGCTGCACGCCGGGGCCGCCGTACGCCTCGAGGTACTCGTCGATCTGCGACTTCTTCTTTCCCTTCGCGGGCTCGTTGATCGGCAGCTTGATGCGCTCGTTGCCATTCGACATCACCTTCGACATGAGCGAAGAATACTCCGTCGAGATGTCCTCGTCGTCGAAGCCGATCAGGTTCTTGAACCCCATGACGTCGGCGTAGAACTGGACCCACACGTTCATCTTGCCCAGCTCGACGTTGCCCACACAGTGGTCCACGTACTTGAGCCCGGACGGCGGCGCCGTGAAGTGCTCGTTGGTGCGCGCGCGGAACCCGGGCATGAACGCGCCGCGATAGTTCCTGCGCTCCACCAGCGAATGGATCGTGTCACCATAGGTGCGGATCGCGGCAATCACCACTTCCCCATCGGCATCGGTGAGCACTTCCGGCTCTCGCACGCTCTTCGCGCCGCGCTCCACCGCCTTCTGGTAGGCATCGCGCGCGTCGTCCACCCAGAGCGCCAGGTCGCGCACGCCATCGCCGTGCTTCGAGACGTGCTCGAACACCTCGCCTTCGGGATTGATGGCGGTGGTGAAGACGAAGCGCAGCCGGTCCTGCACCAGCAGCCAGCTGGCCCGGTCGCGCACGCCCGTCTCCGGGCCGCGGTACGCCACCAGCTTGAAGCCGAAGGCGGCCTGGTAGTAGTGGGCCGCCTGCTTCGCGTTGCCCACGTAGAATTCGATGAAGTCGGTGCCGTTGATCGGGAAGATGTCCGTCACTTCCCCGGCGGTCTCGAGCGTCGCGGTAGCCATGCGTGCCGTCTCCATGTCGTGAGGCGTTCCCTGCGGATATTAACGCCGGGGAGCGCCTTCGCGCTTCCCCCTCAGCCACCCGGGGGCGAGATTCGTTCCGCCATGGTCAACCAGCGCAATGCCGCCCGTTACGTGCAGCCCCTCCGCGAGGGAGGCTCGCTCCCCGCCGTCGTCGAGACCGACGAGGGGGAGCTCTACGTCGTGAAGTTCCGGGGCGCCGGCCAGGGCGCCAACGCGCTGATCGCCGAGCTCGTCGTCGGCGAGCTGGCCCGCACGCTGGGGCTGCCCATGCCCGGGCTCGCGATCGTGGACATTGCCGACGCCTTCGGCCGGAGCGAGCCGGACCCCGAGATCCAGGAAATCCTGCAGAAGAGCCGCGGCACCAACGTCGGCATGCGCTACATGGACGGCGCGTTTAACTTCAGCAGCTCGGCGGCAGGCGAGCTGGTTGACGACGCGCTCGCGACGCGCATCGTCTGGTTCGACGCGCTGGTCACGAACCCCGACCGCAGCGCGCGCAACCCGAACATGATGGTGTGGCAGCGGCAGCCATGGCTGATCGACCACGGCGCCGCGCTCTATGCGCACCACGACTGGCGCTCGGTGGACGAGGCGCGCGCGAAGACGCCGTTCACGTACATCAAGGATCACGTGCTGATCGCGCGACAGGGCGACATCGCCGCCGCTGATGCGGAGCTGGCGCCGATGCTCGATGAGAACGCGCTGCGCGCCGCGATGGCGAGCGTCCCCGATTCGCTGCTGCTGGACCCGGTGACGAACGCCGGCTTCGATTCGGCCGAGGCGGCACGCGAGCGCTATGTGGGCTACCTGGTCACGCGACTCGAGTCCCCCCGTGCGTGGGTGGACGAGGCGGTCGCGGCGCGCGCGCGGGCGCTGGTCGCGCCGCCGCTGCGCGTGAGCTCGCGCCGATGAGCGAGTCGCGAGCGAGCGATTCGCGAGCGAGCGATTCGCGGATGAGTGACGCGCGCGTGTCGTACAACTTCGCGGTGCTTCGCGTCGTGCCGCACCCCTACCTCGGCGCCTTCGTGCCGGTGGGCGTGGTGGTGCATGCGCGCACGTCGGAGTTCCTGAAGTTGAAGGCGGTGCATGACGTGAGCGCGCTTCGGGGGCTCGTGGGCCCGGACACGGACGTGGAGACGCTGGCGAAGTACATCGCCTGCCTGGAGCAGATTTGTGATGGTGATGTTGGGGCTGGGGACGTCGCGCTCCTGCCGCCGAGCGAGCGGTTTCACTGGCTGACGGCGCCACGGTCCGACGTGCTGCAGAGTTCGCCGGTGCATGGCGGGATGACGGCTGATCCGGGGGCGGCGCTGGAGCGGCTGTTTGGGCAGTACGTGGGCGCGATTGCGTCATCCTGAGCGCAGCGAGGGATCTGCCGTTCGCCGTTGGCCCCTCTATCGGTCCGGCAGGCCGGTTGTCTGTGGTCTGTGGCCCGGACAGGATGCGGTAGGTGGGCGCCTGCAGGCGCCCGCCTTCGTCATTGGTTCGTAGTCAACATGTTCGAGGGCGCGGCGTGCACGCCGATACCGCGCGTACGCTTGCCAGAAGCCAGAAGCCCGAAAGCTCGAGCACCGACAAGGAAGCGCTGCGCGCTTCGTCATGCGACCGCCGTGAACATGTTCACGGATGACGAAGCGGCGGCCGCAGGCCGCCGCGTACCGCATCAGTGTTCGAGCGTCAGGCTTCCGGCTTCAGGCAACCAGAACCCCGGTATCGGCCAGCAAGGCGCCAACTCCGAACTCCAAACCCGGAACCCAACGACAAAGGCGGGCGCCCACAGGCGCCCGCCATCCGCATCCTGTCCGGGCCACAGACCACAGACCACGGCCCTGCAGTACCGGTAGAGGGGCCAACTACAACGGCAGATCCCTCGCTGCGCTCAGGATGACTATTGAGCGAAGCTCAGGATGACGGCAGTCGCTCAGCATGGCACCTGGATCTACCTGAGCCGCAACTCCGCCAGGTCCCGGTACAACTCGAGCGCCTCCGGATTCGCGAGCGCATCCGCGTTCTTGACGGGCCGCCCATGGATCACCTCCCGCACCGCGAGCTCGGTGATCTTGCCCGAGATCGTCCGCGGGATGTCGGCCACCTGCACGATCACCTTCGGCACATGGTGCGGCGTGGTGAACTCGCGCACGCGGTCGCGAATGCGCGACCGTAGCGCGTCGTCGAGCAGCAGTCCCTCCTGCAGCCTCACGAACAGCACGATGCGCACGTCCTCGCCGCCGGCGAGGTCCTGCCCCACCACCAGGCTCTCCACCACCTCGGGCAGCTGCTCCACCTGCCGGTAGATCTCGGCCGTGCCGATGCGCACGCCCTGCGGGTTGAGCGTCGCGTCGCTCCGCCCCGAGATCACGATGCCCCCGTGCTCCGTGAGCTCGCACCAGTCGCCGTGCCGCCAGGCGTTGGGGTACTGCTCGAAGTACGCGGCCCGGTACTTCGCGCCATCGGGGTCGTTCCAGAACGCCACCGGCATGCTCGGGAAGGGCGCGGTGCACACCAGCTCGCCCTGCTCGCCCACCACGGGCTGGCCGCTCTCGTCAAACACCTCCACCGCCATCCCCAGGCCGCGGCACTGCAGTTCCCCCCTCCACACGGGGAGCAGCGGATTGCCCAGCGCGAAGCACGACACGATGTCCGTGCCGCCGCTGATGCTGCTCAGGCGGACGTCCGGCTTGACGTCGCGGTAGACGTAGTCGAAGCTGTGCGCCGCCAGCGGACTGCCGGTCGAGAGGATCGCCTCCAGCTGCGACAGGTCGCGAATTTCGCGCGGCTTGAGCGCCGATTTCTCGGCGAGCGCCAGGTACTTGGCGCTCACCCCGAACACGTTCAACCGTTCACTCTCGGCGATGTCCCAGAAGATGCGGCGGCGCGGCGAGAGGGGAGCTCCATCATACAGCACGATGGTGGCGCCGAGCGCGAGGCTGCTCACCAGCCAGTTCCACATCATCCACCCGCAGGTGGTGAAGTAAAAGATGCGTGAGCCGTCGCGTACGTCGGTATGCAGCGACAGCTCCTTCAGGTGCTGGATCAGCGTGCCGCCCGCGCCGTGCACCATGCACTTGGGCAGGCCGGTCGTGCCGCTCGAGTACATGATGTAGAGCGGGTGATCGAACGGCAGCCGCGTGAACTCGAGCGGCGGCGCCGGATCGCCGGAGCGAATCGCGTCGTTCCATGACACCGCCATCGAGATCGCGCGCAGGTCGGGCTCGGGGCGCAGCACCGACACGATCACCAGCTTCGCGAGCCCCGGCAGCTGCGCCACGATCTCGGCGACGCGCGGCACGATGTCGATCTCCTTGCCCGCATAGCGATACCCGTCGGCGACGACGAGCACCTTCGGCTCGATCTGCCCGAAGCGATCGAGCACGCCGGCGGCGCCGAAGTCTGGCGAACAGCTCGACCAGGTGGCGCCGATGCTCGCCGTCGCCAGCATGGCGACCACGGCCTCGGGAATGTTGGGCAAAAAGCCGGCGACGCGATCGCCAACGCCCACCCCCGCCTGGCGCAGCATGCGCGCCGCGCGCGCGACGTCATCGCGCAGCTGGTCGCGCGTGATGCGACGCTGCTCGCCGCGCTCGTCCCACGACACGATCGCCTCCTCCACGCCCGCGTGTCGCAGCAGGTGCTCGGCGAAGTTGAGGCGCGCGCCGGTGAACCAGCGTGGACCGAGCACGGGATCGGGCGGGGCGAGCCGGTCGCGGCCCACGAGCACGTCATCCCACTGCGTGCCGTCGGCGCGCGTGTCGGCGATCACGTTGAAGAAGCGCCAGGTGGCGGCCCAGAATGCTTCTCGCTCATCCACCGACCAGCGCCAGAGCGCCGGATAGTCGGGGACGTCTACGCCGTCAGCGCGAACCGAGTCCATGAAGCGCGTGAGGTTCGCGCGCTCGATGGACTCGGCGGATGGGCTCCAGAGGGGCGAATCGGCCATCGAAGCGAATGGCCGGCGCGCTAGTTCACTGCGGTCAACGTGACGTCGAACACGAGCGACGTATTGGGCTTGATGTCACCGTTGCCGTCGGTACCATAGCCGAGCTTCGAGGGAATAACGAGCAGCCTGTGTCCACCCACCTTCATGGTGCTCAGCCCCTCGCGAAATCCCGCAATGATGTTGCCCGCGAGGTTGAAGGAGCTGCCGGTCCTCGGTCCATCACGGACCACGCCGTCCGCGGTCCAGAGCGTGTAGTTCACCGTCACGGTGCTGGTCGCAGTCGCGGCAGCCCCCGTCCCCACGGTGATGTCCTTGTAGTACAACCCGCTCGACGTCTTCGTGAACGTGCTGATGTTGATCCCCAGCGACGCCGCGAAGGTGTCCGTCGCCGGATCACTGCCCGCGGCTTCCGTGGGACTCGACAAGCAGGCTCCAAGTGCGAGGAGGGCGAGTGTGGCAACTGCGGCAATGCCGCCGCGACGACTGAATGCGTTTTTCATGGCTTCGTGATTACCTGACGCGCACGATGGTGAGCGTCATCGCTCCCGTCGGCACTTGATTGGCTTGCGTGAAGGTGAGCAGCGCTTCCTTGTTCGCCGGGATCGTGAACCGGAAGTAGGCGGCGCTGCCACCATTGAGCGTGGCGAGGGTGGAGAACCCGTCGTTCAGCGTGCGCGTGAACAACGGGAAGGTAATGCCCAGCGCCGGCATGACCGAACGGAAGTTCCAGCTCGGCTGCCGGTATCGCGCGTCCACGCTGGGCGGATTGTCGTCGGTGTACACGCTCGCGGCCCAGTCGTGCATCAGCAGCATCGGGTCCGTGCCGAACTGCGCCTGGAGGTTCGCGATCCCGATCTGCGGGCCATTCACGAGCTTGAACCAGAGGTCGCCGTCGGTCGCGCGCAGGCGGTCGGCCGAGTAGCGCAGGTACGACCAGATGGCACCGCGCGTGGAGAGGTCATCGTCGTCATCGCTCGTGCCGATCGGGCCCTGCGCTTCGTGATTGATGAGGTACTGCCGGTAGCGCCCCAAGTTGCCGTTCATGTACGTCGTGAGCTGCGCTCGGCGCGCCTGGGTCGAGAGCGCGAAGTTCCCATCCAGGTTCTGTCGCGGACTGACCGCCGCCACCTTGTAGTAGAGCAGCTCCTCCGCGATGTGGCTCAGTCCCTCGCCCAGCCAGGTCTCCTCGTCGATGTCCGCCACCTTGCTCACGTACAACCGGCGGCTCGCATTGATCAGGTGCTGGAACTCGTGCGCAATCGTCGAGATCGTCGTGCTCTGCACGAACCCATTGCTGCGCACGTTGCCGTTGATCGTGCCATTGGGATCGGGCACGATCAGGTAGAACATCTCCGCCACGTTGCTCGCGGGGCAGCTGCCGAGCGGGCTGCCGGTCTTCGGCAGCAGGTCGCGCAGGTAGTAGAAGCCGAGGACGGTGCCCGTGGGCGATCCCTGCGCCGTGAGCTCGTTCACCGCCTTCGTGAAGAAGATGATCACGCGCCCGCCATTCGCATCGAGGTCGCTCGGCGCCCCGAAGTTGTCGACGTCCACGGGATACACGAGCGTGTCCACCGTGGTGGCGAACGACTGATAATCGGCATCCGCGAACCCCCCCGTCGGGTTGTTCACGTCCGCCACGATGATCGCCTTCTGCGACACCGCCACCACCCGCGCCTGCGCGTTCTTCGCGTTGCTGCAGAAGTCGTTGGCGTTCGTGTTGAGCGTCAGCACGTCGCCCACGTTCGGCACGGCCACGGCGCGCAGGGCACCGTTCGCCCGCTGTACCATCCACCGCTGTGCGTTCGACACGCGCTCCGGGGTGACCTCCGCCCACTCGCGCGCGCGCAGCGCCAGCTCCCAGTCGCCATCGCGCTGCGTTGGCGACTGGGAGCCCTGATTCACGGACTGTTGCGCCACCGCAAGCGCCGGCGGCGAGCCCAGCCCATACCCCGTCACCTCGATCGAGCTGGTGGCGGCGGCATCCGTGTTGTTGTAGAACCCGATCGCGACGTACTCGGCGTCGGCGGCCGTCGAGTTGCGCGCGCAGTACCCGCTCGCGCTCACGTCGGTGGCCGAGGCGCCAACCGCCAGCACGACCGGAGAGGCCGCGAAGCTGCACGCCGTGCTGGACGCATCGAGCACCGCGACGAACAGCGAGTCCACCTTGCCGCCCACCGTCGCCACGACGTACGTGGAGCCCGGCCGCCGCAGCACATGAAGGATCCCGCCGGCATCCACCGTGACGAGGGTGGGATCCCGGGACACGTACGTCGCGGTGCCTGCGACCTGGTTCCCGAACTGGTCCAGCGCAAACGCCGCCAGCGTTGCCGACTCCTGACCCACGGACAGCCGCAGCGTGTGCGGCGTGACCACCGCGCGCAGCGCCGGGCCGGCCTTGGCCAGCTCGCTGAACGTTGCGATGGACGACAGCCCGGACACCGTGGCCGAAACGTCCGTCGTGCCCGCCACGGTGCCGAGGGTCAGCTGCGTGGTGGCGACGCCCACCTGGTCGGTGACGCTCGACGAGGGGCTCACCGTGGCGCTTCCGCTCCCCACCGAGAAGTGCACCGTGACGCCGGCAATGGCAGCACCGGTCGCGTCCGTCACCTTTACCGAGAGCGGAAGTGGCAGGAGCGTTCCGACTACCCCCGACTGCCCGTTGCCTCCCACCGCCTCGATCCTGGCGGGGGGGCCCACCTTCGTGTCGGTGCCGGTCGTGCCGCCGCAAGCGGCGAGAAGCGCGAGGGTCAGCGCGGCGATGGCCGGCCTGAGGCCCGCGGTAAGTCGTGGCGGCATATGAAGAAAGATGATCCTGTGCGTCAGTGGACGGCAACACCCCACGGCCTGTCCCCCACCTGAATCGTGCGGAGGACCTTCAGGGTCACAACGTCGATCACGCTCAGGTCGCCGCTGAGGCCGTTCACCACCAGCAGCCGGGATCCGTCTCGCGTGAGCGCCAGGTTCCAGGGCCGGCGCCCCACATGAACGCGCGAGACCTCCCGTGAGGTCCGCAGGTCCACCACCGAGACCACCCCCGCCAGCCCGTTGGCGACGTAGGCGTGGTACCCGTCAGCCGCGATCGCGATCCCCACCGGCTTCCCCTCCCCGCCCGCCAGCTCGATGGTGCCCGTCACCTTCCGGCTCGCGATGTCCACCACAGTCAGGCTTCCCCCGAGTTCCGCGCTCACTAGCACCCGCCGGCCGTCGGGGGTCACCGCCGCGGCCCTCGGCCGGGCATCCACGAGGAGGTTCGCCACCACCTTCCCCGTTCGCAGGTCGATGATCGAGAGGCTGTTGCTCGTCTCGGCCGTCACGAAGCCCCAACGCCCATCGGCGCTCACCGCCGCCCCCTCGGGCTCGATGCCCACCACGGCGGTCGAGCGCACCGCACCGGTGGCGACGTCGATCAACGTCGCGGTTCCCGCATCCTCGTTGCTCGCCAGCAGCATCCGCCCGTCGCGCGTGAGCGCAAACTGCTCCGGGTCGCTCCCGGCGCGATGCCGCGCGATCACCTGCCGGCTGGCGACGTCCACCACCGCGATCGCATCACGCCCCGTCTCGGTGTTGGGCTGGTCGTCGCTCAGCGCGACGTAGGCGCGGGTCCCGTCCGGCGAGAGCTGCACGCCGCGCGGCCGCTCGTGAAATGCGATGCGCTGCAGCACCTTGCCGCTCTCATAGTCCACCGCCACCAGCTCGCGCGAGCCCTCGTTGGTCACCCACGCCACGTGCTGCGCCTGGAGTCGAGTGGCGCCAAGCATCACCAGCAATGCCACTGCCGGCGCGCCCTTCACGGCGCCACCTCCACCGCGGTGTGCCCGCCCTGCACGAGGAACAGGGGCTGCCGCAGCTGGCGCGCCGCGTCGAATCGCATCAGCACGCCCTTGTGGCCGTCTATGCGACTCGCGCCCACGGCGCTCCCCAGCCCGGCCGCGCCGGCCTTCTGCGCCGTCTCCCACACCAGCTTCGCGCCCACCCATCCCTGCCACTCGGCTGACCCCATGGGCGACGGATGCGACGCGCGCCACCGATCGTTCAGCTGCGCCCCGCCGAACCGCTCGAGGCTCGAATGCCAGCTCGCCGGCCACGAGACGTTGACGCTCGGCTCCTCGTCGAATGGCATCACCACCATGCGCTCCGGCGAGCGGTCTCCCTCGCGCGCCGTATCGAGCGCCGAGCCTCGGCGATCGGGCGCCACGGCGAGGATCAGCCCGCTGCTCTCGTCCTGCGCGGCGCCCGCGCCCGCGAGCGCCGCGTGCAGTGGCTGGCCCGGGGCAAGGCTCACGACAGGGAGTGAGAAGTTCTGCGATCGCAGCAGGTACTCGAGCGCGCGAGCCCGCGCGCTGTCGTCGCGAACCAGCGTCCAGCGCCGCTCGCCCCCGCCGCGCAGCGCGGCCCCCAGCAGGTCGAGGTCACTCGGCGCCACGTGCCAGAGCGACGCGAGCGACGGCGCCCGAAAGAGCGGGTTCGAGCCGCCTACATTATATATCGGTACCGATGCATTGGCCGAGGCGGTCGTGATCACCGGCGCCGATGCATCGCCGGCCGCGAGCAGCCAGGCGTCGGCCGCGCCCTGCGCCAATTTCTCCGGCAGCGATGCGATCGCGCATTCCAGGCCTGACAGCTCCCAGCCGAACAGGCTGGCCGAGCGCCGTGCTTCGGCGATGCCGAACCGTGCGCCCTCCACCGCGGCGCGCATGACGCCCGTGTCATCGTAGGCGAGGCCGATCCGAAGTCTCATCACGGTACGCATGCGCACCGATCCGGGTGCGGAGAGGGAGGCGCCGAGTGCCGCGCCGCCCAGCAGCGTGCAGAACTCGCGGCGCGAAATGGCGGGGATCATGGCGGTTGGTGCATGGGGTGATTGCTGCATCGCGCGGGAACGATCCATGCAAACGACGCGCCCCAAACCGATCCCGGAAACTCAGTGTGCATCGCGTATTCCTCCTGCTGACTGCCACCTGCTTCCTCGTCACCGGTTGCCGCGAGCGCTCCCCTGCCGCGGCGCACCCGGATAGCGTAGTCGTTCACGCTACCAGCGGCACTGCCCAGGGCGGAGTGCCTGCATTCGCGACCGGCGACGACGGCCAATGGGTACGCCCCGCACGCGACTACGCGAGCACGCGCTACAGCGCGATGGCCGAGATCACTCCGCAGAACGTGTCGCAGCTCAAGGTGGCGTTCACCTTCGCGACCGGCGTGCTGCGCGGCCACGAGGAAGCGCCGATCGTCGCGAACAACACGATGTACATCGTGACGCCCTTCCCCAACATCCTCTACGCGCTGGACCTCACGCAACCCGGGGCTCCGCTCAAGTGGACCTTCAAGCCGCAACCGGATGCCGCGGCGCAGGGTGTCGCCTGCTGCGACGTGGTGAATCGCGGGGTGGCATACGCCGATGGCAGGATCGTCATGAACACGCTCGACGCGCAGACCATCGCGGTGGACGCGACTTCAGGCAAGCAGCTCTGGCGCACCAGGGTGGGCGACATCAACACCGGCGAGTCGGTGACCATGGCGCCGCTCATCGTGAAGGACAAGGTGCTGGTGGGGAACAGCGGCGGCGAGTTCGGCGTGCGCGGATGGCTCACCGCGCTCGACCTGGCCACCGGCAGGATCGTCTGGCGCGCCTACGCCACCGGCCCCGACTCGCTGGTGAAGATCGGGCCGCGCTTCAAGCCATTCTATGACGTGAACAAGGGAAAGGACCTCGGCGTCACGAGCTTCCCACCCGAGAAGTGGAAGACCGGCGGCGGCACCATGTGGGGTTGGATCTCGTACGACCCCGACCTGAACATCGTCTACGCCGGCACCGGCAACCCCGGGCCCTGGGATCCCGACTCGAGGCCGGGGCGCAACCTCTGGACGTCCGGCATCTTCGCGCGCGATGCGGACAGCGGCGACGCGCTCTGGTTCTACCAGTGGAACCCCCATGACATGCACGACTACGACGGCATCAACGAGCAGCTGCTGCTCGACCTGCCGATCGGTGGTCGCACGCGAAAGGTGCTCGTCCGCCCCGAGCGCAACGGGTACCTCTACGTGCTCGATCGCACCACCGGAGAGGTGCTGTCGGCCGATCCCTTCGGCTTCATCAACTCCAGCAAGGGAGTGGACCTCAGGACCGGCGAGTTGATCCTCAACCCCGACAAGGCGCCCGTCCTCGGCAAGGTGGTCCGGGACATCTGCCCCGCCGCACCGGGAGCGAAGGACTGGCAGCCCTCGTCGTACTCGCCGCGCACCGGCCTGCTCTACCTGCCGCACCAGAACCTCTGCATGGACTTCGAAAGCGTGGAGGCGAACTACATCATGGGCACGCCGTACGTCGGCGCGAACGTGAAGATGTTCGCGGGCCCCGGAGGAAATCGCGGCTTCTTCACCGCGTGGGACATCGTGGGCCGCAAGGTGGCCTGGCAGGTGAAGGAGGACTTCCCCGTGTGGAGCGGCGCGCTCGCCACCGCAGGCGACGTGGTGTTCTACGGCACCCTGGACGGATGGTTCAAGGCCGTCGACGCCCACACCGGCGCGCTGCTCTGGAAGTTCCGCACGGGCAGCGGGATCATCAGCCAGCCGATCACCTATCGTGGACCGGACGGCAAGCAGTACGTAGCTGTCGTCGACGGCGTGGGCGGCTGGGCCGGCGCCATCGTCGCAGGCTCGCTCGACGCGCGCGATTCGCTCGCTGCGCTCGGCATGGCAAACGCCATGAGGGACCTGCCGCAGAAAGTCGCCAAGGGAGGGACCGTGTATGTCTTCGCGCTTCCCTGAGTACCTGCTCGCCCTGCCCCTGCTGGTTTTCGCGCTCGGCAGCTCGTCGACGCCGACGTCGGCGCATGACGCGCCGCCCCTACGCATCTGCGCCGATCCCAACAACCTTCCCTTCTCCAACGCGAAGGGCGAGGGATTCGAGAACCGCATCGCCGAGCTGCTCGGCCGCGAGATGCAGCGGCCCGTGGAGTACAGCTGGTGGGCGTCGCGCCGCGGGTACGTGCGCAACACCCTCAAGGCCGGGCTGTGCGACGTGCTGGTCGGCGTGCCCACCAGCTTCGAGCCGGTGGCGACCACGCGCCCCTACTACCGCTCGACCTACGTATTCGTCACGCGCAGGGGAGGCCCGCGCTTGGCGACGCTCGACGACACCGCGCTCCGCCACCTCCGCATCGGCGTGCACCTCGCGGGCGACGATGGCGCGAACACGCCGCCACTTCACGCGCTCACGAAACGGGGCGTGATCGACAACGTGGTGGGATACACGCTCTACGGCGATTACGCGCGCGCGAATCCCACGTCGCGAATCCTCGACGCGCTCGTCGCGAAACAGCTCGACGTCGCGATCGTGTGGGGGCCGCTCGGGGGATGGTATGCGTCGCACTCGCGCACGCCGCTCACCCTGGTGCCCGTGTATCCGCAGATCGACCTCCCCTACCTGCCATTCGTGTTCGACATCTCCATGGGCGTGCGGCGCGGCGACGACTCGCTGCGGGTGCAGCTCGATCGCGCCATGCGCCACCGTCGGGCCGACGTCGACCGCATCCTCGCCTCATACGGTGTGCCGCGCGTCGACGCCGCGAGCGCAGGGGGTGCCCGATGACGCGCACAGTGCTCTGCGCTTCGGCGCTCGTGCTGCTCGCGCTGGCGTGCGAGCGCGAGGACCGCGACTTCCACAGCGATCCCGCCGCGGCAACGCCCAAGCCGAACATCGTGATGTCGTCGCTGCAGCCCGGGCCGGTGGCCGTGATCCCGAAAACGGAGGCGCCGTACGACGACAACGCCTGGATGACCGCGGAGGGAATGCGGCTGTATCACCAGATGAACTGCAGTGGCTGCCACTTCGAGGGCGGCGGTGGCATCGGCCCGCCGCTGATGGACGACGAGTGGATCTACGGCAGCGACCCGGCGAACATCTACGCGACCATCGCGGAGGGTCGTCCCGGCGGCATGCCGCCCTGGGGCACGCGCATGACGCCGCAGCAGATATGGACGGTGGTGTCGTACGTGCGGTCGCTGAGCGGGCTCACGCCGCGCGGAGCGCGCCCGGGGCGCAGCGACCACATGTCCGGCAACCTCGCGCCGCAGAACCGCACGCCGGAGAAGCCGAAGCCGACCTTCACGCCTCCCGCGAGCTGGCGGCCGTGAGGGAAGACATCTTTCACCCGGGCGGTCCACTCGCGCGCGAGGTCGCGCGGTTCGGCGGCTTCCTGCACGTCGTCTCGGCTGCAGTGTTCGGGCTCGTGATGATCGCGCTGGTGCTCGCGCTCGTGCGTCGCGCTCCCGTGTCCGAGCGCGGGATGCGGCGTGGCGTGGCACTGGCGACGTCGCTCACCGTCGCGACGCTGTTCGTGTTCCTCGTGTACGACCTCAGCGTGGGTCGTACCACGGGACGCGCGCCCAGTCGCGGGCGGCAGCTGACGGTCATCGGGCACCAGTACTGGTGGGAGGTGCACTACAACGACTCCTTTCCCAGCCGCCAGGTGATCACGGCGAACGAGATCGTGGTGCCGGTTGGAGAGCCGGTGCGGCTCGAGCTCCAGTCGCACGACGTCATTCATTCGTTCTGGGTGCCGAGCCTGCGCGGCAAGAAGGACCTGGTGCCGGGGCACACGGCCACCACGTGGTTCCAGGCCGACACGCCGGGGATCTATCGCGGGCAATGCGCCGAGTTCTGCGGACACCAGCATGCGAAGATGGCCCTGTTCGTGACGGCCGTGTCGCCGGACAGCTTCGTGTCGTGGTACAAGGGACAGCAGGCGGTGCCGCCGGCGCCCAGCGACTCGCTGCGCGCCGAAGGTCTGAAGGTGTTCCTCACCACCACCTGCGCCACCTGCCACAACATCGCGGGCACGCCGGCCAGTGGCACCGCCGGTCCCGACCTCAGCCACGTGGGAAGCCGCATGTACCTGGCCGCGGGCACGCTGAAGAACACCCCCGGGAACATGGCCGGGTGGATCATGGACCCCGGCGCGTACAAGGTGGGCTCCAAGATGCCGTCGCACTACGGCACGCTCACGGACCGGCAGGTGCGCGCGATCGCCGCCTACCTGGAGGGGCTCAGGTGAGCGCCGCCCTCGCGCCGATTCCCCTCGAGACGGAAACCATCACGCGCGAGCGCGACGCCCTGCAGCGCACCTGGGCGTCCGAGCCCGGCCTGCTCGGCTGGCTGCGCGAGGTGAACCATGTGTCGATCGGCAAGCGCTACGTGATCACCGCGTTCGTGTTCCTCCTGCTGGGCGGGCTGGAGGCCGGCGTCATGCGGCTGCAGCTCTCGCGTCCCGAAAATCGCATCCTCAACCCGGACTCCTACAACCAGTTCTTCACCGTGCACGGCAGTACGATGATGTTCCTCTTCGCCGTGCCCGTGATGCTGGGCATGGGAATCTGGCTGGTGCCGATGATGATCGGCACGCGCAACGTGTCGTTCCCGCGATTGAACGCGTTCGGCTACTACACGTACCTGTTCGGCGGCATCGTGCTTTACGGCGCCTTCCTGTTCAACACGGGGCCGGATGCGGGATGGTTCGCCTATCCCCCGCTCTCCACCGCGTTCACGCCCGGCAAGCGCACCGACTTCTGGGCGCAGATGATCACCTTCACGGAGATCGCGGCGCTCGCGGCGTCGATCACGCTGATCGCGACGATCTTCAAGCAGCGCGCGCCGGGGATGACGCTCAATCGCATCCCGCTGTTCGTATGGTCCATCCTGGTGATCTCGTTCATGGTGCTGTTCGCCATGCCCACGGTGGCGGTCGCCAGCATCTTCCTGGCGCTCGACCGCCTGATCAGCACGCACTTCTTCAATGCGGCGGAGGGCGGCGATCCCCTGCTCTGGCAGCACATGTTCTGGTTCTTCGGGCATCCCGAGGTCTACATCATCTTCATCCCCGGGCTGGGCTTCGTGTCGCACATCGTCGCGACGTTCACGAGGCGCCCGGTGTTCGGCTATCCGATGATGGTGCTGTCCCTCGTGGCGACCGCCTTCATGGGCTTCGCGCTCTGGGTGCACCACATGTTCGCGACGCCGCTGCCGCAGCTCGGCCAGAGCTTCTTCACCGCGGCGAGCACCGTGATCGCCATTCCCACGGGGGTGCAGATCTTCTGCTGGATCGCGACCATCGCGGCGGGGCGGCCGCGGTACGCCACGCCGTTCCTGTTCGTGCTCGGCTTCTTCATCGTGTTCACCATCGGCGGGCTCACCGGCGTGATGGTGGCCAGCGTGCCCTTCGACCTCCAGGTACACGACACGTACTTCGTGGTGGCGCACTTCCACTACGTGCTCATTGGCGGCGCCCTGTTCCCACTCCTCGGTGCCATCTACTACTGGTTCCCGAAGTTCTCCGGTCGCCTGATGAGCGAGACGCTGGGCAAGTGGCACTTCTGGCTGCTGCTGATCGGCGTGAACGTGACGTTCTTTCCCATGCACCTGCTGGGCTACATGGGGATGCCGCGTCGCGTGTACACGTACCTGCCGGAGACAGGGTGGGGCCCGCTGAATTCGCTCGCGTCGGCAGGCGCCGGGATCATTGTCGTCGCGATGCTCATCTTCGCCTGGAACGTGTTCAGCAGCTGGCGCAATGGCGACGTCGCAGGTCCCAACCCGTGGGGCGCCGACACGCTCGAATGGGCGACGGAATCGCCGCCGGCGCCGTACAACTTCGCGCACATTCCGGTGGTGCAGTCGCCCGCTCCGCTCTGGGAGGCGTCGGGCACCATGCCCGTGGTCACCGGGATGCGGACCGACGTGCGCGAGGTGCTGATCTCCTCCGTGATGGACGCCCATCCCTGCGGAAAGCACGAGCATCCCGGCCCGTCCATCTGGCCGTTCCTCACTTCGGTGTGCGTCGCGCTCTACTTCGTGCCGGTGATCTTCACGCCGTGGGGCGCGGTGCTGGGCACCGTGGCTGTGCTCGCCGGCGCCGCGGGATGGGGCCTGCCGCACGCGACGTCGAGCAAGCCGCTGCCGGCCCCGGGCTCGATGTACAAGGATGAGCCGCTCACGCCCGAGGCGGCTCGATGACGCCGGTGATGGACACCGAGCTCGTGCCGCCGCCCCAACGCCTGGTGTCGGCGTTCGACGCGAGCGGCATCGAGGAGAAGTACTTCGGCACCGACAGTGTGTCGTGGTGGGGGACCGTCGGCTTCATGGTGATCGAGGGGTTCACGCTCATCCTTTGCATGGGCGCGTACTTCTACCTGCGAAAGAACGAGCTGGGCTGGCCGCCGGAGCGCACGCCGCTTCCCGATCTTGTGGTCCCGACCATCTCCCTCGCCACGCTGCTGCTCAAGCTGGTGCCGATCTCGATGGCGGCGAGGAAGGCCCGCCGCTGGGACGGTGACGGCGTGCGCCGCTGGCTCGCGATCACGCTTGCATGGAACCTCGTGAACCTCGGCATGCGCATCGCCGAGTTCGGCGCGCTGCGCGTGCGCTGGGACACGAACGCGTACGGGTCGATCGTGTGGGCGACCCTGTTCGACCACGCGTACCTGATCCTCTTCGACCTGTTCGAGACGGCGGGCATCGCGCTGGTGTTCTTCCGTCACCAGGAAACGCACCGCGACTTCGGGGCCGTGGACGACGACGCGATGTACACCTGGTTCCTGGTGCTCGCGTTCATCCCGGTGTACGTGATGCTGTACTGGTTCCCGCGGTGGACGTGATGGATCGCGTCCGCGAATCACCCATGCAGTTCTACTCGCGCAAGGCGGGGATCACGTCGCTGGCGTTCTCGTGGTTCGCCGGCCCGGTGTGCGTCCTGTTCGAGGAGATGGCCAACTACGCGCTGGTGCCCCACGGTTGTCGCAATGGCACCACGGTGTGGATGCACCTGGTGCTCGCGTCGCTCACCGCGATCATCCTGGTGAGCGGAGGTACGGCCATCCGCGACTGGCGCCGCATCGGCGGAGGGGAGCCGAGTGAGGAGGGGGGCGTGGCCGGGCGGACGCGCTTCGCGGCGGTGGTCGGCATGGTGAGCGCCGCGTTCTTCCTGGTGGTGATGATCGCGCAGTGGCTGCCATTGTTCTACCTGGATCCATGCGTGCGCGCGTGAGGGCGTGGGCGATCGCGGTCTCGTGCGCGGTCGCGCTGCCGTGGGGGGCGGCGCACGCGCATGACGGTCGCCCCCTGGCGCCGAACGATGCGTGGGGCGCATTCACGCTCCAGCCGCTGCTGCTGGCGTCCATGCTGCTGCCGCTCGCGATCTACCTCGTGGGGCTCGTTCGGCTTCACCGCATCTCGACGCGCGCGCACTCCCGGGAAGTGACGTGCACGCTGGCGGGCTTCGCGACGCTGTTCGTCGCGCTGGTGTCCCCCCTGCACCGCATGGGCGAGTCGCTGCTCTCGGCGCACATGATCCAGCACACCCTGCTGCTCTCGGTTGCGGCACCGCTGCTGGTGCTCGGCAAGCCGGGCGTCCCGATGCTCTGGGCGTTCGCCTCGCGCGAGCGCAGGGTGGCAGGGCGACTGATGCGCATGCGCGCGGTGCGTCGCCCCTGGCGAGTGGTGAGCACCATGAGCGTGGCGACGCTGGTGCACGCGATCGCGATCTGGACATGGCACGCGCCGCGTATCTACGGCCTCTCACTTCGCGATGAGCGGTGGCACGCGCTGCAGCATGTCGCGTTCGCGGGCACCGCGCTGCTGTTCTGGTGGGCGATCCTCCAGGGCCGCGGCGCGAAGCGCAACTCGGGCGTGGCCGTGCTGTGCCTGTTCGCGACAGCCGTGCACACCGGCGCGCTCGGCGCACTGATGGCGCTCAGCGCCCGCGTATGGTATCCGCACTATGAGGCCACGTCGCAGCTGTGGGGGATGACCGCGCTGGAGGACCAGCAGCTGGCGGGGATGATCATGTGGATCCCCGCCGGAGTGGTCTACGTGGCAGCAGCGCTCACGCTGATGCTGCGCTGGCTCCGGAGCTCGGACTCGGGAGCGTCGCTGATAGGCGCGGGGGCGCCGTGACTGGGCTCAGGGCCTCAGTCCCCTCTCTCGCGGCAGTGAGCGTCTGCGCGTCACGAATGGCCCAACAGCTTCAACGCACGCCGAGACGCGCCGAAAAAGCCGAAAGGGCCAACTGCAAAAAGAAGTTGCAGTGCTCTTTCGGCTGTTCCAGCGTGTTTCGGCGTGCCAAGTCCGTTGCGAGTCTTTCCCGGCGGTAGGCTTTCTGCGCGCCACGAATGGCCCCACAGAGTTGAACGCGGATCGGAGCCGATTGAGCTGGAACTACGCTGATCGATCCACCCGGAGACTGGGTTCCGCGCGCCAAGTCAGGTCAATCTTTTTTGAGTTGCCCCGACGCCCCTGCGCGCCACGTTGAACAACCCGTGTGGTTACGGGTCATCCGGCCGTTATCAGCGTTCAAACTCTGTGGGGCCAGCCAAGCCGCAACCCACCCAAACGGCCAACTGCAAAAAGAAGCTGCAGTGCACTTTCGGCTGTTCCAGCGTGTTTCGGCGTGCCAAGTCCGTTGCGAGTCTTTCCTGGCGGTAGGCTTTCTGCGCGCCACGAATGGCCCCACAGAGTTGAACGCGGATCGGAGCCGATTGAGCTGGAACTACACTGGTCGATCGTCCCCGATGCCGGACTCCACGCACACTCGTAAGGAAATGATTTCTTGAATTGCCCTTACGCGCCTTCGCGCCAGGAGGAGCGACCAGTGTAGTTCCAGCCCGACCAGCCCTGATCCGCGTTCAAACTCTGTGGGGCCAGCCAGGCCGCACGGAGCATCAGTCCGTCGGCGACGCCGGGAGCAGTTCCCCGGAGTCGAGCGCCCGCTCGGCCAGCCACTTGAGTCGCTCGTCACGGTGGCGCGTGAGGCCGCGGATGTTGCGGCGTGCGCGGCGGTACGCGGTCGAGATGAAGCTGCGCGCGCACTCCACTTCCCACGCCGTGTTTGCCGAATCGGGCGCGTGCTCGAGCGCGGCGGTCACCCGGCTCAACACCGCCGTCGACAGGTAGATGTCGATCGACGCGTTCGCCATGCGCTCCTGCAGGAACTGCTTGTCGATCACGTCCTTGCCGTGCTTCATGAGCACGCGCTCCACCGCGGCGCCCAGGTCCTTCACCAGCTCCGCCACCTGCGCGGCCTCACCCGCGAACTCCGGGTGCACCAGCTTGAACTCGGGCGTCGAGACCGTCTTTTTCGCCTTGCCGGCCAGGAACCCCCCGATCACGCCGAGCGAGTGCAGCGGGTTCCTGAACGCCTTGCCCATCGCGCGCAGCCGCTCGCCCGGCTGCTGCAGCCCCATGAGCGCCACCAGCGCGCGCAGGATCTCGTTCGTGCCCTCGAAGATCAGGTTGATGCGCGCGTCCCGCAGCCCGCGCTCGTATGGGAATTCCTTCGAGTACCCGATGCCGCCCGCCACCTGCATCGCCTCGCTGGCCGCCTTGAACGCGAGCTCCGAGCCGTGGATCTTGCACGCCGCCGTCTCGAGCGAGAAGTCCACGCCACCGCGGTCCACCATGTCCGCCGTGAGCATCCACGCGCTGTCGAGCGCATACGTCTCGTACGCGAACGTCGCGAACTTCCTCTGGATCATCTCGAAGCTGCCGATCGGCCGCCCGAACTGCTCGCGCTGCTTCGCGTAGCGGAGCGCCTCCTCCATCAGCCGTCGCGTGCCGCGCGCCGAGGCGGCCGACAGCCCCAGGCGCCCCGAGTTGAGGATCTCCAGCGCGATGCGGAAGCCGTGGCCCACGTCGCCCAGGCGGTCCTCGACCGGCACCTTCACGTTGTCGAAGAACACGCCGCGCGTGTCGCTCGCCTTGATGCCGAGCTTGTCCTCGAGCTTCCCCAGCGAGACGCCCGGCGCCTTCGCGTCCACGATGAACGCCGTCACGCGATTCTTCTTCTTCCCGTTCTCCTCCACCGGGACCTTCGCGAACACCGTGAACAGCCCGGCAAAGCCCGCGTTCGAGATCCAGATCTTCGTGCCGCTCAGCAGGTAATGCGTGCCGTCGGCGCTCGGCGTCGCCGTCGCCTTCATCGCCTGCGCGTCGGATCCCGAGCCGGGCTCCGTGAGGCAGAAGGCCGCAACCAGCTCCCCGCTCGCGCAGCGTGGCAGGTATTTCTGCTTCTGGGCCTCGGTCCCGAAGAGCGTGATCCCCTTGCAGCCGATGGACTGGTGCGCGCCGAAGTACACGGCCAGCGCCCCGTCAGTCGCGCCGATCTCGCCGAATACGCGGTTGAACACCTTCGCACTCGCGCCGAAGCCGCCGTACTCCTCGGGAATGTTCAGCCCCATGAGGCCGAGCTCCGCCATCCCCTCGCGTACGCCGGGGCCGAACTGCCCGTCGTGGTCGTGCTTCGCCGCGTCCACCGTGTCGGCGGCCCAGCTCCGGAAGGAGCCGAGGATCAGGCCGAGTGACTCGCGCTCCTCGGCGCTGAGCACGGGATACGGGAAGACCAGCTCCTCGCGGATCTCGCCGCAGAACAGGCCCTTGGTGAAGCTCGGATTGGTCTCGGGATTGGCGAGGTGGGGCTCGTTCATGCCAAAAGATAGTGCCGCCCTCAGCCCTCGTCAGCAGTCCGCGGCGCCCGCGCCGGGTCCCACGAAAACCGGTCGCCCTGGAAGTGCGGCCTCATCCTCACCGTGGCCGCGAGCGTGAACGAGTCCTCGATCTCTCCATTCTCGCAGGCCGTCGCCAGGTCGGGGTACGAGTATCGCATCACGCGGTCGATGGTCTCGCCCGGCTCCCGTTCCGTGGGGACGCGTGCACCAAGGCGCACCGCCACCAGGTTGGGCCGGCTGGCCAGCTGCCCCGAATCGGTGAGCAGCCGCCCGAGCGGGAACAGTCCGGCCATCTCGTAGCCCAGCTCCTCGCGCAGCTCGCGCGCGGCAGCGTCACGCACGGACTCGCCGTCCTCGCGCCCGCCGCGGGGGATCTCGAGCACCCACATCCGCGGCGGGTGACGGAACGATCGCTCCACCAGGATGCGATCCTCGTCGTCGATCGGCACGATGGCCACCCCCGGCGCATGTCCCCGGGCCGGCGTGAGCCGGAATTGCTCCGACTTCTTCGACTCGTGCCCGTCGTGCGCGGGAAGTCGCACCGTTGCCATGCGAAGCTGGGCGTTGTCGTTCTCCCAGAGCACCCGCTCCTCGATCAGCTCGATCTCGCCACGCTCGGTGTCGCCCGGCTCGACCGGCTCGTGAATGCGCGCATGTCCCGTCGTCATCGTCACTCGGAAATGGGTGGCGCCTGAGGGGTGCACGACCGGGGCCACCGCCGCGCGACTGCCCCCGGCCGCCCGCTCGGTTCCGCGCGCGCCCCCGGCGCGATATCATCCCGCGATGGAAGAGCGCCCAGCCCCCTCCCGCTTCAGCCCGGACCTCCTGGTCCTGCTGCTCATCGCGGCGCTCACGCGCTTCACCGGCATCTTCCACCCGCGCGCCGTGGTCTACGATGAGGCGCTCTACGAGTACTACATCGGCTCGTACTTCTCGGGCAAGTTCTACTTCAACGTCCACCCGCCGCTCGGGAACCTGGTCTACTACTGGTTCGCGAAGCTGATCGGCTTCGACGGAGCCGCCATGGTGGCCGGCCAGCCCGCGGTGCCACTCAGGCTGGTGCACGCGCTCGCGGGCACGCTCGTGGTCGCCGTGTTCTGGTGGATGATGCGCGAGCTGGGCGCCAGCCGGCGCGTCGCGTTCCTGGCGGGCTTCCTGGTCGCGATCGACAACGCCCTCGTGGTGGATTCGCGCTTCATCCTCATCGACCAGTTCCTCACGCTGTTCGTCTTCCTCGCACCGACCCTCTACCTCTCGGCGCGCCGGCACACCGGCCGCGCGCGACTCTGGCGGATATTCGGCGTGGCGGTGGTGAGCGGCCTCGCGATCAGCATCAAGTGGACGGGCCTCTCCGCGCTCGGCCTCAGCGGCATCGTCTGGCTGCTCGACGCCGCGAAGCGCCCCTTCCAGTGGCGTCGCCTGCTCCCGGAGGCGCTCGTCCTCGCCGCGATTCCACTCGCCGTCTACGTGCTGCCCTTCGCCCCGCACTTCGACAAGCTGACGAAGTCGGGCAACGGCGACGTGCTGACCATGAACTACTTCCAGGCGACGCTCGAGGGAAGCCACTACTACGACCCGAAGGCCCAGCGCCACTTCGTGCGCGACTTCCGGATGCTGAATGACCGGATGATGCACACGAACGCGATCATGAACACCGACGTCCACGTGTACGCCACGCCGTGGTACAGCTGGCCGGCAATGTGGCGCGTCTTCTACATGTACGGCTCGGGCAAGCTGCCGGGCGACCGCGACGCGCGCCTCCAGCTCCTCGGCAACCCCGTGGTGTGGTACGGGACACTGATCGCGTTGCTCGTGCTGATCGTCGCAGTCGCGCGTGACCGGCGGCGCTTCGCGGGCTATGGCTGGCCCCTGCTCTTCCTGGTGGGAGGCTGGGCGATCAACTACCTGCCCTTCGCCCCGATCCATCGACCGCTGTTTCTCTACTCGTACTTCAACTCGCTGATCTTCAGCGTGGGCTTCGCGGTGTTCGGCGTGGGCATCGTGCTGGGGTGGCAGGACGACGCCGGCGCGCCGTGGAGCCTTCCTGCCCTCCGCCGCTCACGCATGTATGTCGCGTGGGCGGCGGCCGCGGTGATCGGCTTCGCCTTCTTCATGCCGCTCACCTACGGCTGGCCGATGCGCCACGACAACCGCCTCTATCACTGGGCGCTGCCGGTGAAGGACTCCGTGGAGATCGAGGCGATCAAGGATTCGATCCGGAAGGGGCTGCGCTGAGGCGCGCGAGCGCTCGCGCTACGGCGGCCTTCGTATCGGCGTGCGTGAGCGACTGCTGCACCGCGCCCAGGAATTCCCTGGACTTCGTGGCGTCCAGCGTTCGCGTGACCGCGGCAAGCGTCCACTGCCGCACCCATGCGCGCGAGTCATTCATGTTCGCCCGCAGCTGTACCATGGCGCGTGGATCCCCGCGCGCCGCGAAGGCGGCGAGGGTGTACGACGGACGCGACTGCTCACCCACCTGCGCCTGCAGCGGCGCCACGAACGTGCTGTCCCCGAGCCGGACCGCGGCCGCCATCGCGGCATTCGCGATCACGTCGCGATAGGAGGGAGTGCCGATTCCCGCGAGCACCAGCGCGTGCGCGCCGGCCGTGTCGAGGCGTGAGAGCACGGTCAGCGCCGCAGCGCGCACCTCATAGCTCCTGTCGTTCCGCCAGGCATCGCGCGCGGCCGCGAGCGCCGCGTCGCCACCCACGCGACCGAACGCAGTGATGGCCGCCTTCCGCACCTGGCTCGACGTGTCCCGCATCGCGCGGGCGAGCGCCGGGGTCGCGATCGCAGCGGGCAGCCCGCCGAGCGTGGTCGCCGCGAGCTGGCGCGTGAGGAAGTAGTCGGACTGCGTCGCCGCCTCGGCGATCGCCGCGGTCGCGGCCGCGTCGTTCGTGCGCGACGCAAGCTGCGTGATCACCCACTGCCGGTTCCAGAGGTTCGGCTCGGTGCGCAGCTGCGCCACGAGCTGCGGCGTGGGCTGCACGAAGGTGAGCTTCTTGAGGACCTGATTCTCCGGATCGAACACGACTTGCGTGGGGCTCGTGCCGATGCCGTCGATCACGATGGTGTCGGTGCGCTGCGAGATCCAGGCCTTCTTCATCACCTCGCGGCCGTCGGCCCTCACCTTCACGGACACCGGCATCCGGAACGCCTCAGGCACCGTGAAGCGGAGGCCCTCGGCGTTCGGCTTCATCGAGTCGCGCTGCGACTGCTCCACGATCATCGTCACCCGCCTCGCGGCGGCATCGTACGACGACGTGACGGTGAACTCCGGGTAGCCGGCCGAGTACATCCACTCGTCGAAGAACCAGTCGAGGTTCTCGCCGGTGGCGTCGAGGAAGTCCTGTCGCAGGTCGTCGGTGACCGCCGTACCGAGCTGATGGTGCGTGAGGTAGCGATTCACCCCGGCCCAGAAGCGCTGCTCGCCCAGGTACTGCTTGAGCATCTGCAGCACCAGCGCGCCCTTGGGATAGATGTTGTTCGACTCCGCGGCAGCAAGCGGCATGCGCGCCTGCGCGTCGATCGCCATGAACTGGCGGTACTCATCCAGGTAGTAGTCCTGCTCCATGTGCACGCCCTTCCGCTTCAGCCAGTACTGCCCGGGCATGTACTCGGCGAAGCCCTCGTTCAGCCACATGTTCGCGAAGTTGTTCGTCGTCACGTAGTCGCCGAACCACTGGTGCGCGAGCTCGTGCGCAATGAGGATGTACTGGAACCAGGGGCGGTCCTGATAGGCGTTCGCGTCGGGAATCCAGTCCACCAGCGTGGTGGCGCTCACGTTCTCCATGCCGCCGAAGAAGTCGGCGACCGTGGTCTGCGCGTATTTCTTCCACGGGTAGGCGACCCCCGTGAGCGTGGAGTACACGTCGATCATGTCCGGCGTGACGTTGAACAGCGCGCGCGCGATGCTGCTGTCCTGCCGGTAGACGTAGTAGTCCACGGGGACGCCCTTCCACGAGTCGTGCACCTTCGCGAGGGGCGCGACGATGAGCGACGCGAGGTACGTCGCGCTCGGCGTGGGCTGGCTCCAGGTCACCGTGTGCGTGCCGTTGGCGTTCCTGCGGTCGGAGGCGAGCGCGCCATTCGCGATGGCGGTGAATCCCGCCGGCACGGTGGCCTCGATCTCCCACGTCATCTTGTCGTTGGGAAAGTCATAGGTCGGGAACCAGAAGTGGTTGTCCGTATCCTCGCCCTGGCTCCAGAGCTGTCGCGGCGAGTGCGCGCGCGCGTCGATGAAGGTCAGCCCCCGTCCGTTGGTCACCTTGCCGTCGTAGGCGAGCGTGAAGCGCACGGACTCGCGAAAGGCGGCGGGCTTCGCCAGGAACACCACGAGCGTGTCGCCGTGGTGCGCGGTGCGGAGCGTCGCCCCTGAGGCGCTCGTGGCACTCGTGACCGTGAGCTGCTCGCCCGCATCGAGCACCACCGAGTCGAGCGCGGGGCGCAGCGACAGGAGCGTGGTGCTCACCACTCCCTTGAACGACGTCGAATCCCAATCGAAGTCCCGGAGCGCGATCCGCTGGTGCACCAGGTCGTAGTCGTGCGAGCGCGTGTAGCTGTCGTTCACCACGCGCTGCAGGTTCTGGTTCTGGGCCGCGGCGGGCGTCGCGACGGCAGCGAGCGCCACGAGGGCGGCGAGGGCACGGGTCATCAGTCGAATGGGCATCGGGAATGGTGTGCAGGTGCGTCGCGGGAGGCTAGTCCCGGGGCTCATGGCGGGGATGGAGTCACCGGACACGGCCAGCCGCTGCAGCCCGGGCTATCGCCGCGGCAGCCGCACCGTGAAGGTCGTGCCGTGGACCTCACTCGACTGTACGTCGACCGTTCCATGGTGGGCCGTGACGATCCGCTCCACGATGTAGAGCCCGAGACCCAGGCCCGCCATGGCTCCCTGCGCTGGCCGCGCCGCGGCGCCCGTACGCTTCAGGGGCTCGAACAGGCCGCGCATCTGGTCCCGGGAGATCACCGGCCCGCGGTTGTGCACCGAGATCACGACGTCCCGCTCTTCGCCGCGTACGTCGCACGACACCGGGGTCTTGTCGGACCCGTGCTCGAGCGCATTGCCCAGGAGGTTGGCCATCACCTGGCTGATCCGGCCGGCATCCCACTCGCCCGCCTGTTCCCCGCTGGTCGTCAACTCGATCGTGCGGCCGGGATGGGAGGCGAGGAGCTCATCCACCACGTCCCGCACGACGTTCTCCATCCGCATCGGGGCACGCTCGATCGGAATGCCCCCGCCCAGCCGGCTCCGCGTGAAGTCGAGGAGGTCGCCCACCATCAGGTTGATGCGGCTCGAGCTGCTCTCGATGCGCCGTACCAGCGTCAGGTGGGGCTCGGCGAGCTCACCCGTGTCGAGCATGAACTTCGAGGATGTGATGATGGCGCCAAGCGGGTTGCGCAGGTCATGGCCCAGGATCGCCAGGAACATCTCCTTGGAGTAATCGAGGTCTTGCGTATACCGCGTCACCGACTCGGCGAGCGACTGGTCGATCGCCTCGTTGAAGCGGGTGAGGTCCTCCAGGTGGGCCTCGGCGTCATCCACCTTCACCTTCGTCCACAGCCGGATGACGCTCGCCCGCAATGCCCGATATTCCGACACGATCTGCTCGATGGAGAAGCCACTGTCGGCCCGGTCAGCACCGTGCTTCTCGGCCGCGGTCTTCTCCTGCGCCTGGGGAGCCGGCCCTGCGTTCCCCTTCGACTTCTCGGCCTGCTCGGCATCGTTCTGGGGCGTTCGCAGGTCCGTGGCGATGCAGGAAAGCATTTCACTCGCGTGATCACGCAGCGCGGCGATGTCCATCTTTTCCGTCACCGGGCCCATCGTCCGTGCGAAGGCCTCCCATTCCAGGAGCACTGTTTCGCGATTGGCGTCGATGAAATCGGCGAGGCGCATGCAACTCCGGCGCAGGTTGAGTTCGCTCGTGAGTCCCGGGCGTACGCACGCAGTGCATATGTCTGTCCAGCAATCCGCTGACGCCCGGTGCATCCGCGGCCCTGCGGCACGAGTATCGCCGAACGGGGAACACCCTCTTCCCTGGAAATCATGCCCCGCAAGAAGACCGCTCCCGGCTCGGCGAAGGCTGCCAAGGCCGCCAAGGCCGCCAAGTCCGCCTCCCGCAACACGTCCAGCGCACCGGCACATCCGTCAGGCGCCGCTGCCGGTGACCGGCTGGCGGAGAAGGCGGCAGCCACGGAGCAACTCGTGGCGTCGGTGCCGTTCAACCCCAACAAGCCCGCGGAGTTCGGGCACGAGAATGCAGTCCAGCCGAGCGAGGGATTCGCCGAGCCGGCGCCTTCCCGCGACGTGGGCGCGAGCACCCTGAGCGAGGACAACGACACCGGAAAGACCGGCGAGCCGGCGGCCGAGGGCGTGAATGCGAATGATGGACGCCTCGCCCGCGTGCGCGTGGACGACGGGGGCCAGCAGCTCACCACCAACCAGGGCGTGGCGGTCGCCGACAACCAGCACTCCCTGAAGGCCGGGCTGCGCGGGCCGACGCTGCTCGAGGACTTCATCCTCCGCGAGAAGATCACCCACTTCGACCACGAACGCATTCCCGAGCGCATCGTGCACGCGCGCGGCTCGGCCGCGCACGGGTTCTTCGAATGCTACAAGTCGCAGGAGCGGGTGACACGCGCCGCGCCCTTCCAGGCGGCGGGCAAGCGCACGCCCGTCTTCGTTCGCTTCTCCACCGTCGCCGGCGAACGCGGCTCGGCTGACACCGCGCGCGACGTTCGCGGGTTCGCGGTGAAGTTCTACACCGACGAGGGCAACTGGGACCTCGTCGGCAACAACATCCCGGTGTTCTTCATCCAGGATGCGATGAAGTTCCCGGACCTCGTGCATGCCGTGAAGCCCGAGCCACACAACGCGATGCCGCAGGCCGCGAGCGCGCACGATACCTTCTGGGACTTCGTGTCACTGATGCCCGAGTCCACCCACATGCTCATGTGGGCGATGTCCGATCGCGCCATTCCGCGCAGCTTCCGCACGATGCAGGGCTTCGGCGTGCACAGCTATCGCCTGGTCAACGACAGCGGCGCCTCCGTCTTCGTGAAGTTCCACTGGACGCCACTGCAGGGCACCCACTCGCTGGTGTGGGACGAAGCCATGAAGATCAACGGCGCGGACCCCGACTTTCATCGCCGCGACCTCTGGGAAGCCATCGAGGCCGGCGCGTATCCGGAGTGGGAGCTCGGCTTCCAGCTGTTCACCGAGGAGCAGGCCGAGGAGTTCAGCTTCGACATCCTCGACGCCACCAAGCTCATTCCCGAGGAGCTCGTGCCGGTGACGCCCGTGGGACGCATGGTGCTCGACCGCAACCCCGACAACTTCTTCGCCGAAACGGAACAGGTGGCCTTCTGCACGGCCCACGTCGTTCCGGGAATCGACTTCTCCAACGATCCCCTGCTCGCCGGCCGCATCCATTCGTACGTGGACACCCAGATCTCGCGGCTCGGCGGGCCCAACTTTCACGAGATCCCGATCAACGCCTCGGTGGTGCCGATCCACAACAACCAGCGCGACGGCATGCATCGCCAGGCGATCCCGCGCGGTCGCGTCTCGTACGAGCCCAACTCGCTCGGCGGCGGCTGCCCCTTCCAGGCAGGCGCGAGGGGATTCACGTCATTCCCCGCCCCGGTGCAGGAGGACAAGGTGCGCGGCAACCCGGAGAAGTTCGCCGACCACTACACGCAGGCCACGCTGTTCTTCAACAGCCAGTCGCCGTGGGAGCAGGACCACATCGTCGCGGCCTTCCGCTTCGAGCTGAGCAAGCTCACCGTCCCGGCCATCCGGCGACGCATGGTCGCGTCGCTCCGCAACGTGGACGAGACGCTCGCCGCGAGGGTGGCCGAGGGACTCGGCATGGAGCTGCCGGAGCCGCTGCCGCGCGTGCTCGAGCGACCGGCCACGCCGGAGGTTACGGAGTCGCCGGCGCTGTCGCTCACGGCGCGACCCGGCAATGCGGGCGTGCGCACGCGCAAGGTGGCGATCCTCGTCGCCAACGGCGTGGAGGCCGCGTCGCTGCTCGCCGTGCATGCCGCACTCACGGACGCCGGTGCGATGCCGCGCTTCGTCGGTCCGCGGCTCGGATCATACGCGGCGCTCGACGGCGAGATCATCGAGGCCGACGCGTCCATGGAGAACTCCGCGCCCGTGCTGTTCGACGCGCTGGTGCTGCCCGACGGCGACGCCGGCGTCGCCGCGCTGTTCACCGATGCGCACACGCTGGAATTCGTTACCAACCAGTATCGCCACGGCAAGTCCATCCTCGCGCTTGGCGCGTCGAAGATGCTGCTCGATCACGCCGGCGTTTCCACCACCATGCCGAACGGCGACGCCGATCCGGGCGTGCACGTGGCGAGCGGCACGGGCAAGGACGCGACGAAGCGGTTCCTGGCGGCCATTGCGAGGCACCGGCATCCGGAGCGGGAGAGCGATCCGCCCATGGTGTAGCACTCGACGGCGGTGAAGCTATTGCGCAGTGATGCAGAGCCCGGTAATGTTGCGCTCGCCTGATGACGACGCACGGACGACCTCCGGATGCTTCCGCCAATCACCTTGCCCGAACACCAGCACCACGAGCAGACGCTCACGCAGCTCTTCGCGAGTAACGGGGTCGTCGTGGGCGTTCGAGCGAACGACGCCTCGGTGCTGCGGAGACTTCGCGAGTGCCTGCCTCCGGACGTCACTCACGTCGCCTCCGAGGGCGCGGTTTCCTGGTTCTCGCTTCTTCGCGTGCCACGCGATTCTCGTGGGAGGGTTCGCTTCGAGCTGCGCGCCGGTGGGAGACTGCTCCATCGGGGATATCGCCTCTCGCCGCTCGTGCCAGAACTCGATTCGGCCATCCGTCTCGAGGTCGGGCTCAGGGCGGCGGATCGCCTGTTCGTGCATGCGGGTGTGGTGGGGTGGCGCGGCAATGCCATCGTGCTGCCCGGCGCAAGCGGTACCGGCAAGACCTCGCTGGTCTCCGCATTGCTGCGTGCCGGTGCCACGTACTACTCCGACGAGTATGCCCTGCTGGACGAGACGGGCGCTGTGTACCCCTACGCGCGCCCGCTTTCAGTTCGCCAGGGGTCGGTCCGGCGCCTCCTGCGGCGCCCCGAGGCGGACCTTGGTGCGCAGGTCGGCGTCGCTCCACTGCCGGTGAAATTCATCGTTCACACCACGCACCATGCCGGAGGTCGGTGGGAACCGAGGCTCCTCCCGCCCGGCCGCAGTGCCCTCGCCATGTTCTCGCACACCCTCGCGGCCCGCGAGCGGTCGTCGTTCGCGCTGTCCGTCCTGTCCAGGGCGGCTCACGGAGCAATTTCCTGGGAAGGTGAGCGAGGGGACGCTGCGGCTACAGCCGCGGCGCTGCTCGACTACACCGACGCCCTGAATTCCTCCACTCCTTCTGTCCCAAGTCTGCGGAGCCTGACATGAATCCAATCGCGCGTACCGACCGCCTGATCCGGCAGGACGTTGGTCAGGAGACCCTCGTGTACGATCGGGCGCAGGAGAGTGCTGCGTGCCTCAACGAACTCGCGAGCGCGGTCTGGCGCCACTGCGACGGACAGCAGGACATCGACCAGCTCGTTACCCTGGTCTCGGCCGAGGTCGCACTGCCCGAAGGTGCCGAGCCCCGCCTCGTCATCGAGCACGTGCTCAACGAGCTCGATGAGCACGACCTGATCGCGTGGACGGGTGAGGAGACCGCGACCGCAGGCGGGATGACCCGCCGCAGCGTGCTATTGAAGGTGGCAGCGCTCGCGCTGGCGCCGACGATCATTCGCATGGTCGCCCCGACGACCGCGAGCGCCGCTTCCGGCCCCCCCCTTCCCTCCGCCACCGCCCCCGCTCCCTCCATCTGACCAGGGATGATCGCGCACGGCGGATCCCATCACGGGTTCCGCCGTGCCGACAGCCGTTGCAGCCCCTTCATGTTCGGCGACATCTTCGTGCAGGTGGCGGCGTACCGCGACCCTGATCTCGGTCCTACCCTTCGGGACGCCGTGGCGCGGGCGACCGACCCCTCGCGGCTGCGCTTCTGCATTGCGTGGCAACATGGCGACGACGAGTCGTACGAGAGCGTATTCGGGGATCTCGCGGCCCGGGTGCGGTTGGACGTCCTCGACATCCCATACGAGGAAAGTCGCGGCGCATGCTGGGCGCGCCACCGCATCCAGCAGCGCTACGAAGGCGAGGCGTACACCCTGCAGATCGACTCGCATCACCGGTTCGTCGACGGCTGGGACGACCTCTGCATCGGGATGATCACGGCGCTCCAGGACGCCGGCATTCCAAAACCGCTCCTCACGACTTATCTCCCTTCGTTCGACCCCCTGACGGACCCGGAGGGCCGGACGATGCGGGCGTTGGAGCTGTCACTGGATCGGTTCATTCCCGAGGGTGCCGTGTTCGTTCGTGGCGCTCCGATGCGGGACTGGGAGACCCGCTCACATCCCTCGCGGGGCCGATTCTACTCCGCCCACTTCGCGTTCACGATCGGTCAATTCGCCAGGGAAGTGCAGCACGACCCGAGCTACTACTTCCACGGCGAGGAGATCAACATCACCGTGCGGGCCTTCACGCACGGCTACGACCTGTTCCATCCCCATCGCCTCGTAGCCTGGCACGAGTACACACGTCGTGGGCGCACCAAGCACTGGGATGATCACCGCCAGTGGTCCGGGCTGAACCTCTCGTCGCACGAGCACAATCGACGCTTGTTCGGGATGGACGAGTTCGAGAGCCAACCCGCACTCGTCAGCGAGGCCCAGGCCAGCCCGTTCGGCTTCGGCACGGTCCGGACGCTCGAGGACTACGAGCGCTATGCCGGAATCTGCTTCCAGCGCCGCGGCGTCACGACATCTGCCCTCGAGAACCGCGAGCCTTCGCCTGATGACAACCAGGACGTCTCATACGAGGTCTTCGCGGCCGGCTGCATCCCCCGTTTCAAGCACTGCATCGACCTCGATCGACGGTGGGTTCCGCTGACCGACTACGACTTCTGGTGCGTGGCCTTCCACGACGCGGCGGGCAGGTCGCTCCATCGGCAGGACATCGACGAGGCCGAGATCGCCGCGCTTCAGGGGGATGCGGATGGGAAGTTTCAGCTCTGGCGCTCGTTCGACACGGAAATTCTCCCCGCATCGTGGAGCGTGTGGCCGCACAGCCGGAGTGCGGGGTGGTGCGCGCCCATCGTGGGGCATTTGCGGTGACCGACCTGACGGTGGTCACCGGCATCTGGGACCTTGGCCGCGACGGCGCCAGTCCAGCGTTCCGGCGGTCCTTCAGCGAGTACGAGCGTCACCTGGGCGAACTGCTCGACGCGGACTGTCCGATGATCGTCTTTGGGGAGGCCTCACTCGAAGAGATGGTCCGCCAGCGACGGGGAACCCGGCCCACCGAATTTCGCCTCGCACCCGCGACGACATTCCGCGATCGTTTCGCCTTCTACGATCGGGTCCAGGCCATCCGGGCGGACGTACGATGGCGGGAGCAAGCGCCCTGGCTTGCAGCTTCTCCTCAAGCCAGCCTGGCGCTGTACAACCCGATGGTGATGTCGAAGATGTTCATGCTGCATGACGTCTCGCTCGCCAATCCGTTCCGGACGGCCCACTTCGCCTGGATCGACGGTGGGATCACCCGCACGGTCGACCCCGCGTACTTCACGCGCGACCGGTGCCTGGAACGGGTGGTGTCCCTCCTCGACAACTTCCTTTTCGTGTCATTCCCGTATGAAGACGGCACCGAGGTTCACGGGTTTGCCCGGAACGGCATGCGAGCGTACTGCGGCGATGACTCACGCTACGTCTGTCGCGGCGGCTTCTTCGGCGGACACATCGACCTGCTGAGTGAGGTCAACAGCCACTACTACGAGGTGCTGGAGAGCACCCTGCATGCGGGGCTCATGGGCACCGAGGAGAGTGTGTTCACCATCCTGACCCACGAGGAGCCGCAGCTGTACGACCGGTTCGCGCTCAGGGAAGCGCACCGCGGCCTGCTGACGCCTTTTTTCGAGCACGTGAAGACGTTGCCGATTCACCGTGGAGTGTCGAGCAGCTACCCCGCGCCGAATACAACGAGCGTCGACCCGGACACTGCCACCCTTGACGGCTACGTGGTGACCTTCAACGCGCCGCAACAGCTCCGCGCTGTTCTCGCGAGCTGGGCGCCGTCGACCGTGTTCGATGCGCTGTACCTCCTGGATCACAGCACCGATCCGGCGGCGCAGCGGGAGAATCGGGAGATCGCCGAAGTCCACGGCGCCGCGGTGTTGCATCATCCCCTCGGGAACGGGGGCGTCTGCGGCGGACGACAGTTCGTCGCTGAGCACTTCGATGGCACGACGACCGACTACTGCCTCTACATCGAAGACGACATGTTCCTGAACCCCCCGGGCGACGCCGGCCTCTGTGCGAACGGCTTTCGCCGATCAGTATCGGACATACGCCGCCTGCTGCTCCGCATCCTCGCCGAGGAAGGATTCGACTTCCTCAAGCTGTCGTTCACCGAGGTCTTCGGCGATCACAAATCGCAGTTTGCGTGGTACCACCTGCCAGAGGAGATCAGGGCGCGTCGGTGGCGGGAGAAGCCCATGTTGCGACCCGGGCACGTGGACCCCGCGTGCCCGCGTGCCCAGTTCGGCCGGATCGGCACGGTCGACGGGGTCTCGTACATCGATGGCGAAGTCTACTACTCCAACTGGCCGCACATCGTGTCCAGGGCGGGAAACCGGACGATGTTCCTGGAGCCGGCGCTCCTCGAGCCGTATGAGCAAGTCTGGATGGCAGAGATGTACCAGCGCACCATCGACGGGCACCTGCATCCTGCCGTTCTCCTGGCTTCGCTGATCACGCACGACCGCTCCGCCCACTATCCCTCAGAGCTGAGACGGGAGCACTGAGCTCGACGAGGTTCGTCGGGCGTGCGCGAGGTCGATCCCCCGCTGGCGCAGGAAAAATTCCCTACACGGCCGGGGCAGACCCCGGACAGATTCTCGTTGGCTAAGGACTATCCTCATGATCGGCGGGGAATTTCCTCGCCGATCATTCGCCCTTGCAGCGAGGCTTGCGCATGGACTCCACTGTTGGTAGCGAGAATTCCTGGATCACGACGGACAGCACGGTGGACGAAGTGACGGCGAACTCCCTTGCCGCGCGCTCCATCCTGTCCGGATTCAACATCGATGTGTGCTGCGGCGGGCCGGCCACCATTGCTGACGCGTCGGCGAAGGCCCGGGTGGACCCCGTGGTGTTGCTGGCCCTCCTGGCGGCGGCACCGCGCGACGAGTCCCCGAAAGCGACCGCTTCGCTCCGCCCCGTCACCTCGTGCAAATGCGGGAGCCACTGATGGAGTGGTTCGTGAAGGCCTTCCTCAAGGCGAGCCTGGCGTGGCTCGCGCTCGGCGTCACGCTGGGCGTCGCGATGGCGGCGTACCCACTCTGGACACTCCATCGCTCGGCACACATGCACATGGTGCTGCTCGGATTCGTCACCATGATGATCTATGGCGTGGCCTATCACGTGATCCCGCGGTTCACCGGTCACCCGCTGCACAGCCGGCGCGCTGCCGGCGTGCACTGGTGGCTGTCGAACGTCGGGCTCGCGCTGATGGTGCTGGGCTTCGTGACGCGCGCCTACGGCGCCGGCATCGGTACGGTGGCGCTGGCAACGGGCGGTACGCTCTCAGCGCTGGGCGCCTACGTCTTCGTGTACCTCATCTGGCGCACGGTGGATGGTCCCGTTCACGTTCCCGTGGTCGCCATCGCCTCCAGGTAGTTCACCACGTCGGCCGCCGAATAGTGCAGGCGGCCGCGCGCGAAGGCGCCCATCGCCACCAGGTCGTCGCCACTCGTGAGGAGCGGGAGCTCGAGACCTTCCTCGCGAGACTGGCCCTGGCCGATGTTTGCCGTGAGCCCGTTGCACAGGCAGCGACGACCCACCGTATCGGCGATGTCGCCACCCTTCGCCGCGTACTGGTCGGCTGGCTCGGCGGCACAACGGTAGCCGACGGTGCCACCCGGGGTGCGATACGCCGTGCGAAGGTAGCCGAGGTCGCAGTTGCGCTCGCGCCGGTCGTCCTGGCTTTCCAGGTCTCCCAGCTCCACCACCTTGAACGGATAGCCCGTGGGCGACGCGCGCGGATCGGTGCGCACCTTCACGCGGCCCGAGGCGATGCCGGCGAGCACCTGGCGCTTGAGCTCGGGGGTGAATCCGGATTCGTCGCAATAGGCGAAGAGCGTTCCCACCTGGATGCCCGCCGCGCCAACCGCGAGCGCGTCACGAAGTCCTTGTGGCGTGCCGGTGCCACCAGCGAGCCAGAATGGAAGGCCGAGGTCCCTGATCTTCTCGAGGTCCACCACGTCGCGCTCGCCGTAGAGCGGCTCGCCGCTGGCAGAGAACCGGGGCTCGCCGCGGGGCGGCGCGTTGTGTCCCCCTGCGGTGGGCCCTTCGACCACGAATCCGTCCACGCTGCCCGTCGCCTTCCGGGCGAGGGTAGTCGCCAGCGAGCTGGCGGACACGATCGGGACGAAGCATGGACGCACGAGCCCGGGCTGGGAGCCGCGGAGATGATCGGCAGGATCGAACGCGATTTCGTCGGCTCGCGCGCCCGGGGCTCCCTCGACGTCGAGCTTCAGGCGCGCAACCCGGTGCTCCGCGAAGGCATCGAGCGCGCCCGGAATCTCGCGCGGAATGCCTGCGCCCATCAGCACGTAGTCCACGCCCGCGAGCATGGCGCCGTAGAGCGACAGCAGGTTGGGCAGCTGCACCTTCGTCAGCAGGTTCATCCCCACTGCCCCGTCGTGTCCCTCCTTCGCCAGCCACACCTCCACGAAGCTTCCCATCATGGTAGCCTGCTGGCGCGCGATGTTCACTCGCTGCCGGAACATCGGCAGCAGCTTGTACGGACGTTGGCCGCGCTCACCCGGTTCCAGGAAGTATCGGTGTACCAGCTGCTCGCCCACCCCCGGTATCGGGAACGCGGCCATCGCGCGTCGCATGTGCCCGCCCTCGTCACCGTCCTGGAGCCGGCGAATCATCACCGTGTCGATCGCGGTGCCGGAGACGACTCCCAGGTGCCCAAGGCGCGATACTGCGCGTGCCAGCTGCCAGCCGGACACGCCCACGCCCATGCCGCCCTGGATGATGCGAGGGTGCCGTTGATTGTGCATGCTCACATGATGAAATCATGCTGCCACGCACCGTGTCGGGCCCCTCACGGATCAGCGCCGGAATACTCCCGTCAGGAGTTCCCCTGCTTCCCTCACGCCTCGCCCATCATGAGCCCCTCGATGCTGTGCCCCTGTACGATGGGCTCCAGCGTCTCCACCACTCGGCAGGTGAGGTGCGCCTTCAACTCGTCCGGCAGCGCCTCGTAGTACGCGCGCGTGAACTGCAGGTCGTGTCGCTCGGCGTTGTTCGCATCCGATGAATCCGCGCCCAGCACGAGCACCGGGCGCGACTTCTGGGAGTGATTGGCGGTGCCGCGGTGTATCGTGAGCGCCGAGCGTGCGGACATGTCACCCAGGCTGGGCAACTTCCGCTGCGCACGTGCCTCGTACCGCTCATACAGCGCCTTCGGCGGAAACATCTCGTGCTCGAATCCCTCGGGCAGGTCCCACTGCGTACCGGGCGCGATCTCGAAGGGACCCATGTCCTCCGTCGTGTCCACCCCGGTGAGGTTGAACGCGAGCGAGTTCAGGCGACGACCGACCAGGGTCGCCGGAGGCGACGGAAAGTCGCGGTGCCACGGCTGGTTCACCGCGCCAGGTCCTGGCACGTCGAAGCCGATCTCGACGATCTTGTAGTCGGGTCCGAGCACCGCCGTGCACACCGCCACCACCCACGGGTGCGTCGCGAGGTCCACGAAGCCACGCATCCGCTCGGGATGGATCTCCACGTAATAGCGCTTGGGGCCGCGCCCCACGGCGCCGCCGGGTCGCGCGAGCGCCTCCACGAACAGCTCGTCGATGTCCTCGCGCATCCGCTCGGCCCACTCGCGGGGAAACGCAGCCTTGTGACCGATGATGCCGTCGCCGTAGATGCCACCCATGATGGCGGCGGTGTCGTAGGCGGCCGCGATCCCTGCACTCGTGACGGTCATTGCTCCTCCTGCCGACTGCGCGCGTCGCGGTCGGTGCCGAAGGTGAAGGTGGTGCGGCTGGCGTACTCATCGCCGGGGGCAAGCACGACGGAGGGAAACGACGGATGGTTCGGCGAGTCCGGATAGTGCTGGGTCTCCAGGCAGAACCCGCTGCGGTGCGCGTATCGCTGGCCTCCACGCCCCACGATGCTGCCATCCAGGAAGTTGCCGGAATAGAACTGGAGTCCCGGCTGGTCGGTGTGCACGCTGAGCGTCCGTCCGCTCACCGGATCGCAGGCGCGCGCGGCGTGCCGAAGTCCGTGCTCGATCGCCCCGGAGAGCACGAAGTTGTGGTCGTAGCCGCCCGCCAGTGCGAGCTGCTCGTCGGCGTCCCCGACTCGCTCGCCGATGGGGTGCGCACGCAGGAAGTCGAACGCTGAGCCGTGCACGGGCGCCATTGCACCCGTGGGAATCAACCCCGCGCCCACCGGAGAGTAATGCTCGGCGACGATGGCCAGTTCGTGCGACAGGATGTCGGTCGCGCGGGGGCCGGCGAGGTTGAAGTAGCTGTGCTGCGTGAGGTTCACCACCGTCGGCTGGTCGCAGGTTGCATGATAGTCCACTACGAGCGTGCCGCCTGCCGAGAGCAGGTACGTCACGCTCGCCTGCAGGGTGCCCGGGTAGCCCGCATCGCCATCGGGGCTGGCCAGCTCGAGGCGGATGGCAGCGTCAGCGGCTGTCGTCAGCACGTGCCCGGTCCAGAGCTGCTTGTCGAACCCGACGAAGCCGCCGTGCAGGTGGTTGGGCCCGTCGTTCGTGTCGAGCTGATGCCCCACTCCGTCCAGCGTGAACCGGCCGCCGGCGATGCGGTTGGCGTGCCGGCCGATCACGGCTCCGAAGTACGGCGAGTGCCCGACGTAGCCGGCGAGCGCATCATGACCCAGCACCACGCTCTCACGGTGTCCGTCGCGATCGGGAGCGAGGATGTCGGTGATGATTGCGCCGTAGCTGATCGCGCGCACCTCGATGGCACCGGCCCGCAGCGTGAACTCCTCCACGATTCGTCCATCGGGCATCACCCCATACGGGCGGCGCTGCACGCTTGCGCGCGCCGCGGGCGCAGCCTCAGGGGCACTCGCCACTGGGCCTCGCCACCTTCTGCAGCGTGGGGGTCGGATCGCCGAACACGGGCGTGCCGCTCGCGCTCCACGTGAACTTCTGCATGCGCACCACCCGATCCCAGCCGGGAGCCTCGGCGACCTTGGAGTGATAGACGATCCAGCTCTCGCTGTTGTCCTCCGACGTCGTGAAGCTCGCGTGTCCCACGCCGAACACGCCCGTGTTGCCGGTGAACACCGGACCGGACTTCGTCCAGTTCGCCGCGTTGAGCGGGTCGGCAGCAGCCGACTGCAGGCGCAGCTGCCCGAGCCGGTATTCCTTGAGCCACGACTCGCGCGTGGAATAGAGCAGGAACACGTCGCTTCCGTGCTGCAGGAACTCGGGTCCTTCCTGCAGGTCGAGCTCAGTTCCCTTCTCCCAGCTCTCCGTGGGCGCGCTCAACAGCACCCGGTTGGCGGAGATCGTGTACGGGTTCTCCATCGGCGCGATGTAGAGCATCTGCGGCGTACGATCGGTCGTCGCGTTCTTCGCCCACCCCGACCACACCGCATATCGCCTGCTGCCCACCTGCGCGGTGGTGAGGTCGATCGCCCAGCGGTTGCCCTGTCCGGTGCCCACGCTGTCGCCCGTGTAGAGCATTCCCTTGTCCACGTACGGACCCATCGCGTCGCTTCCGGCCGACTGCAGCACGCCCGCATGCTGCGTGAGGTACGGCGGCCCGGACTCACCGCCGGCGTAGTACACGTACCAGCGCCCGTCGATGTAGTGGAGCTCGGGCGCCCAGATATTCGTGTGATTCCACCCCGTGGCGGGCGCCGACCAGATCTGCGTCGGCGCCGCCACGACCACGTCCGTCAGCTTGCTGGACTTGGAGATCCAGATGCCGTCGTTGCGTGACTGGATGAAGTAGTACATCCCGTCCTGCCGCACGACCCAGGGGTCGGCACCGACGGCAACGGGATTCGTGAAGGTGCACTGCGCGGGCACCACCGGGTCGGAGGAGGAGGCACTGCCCCCTCCCCCGCAGCTCAACGCCGTGGCCGCCGAGAAGAGGCAGGCCGCGCCCAGCAGCTGTCCTGCAGTTCTCATGCGATCACCAGCCGGGGTTCTGTGCAACCTTGGAATTCAGGTTCCGCTCCGTCTGCGGAATGGGAAGCAGCTCGGACTTGCCGGTCGTGAAGGTGGAGAACTCCGCATCGCATCCGGCCAGGAAGGGCTCCGGGTTGCAGAGCGGCGAACCCACGTCGGCCTTCACCACCGACGACAACAGGTTGTAACGCTTGAGGTCCAGCCAGCGCTGCCCCTCGAGCCCGAACTCGAGCAGGCGTTCATGCAAGATCCGGTCGCGCATCGTCTGGCCGCTCAGCCCGGCGGGCAGCGGCGCCAGCTGCGCCCGTGCACGCACGCGGTTGATCAACGGATACGCCTCCGCAGTGCGACCGAGGGCGTTGAGCGCCTCCGCCTGCATGAGCAGGACGTCGGCGTAGCGGATCACCCGATAGTTGATAGGCGCATCCCAGTCCTGGTCCACGTTCAGGTAGTACTCGCCGTACTTCTTGAAGTACAGCTCCTGGTCGCCCCCGTAACGCTGCACGTACGTCTGTCCGTAGACGTCGGTGCTCGTCGGCGAGAAGATCGTCACGTCCCGACGGGGATCGATCCCCCCGGTGGTGGTCTTGTCGATGGAGAACTGGTCGAAGAACCAGCGGGTGGGGCGACCGTCGCAGTAGCCCGGTCCGCACGCGCCGACCATCTTCGCGATGTTGAGCCCGCGCACGCCCGACGCCAGCTGCGAGCGATCGCTGAACTGCACCTCGAACACGGACTCCTTGTTGTTCTCCTGCATCGACGTGAAGTTGTCCGCGTAGTTCGGCATCAGGTCGTAGCCGGGAATCGCGATGACCTGCGCCAGCGACACCGCCGCTTCCGCGAACTTCTGCTGCTGCAGCTGCACCTTGCCCAGCAGCGCGAGCGCCGCACCCTTGGTCGCGCGACCGACGTCCGCACCGGCGTACGCGGGCGGCAACACTGCCGCCGCATCGGTGAGGTCCTTCTCGATCTGCACGTACGTCTGCGCCGGCGTCACGGTGGCCGGCTGGTCCTGCGGGTTCGACGTGGTGACCTGCAGCGGCACGTTGCCGAACAGGTTCACCAGGTTGAAGTACAGCAGGCCGCGGATGAACTTCGCCTCGCCCACCACGCGGGCGCGCGTCGTGGCGTCCATGCTGATGCCCGGGACGTTGTCGATCACCTGGTTGGCGCGGAAGATCGCCTGGTAGTGATGGATGAACAGTTCCCGGTTCACCTCGAAGTCGTAGTCCCCCAGGGTGAACTTGTTGAAGTTCGACAGGTCCGCCCAGGGACTCGGGCTGCGACCCTCATCCGACCGGATGTCGAGCGCGAAGGCCAGCCAGCGGCCATACGTGCCGTTGTTGAGCAATCCGTTGTAGGCCGAGTTCACTCCCTGGATCGCGTCCGTCTGGGTCTTCCAGAACGAGCCCGTGCTCGGCTGGTTCGGATTCGTGAGGTTGAGGTCCGTGCAGGCGGTGACCAGCACCGCGGCGCCGATGCCGAGCGCCGCGGCGCGGCGCATCGAGCGGAGCGCGCTCTGAAGTGGCGTGATCATAGCCGGAAGTCCAGGCCGAAGGTGAACGAGCGAACGTTCGGATAGATGTACCCGTCATCGATGCCGCGGCCGAGCGGGCTGCCATAGCCGAGGATCTCCGGGTCCCATCCGCTGTACTTGGTGAAGGTGTGCAGGTTCTGGATGTTCATGTAGATACGCGGGCGCTGCGCACCGAGTCCGAGCCGGTCGGCATACCGGCCGGGGATCGTGTAGCCGAACATGAGGTTCTGGATCTTGAGGAAGGAGCCACTCTCGATCCAGCGATCCGAACGGAACGTCGCGTTCATCGCGCCGGCCGTGCCGACCACTGCGCGCGGCGTGGTGGTGCTGTGGTTCGTGGGGGTCCAGGGCTCGAGGCCGGCACGCGAGTTGTTCGCCGGGTCGTCCATGCGCTCCGTCCAGTACTTCACGGCGCTGAAGATCTTGAAGCCGGTGGCGCCGCGGAAGTTCAGCCCCCAGTCGAAGGAGCTCAGCTTGCCGTCGAGGAACAGGCCGCCGCTGAACTTCGGCACCCCATTGCCCGCGTTGTAGCGGTCGTCGTCGTTGATCAACCCGTCGCCATTGATGTCATTGAAGATCACGTCGCCCGGCTTGGCGTCCGGCTGCAGGATCCGGGTCGTGCCATTCGCGAGCTTGGTCACGTGCCCCGTGACGTCAGCGGCCGTCTGGAAGATGCCTGCCGTCTGCAACACGAAGAACTCGCCGATCGGCTGGCCGACCGATGTGCGCGCCACCTGCAGGTTGGGATCGTAGATCGGCTGGTTGCCGTTGCCGAGCTTGATCACTCGGCTCTTGGTGGTGGTGACGTTGAAGCTCGAGTTGAACGCCCAGCTGCGGTCGGTGAACCAGTGGTTCGCCATGCCCAGCTCGAATCCCCCATTGCGCACGGTGCCGGCATTCACCACCGGCGTTCCGCTCGCGCCCAGGCTCCACGGCAGCGGCGCGCCCACGAGCAATCCGTCCGACTGCGACACGTAGTAGTCGGCCGTGAGGGTCATGCGGTCCTGCATGAAGCCGAGGTCGACGCCGATGTCCGACTGGCGGTTGCTCTGCCAGCGGATGCTCGGATTGGCCAGCACGGTCTGCGTGGCGCCCGAGTTGATGGCGCCGCCGAAGGGGTAGTTCTGGTTGGACTGGATCGGCGCGGCGAACTGGTAGTCACCGATGTCCTGGTTGCCCAGCACGCCCGTGCTCGCGCGCAGCTTGAAGAACTCCGCGGTGCTGAGGAAGGGCACGCCCTTGTAGAATCCTTCCTCGCTCACCACCCAGCCCAGCGAGCCCGCGCCGAAGTTCGCGCAGCGGTTGGCGGGGGAGAAGCGCGACGAGCAGTCGTGACGCACGCTGGCCGTGGCCAGGTAGCGGCTGCGGTAGCTGTAGTTCGCGCGCAACAGGCTGGACTTGAGCGCCGACTGGATGATCTCACCGCCGTTGTTCAGGTTGCTCGAGCTGCCGGCGTTGATGGTGGTGAGGTTCTCGTCGGTGAAGCCCTCGCGGTACGCGGTCAGGCGGTTGAGGTCCTGGCGCTGTTCCGTGTATCCCACCACGGCGTTGATGCGGTGGGCATCGTTCGCGAAGCTGTTGTCGTAGGTCACCAGGTTCTCGAACAGCAGCGAGGTGAAGCCGCTGCGATTCTCCGCCAGCGTCGCGACCGGCACGCTGCTCAGGTAGCGGATCTGCGCCACGCTGAAGAACTGGTTCGACAGGTAGTCGTCGTAGTTCATGCCTGCATTGAAGCGATAGTGCAGGTGCATCGGCAGCCGCGCGTCGGCGTAGGCCGTCCCGATGACCTGGTTCGAGCGCGCATTGTTGTGCTGCGCGCTCAGCTGGCCCACGGGGTTGGTGCCGTAGGTCGGGTTGGCTGTGTTGCCGTAGCCGAATCCACCCGGGTTGTTCGCGTCGTACACGGGGATCGTCGGCAGCATACGCAGCACGTCGATCATCGGGTAGCGACCGCCCGGCACGCCCTGGCGATCCGAGCGCGAGAGCGCGGCGTTCTCGCCGAAGGTGAAGATGCTGCGCTGCAGCTCCGAGTTCACGCGGAAGCTGTAGCGCCGGAATCCGGTGTTCATCATCGAGCCGCGCTGGTCCAGGAACCCGCCGCTCACCAGGTAGTTGCCGGTGGGGGTGCCGCTCGAGATCGAGAGGTTGTGGTCCTGGATCGCGCCACTCTGCAGCACCGCGTCCTGCCAGTCGGTGTTGATGCTCGACGCGGTCGTCGCGCCCGTGGGCGGCGTCTGTCCCGCGTTCGCGTAGCCCTGCAGCGTGAGCGCCTGCCACTGTGCCGTGTTCATCATGTCGAGCTTCTTCGGCACGCCCTGGTACCCATAGTACGAGCGCGCTTCCACCCGGCTCTCGCCATTGCGGCCGCGGCGCGTGCTGATCACGATCACGCCGTTCGCCGCCTGCGAGCCGTACTGGGCGGACGCCGACGCGTCCTTGAGGACCTGGATGGACTCGATGTCGTCCGGGTTCAGGTTCGGGTTCTCGCTCATGTACATGCCGTCCACCACGTAGAGCGGCGAGACGGATCCGCTCACGAAGTTCTGTCCGCGCACGATGATCTGCGCCGGCCGGCCCGGCTCACCGGAGGACTGCACCTGCACGCCCGCGATGCGGCCATGCAGCGCCTCCTCGACGGTCGCGACCTTCTGGTCCTTGAGCTCATCGCCGCTCACTCCCGCCACGGCGTCGGAGACGTCGCGCCGCTGCTGGGTGGTGTAGCCGACGATGACCTGCGACGTGAGCGTGGTCGGCGCCGACACGAGCGAGAAGTTGGCGGTGGCGGACTGGCCATTCACCACCGTCACCGACTGGGTGCGGGGGTTGTAGCCGAGCCGCTGGACGCGGACGGTGTGCGTGCCATCGGGCACGCGGGCAATCACGTACCGGCCGTCGACGCCCGACGCCGCACCGGTGCGCTGGCCGGGAATGGAGACCTGGGCGCCGGCGACCGGCTGCCCGGCCTCATTGGTCACCATGCCGGTCACGGACCCGGTGGCTTGCGCCTGCGCCGTCGCGGGAAACGCGAAGGCCAGCAAGAGGCCGAGGCAGCTGACGGCCCGGGCGATCCGCGATGCGGATAGCGGGCGCAGGGCCACGGGGGGAAACTGCAGCGATGCATGAAGCAAGGACGTGCCCTCCACGGAGACGGAGACTGGGGCGTCGCCGGAATCGGCGAGCGGCCCACGAGCGAACAGGGAGTGGTGTCGGGATCGTGCGGCACGGCGCGGTGGAGGTCGCACCCGGGTCCGGGATGCGCCGCGCACGTTCAGGTCGGCCCTGCTCTCGGGAGTTCGCATGGTCAGCGCGGGGTGATGGTTCGATCATGGAAGAGCATGGACGATGGAATGCGCTGGCGTCGCATCCCCGGACCGTCCACGAAGAGCTCGAGCGCCATCGGCCCGTAGCCCTGGAAGTAGCCGACGGTGATCGGGTGCAGGCCGGCCTGCAGCGCCACGGAACCCCAGGTCTCGGTGGTCTTCGGCGACTGGCCCACCGACCAGAACACGTTCTGGTCGCCGATCCACATCGCCGCGCCATCGTCGGAGCGCGCGAGGAAGGTGTACACGCCGGTCGTCGGCACGCGGATGTAGCCGGTGTAGCGGAAGGAAAACATCTCGCTGGTGTCGCGCGGCGCGAGCGAGAAGTTGGCGACGGTGCCGGTCTTCTTCGCCACCACGTCACCGGCGCGCGCCTCCGGCCGCTCCACCTGGAAGCGGACCGGCCAGTTCATGCGGTACGCGGGTTCGTGCGTGGTGTCGGCGTAATACGCGTAGCCCAGCCCCGGGGCGAGCGACGCCACCGTCACCGGCGCGCGCCCTGCCCCGCGCCGATAGTCCATCCGCGCCTCCGGCGCCGACGTCGCCCTTCCATTCGCGAACGACCGCGCGCGCACGGTGCCCGTCGCGCGCATCGTGAACGGCCCCGCGTAGCGCGGGCTGGATGCACCCGGCTCGCTGCCGTCGGTGGTGTAGCGCACCTCCCCCGGCACGCCCTGCGAGATGTCCACGCGCACCGAATCCGTGAACTCCGCGAGCTCTGGCAGGATGAACGGCGCCAGTCCGTGATTCACCGCTGCCGTGCGCGCCGTGTCGAACTTGAGCGTCGCACGGTCGTAGGTGAAGAATCCGTTGAGCTCCACCTCCACGTCGGTGAGCTGCGTATACACGCCGGCACCGATGCCATGCGTCGCATGGTCGTGCCAGAGCCGCTTCACCAGCAGGTCGTAGCGATCCTGCAGCGCCTGCTCGTTCGCGAACAGCCCGCCGTATCCCCAGCTGTCCCCTGCCCACGCATGGCCGGCCACCTTGTACCCCAACCCGCCGAATTCACCGACCACGGCGAGCTTCCCCTGCTCGCCCCGCATCGCCTGCGGGCCCTGGTAACGATGGACGTCGATGATGTCGCCCGCCCCCGAGTGCTGCCAGCCACTCACGTCGTTGATCAGGCGGCTCGCATCCATCTGGCGGATGATCGACACCACGCGCGGCGTGTCGAACTGCCCCCATTTCTCGTTGAACGGCACCCACACCACGATGGACGGCGAGTTGCGGCGTCCCTCGATCATCCGTCGCATCTCCGACACGAAGTGCCCCTGCGCCTCCTTCGTGTCGTTCCAGCCACTCGGCATGTCCTGCCACACGGCGAGCCCCAGCTTGTCCGCCCAGTAGTACCAGCGCGGCGACTCGACCTTGATGTGCTTTCGCACCATGTTGAAGCCGAGCGACTTCATCGCCACGATGTCGGAACGCAGCGCCGCCTCGGTGGGCGCGGTGTACAGTCCGTCGGGCCACCAGCCCTGGTCCAGCGGTCCGAGCTGGAACACCGGTGCGCCGTTCAGCGCCATGTGCACGGTGCCGGCATGGTCGGTCATGAGCCCGATGCTCCGCATCCCGAAGTAGCTGCGCACCGAGTCCACCACGCGGCCCTTGTCCACCAGCCGCACGTCCAGGTCGTAGAGGAACGGATCCTCCGGTGACCAGAGGTGCGGCTTGGGAACCGCGACCTTCAACTCCACGCCCGGCAGCCCCGTCGCGCGGCCCACCACGATGCCGTTCGCCGATGCTACGACGTCCACGCGCTGCGAGGTGCTGCGGGCACCCTCCGGCGTCACCGCCAGTCGCAGTGCGCGACGCCCGACGTCCGGGGTCATGCTGAGTCGCCCGATCGAGGAAGCGGGCACGGGCTCGAGCCATACCGTCTGCCAGATGCCGGTGACCGGCGTATACCAGATCCCCTCCGGCGTGCTCACCTGCTTGCCGCGCGGCTGCCCGAAGGCATCGGTGGGGTCGAACACGGTGACGACCAGCTCCTGCGAGGCCCCCGCGCGCAGCGCGTCACTGATGTCGGCGTCGATCGGGTCGTAGCCGCCACTGTGATCGGCCACCATGCGGCCGTTGACGTACACGGTACAGTGCCAGTCGCAGGCATCCACGTGCAGCTTCAGCCGCTCACCCTGCCCCAGTGCCGCGGGAGAGAAGGTGCGACGGTACGCCACGCGCTCGGCGTGCGTCCCAACGCCCGACAGCGCCGCTTCCGGCGCGAACGGCACCAGGATGCGCTGCGCGGCGAATGCGGTTGCGGCCGGGAGCGGCAGCGGGCCGGATGGTCCGGCGCCCGTTGCCACCGACGAGAGCGGCGACGCGGGCGCGTGCGTGATGCTCGCCTCGATCACCGCGAAGTCCCACATCCCGTTCAGGTTCTGCCAGCGCGACCGGACCATCTGCGGGCGCGGGTAGTCGGGCAGCACCGCATTCGGGTCGACGTCGGCCGCCCATCGCGTGAGCAGGCGACCCTGTACGGGACGCCATCCCGTCGCCTGCCCGCGCACGGTGGCGGGCGGCAGTCCGCCGAGCATGAGGATTCCGGCGACGAGTGCACGGCGTCGGGACTGGCTGGTCATGCGGGCGTTGGGTATGGGGAGTCGTGAACCGCGGCGGGACCGCGCGGGACCGCCGGCGATCGGACAGCGCGCGCGGAATGCAGGGAGCGGGTGGATTCGCGCACCACCAGGGGCGCTTCGAGGTAGGCCTTCTGCACCGGCACCTCGGTCTTCGACTGCACGTGCGTGATCAGCATGTCCGCGGCGATCTCGCCCATGCGGCGCGTGGGGACCTTCACGGTGGTCAGCGGTACGTGCAGGTACGCCGAGAGGGGGATGTCGTCGAAGCCCACCACCGACACGTCGTCCGGCACGCCGAGGCCGAGCTCTCGCAGCGCGCAGCACAGTCCCACCGCGACGAGGTCGTTGTAGCAGGTGACCGCCGTGGGGCGCTCGTCCGCCGGCAGGTTGCGGAAGTAGCCCAGCCCCGCGCGGTATCCATCCTCGAGGTGCGCGCCGGCCCACACGACATCGGCGTCCCCGAACACCAGGTGCGATGCGCTGCATGCCCGCCGCACGCCGTCCAGCCGCTCCAGGGTGTGCATCGAGTAGGGCGGGCCCGCGAAGTGGACCAGGCGGGTGTGCCCGTGATCGATCAGGTGCTCGGCCGCGCGGCGCGAGGCGTCGAGGTTGTCGATGTCCACCAGGCTCGCCGGCACGCCGCGCACGGACTCGAGGAGCACGAAGGGAAAGTTCCGTCGCTTGAGCTCGAAGAAATGCGAGAGGTCTGCGTCCGCATCCAGCACGGGCGTCGCGATCAGCCCCTCCACGTGCTTCGCGCGCAGCAGCTCCACGGCGCGGCGCTCGGCGGCGTACTCGCCCTCGGAGCTGAGCACCACCAGCGAGTAGCCGTTCTTCTCCGCACACGCGCGGGCCCCCAGCGCCACTTCGGCGTAGTACGGATTGTCGATCTCCTTCACCACGAGTCCCAGGCTCCGCCCCTCCACCTGCCGCGATCGCCGCGAGTGCTGCGTGGGGCGGTAGTTGAGGCGGGAGATGGCGTCGAGCACGCGCGTGCGGGTGGCGGCGCTCGTCGAGCCGGCGTCATTCAGCACGGCGGAGACGGTCGCCTTTGAAACGCCCGCCTCGCGTGCGACATCCGTGATCGTGGCTCGCTCGAACGGCATCGCTGCGATGGTGACCTCGAAGAAATGGAGCGAAGTGAGCTGCGGCGGCATTTGACCCGAACACGAACGAACTGGTTCGAACCGGTTCAGGCCGGGCAACCGTAGCGCATCCCGGAAGTGCTGTCAAGAATCCCCCAAATGCTCCCGCCGCACGCTTGACATCCCGCTCGCGGCGCCGTACTCACTGTTCCACCTGAACGTGTTCAAGCCGGTTCGGACGCCGGACTGGCCCCCTCACCACGCTCCCACGCCCATGTCCTCTCCTGCCCCGTCGTCTCGCATGCCCGGCGTCCGCACGGCGCTCCTCTGCCTCGCCGCCTCGTTCGCCGCGACATTCGTCTCCGGCTGCGCCAAACGCGACGCGACGCAGTTCGTCGTGGGCTTCTCGCAGATGGAGAGTGACAACCCCTGGCGCCTGGCCGAGACCAAGAGCCTCAAGGACGAGGCGGCGAAGCGCGGCATCCAGCTGGTGGTCACCGACGCCCAGGGACAGACGGCCAAGCAGGTGGCCGACGTCGAGGACCTCATCGCGCGCCACGTGAACGTGATCCTGCTCGCGCCGCGCGAGTTCGAGGGCCTCGCCCCCGCGCTCGCCGCCGCCAAGGCTGCCAACATCCCGGTGATCCTGGTGGACCGCGCAGCCGCCGGCACCGCCGGCACCGACTACGTGACGCTGCTCGCCTCGAACTTCGTGGAGCAGGGCCGCCGCGCCGGCGAGTGGCTCGCGGCCCAGACCAACGGCAAGGCCGACATCGTGGAACTCTCCGGCACGCCCGGCGCCTCGGTGGCGGCCGATCGCGGCCAGGGCTTTCGCGACGAGATCGCCAGGCACCCCGACATGAAGATCGTCGCCACGCAGACGGGCGACTTCTCCCGCGCCAAGGCGCAGGGCGTGATGCAGAACCTCGCGCAGTCGCTCGGCCGGAAGATCACCGCGGTCTACGCGCACAACGACGAGATGGCGCTCGGCGCCGTGCAGGCGCTCGTCGCGGCAGGGTTCAAGCCGGGCGTCGACGTACGCGTGGTCTCGGTGGACGGCGAGCGCGCCGCGCTCGAGGCGATCGATCGCGGGGAGCTGGGTGCCACCGTGGAGAGCAACCCGCGCTTCGGCCCCCTTGCCTTCGACACCATCGAGAAGATGCGAAAGGGCGAGAAGCTCCCTCCCAAGATCCTGATCACCGACCGCTTCTTCGAGAAGTCGAACGCGAAGCAGTTCATCGGCGAAGCGTACTGAGATGAGCGACGCCCCCCTTCTCCGGATGGAAGGGATCTCCAAGGCCTTCGGCGGCGCCATGGCACTCGACCGCGTGGACCTCTCGCTCCAGCGCGGCGAGGTCCACGCGCTCGTGGGCGAGAATGGCGCGGGAAAGTCCACGCTCATGAAGATCCTCACCGGCGCGTATCACCGGGATGCCGGCGTCGTACAGCTCGAGGGCAGCGAGGTGGACTTCGACACACCCGCCGATGCGCAGGGGGCGGGCGTGTGCGCGGTGCACCAGGAGATTCACCTGCTCTCGCATCGCACGGTGGCCGAGAACATCTACATCGGGCGCGAGCCCACCAGGTACGGCTTCATCGACTGGGGCCGCATGAACGCGCAGGCGGCCGAGCTGCTCCGCGGACTGGGGCTCGACATCGACCCGGAAGCGACCGTCGAGTCGCTCAACACCGCGCGCCAGCAGATGGTGGCCATCGCGCGCGGCGTGTCGCTCGGTGCCAGGGTGCTGGTGCTCGACGAACCGACCAGCTCACTCTCGCCGCGCGAGGTCTCCATCCTCTACGAGCTGGTCGCGCGCCTCAAGGCCAACGGCACGGCCATCGTGTACATCAGCCATCGCTTCGATGAGCTCTACGCCATCTGCGATCGCGTCACCGTGCTGCGCGACGGCAAGCTCGTCGCCACCCGCGCGATGGCCGGGCTCGAGCGCCTTGACCTCGTCTGCCTGATGCTCGGCAAGTCGCGCGAGGCACTCCGCGATGGCGTCACCGGCTTCGGCGACCACCGCGACGCGGGTGAGGCCGTGGCCGATCGCCCTGCCGTGCTGCGGACCGAGCACGTCGCGAGCGGTGCCAAGCTGCACGACGTGAGCTTCGAGGTGCGCCCCGGCGAGATCGTGGGGCTGGCCGGGTTGCTCGGCTCCGGGCGCACCGAGACGGCGCGCGCGATCTTCGGCGCCGACGTGCGTAACGGCGGCACCGTGTTCGTGCATGGTGAGTCGGTGAACCCGCGTACGCCCGACGACGCGATCCGGATGGGCGTGGGGTTCGTGTCGGAGGATCGCAAGGCCGAGGGGATCATCCCGGAACTCTCGATTCGCGAGAACCTCACGCTCGCCGCGTTGCCGACCCTCACGAAATTCGGCGTGGTGTCGCGCGTGAAGCAGCGCGAGATCGTGGAGCGCTACATGACGCGACTCGGCATCAAGGCGTCGAGCGCCGACCAGCGGATTCGCGAGCTCTCAGGCGGGAACCAGCAGAAGGTGCTGCTCGCGCGGTGGCTGTGCACCGATCCGAAGCTGCTCATCCTGGACGAGCCGACGCGCGGCATCGACATCGGCGCCAAGGGAGAGATCCAGCGGCTGGTGAACGAGCTCGCGAAGCTCGGCATGGGCGTGCTCATGATCTCGAGCGAGATCGAGGAGCTCACCGAGGGCAGCACCCGCGTGGTGGTGCTCCGCGACGGCTGCAGCGTGGCCGAGCTGACTGGCGCGGAGATTTCGCCGCAGGCGATCATTCGCGCGATGGCGTCCGACTCGCCCGCCGCGAGCGCAGTGAACGCGACCAGTCCCGTGAGCTGACCATGGCCCAGTCACTCGGGCTCGACCCGTCCGTGCCCCCGGCACGCCCCGCACGGCAGTGGAAGCCACGCGCGGGGATTTCCGCCTATGCGGCGCTCGGCGCGCTGCTGGTGCTGGTGATCGGCAATGCGCTGTTTACGCCGAACTTCGCGACGTCGAGCAACCTCTGGAACGTGTTGCTGCAGGTTTCCACCGTGGTGCTCACCGCCGTGGGGATGACGCTCGTGATCGCGACTGGCGGCATCGACCTCTCGGTGGGATCGGTGATGGCGGTGGCGGGCGCGGTGGCCGCGGTGCTGCTGCCGCGAGGCGTGATGGTCGCCGTGCTCGCCGCGCTGGTGGTCGCGACGCTGATGGGCATCGTGAACGGCAGCCTGATTGCGGGGATGCGCGTGCAGCCGATCGTCGTCACGCTCGCGACGCTCATTGCCGGTCGGGGGCTGGCGCAGGTGATCAGCCACGAGGGCGAGCTCGTCACCATCAGCGATCCGGCGTTCGACGTGCTCGGTCGCGGACACCTGGGCCCCGTGCCAGTGCAGGTGCTGATCGCACTCGTAGCGGTGGGGATCGCAATATTCCTGCTGCGCGCCACGCCCTTCGGGCGCTACGTGCTGGCGTCGGGTGGCAACGCGCCGGCGGCGCGGCTGGCGGGGGTGCCCGTGCGCCGGACCGTGATCACGGTCTATGCGATGAGTGCCTTCCTCGCCGGCGTGGCGGGACTCGTGGTCGCGTCGAGGCTGGGCGCGAGCGATGCGGCCAAGATCGGGCTCAACATGGAGCTGGATGCGATCGCCGCCGTGGTCGTGGGCGGCACCGCGCTCTCGGGCGGGCGCGCGACCATCGCCGGCAGCGTGGTGGGTGCGCTGATCATGCAGGTGATCGCCACCAGCTTCAACATGCTGCTCGTGCCGTACGCCTGGTCGCTCGCCCTCAAGGCGCTGATCATCCTGGTCGCAGTGTACCTGCAGCGTCCGAGGCGCGTATGACGACCGGCATGCTCCCCGCCCTCCGCGGTCACTTCACCAGCAGCCGCGCGGTGAGCCTGCTGCAGCGCGGCGGCGCAGTCGTCGCGCTCGTGATCGCCTGCATTGCCGGGTCGATGCGCTACTACGCGTTCGCGACGCCGGAGAACCTGCTCAACGTGCTGCGCCAGAACAGCATGCTCGGGCTCGTGGCGCTCGGCATGACGTTCGTGATCCTCACCGGTGGCATCGACCTCTCGGTGGGCGCGCTGCTCGCGGTGTCGGGCGTGATTGCCGCCATGCTGTCGAAGCATGGCTCACTGCTCGCGCTTGCCGGCGGCATCGGTGCCGCCACCGCGCTCGGCGTCGTGAACGGCCTGCTGATCACCAGGGCGCGCATCCAGCCGTTCATCGTGACGCTGGCGATGATGATCGCCGCGCGCGGGGCGGCGCTGGCCGTCACATCCGAGCAGAGCATCCCTGCCAGCCCCCAAGCGAGTGCGCTCACCTGGCTGGGCCGTGGGCAGCTCGGTCCCGTGCCGGTGCCGGTGGTGCTCTTCTTCCTGGCCTATGCAGTCGCCTGGGTGACGCTGCGCTACACGCGCTTCGGCCGATATGTGTACGCCGTGGGCGACAGCGAGGAGGCGGCGCGCCTCATGGGCCTTCCCGCAGACCGTCTCGTACTGGCGACGTACGCGCTCAGCGGCGCGCTCGCGGGGCTCGCCGGAGTGGTGCTCGCGGGCAGGCTGGGCGCGGGCCAACCGGTGGCCGGCACGGGATGGGAGCTGGACGCCATCGCCGCCGTGGTCGTGGGGGGCACCCTGCTCACCGGTGGACAGGGAGGCGCCGGCGCCACCATCATTGGGGTGTTGCTCCTCGGGGTGATCTTCAACCTCTTCAACCTCGAGGGCACCATCAGTCCCTGGTGGCAATGGGTGTTGCGGGGGACCTTCCTGATGGGCGTGGTGATCATCCAGGGGCGACTCCAGCGACGGGCTCGCTCGCACTGAGAACACTGGCCTGCCCGCGCCTGGATTGGGGATTGGCCCCGGTAATGCGCAGTACCCACGCGGTGCCGCGACAAAGGAGGTTTCCATGCGCGCCAGGTCCACTTCGCAGCGTGCAGGAACCGGGATCGCCCCTGCCGTGGCGCTCGCGGCGGTCGTGGCGGCAATGACGGTCGGCTGCGGCTCTGCACCCTCGACGCGACCCGCGCCTGCGCGCGCCGCGCAGGACTCCATCGCGACGGGCTACGCCAAGACCACGCGCGAGGCGAACACGAGCGCGATCGGGAGCCTCTCGTCCAAGGACATCGACGCGATGCGCGTAACGCGGATCGAGGAGCTCATCCAGGGCCACATGGCCGGCGTGCAGGTGGTGCGCACCTCCAATGGAGGCTTCTCGCTGCGCATCCGGGGCGCGTCGTCGCTCGGATATGGTGGCGACGCCGAGCCGCTCTACGTCCTGGACGGGATGCCGATGCAGAGCACGGACCTGGGCAATGTGCTCGACGGCGTGTCGCCCTATGACATCGCCCGCATCGACGTGCTCAAGGACGCCGGGTCCACGGCGAGCTACGGCGTCCGCGGTGCCAATGGCGTGGTGCTCATCACCACCAAGCGGAGCAAGGCCGGCAAGCTGCCCTGATGGCCGCGTCGCTGACGCCTGCGACGTGCCGGCTTCACGAGTCGACGGTCAGGCGCGCGGCAACACCAGCGTGAAGCGGGAGCCCTCACCGGGCATGCTTTCGACGAGCAGCTCACCATTCATCCCGCGCGCCAGGGACCGGCTGATGGAGAGTCCGAGCCCGATGCCGCCTTCCGCACCGCTGGCGTAGCGGTTCACCTGGGTGAAGGCCTCGAAGATGGTTTCGAGCTGGTCAGCCGGAATCCCGATGCCGTTGTCCACTACCGAGAGGCGCACCACGTCAGCATCCGTTGCGCACTCTACGGAAAGGTGCCCCCCTTCCGGCGTGCACTTGATGGCGTTCGTGAGCAGGTTGACGAGGATCTGGCTGACCTTTCCGGCGTCCGCCCTTGCGAGCACGGGCGTTTCGCACCCGACCATCGCCCAGGTCAGCATCTTGGCGGAGATGAGGAGTGAGGTAAGGGCGACACTCTCCGTCGCGAGCACCCCCGCATCGACGTCGGTGATGTCGTACACCTGCTGGCCGACGCCAAGCTTCGTGAGGCTGAGCAGGTCGTTGACCAGCTTCACGAGGTAGCGTTGGGACGCCCGGATGCGTGCGAGATCCGTCCGCTGCTGCGCGCTGACGGGGCCGTGAATCCCCAGGTCGATCAGGTCCACGAAACCGCCGATCGCCTGGAGGGGCGTCCGCAGCTCGTGGCTCATCATGCCGAGGAACGCACTCTTCGCTTCGCTCGCGGCTTCAGCGCGCTCGCGCAGGTGAATGGCCTCTCCGTGGAGCCGCGCACGATCCAGCGCCATCGCGCTCCGGCTCGCCAGGTCGTCCGCGAGCTTCACGTCGTCCGCCGTGAACGCACGCCCTCCCACGAACGTCACCGCTCCGATGAGGCGCTCGCGGATCATGAGCGGCACCGTGAGGAGATGCCCACTGCCAAGGGCGGCCACGGCCCCGGCGACGTGGGCGTCGTGCGCGGAGTTGGCGAGCGTCGCGTGACTGGCGTCGCTCATCGTCGCCGGCGTCATCGTGCGCAGGGCGGCCGGCAGCCCGAACTGATCGTCCGGATGGGGCTCCCAGGAGCCGTCCAGCTCGAGGAGGACGGACTGCATGGACGCATCGGGGTGCACGATGGCCAGGCGGTGCATCGTGTCATCATCGCCGAGCGTGTCCACGATGCACCAATCGCCCAGGCGCGGGAGCGACATTGCCCGCATGGAGCGCAGGGTGACGTCTTCATCGAGCGATTCGCTGAGGCGGCGTGTTTCCGCCGAGAGAAAGCTCGCGTTTCGCCGCGCCGACTCGGCGACCGCCGCCGCATCGAGCTCACGCAGTGCCGAAAGCAGCAGGCGCTCCGCGACCTGGCGCTGCAGCGAGATGGTGAGCTGGGCCGGCGTCGCGGTGCGAATCTCCACGAGCAGCGAGTCGACCTCGCCATTCGCGCCAATGTTGGGCCAGACGCTGCACGAGAGTGGTGGCGGCACCTCGCCGGGAGTGCCGATGAGGCGACTTCGCACGATCGTCCCCGTGCGAAACGCACGATCGAGGAGCGCGACCAGCGCCGATGTATCACGCCCGGGAAAGGCAGTGGCAATGGGCGCGCCGGTGACCGCCTCGCCCTCGGGTCGCACGAGATCCTCGAATGCCGCGTTCGAGTATGCGAGCACGTGACGCGGACCCGTGGTCACGGCAAAGGCGACACGCACGTGCCCGATCGATGACTCGAAGGACACGCCGTTCTCGGGAGGCCGCTCAGGCGAGAGGTACAACGGCTATCCGTCGGCCGGGGGCGGCTCGCGCCGCGGCATCCCGGTCATGATCCCGCGATAGTCTTGCAGCGCGCCACCGATGGACGCACCCGTGGCCGAGATCTCGTACGTGAGGAATTCGTGGCTGTGTGCACTGCCGCGCATCTTGTGAATGGCGAGCAGCGTTCGCAGGGCGCCGTCGATCTCGACCACGCGTTGCACGATGATGTCGTCGGTGATGAACGACACCCGCTCGGTCGTGAAGCCCATGTCCGGCTGTGACCCGGCCACCTCGGTGGTCATCATGATCGTCACGCCCGTGGCGGTCAGGGCGCCCACCAGCCGATAGAGCGACTCGCGAAAATCCTCGCGGAACGCCGGCGCCAGCGCGATCTCGAAGCCCGAGAGTGAGTCGATCACGACGCGTGTCGCATCGTGGCGCCGGACCGCGGACAGGATCTCGGCCAGCGTCTCGTCCACCGAGAGGTCCAGGGGACGGAGGTACAGGACCTCGAGGTTGCCCGCCGCGATCGACGCTTCCATGTCCTGGTTCCGTGCCTTCGCGCGCGCCAGGTACTCCTCCGGATATTCCTCGAAGACCACGATGACCACGCCCTCCCCCTGGCGCAGTCCTTCTGCCGCGAACTGCGTGGCAAAGGTGGTCTTGCCACTTCCCGCCGGCCCGGCGAGCATCACCGCGTCTCCGGAGGGAATGCCGCCCCCCATGTGCTCGTCCAGCCCGGGCACTCCCGTGGAGAGCCGCGTCATCGACTGAACCCGTCGCAAGGACTGCTGCTCCGGGATACGCGGGAATATCTGCAGCCCCTCGCTCGTGATGCGAAAGGTGTGCAGCCCCGGCATCTGCGCGCGGCCACGCACCTTCATCGCCTGGAACTTGCGCACCACGGAGTTCCGGTCGGTGACCTGCGATAGCCAGAGCACGCCGTCGGCCACGGTGAACACCGGGCTGCGCTGCTCCTGCTCCGCATACTCGCCGAGCAGGAACGACGTCACCTCCCAGGTGGTGAGGTGCTGGGCGAGGCGCTGCACGAAGTGGTCGACCAGCATCGCGCCGCTCCGCACCTCCGCGGACGCCGGTCCCAGGAAGGTGCGAAACGAGTCGACGACGACGAGCTGCGGCCTGACCCGCTCCACCTCGGCCACCACCCGGTCGAGCACCACGCCCAGGTCGTGCTCCAGCGCTTCGTCGCTGAGATTCACGTACTGGATCGCCGTACCCACCATGGCGGGATCGAAGAAGGCGAACTCGCGCTGATACCGCAGCAGCTTGAGCGTAGGCTCACCGAGTACCGTGAAGTAGAGCGCGGGACGCGCCGCCGTGGCGTTGGCGCTGATGATCTGCTGTGCGAGCGTGGTCTTCCCGCTGCCGGGAGTGCCGGCAATCAGGTTGAACGAGAATTCGGGCAAGCCGCCGCCCAGCACGGCGTCGAGGCCGGGCACGCCCGTCTGGAGGCTCCTGATTCGCGATTCCCGCTTGTTCGCTGGCGCCTGCGCAGCAGGTTTCCCCGTCGTCATTCTCCCCCCTCTTCGTCTGTCGTGCCACTGCACTCCGGGCGCCCCACGAGTTGCTGCACCAGGTCGTCGCCGATCAACCGGCCCATCAGCGCGAGCAACCGCTCGAGCAGCGCCTCGAGCGCCTCGGCGACCACCGAGTCCCCGTGCGCATCGAGGCTGGCTGGAACGCCCTCGAGGCTTGCCGGGTTGTGGGGGCCTGGCGTGATCGAGGCGAGCACGTGGTATTCCGCACCGGCGTCGACCAGCGCGCGCAGGAGCAGCACCCGGGCGCCCACCGCGCCGATGCTTCGGGTGAGCTCACGAATCGTCCGCTCGCACGCCGACTGCGCAGCGTGCGCGCCCGCGTGCACGTCGTTCGGCGCTCCCTCACTCCGGGCGACCAGGGCGCGCACCAACTGCCGCGCTTCGGGCACGTTCGTGGACATCGCCTCAGCCGCAGTGATTGGTGAACACGTCGTCCGAACGCGGACGTGCGAGTGCCGGGGACCAGGCGGGTCGGGGTCCGAACGTGCGAGTCTCCGGTGCATCACGTACGCAAGTTTCACGCGAGCGCACTCGAGTATCCGGCAACCGCGGAACGGAGCGTTTCCGGGCAACCGACCTCATCCTTGGGTCGGTCCTGTGACCCTTCAGTCCCCGCTCGTCCGCTGCGCCGGGAACCCCGCGTCCGCCTGCTCCTTCTCGATCTCCCGCCGCCGCTCGCGCGACACGAAGCGGCCCTTGAGCCACGCGCCCATGCCGTCGAAGTAGGTGTAGACCACCGGCACCACGAGCAGCGTGAGCATCGTGGAGGTGATCAGCCCACCGATCACCGCGCGCGCCATCGGCGCCCGGAATCCACCGCCCTCTCCCATCGCCAGCGCGATCGGCAGCATGCCGAAGATCATCGCCAGCGTGGTCATCATGATCGGGCGGAGGCGCACCGCGCCCGCCTCGATCAGTGCCGTGTCGCGGTCCGCTCCCTGCGACCGGCGCTCATTGGCATTGTCCACCACGAGGATCGCGTTCTTCACCACCAGCCCCATGAGCATGATCACGCCGATCATCGACATCATGTTCATCGTGGTGCGAGTCACGAGCAGCGCCAGCAGCACGCCGACCAGCGAGAGCGGCAGCGACACCATGATCGCGAACGGTTGCGTGAACGACTCGAACTGCGACGCCAGGATCAGGAAGATGAGGATCACCGCGAGCAGGATCGCCTGGATGACGTACCCCGCCGTCTCGGCGAGCTGCTGGGTCTGGCCCGCGAGCCCGATGGAATAGCCCGGCGGCAGCTTGATCTCGGAGAGCTTCGTCGTGATCGCCGTCGACGCCTCGGAGATGGCCAGGCCGGCGGTGTTCGCCCCGATGGTCGCCACCCGCTCCAGGTCCTTGCGATCGATCTGGGCCGGCGCCGTGCCGGACTCGATCGTCGCGATGTCCGACAGCGGGATCAGTTGCGAGATGCCGCCGACCTTCGTGGACGTCGCGATGGGAATCGACGCGATGTCCTGCAGCGACGCACGCATCGCGGCCGGGACCTGCACCACGACGTCCCGCTCCTCGCCCGACGGGTCCTCCCATCGCGTCGCGGTCTGGCCCGCGAGCAGCGGCCGGATGGTGGTGGCGATCGTCCCGATGTCCACGCCGATGCGGTTGGCCACGTCGCGGTCGACCTTGATCCGGAACTCCGGCTTGGGGTCCCCGAGCGACGACTTGACGTCCACGATGCCCGGCATCTTTCGCATCAGCGCAACGGCGCGCGTCGAGATGTCCTGCAGCTCCTGCACGTCGGGCCCGTGGATCTCGACCTGCAGCGGGGCCTGCGCCCCGCCGAGACCGCCCGCCTCCAGCACCTGCACCTGCACGCCCTGGATCCGCCCGAGCCGCGCGCGCGCGTCCGCCATGAGCTCCAGCTGCGACTTCGATCGGTCCGCCGCCCTGGTGAGCGACACGAAGATGCTGCCCGACTTCACGGTGCCGGTCGCGCCCGAACCGATGGTCGTGTAGGTGTAGTCCACGCCTGGAATCCTTCGCACTTCATCCAGGATCTGCAGCCCCTTGCCGCGCGTGTACGCGAGGCTCGATCCCTCGGGCGCATCGAAGAGCACCGTGAACTGCGAGTTGTCCGTCTCCGGCATGAACGCGCCGCCGATCAGCGGAAAGAGCATGATCGCGCCGATGAAGCTCGCGGCGGCCAGCAACAGCGTCGACTTCCGGTGCGCCAGCGCCCACCGGATGATGCCGCGATAGCGATGCGCCTGCCGGTCGAACCACTCGTTGAAGCGGGCGATCGTCCGGGTGACGACGTTGGCCCCCGCGCCGTGCACGTGGGGATTCACCCCCCACCAGGCGCTCAGCATCGGGGTGAGCGTGAACGAGACGAACAGCGACACGAGGACGGCCCATGCTACCGTGAGCCCGAACTGGAAGAAGAACCGGCCGATGATGCCACCCATGAACGCGACCGGCACGAACACCGCGACGATCGACAGGGTGGTGGCCAGCACTGCGAGGAAGATCTCGCTGGTGCCATTGGCGGCCGCGGTGAAGTGATCCTCGCCCTTCTCGCGATGCCGCACGACGTTCTCCACCACAACGATGGCGTCGTCGATCAGGATGCCGATGGAGAGAGACAGGGCCATCAGCGTGAGCATGTTGAGCGAGAAGCCCAGCACGTCCATCAGGATGAACGAGGAGATGACCGACACCGGGAGCGCCAGCGACGTGATCGCGGTCGCCTTCCAGTCGTTCAGGAAGAGCATCACGATGATGATCGTGAGCAGCGCGCCCAGGAGCAGCTCGTGAATGACGTCGGTCACCGACTGGCGGATCTGCGTCGAGTTGTCGCGCACGATGCGGAGCTCGGTGCCGGCCGGCAGCGTCTTCCTTATTCGCTCGATCTCCGCCTTCACGGCGTCCGCCACGGCCACGGTGTTCGCGCCGCTCACCTTGAGGATGTCGAGCGACACCGCGCGCTGGTCGTTCACCAGCGCGACCGACCGCTCCTCCTCCGTTCCCGTCTCGACCGTCGCGACGTCACGCAGCCGCACCGGCTGCCCCGCGCGCGAGACCACGACGACGTCGCCGAACTGCCGGGGATCGGTGATGCGTCCCGTCACGCGCACCAGCTGCTCGCGCGCGCCACTCTCCACCCGCCCCGCCGGCACTTCCATGTTCTGCTGCGCAAGCGCCTTCATGACGTCCGGCACGGTGACGCCGAGCGCCTGCAGGCGATCCGGGAGCAGGTTCACGCGGATCTCGCGATCGAGGCCGCCGGCAATTCGCACCTCACCCACGCCGCGCGCCGACTCCAGCCGCCGGCGGATGGTCTCGCTCGCGAGCACGGTCAGGCGGTCGATGGGCTGCGCGTTCGACGCCAGCGCCAGCGAGATGATCGGCTGGGCGGAGGGATCGAACTTCTGCACCACCGGGGACTCGATGTCGGTGGGCAGGTCCCGCCGGATGCCCTCGATCTTCGCCCGCACGTCCTGCGACGCGAGGTCCACGTCACGGCCGAGGTCGAACTGGATCGTGATCTGCGAGACGCCCTCGAGCGACACCGACGTGATCTGGTCCACGCCCGCCACCGGATTGAACGCCTCCTCGAGCCGGCGCGTCACCTCCCGCTCGATGGTCTCCGAGCTCGCGCCCGGATAAACCGTCTGGATCGCCACGATCGGAATGTCGACGTTGGGAAACTGGTCGATCGGCAGGCGTCGATACGAGAACAGCCCGAGCACCACGAGCCCGACCATCAGCATCGTCGTGAAGACGGGCCGGCGAATCGAGACGCCGCTTAGCCCCGTGAGGTCGGTCCTGGACATGATTACCTCGTGGAGTCGCGACGCGCCGGTGCCTTCGGACGATCGCCGACCACCGTGACGAGTGTCCCGTCGCCGACTTCCGACGAGGGGTTGAGCAGCACGCGCTCGGCCGCCCGCAGGCCGCTCACGATGGACACGAGGCCCGTGGCTTCATCGCGCGGGCCCACCACCACCGGCCGGCGACTGATGCGGTTCCCCACCACCGCGTAGACCGTCGCGCTGTCGCCGGTGCGGCTCGTGACCGCAGCCTCGGGCACCACCAGCGCCGAGGTCGTGCCGCCCGTCTCGATGCGCCCGCGGGCGTACTGGCCCCCCACGATGCGCCGACCGGGATTCGGCAGGCGCACGAACACGCCCACCTGCCGCGTTGCCGGATCGGACGTCGGATCCACGCGCGCGACCCGGCCGTGAAAACCCTGGTTCGCGTAGCCGTCGATCGTGAACGTCACCGCCTGGCCTGCGCGAATGCGTGATGCGTCCTGCACCGCCACCCGGCCGGACAGCTCCAGCTCCGACGCATCGACGATCGTGAAGAGGTCAGCGCCGGGAGTCACCGCTTCCCCGCCGTCCACGGCGCGTGCGCTGACGACACCGGAAATCGGGGATACGATCGTCGCGCGCGCCGCGCTTTCGTTCGCGCCCGCCGCGCCCGCGCGGGCGCCGGCAAGCTGCGCATCGGCAGCCTCGACACTCGCCTGCGCCGTCTTGTACTCGATCGCCGAGATGGCGCCGGCGTCGTACAGCTTCTTCGACGCCTCGAGGCGCTGTTGCGCCAGCGACAGCTGCGCGCGCGCTGCCGCCACCTGGGCCGCAGCCCCGGCGGCCTGGCTGCGAATGCCCTGCGCCTCGATGGTCGCGAGCAGCTGCCCGCGAGACACCGAGCTGCCCCGGTCGACCCGGACGCCGGAAACCGTGCCCGGCACCTGCGCCTTGACCGAGACCATTTCGGCCGGATCGAGGTTGCCGGAGACGAGCACCGCCGCCCCCACCGTGCGCATCTCCACCGTCGCGACATCCTGCGCGTTGAGGACGATGGACGGCGCGGCAGCCGAATCAGCTGCGGGCGCGCCGGACTTCGAGCACGCCGCGGCGAGCGCCACGACGAGGAACAGCGGCTTGGTGTTCATGGCTCAGCGAGGAAGGCTCGTCGCGCCGAGTGCGCGCGACAACGTGGCGTTGGCGATCTGGTAGTCGGCGACCGCCTGCGCGAGGTTGCTTCGCGCCTGCAGGAGGGATAGTCGCGACTCGGACACTTCGAGCTGGCTGGCGAGGCCCTGGTCATAGCGGAGGACGGTGAGGTCGTACACACGCTGCGCCTGTTGCACCGTGCGCTGCCTCGCCTCGATGGACGATCGCGCGCGCTCCCGCTCGCCGCGCGCCCGCTCGTATTCGATCTGCACGTTCTCGCGCAGCTGCGACAGCCGCAGCTGCTCCTGGTTGAGCGCCACCTGCGCCTGCGCGACCTCGGCGGCGGTGCGGTTCCCGTTGAAGATGGGAACGTTCACCGTGAGTCCCGCGGTGAAGTCCGTCCGCCAGTCCTGGTTGAAGGAGAAGACGCCGGTCGGGTACAGCAGCTTGCCGTAGTTGAACACGAGGCTCACGCTGGGCAGGTAGGCGCTCCGCGCGATCGAGACCTGCTGCTGGCGAATGCGCACCTGGCGCTCCTCGGCGGCGATCGAGGCGCGGCGCGACAGGGTCTCGAGCGATCCCGTGGAATCGGCCGTCGCCAGCATCGTCGGCACGTCGAGCGTCGTCACCAGCCGGAGGGGTTGCGCCAGCGGAATGTTGATCAGCCGCTTGAGGTCGAGCATCGCGACGTCGGCGGCGTTGGTCGCCGAAATCTGCTGCGGCTGCAGGTTCGCGAGCGCGACCTCGGCCCGCAGCACGTCCAGCTCCGAGCCGAGCCCCGAGCTGAGGCGCACGCGCTCCGTGGCGAGGAAGCGCTCCGCCTGCGCGACCGCCGCACCCGAGATGCTCGCGAGCTCCTGCGCGAGCCGCGCGCGGAAGTAGGCGGATCGCACCTGCAGCTCGATGTCGGCGGCCTGCTCGTTAAGGGTGAGGCGCGCCGACTCGAGGTACTCCGTGGCGATCTTCCCTGCCGCGCCGAGACGGCCGCCGGAGTACAGCGCCTGTGATCCCGAGAGCGTCGCCGTGTATGCGTTCGCCTGGCCGAAGGGCAGGTTCCCGAACAGCGACCCCAGGCTGGCGAGGCCCGCGCTCGGCACGTGCTTCTCGAGGTACTTCACGCGCTCGGCGATGGACAGCGTCGAGTCGGGTGAGAAGCGCAGCGAGTCGGGGATGCTGATGCTGCTGCCGCCCCCGCTGAATGCCGAGGCGAACGTTCGCGTGTAGCCGAGCTGCGCACTCAGTTGCGGGAATGCGCCGGACCTGGCGGAGCGCACCTGCGTGGAGGCGAGCTCCACCTGCGAGCGCGCGAGTCGGATTTCGTCGCTGCCGGAGATCGCGCGAGACACCGCGTCCTCGAGCGAGAGCGCCGTGGAGTCGCGCGAGACCGGTGCGGGGGCCTGCGCGTCCAGGGCGCGCGCGGTGCCGGCCGCGAGCAGCGCGCAGAGGAGCGGCGCGCCCGCGCGGCGGGCGAGAGCTCGAATCATCATTTCCGTTTGGCCTTCCGGTGGGGCGCGGCTTTCACCGTCGCCAGTTCACGCTTGGCCTTCAACGCCTCGAGCGCGGCCTCGAGCGCCTTGGTCACGTGCGAGAAGGCGAAGTGATGGTCCGCCAGCCGCCCGCGAACCGCGGGGCTGTCCACGGCCAGCGCCTGTCCGCTCGCGATCAGCGCCTCGTACTGGTACATGCGGCGCAGCCGCTCACCGATGAGGCGCTCGAAGCTGCCCTCGGTGGACTGGTAATAGTCCTTGCGATCGCCGGGGCGACTGACGCGCTCGATGAAGCCCATCCGCTCGAGCAGCCGCGTGTCGTTGCTGACGCTCGCCTTGCTGACGCCGAGGCGCGTGGCGATTTCGTCGAGGGAGAGGGAGCCCTCGGTGATGAGGGCGAGGCCGGCGATGCGGCCGGCGATACGGGGCGCGCCGTCCTCTTCCCAGAGGAGTCCGAAGCGTTCGATGAAGCGGTCGCGATCGGCGGACATGGGGGTGAACGTACGGTGTTCAATACGTTCAGTCAACAGTAAACGAAGTGCGCGCGGGCGACCATTGTCGACCTCGCTGCGAGGCGCTTCTCGCACCATGCAAAAAGGGCCCAAGTGCTGTACAAGCACTTGGACCCTCGATCGGGACGGCGGGATTTGAACCCGCGACCCCCTGAACCCCATTCAGGTGCGCTACCGGGCTGCGCTACGTCCCGTCCGGCCGGCCCCACACACTGGCCGCGGACAGACACAAAAGTATAGCGACCACAGCCCCCTCCAACAACCAGCTACTGTGCCTTCGCCGCCTGGTGCCGCATGACGCCCGCCATCACCAGCGGCGCAAGCGCGAGCAGCAGCTTCTTCGACTTGTCGTACGGTAGCCCGGTAGCCTGCTGCACCTGCTCGTGGACCTCGGGGGCGGAGCCGCCGTTCATGATGTTGCCCAGGATGCCGCCCAGCCCGCCGCCAGCGGCGCCGCCGCCCATCGCACCAGCGAGCCCGCCGAGCATTCCGCCCAGGCCGCCGCCGCCCATGTTCGCGCCAGCATTTCCACCAGCCATGCCGCCCGCGGCCGCGAGGATCGCCGGCAGCGCCGACTGGATGGCGGAGTGCGTGGTCGCCGGGTCAGCGCCGATCTCCTGGCTGATCTGCTGGACGTGCTGCTGCCCGATTTCCTGCTTCACCATGTCGAGGAGGCTCATCAGTGCTCACCGTTGAGGGATGCGGCGAGCGAGGCAACTGGCGTACCTGCGGGACTCAGTTAGCGATGGTGACCGCGACGGAATTCTGCGCGACCACGATTCGGCCATCGGTCATGCGGCGACGAGCCTGGATCCGGTAGTCTCCATTCGCCAGCGGCGACGTGTCGAAGCTCATGGTGAGCGGGCCTCCCGGAGACGCGCCCGCATGCGTGGCGACCACGGTCTCCGCCGGATCGCCCGACTGGCGGACCACGAGCAGCTCGAAGGCCTCAGTCATCCCGTCGCAGGTGGTGTTGAGGAGCAGCGTGTTGAGCACGACGCCGACCATGCCCTTGAGCCTGTCGAGCCGTGCCGCCGCGCCGGCGACATTGACTTGCCCGATCTGGATTTGAGGGAGGAGCACCGCGCCGACGAGGATCGTCGCCTGCGCGGTCCTGGTCGTATCGGCCACGGAGAGCGCCGTGATGATGGAGCTGCCGGCACAACCGGATCGAACGACACCCTGCGCATTCACGGTCGCCGCGCGAGGATTGCTGGAACGCCAGATCACGAGCTCCGGAAGTCCTCCGACCTGCCTGACCGTAGCGGTGAGTGGCTGCTCCTGATCCTGCCCCAGGGAGACGTTGGCCGGCGCAACGACGACCGAGACCACGCGCGCCGGACCGTCCGGGACTACGGGTATCACCGGCGTGGCAGGCGAATCCGCGCGCCCTCCGCAGCCGCCCGCGGCGACCAGCAGGCCGAGCGCGACGCGCCCACGCATCCGCTAATTCCCGACGGTGACCGGCACCGAATTCGCCGAAGTGATCAGCGTACCGCTGGTACCGCGGCGGAACCCGGACAGCACGTACGCCCCCGGCAGCAAATGCGAAGTGTCGAAGCTCAGCGTCATCGGGCCTGCCTGCGGGATCACCGCGCTCTCCGCAACGACCATCCGGTCGGTGCCGTGATCGAGCGACAATCCGTATGACGCAGCGGGAGTGTTATCGCCGCATACGCCGCCGGTCGTCACGAGGTTCAGCACCACGTCCACCTGTCCCTGCAGGTGATCCAGCCTCGCCGGAAGGCCGCCGGAGTTCACCTGGGCAATGGTGACCACGGGCAGGAGGATCGACCCGACAACGAAGGTCGCGTCCGCCCGCTTCGTGGTATCAGCGACTGCAACCGCCGAGATGAAGGCAGTTCCGGAGCAGAGCGCCTGCACCATTCCGAGCGCGTCCACCGTGGCCACTCGAGCGTTGCTCGTCCGCCACGTCACGAGCTGCGGCAGGCCGCCCTCTTCCTTGACGTACGCCTGCAGCGGCTGGGTCAGGCCCTCGTTCAGCGAGACGTTCGACGGAATGACCGTGACGGATATCACGCGCGCCTGGGTGCCGGGAACGACAGGAGTCGCCGAGCTGCCCGGCGACTCCGTACTCCCCCCACACCCGGCGACCGAGAGCATGAGCGCAACTGACAGTGTGCGACGCATGCTCCCAGTGTACTGCTTTTACACCGCGTCGTCCACCGGAACCGACACCAGCACCTCGTCCTTGCGCCCCCAGCCGAAGATCCAGCGCGCCACCCAATAGACCAGGAGGCACGGCAGCACGAAGACGACGAACAGCTTCAGGAACACCAGTCCGACCGAAAGCGCCGCGAACAGCAGCCCGATCACGCCGCCACCCACCAGCAGCACGAGGAAGATCGGCAGCCCGAATACGAACAGCAGCAGCATCACCGGGATGGCCAGCACGCCGAGGATTCCCAGCACGGGCGCCCCCACGGTAGCCAGGAACAGCGCGATCGGGGCGATGATCCCCAGCCCCAGCACGGCCTTGAGCCCCCAGCGCATCGATACGACTGCCAGCAGCAGGGTCTTGAACATGATTCCTCGGAAGGGAATGGGTGTCCCCTCCCTACGCCCCGACCCTCATGGCAGTTTCGCGCCCTTGCCAAAGCCCAAGGCCCAAAGTCCAAAGCCCCTACAGGAGCTCCCCCACAAAAAACTCCCCGAACTCCCCGTACTTCGCCGACACCTCATCGAAGCGCATCTCCGTCACGATCTTCTTGAACTCGAGCGGGTCCTTCGCGAACAGCGTCACCCCCCACTCCCACGCATCCAGTCCGATCGCCCCGCTGATCACCTGCACGATCTTCCCGGCGTACTTCCGCCCGGTGAGCCCGTGCGAGTGCATGAGCCGGCTCCGCTCATCCAGCGTGAGCGAGTACCAGTTGGCGCCTGCGTCCCGCTTCTTGGACATCGGATAGAAGCACGCCCACCCCATCCCTTCGGGCAACGCAGGATACAGACGGCGCCGCACGTGCGCACTCTCCCGCTCCACGGTCGCCCGCTTCTCCATCGCCGCACGATACGCGTCGTCGCCCACCATCCCGCCACGCGTCACCGCCTCGCGTGCGAGCTCGGCCGTGATGTGATAGAGCCCCGCCTCCGTCACGCTCAAGAAGCTGTACACGAGTTGCAGCCCGGCGGCCGCTCCAGATCCCGTGAGCGCACGCTGCGCCTCGCCAATCGCGCCCAGCGTCGCGCGAAAGTGCATCACCATCCAGTCGGCACGTGAGCCGACGACGCGCACCGCAGCGCTCCACCCTTCCCCCTCGCGCACGGCGAGCGCGCGCACGGCAGTCGCAAGCTCGCGCTCGCCAGCCGCGCCGCGAAAGAGCTGGTGCAGCACGTACCACCCCTCCAGCGTCTCCGGGGGCAGCGCCAGTGGCGAGCTCGCCTGCATGGATTCCTGTGACATGCACGAAAGATGAGCGCGGTGGCGCGCGTCGGGAACGGGGTGTGCGTTAGCACACGGAAGTTTAGTGGCTGAATCGTCGGGCGCTGGGCGCCGGGAGGAGTGCTGTGATTGCAACTGGTATCGCCGCGATCGACGAGCGGCTCGGTGGATTCATGCCGCAGCGAACGCACGTCCTCACGGGAGCGCCGGGCACGGGCAAGACCGTCACCGCCCTCGAGTTCCTATACAATGGAATCGAGAAGGGTGAGCGCGCGGTGATCCTCACGCACGACGATCCCGACGACCTCATTGCCGAGGGACGGTTCCTCGGCATGGACCTCGAGAAGTCCCTGCTCAGCGAGCAGCTGGTGCTCCTCCGCTTCCAGCTCGACTTCTCGCGCCGCTTCTCGCGCGCAACCGGGCCCGAGCCGGCCTTCGAGGAGCTCGCGCGACTGCTCGGCGACCAGAAGCCCAGCCGCATCGTGATCGATTCCGTCGCTCCCTTCCTCGAGGCGGGCGCGGCATCCGGCGCGGCCATCACGCAGCTGATGAGCTTCCTCGATTCGCTCGGCGCCACCAGCGTGGTGACGTACCCCGCCGACCTCGCGGGCATGTACGATCGACGCCTCGAGCCGCTGCTCCAGCGCGCCGCCGCGGTGCTGCACTTCAGCGCCGACCAGGATCGCTGCTGCAAGATCGAGCTGCGCAAGGTGCGCTACGAGGTGCAGTCCACGGCGCCGATCGCCTTCACCATGCAGCCCGGCGTCGGCATCACCGCGCTCTCGGAGTCCGCCAGGCAGCGCCGCAGCAACGATGTCTCGTCGCTTCCGGCGGGCGCGGTCCCGCGGCTCCTCGTCATCGACCCGCATGATGCGCTCGAGGCCGAGGTGCAGGCCGCGCTCCGAGAGTCCTTCGACGTCACCGTCCGCTCCGCCGTGACGAGCGCCTTCGCCGACCTCTCATCGGGCACCAGCGCGGTGCTCGTCACGGTGCGGCGCGACACGGTGAACGACGTCCTCACCCTGGTGCGCGAGCTGCGACGCGCCGGCAGCAACGCGGCCATACTGCTCGTGTCGCCCTTCACCCTCCGCTCCGACGATCGCGCCCGCGCGCTTCGCGCCGGCGCCGATGAATTCCTCGACTCCACCATGCACCCGCGCGAGCTGCAGGTGCGCGTGGAGCATGCGATCGAGCGCGGCCATCGCCCAGGCACCATCGCCGAGCTCGAGGTGCCCGTCGTCACGCAGCCCACGGGCACCGAGGACCCGCACGTCGCCATGGATGGCCACGCCTTCCGCAACGCAGTCGCCGCGCACATGAGCGGAGATCGCGCCGCGTTCTTCACCATCGTGCGGCTCACGCCCTCGCGCGCGGGCACCGCCCACTCGCTCGCGCGACAGGCGCTGCACGCGATTCGCGTGGACTCCGGCGACCTGGTCGGCGAGGTCGAGCAGGGCGCCGTGGTGTACCTGCACTGCGCCCGCCGCAAGGATGTCGGTCCCTTCGTGGAACGCGTCCGCGACGAATGGCGACGCGCCGGCAACGGCGAGCTCGACATCGCCATGGCCACCTACCCCGCCGAGGAGGCGCAGGTATCCACCCTGCTCGACGCCCGGGCGACGCGCGCCATCAAGCCGAACCTCGAGCTGCTGCGCGGGGACGAGCGCTCCCTGGGCGGCGGACAGCTTCCGCTCTCCTGATCGATGGCGCGCTCGTATGGCGCTCGCCTGTTGCTCGGCGTGGCCGCGCTCGGCGCGGTCGCGGCCGTGGTCTATGGCGCCCTCACGCAGGGCGCCACGATCCATCGCAACACCTCGTTCGGTGAGTCGAGCGATTCCTTCGCCGTGCGCGACCCGAGCCTGATCCGCCCCACCGCCACCGACTACGCGGCGTTCGCCGCGCAGGACGCCGCATGGCGCGCGAAGTGGGCGCGTCCCTATCACTGGCAACAGGAGGCGTCGGGCATCTGGGCGCCGAGCGCCGAGATGCTGCTGCGCGATCGCGTCTATCGCCTGGTTCAGGCTGGGCGCCCCGACGAGGCGATCCCGCTGCTCGAGTCGTGGCTCACGAATCATCCCGGCGCGCTGGACCTCACCACCGACCTGGCCCGCATGCATGCGTCGCTCAATCACGTGGACGACGCGGCGCGCTGGTATCGCCTGGCGCTCGAGCGGCCCATGGCCGAGTCGTTCCGGCCGGAGTTCGCGAAGTTCCTGCTCGACGCGGGACGATATCCGGATGCGCAGAAGGAGTGGCAGAAGCTCGCCCTGCGCGACCCGCTGAGCGTCGACTGGCGGCTGCAGTACGCGCGCGCGCTCGCCTGGGGCGGCCGCTCGCGCGAGGCGGAGCGCGAGCTCTCGTGGGTCGCGCAGCGCCGTCCGAACGATCCCGGCGTGGACTCGCTGCTGGTGGCCACGCGCAACGACATCGAGCCGAGCCTGGACGAGGCGCGGCGCTGGAGCAGTGAGCGCCCCGCGTATCGTCCGTGGCGCGTTGCCTATGCGCGCGCGCTCGTGGCCGCCAACCAGCCGCAGCTCGCCATGGCCCAGTTCGACACGCTGCTCGACGGTGGCCTCACGCTCGACCTGCTCCGCGAAGCCGCCGGGGTGCACGGCACCGCCGGCGACTCCGTGGGATCGGCGCGGATGCTTCGCCGAGTGGTCGCCATGGCGCCGCGCAACGACACCCTTCGCGTGGAGCTCGCGAAGGCGCTCGCCTGGTCGGGCGATCGCCTCGCCTCGATCGCCGAGTACGACACGCTGCTCGCCACGCGCAGTGACCCGCAGTGGCATCGCGCCCGTGGCGAGATGCTGGTCTGGGCCGGCGACTACGCGCGTGGCGAGAAGGACCTGCGCGCGGCGCTCGCCGCGCACGAGGACTTTGACCTGCTCGCGCTCCTCGGTGACGTGCAGCGCTGGACCGGTCGGTACGACCTGGCGAAGGCGACGTACAGGCGTGCGCTCGCACTCAAGCCGACCGATGCGCGCGTGACCCTCGCGCTGGCCGATGCCGACCGGCTCGGCCGCCAGCTCGTGGTCGCCGATGGCGCGCGCGGCGCGGGCTGGACCGGCATCGCGAGCTACGCCGAGGACAATTCCGGCTTCCTCTTCGTCAGTGCCGGCGTGTCACACGCCGCCGCGCTCGGGAAGCGCACGCTGGTCAGCATGGGGCTCGAGCAGAATCGGGTTTCCCAGCGGTCAGTGCGCGCTCCCGAGCGCTACATCTATGGATACTCGATGCAGGCGGGAATCACCCAGCAACTCTCGGCGCGACTCAGCGCGCGCGTGGATGCCGGGCTCGCGCGACACGCGCTCACCCGGGACCAGCCCTTCGGGAGCGTGACCGCGGCGTGGGAGGCGCGCGGGGGTTCCGCGCAGCTGTCGCTCGGATCGGGGCCGGTGTACCAGTCATTGATGTCCATCAACACGCTCCTCGGCAGCACCAGTGCCGATGGCCGCCCGATGATGGGACGCACGGCATCGGCCTCGGCCACCATCCCGGTGCGCGGCGCCGCAATCACCGCCGAGGTGGATCGCCTTGCGCTGAGCGATGGCAACACGCGCACGAGCGTGCAGGCCACCGCGCGCATCCCGGTGGCGCACGGGGTGAACGCGATCTACACCGGCGGCACGCTCGGGTACAGCCAGCGAAGCGCCATTTACTGGGACCCGCTGCGCTACACGTCGCATGGGATCGGGCTCGAGGTCGCCGGCCACCGACAGAACTGGCTCACCTGGGCGGTTCGGGCCGTGCCCGGCGTGGGCCGCTCGCGAGAGACGAGTCCACAGGACCCCCGCTTCCTGCCGGCGGGCTCGGTGCCCACGGAGATTCCGCTTCCGAGTCGCAACGTGTTCCAGCTGGCCACCAGCGGTGACGTGGGAATCTCGCTGCGCAGGCTCAACCTGACCGCCGGCATGGGTTACGGCCGCGGCCGCGGCAGCTCGTACCAGTCCCTCAGCGGTGCACTGCAAGTGCACTTCGCCTGGTAGCGCCGATGAAGAGCCGATTCTTCTTCGTGCTGGTGTCGGGCATCGCGGTGCTCCTGCTCGTGGCGATCACGCTGAGCAACCTGCTCGCGCGCACGCCGATGGAGACGGACAGCCTCGCGCTCCGCATCGGCATCTCCGTCACGCTCACGTTCCTGATCCTGCTGCTCATCCGCTACTTCGTCCTCCTCTGGCTGGGCTACCTCCAGCACATCGAGGCGAAGATCACGGAAGACCGCGAGGACTTCGTGCCGCCAGTGACGCTCCTGATCCCCGCCTACAACGAGGGCGTGGTGATCCAGAGCGCGATTCGCAGCCTGCTGGAGCTGGACTATCCATCGTACGAGATCCTCGTGATCGACGACGGCTCCAGCGACGACACCTACGCCCGCGCCGCCGAGCTCGAGGGGCGCTACGGCGGCGCCGTGGTGCGCGTGATCAGCAAGGCGAACGGCGGCAAGGCGCGCGCGCTGAACACCGGCATCTCGCTCGCCCGCTCCAGCTTCATCGTCTGCATGGATGGTGATGCGCGGCTCGATCGCGGGAGCATTCGTGCGGCCATGCGACACTTCGCGGACGCACGCGTGGGCGCGGTGGCGGGCAACGTGAAGGTGGTCAACCGCGTGAACCTCTGGACGCGGCTGCAGGCGCTCGAGTACATCGAGGGGCTCAACATGGCACGCCGGGCCCAGGGCTTCGTGCGCGCGGTGAACATCATCCCCGGCCCGATCGGCGTCTTCCGGCGCGAGGTGCTGGCCGAGGTCGGTGGCTACAGCACCGACACCTTCGCCGAGGATGCGGACCTCACGCTCAAGGTGCTCACGGCGGGCTGGCAGATCGTGTACGAGGAGCGCGCAGTTGCGCGCACCGAGGCGCCCGAGAACCTGCTCGACCTGATCAAGCAGCGCTACCGCTGGACGCGCGGCATCCTGCAGGCGCTGCGCAAGCGCGCCGGCTGGCTGGTGGTGCCGCTCGGTGGCGTGGCGGTGTGGATCTCGATGCTCTCGATGCTCTTCGAGGCGATCATCTGGCCCGTGATGAACGTGCTCGGCAACCTGGTCTTCGCCATGGCCGCCATCTCGAGCGGGGCTGCGCAGTTCGTGATCTACTGGTGGATCCTGCTCACCCTGCTCGACGTGGCCGCCGCGCTGCACACCGTGGCCATGGAGGAGGAGGACCTGGGCCTCGTCCCGTACGCCGTGGTCTATCGCTTCTTCTTCGTGGTCCTCATCGACGTGGCCAAGCTCTTCGCCACCGTCGAGGAGGCGTTCAACGTCAAGATGACGTGGGGCAAGCTCGAACGTGCCGGCCGAATCTAGCGCGACCTGAATCAACCCTGGTGAATCGTCATGTCCATCAACGCACTGCTCTCGACCGTCATCCTCGTCTCGTTCATCGTGACCATCGTGCTCGCCATCGGGAGCTACATGGCGTACAAGGTGCGCGAGCGAAAGCGGCCCGCACGCGACCTGGTGGACCCGAGCGGCGAGCCGGTGTACTTCGAGCGCTTCTTCCCGAAGCGCGCCGAGGGATGAGGGACATGTTGCCGCGCGCGCGCCGGGGAGCGATCCTCGGTCCCCTGCTCTTCGTGCTCGCCGTGGTGGGCGGCTCGGTGCTCCTGCTGCGCTGGCAGCAGCGGGAGCACGAGGCCGCGCAGCCGGCGCGCTTCGCGGGCAGCCGCACGGCAACGCAACTGGTGTCGCGGCTCCGGGAGACGAAGCTCGACCAGCCCATTCGCGTGGACATCCTCCGCGACAGCGCGAGCAATGCGTGGTACGGCGGCCCCGCCACCCTCGACAGCATCACCGAAGGATGGATGCAGGCGCTCTCGCAGGTCGGCGCGGTACCGAGGGTGGTCACGCCGGCGCAGGCACTGGCCGATCATGACGCGGCGGTGCTCGTGGTGCCTGCCACCCCCTGCCTGGGGGCGGTGGCACGCCATGCGATCGAGGAGCGCGGCACCCGTCACCAGGGGTTGCTGCTCACCTGGATGACCGGCGTTCGCGATGGAGGATGCAAGGGGGTGGGCTACGGCCTGGTGACGGCGGCGGCCACCGCCTCACGCGTGGACACCCTACATCCGCGGCACGCCAGCTACGTCACCGTCCTGGGCGATGATCCGCTCGCCACCGACATCCCGCCCGGCGCGCGCCTGGAGCTCAACCTCTTTGGCCCGGTGGCCGTGCGGTCGCCGCTTCGCTCGGCGTACTTCAGCGACTTCACGCTCAACCCCGACCCGAACGCATCGCCGTACCTCGATGGTGCGGTGGCTCGCGGCGTAGTGGGCGGTGCGCGCGCGGTGTTCTGGGGCTTCGACATCAACCGGGTGGTCCGGCAGCCCTGGAGCCAGTCGATACTGCTGCGGCTCGTGCGCAACTCGATCGCGTGGGCGGCCGACATTCCCGTGGTGGGCATCGAGCCGTGGCCAGGCGACCATCGCGCGGCCGCGGTGATCGCGCAGGACGTCGAGGACGAATTCGCCAATGCCCGGTACGCGGTGGATACGCTGCAGGCAGCGGGCGTGCGGGGCACGTACTACCTGGTATCCGCACTGGCGCTGCGGAACAGGGATCTCGTGGCGGCGATGGCGAAGCAGGGGGAGGTGGGGTCGCACACCCCGCGTCACCAGCTGCTCGGCGGCACCACGCGCGAGTCGCAGCAGGCGGCGCTCGACCGCACGCAGCGCGACCTGGCGTCGCTCCTCGGCAAGCCCGTCGCCGGGCTGCGGCCACCCGAGGAGCAGTACGACAAGCTCACCCTCAGCGCGTGGCAGCAGGCGGGCGGCAGCTACCTGTTCGGCGCGAACAACGCGCGCGTGGCCGCGCCCGAGATCGTGGAAGTGGACGGCAGGGAGTTCGTGCTCCTCGGCCGCATGACCAACGACGACTTCATCTCGGTGCACCGGGCGGGCAACACCGACCCGAAGGCGCTGGCGCGCGAGTACCTCGCGAGCCTCGAGAAGGTCAAGGCGCTCGGTGGCCTCTATGTGTTGAGCTACCACTCGCAGATGCTGTCGCGTCCGGAGCTGGTGCCGGCGCTGGGCATCATCGCGCGGCACATCGCCGCTGACTCCACGCTCTGGACCACGACCGCCGGGGAGGTCGCCGACTGGTGGCTGCGTCGCAGCAGGGTGAAGGTGGACGCGCAGAAGGAGCCCGATGGCTCGGTGCGGATCGTCGCGAGCAACGGCGGCACGAAGCCGCTGGAAGATGCGGTGCTTCGCATCGTGCTCGATGGCGGGCCGGCATCCGCGGCGAGCGGCGCGACGCTCCTGGCGCCGGATGAACTGGCGACGCGACTGCTGCTCACCACGCTGGCGCCCGGGGAGAGCCGCACGATTCACGTCACCCCCACGCGGGGAGGCTCGCATGCGACGCGTTGAGATGGGAAGGCTCAAGCTGCTCGTTGCGGTGCTCCTGGGCATTGCTCCCATCGCCTGCCTCAGCCCCATGGACCCCGACAAGATCCCCCTCGCCTCCGTGCGAGTGGCCGTGGGCGAGAACGGGTTGAACACCGACACCATCCAGGTTCGCGGCACCATGCGCGTGCAGGCGCGCGCCGTGGCGCGCGAGGGATTCGACGCAGGCGTCACGCAGTTCCGCTACGCCTCGTCGAACACGGCCGTGGCGACCATCGACTCGCTGGGCACCGTGCGGGGTGTGGCACCGGGCACCGTCACGATCACCGTGACGACCCCCTCGGGCGTCTCGGGCACCGCGACCGTGGTCGTGGTGCCCACCACCATCGCCTACACGATTCCCGTGGGCGGCGTGCCGGGCGCGATCGCGTTCAGCCCCGACTACACGCGCAGCTACGTGACGGTGGGGCGCGACTCGCTGGTCATCCTCGACGCGCTCGCCTTCCTGCGCCTCGCGTCGCTGGACCTCGGACTTGCGACCGCGGGCGTCGCCTCCACCGGGCAGAACATCTACGTCACGCACCCCGACGACGACTCGGTGAGCATCGTGAGCGCCGCCACCAAGCAGCTCACCGGCCGCCTCGCGATTCCGGGCTCACCGCGCGGCATCGTCGCGCGCGGGTCCCGCGCGTGGGTCACGGCCACCGACGGGCAGCAGGTGATTGCCATCGACGATGACGGAAGCACCAGCGCAGTGGACGTCGAGGGCAAGCCGCGCGACATCTCCGTGAGCGGCGACGGCCGCCGCCTCTTCGTCACCACGCAGGTGGCGCAGGGTTGGAAGCTGCTCGTGCTCGACGCCGAAACCCTCGAGACGGCGGGCAGCGTGACCCTTCCCGGCGCGCCCGGTGACCTCGCCGCGAACGACGACGGCAGCACGGCCTACGTGACGCTGCCGCAAGCGTCGCGGCTGCAGGTGGTGAACGCCGACGCGAATGCCACGCTCACGCTCGGCGCCTCGCTCACGGGACCGGCGAATGCCGGTGGCGTCGCGCTTCGCTCGCTGGGAGTGCCCTCGCTGGTGCTCAGCGGCAGCGGCGCCATGGTGATCGACGCACAGCAGTTCATTGCGGGCGACCTCATCGCCGGCGCGGGGGGCGGTCGCGTGGCGATCCGTCCAGACGGGCTGTTCGCGTTCCTCGCGTCGCCGTCACTGCGCTCCATCCAGGTGATCGGGCTATGACGATCCGCACTCCGGTCATTGCCGCGCTTGCGGCGCTCGCGACGCTCGCGACGCTCGGCGCCTGCACGGCCACCAACATCGATGCGCCGAGCGCCACTGTGACGGCCGCGAGCAGCGCGATCGTGTTCGCCTCGAATCGCGAGGACCGCAACTTCGAGATCTGGCGCGTGAACCCGGACGGCACCGGGCTCGTGCGGCTCACGCGCGACCTCGACTTCAACGACATGGCGCCGGTGCTCTCGAGCGACGGGCGCTTCATCGCCTGGCAGCGTGAGGTCGCGTCGGCTGGCGGTGGCGTATCGTCGGTGGAGATCTGGGTGATGAACGCCGACGGCACCGATCGTCACGCCGTCGTGCAGAACGGCGCATTCAACGAGTCTCCGAGCTTCCTCCCGAACAACGACGTGGTGTATGCGTCGGATGCGGGGGGCAACTTCGACATCTATGTGACGAGCGCCGCCGGCGGCGGCACTCCGCGCAACCTGACGAACAGTCCGTTCGCCGACCAGTACCCGCGCGTGTCGCCGGACGGCTCGCGCATCGCCTTCCAGTCGAATCGAGACCTCAACTTCGAGGTCTACGTCATGAATGCCGATGGTTCGTCACCGCGCAACGTGACGCAGAGCGGCGAGGACGATCGCTTCCCCGCCTGGAGCCCGAACGGCACCACGCTCGTCTGGAGCCGATACCTCGGCAGCTTCGACCTCTGGACCGGCAACGCGGATGGCACCGGCGCGCACGAGCTCTATGCGTCGCCCTACAACGAGACGCAGCCGAGCGTGTCGGCCGACGGCACGCAGGTGGTGTTCGCGTCGAACCAGGCGCCGCCGTCCAGCCTCTTCGTGGTGCCGATGGCCGGTGGCGCGGCGAAGCTCGTGACCGGCGGGGCGACGTCGCCCGCCGGGAGCGACCTCACCCCGTGGTGGGGCGCAATTCACTGACGGCCCGCGCGGCCTCGCAGTAGGACTCGAGGTCACGCTCGGCGCACTGCAGCCAGTCGCCGGGAATGGGCGTGAGGCGACGCTTCTCGCTGTCGCCCTGAAAGCAGAGCCAGCCCGTGGCGAAGCCCGTGGGCAGCACCGCGCGGCGGGCGTGCGCCAGCCGGCGATCCACGCCGGCGCGCCGGTCGTTCTGCACCACCGAGCGGCGCGCGCGGCGGCGATCGTCGGCGCGGCGCTCGGTGAGCTTGGGAGTGACGTCGTATGCCTGCCAGTTGCGGCCGCGAGAATCTCGAAAGCTGCGATGTGCCATCCGCGCGGTCCCCCCGGTTGAAGTGTTGAAGTGTTGAAGTCGTGCGGTCCTTCCCGATCCTTTCGCCTGAGCTCGCTATTTGAGAAACAATGCTCCGCTGTACCCCTCCACTAGGCGAAAAAAGTGCCACTGCGCGCAGGTGCCTCCTGGCGCCTTGCCGCAGCGAGCGCGGCGGCACGAGCGGTGCAACAGGAGGCGCCATTCGCCCGTCCGACTCCCGACCATAGATCATGCGCACCTTCAAGCTCCTCCTGCTCGCCGTCGTCACGGCCCAGCTCGTCCCGGCCCCCGCCGCTGCGCAGGACAGCACGCGCGCGCCCGCCTTCAAGCTGTTCACCGGCGGCGACCTCGCCGCGCTCGGCCTCGGGCTGCTCGGCGCCGCGGCGCTCTCGCGCGCCGACCCGCACATCGCGCAGCGCGCGCAGGACTCGAGCTTCCAGCACAACTCGACGGTCAGCAACATCGCGAGTGCCTTCACCAAGGTGCAGGAGACGACGCTCACCATCGGCTCGCTGGCCGTCTGGGGCGTGTCGCGCGCCACCGGACACAAGACCGTGGCCGACATCGCCTTTCACTCGGCCGAGGCGGTGGTGATCGCGAGCGGCGCGAGCCAGATCGTGCGCGGGCCACTGGGTCGCGCGCGACCCAACGCCGCGAACTTCGAGGACCAGTACGACTTTCACTGGTTCAAGGGCTTCACGAACTTCAAGTATCGCGCGTTTCCGTCGATCCACACTTCATCGAGTTTCGCGGTGGCCACGGTGCTGGTGAGCGAGACGAAGCGCCGCCACCCGACGGCGACCTGGATCGTCGCGCCGATCGCCTACACGCTCGCAGCGGGACCGGGCCTGTCGCGCATCTACCTCGGCCAGCACTGGGCGAGCGACGTGTTCATGGGCGCGGTGTTCGGCACGATCGCGGGGCGGAAGGTGGTGCAGTACGGACACGAGCACCCCGACAACAAGGTCGACAACTTCTTTCTCGGCAAGGGGAGAGGAGTTGCGTTCGACATGCTGCCATCGGGCGGAGTCGGGATTCGGTATTCGCGGGAGTTCTAGGAGAGCTGTAATTCAGCGCGCAGCGGTTGTTGTAGTTGGCCACTCTACCGATCCTGCAGGTCTGTGGGTCTGTGGTCTGTGGCATGAGCACTGATAAGGAAGGCGGGCGCCTGCAGGCGCCCGCCTTTGTCATTGGGTTGATCGTTCACATGTTCGAGGGGCCTGGCAATGCACGGCGATACCGGGGGCTGGGTTGCCGGACGCCTGACGCCGGAAGCCTCGAGCACTGACAAGGAAGCGCTGCGCGCTTCGTCATTCGTTTTCAGTCAACATGTTCACCAATGACGAAGCGGCGGCCGCAGGCCGCCGCGTACCGTGTCATGTTTGAGCCACAGACCACAGACCACAGACCTGCAGTACCGGCAGGGCGGCCAACTGCTACAGCGGAGTCTTCGCTGCGCTCAGGATGTCAGCCTCCGTCAGCCTCCCCATCGCCCGCCCAAGCCTCCCCAACATCTTCTCCAGCGCCCCCACCGACACCGCCCCCACCGACAACCGGAACCACCCCTCATCCGCGGTAAACCCGAACGCCCCGAATGGCACCCCCGCCATCCCCGCCTCGTGGAGCAGGTACCTCCGCACGTCCTCATCCGTCACGAGCTTGTCGCCCCCCGCCGTCGTCCGCCCGTGCAGGGCAAATCGCGCGGTGAGGTACATCGCCCCCTGCGGCGCCACGGCGCTCACCGGAAATCCCTCGCGACACAGCGCCTCGATCCCGCGATGCAGCAGCTCCAGCCGCAGCTGCACCTCGCGTCGCATCTCGTCGTGAAACGCATCGATGGCCGCGTCATCGCCCAGCAATGCAGTCGTCGCAACCTGCTCCGGCCGCGGCGCCCACGCGCCCACGTGCGTGAGCGTGTCGGCCATGGGCCCGATCAGGTCCGCGGGGCCGAGCGCCCAGCCCACGCGCAGCCCCGTCGCCGCGAACGCCTTCGAGATGCCGTCCACCGTCACCGTGTACGGCGCCATCGCGGGACGCAGCGCAACCGGGTGCACGTGCTTCGCCCCGCCGAAGGTCAGCATCCAGTACACCTGGTCGTACAGCAGGTAGAGCGGACGCTCCCCTTCCCCGCGCCGCGCATTCTCCTCGAGCACCAGGTCGCAGATCCCCGCCAGCTGCTCCTCGCCGAGCATCGTGCCGGCCGGATTCATCGGCGAGTTGAGCACCAGCAGCCGCGCGCCACGAACCGCCGCCTCCAGCTGCGCGCGCACGGGCAGGAATCCGCTCTCCGGCGCGCATGGCACTTCGACCGGCACTCCACCCACCAGCTGCACGTAACAGTTGTTGTTCCAGCTCGGGAGTGGGTACACCACGCGATCGCCAGGGTCCACGATCACCCGGTACGCGGCATAGATGATCGGGCGCGAGCCCGCCGATACCAGCACGCCATTCAACGGGACCGTGATACCTAGCCGTCTATGGGTGAAGTCCACGATCGCCTGCCGCAGCGCCGGCATCCCGTTCGGCGGCGGATAGTTCGTCTCGCCCGCGGCGACCGCCGCCGCAATCCCGCTCGACAGCAGCGCCGGCACGTGGAACTCGCCCTGCCCGAAGTCGCCCACCGTCAGGTTGCAGACCTCCTTCCCCTCCGCGACCAGCGCGCGCACCTCGGCGGCGATCGTGAGGATCTTCGAGTCGATCAGCCCCTGTGCAACCCGCGACGTGCGCGTCACTGCCCGCCACCGGCCGCGCGCTGCGCCTTCGCATCCTTCACCATCTGCCTGATCTCGGCGCGCAGCTGCTCGCCGTCGAACACGATCCCCTGCTTGATGGTCCACCGCACGCCGCCGCGCTTCACGATCTTCCCGTTCACCGGCGTGTCGACGCCGGTCGCGTACAGCACCTTCATGTTCTGCAGCGGGTTTCCGTCCACGATCGCGATGTCCGCCGAGTACCCGGCGCGTATGACTCCCGTGTTCGCGATGCCGAGCAGCTTCGCACCGTTGCTCGTGGCATGCTGGATCACCTCGAGGGGCTCGAACCCCGCCTCCTGCTGCAGCTCCATCTCGCGAATCGTCGCGAAGCCATAGAGGTGGTAAATGAAGCCTGCGTCGGACCCCACGGTCACGTTGCCGCCGCGCATGGCGTACTCGTGCACCCACTTCATCCAGATGCGGTAGTTGTTCTTCCAGCGCACCTCGTCGGCGGTGGACCAGTCGAAGTGGTAGGAACCGTGTCGCGTGGGGTCCGGCGCGAAGTACGCCATCACCGCCGGGTGCGCGTACTCGGCGAACCAGGGCAGCGTCTGCGCGCGGCCGATGTCGCGATTCGCCTCGTACACGCCGAACGTCGGGTCCCATGTCATGTGGTGCGCGAGCATGGTGTCGAGCACCACCGACAGCCGCGCGCTGTCCGCCTGCCGCCAGAGGTCCCCCGCCCAGCGAAAGCGGTCGCTCTCGTTGTCGAAGTTGTACGTCTCCGGAAAGTGCTGCACGCCGCCGGGGATCGCCGCGTCGGGGATGCCGTACCAGTGCTCGATCGAGCGCACGCCCAGTCGCGCGGCGTCGCGCACGTCGTACTCCTGGATGCGCATGTCGGTCGCGATCGGCAGGCCGAGCAGCTTCGCCTCGTCGCCGATCGCGTCCCAGACGTCGGGGCGGTTCACGAACACCTTCAGCCCCATCGCGCCCGCGGCCTTCACGCGACGGATCATCGCGCGCACGTCCGTGGGATTGTCTGCCGCCACGGTGGCGTACGGAATGATCGTCGGCGCCGTGATCCTGTTCTCGGCCGACAGCCGCGCGTGCGCGACCATCGTGTCGATCCCCTCGCCCGAGCCGGGGTCGCGAATGGTGGTGATGCCGTGCGCGAGCAGCAGCTTGTACTCGTAGTCCTTGGGCATCGGCCCGGACCGCGAGAACTGGATGTGCGAATGGACGTCGATGATGCCGGGCATGACGTACATCCCGGTCGCGTCGATCACCTTGTCCGCCGCCGGACCGGCGGCCGCCGAGCCGCCGCGCCCCGTCCCGAATTCATCGACCGGGCGAGCGGGTCGTACCGACGTGATGGTCGAGCCCTCCACCATGATGTCGAGGGGCCCGTGCACCGGGTTGCCGGTTCCGTCGATCACCATCGCGTTGCGGATCAGCAGACGCGGGTAGCGGACGCCGCGGCTGGGCGTGGGCGGCGTGGAGCCCTGCTGCGCGGCCAGCGGCAGTCCGCAGAACCCGAGAAGGGCGGCGGTGATCAGGAGGCGAAGTCGCATTCGTGGTGGGGGGAGGTTGCGGGGATGATCCAACCCCGACGGGCCAATGTCCAGAGGCAGGAAGTCGGCTCGGGCCTGGGTAACGAATGGCGTGCGGCTTGTGGCTGGGGCTGGAGAGAATGGGCGTGAGTAACGACGTCCTGGGGCCACGGGCCTGCACGACCAGGCTCGGGGCACGTCCCCCGCCCATGCATTTCACGCCAGTAGCCCCACGCCGTCGTTACCCACGCCTGAAGACCCACGCCCCAGCCACACGCCTCACGCCTTCAGTTGCAGTCGTCCTGAGCAACGCGAGGGACCTGCCGTTGTCGTCCCTCCGCCGTAAATTGGAGGATGCTCCCCGCCATCCCCGGCAGTCCCGAGGCCATTTCCTCCGCCGGGTGGGAGGAGCTCGCCCCGCTCTACCACGCGCTGCGGGACGCGCCCCTCGATCGCGCCTCGGTGCGCGAATGGCTCGCCAGCTGGTCGGCGCTCGACGACGTGGTCGACGAGGCCTACGCGCTCGCCATGGTCGCCTACACCGCCGACACGCGCGACGCCGAGCGCGAGAAGGCGTACCTCCGCTGGGCGAGCGACAACGCGCCCAGGCTGCACGAGGTTCGCGTCAAGCTCGGTGAGCGCCTGCTTCCCTTCGAGGCCGACCTGCCCGACCTGCAGCTCCTGGTGCGCGAGATCCGCACTGACGTCGAGCTCTTTCGCGAGGCCAACCTGCCGCGCATGTCGGAGCTCGAGGAGATGGAGGCCACCTACGACAAGGTCACGGGCGGCCTCACCGTCGACTGGGACGGCGAGCGCAAGACCATCCCTGCCCTTGGCCCCTACCTGCTGGAGCAGGATCGCGCCGTGCGCGAGCGCGCCTTTCGCGCCGCGGCGAGTGCGTACCTCGAGCAGCACGACACCCTCGGCGAGCTGTTCGACCGCATGGTGAAGGTGCGTCACGCCCTCGCGCGCGAGGCGGGCTTCTCGAACTATCGCGACTACGCCTTCGCTGCCAAGTACCGCTTCGACTACACCCCCGCCGACTGCGTCCGCTTCCACGAGGCCGTGGAGCAGTGCGTGATTCCCGCGATCGCGCGCCTGCACGCGGCCCGCCGCCAGGCCCTCGGCGTGGACACGCTTCGGCCGTGGGACCTGGCCGTGCATCCGGGGATGACGAAGCGGCTCGAGCCCTTCACCTCCACGCCTGAGTTCCTCGGCGGCGCTGAGCGCATCTTCACGCGCGTCGATCCCGAGCTGGGCCGGCTCTTCCGCATCATGATCGACGAGCGCCTCCTCGACCTCGAGAGCCGGGAGGGCAAGGCGCCGGGCGGCTACTGCACGCGCCTCTCGCAGCGCCGGCGCGCGTTCATCTTCATGAATGCCGTGGGCGTGCACGACGACGTGAACACGCTCGTCCACGAGTTCGGCCATGCGCTGCACGCGTTCGTCACCGCGGGCATCCCGTACACCTGGCAGCGCTCCACGGGACATGAGGGCGCCGAGCTGGCGTCGATGTCGATGGAGTTGCTGGCTGCGCCCTACATCGCGAAGCCCGTGGGCTACTACGACGAGCGCGACGCAGCCGCCGCGCAGCTGGAACACCTCGAGGACGTGCTCATCGGGCTGCCGCACATCGCCTGCGTCGACGCGTTCCAGCACTGGCTCTACACCGATGGCCTCGAGGCCACGCCCGCCGGGCGCGACGCGAAGTGGCTCGAGATCCGCGCGCGCTTCGAGCCCAACGTGGACTGGAGCGGCCTGGAGCAGGAGCGCATCTCGCGCTGGTACCGGCAGAGCCACATCCACACGGCGCCCTTCTATTACATCGAGTACGGCATCGCCCAGATCGGCGCCATGCAGGTCTGGAGCAATGCACAGCGCGACGCAGCCGGCGCACTGGCGCGCTATCGCGAGGCGCTGGCGCTCGGGGGCACGGCGTCGCTGCCGGACATCTACGCGACGGCGGGTGCGTCGCTGGTGTTCGACGCAGCCACCATGGTGCCCCTCGTGAGCGCCATCGAGCAGCGAATCGCCGAGCTGCGCGCACTCGCCGGATGACCGCGCTCTGGCGCGATTCGTGAACGCTCCCCGGGAATGACCGACACCACCGCAGACGAGCTCGACGAATCCGCCCTCGAGGCCCCCACGGCCGCCGAGGACGCCGAGAATTTCATAGAGCAATACCGCTGGCTGATCCTGCTCGGACTGATCACGGCCGCGATCATGGAGGTGCTCGATACCACCATCATCAACGTCGCGCTGCCGCAGATGGCCGGCAACCTGGGCGCCACGCAGACCGAGATTGCATGGGTGAGCACGTCGTACATCCTGGCGAACGTGGTCGTGCTGCCCATGACGGCGTTCTTCACCGCGACCTTCGGGCGGAAGCGCTACCTCACCTTCTCGATCATCCTGTTCATCGTCTCGAGCTTCCTCTGCGGGACGTCCAGCAGCCTCGGTGAGATCGTATTGTGGCGCCTGCTGCAGGGCGCCGGCGGCGCGGCACTGCTCTCCACCGCGCAGGCCACGCTGCGTCAGATCTTCCCGCGCGAGGAGCAGGGGCTGGTGCAGGCCATCTTCCTGCTCGGCATCATCGTGGCGCCCACGCTCGGCCCCACGCTCGGTGGATGGATCACCGACAACTACACGTGGAGCTGGTGCTTCTTCATCAACGTCCCCATCGGCATCGTCTCGATGTTCCTGGTGACGAGCTTCCTGCATGACCCCCCCGACCACCAGAAGCGCACGGGCTCGGTGGACTGGCTGGGCATCGGCCTGCTGATCACCGGCATCGCGCCACTGCAGTACGTGCTGGAGGAGGGCAACTCGAACGACTGGTTCGCTGACGCGACCATCCTCCGCCTGGCGATCGTGGCGGGCGCGTCGCTCGTGACGCTGCTCTGGTGGCAGCTGAGCTCACGCAACACGCACCCGGTGATCCAGCTCAAGGTGCTGCGCAACCGCGACCTGGCCGCGTCGATCTTCCTCTTCATCGTGCTCGGCTTCGGCCTGTTCGGCGGCGCGTTCCTCTTCCCGCTGTTCACGCAGACCATCCTCGGCTTCACGCCGACGATGACGGGGCTCGCGATGATGCCGGGCGGGTTGATCACCGCGGCGGTCGCGCTCTTCTGCGGCTTCATGCTCAACGGCAACAAGCCGAAGGCCGACGCACGCGTGCTGATCCTGATCGGCATGACGCTGATGCTCTGGTCCATGTGGGACCTGGGGCACCTCACCACGGCCGCGGGCGAGGCCGACGCGCGCTTCGCGCTGATGATCCGCGGCGCGGCGCTCGGCTTCCTGTTCACGCCGATCAACAACGTGGCGTACGCGAGCCTCAAGCCGCACGAGGCGCAGCAGGCCGCGGGGCTGATCAACCTCTCGCGCCAGCTCGGCGGCTCGTTCGGCATCGCGGTGCTGGGGACGTACCTCACCAAGCACATCGCAGAGCACCGCGCGGACCTCGTCACCAACCTGGTCCCCGGCAACCCGATCTTCGACCAGCGCTACCAGGGGATGGTGGCGGCGTTCATGGCGAGGGGGGCGTCGATGGTGGTGGCACAGCGGCAGGCGCTGGCAGCGCTGGAAGGAACCGTGATGAAGCAGTCGGCCATGCTCGCCTACAACGACTCCTGGATCTTCATCCTGCTCAGCTTCCTGGTGGTGATCCCGGCGGTGTTCCTCTTGAGGAAGCCGACGAAGCGGGCGGCGATCATCGATGCGCACTGACTGCAACTGCCTTCGACACGGATTTCACTGGCCGCCTGCGGCGGCACACGGGTACGGCGCTCGTGGCAATAAAACAGATCCCGGCCGGGCGTGAATGATTTTTTTTGGTTCGCGGATTGCCGTACCCGTGTGGCGCGCCGAAGGCGCGCCCAGTGAAATCCGTGTCTCAAGGCAGTTCGCTGCTATCCCTTGCGTAGATCCAGAACGATCTCCCTTCGCTGCTCCGACGAAGGCAGCTCCCCCTCCCCCGCCGCCATGTTGTCGATCAGGTGCCCCACCTTCGACGTAGCCGGTATGGCACACGTGACATCCGGGTGCCCCACACACCACTTCAACAGCAGCTGTGACCAGGTAGTGCACCCGAGCTCCGCAGCCACCCCAGGCAGCGCCACCGACGCCAGCCGGCCGAGTGTGCCCGTTCCCCCCAGCGGACGATTCGCAATCACCGCCACTCCGAGCTCCCGCGCCAGCGGCAGCAGCTCCACTTCCGCCTCGGGTTCAAGCGCCGAGTAGTTGATCTGCAGGAAGTCCACGTCGTCGCGCCGCCGCAGCACGCGTGCCACCTCCGCGTGGCTCCCCGCCGTGTAGTGCGTGATCCCGACATACCGCACGCGCCCCGCCTCCTTCCACTTGCGCAGCGTGTCGAGTTGCGTGTCCACGTCGAGCAGGTTGTGCACCTGCATCAGGTCCATGGGGTCCGCGCGCAGCAGGCGCGCTGAGGTCTCCATCTCCGCCGCGCCCGCGGCGCGGCCGGTGGTCCACACCTTGGTGGCCATGAACAGCCGGTCGCGCAGCGCCAGCTCGGCCACCAGGTCGCCGATCACGCACTCCGACTTGCCGTACATCGGCGACGAGTCCACCAGCGTCCCACCCAGCGACGCGAAGGTTCGCAGCACCTCGCGCAGTGGCGCGCGTACGGCCTCGCCGGTGCCGACGTCGAATGTTTGCCAGCTGCCCAGCCCGATCACCGGGATCGCCTCACCGGTGCGCGGTATCGTTCGCGTGATCATGCCCGCATTTTGTGCAGGAATCGAACCCTGAAACCGCCCACTCCGCGGCGCGTACGGGCAGCATGCTGCGCCCCGCCCTGCTCCTCGCCCTCGCCCTGCTCCCGTCGCCCGACCGCCGCTCCTCGGCGTACGACGAAGCCGTGCTGCGCGCCAGCCTGCGCCAGGCGGCGGACGACAGCGTCGCCAGTCCCGGGGGTCGCTCCATCCTCATGACGCATGGCGCCCGCGCCCCCCGCGTCCTCGTCATGCTGCACGGCTTCACCGACGCGCCCACGCAGTTCTTCGGGCTCGGCATGCGCTTCTACGAGGGCGGCGACAACATCTACATCCCGCGGCTGCCGCATCACGCCGTGCGCACCGGTGGCGTGCGCGCGCTCTCCCGCGTGCGCGCCGAGGAAATGGCGGCGTTCGGCGACTCCGTGGTGGCGGAGGCCGCGGGGCTCGGCGACACGATCATCGTGATCGGCCTGAGCGCGGGCGGCGCGATCACCGGGAGCATCGCGCTCACGCACCCCGAAGTCTCGCGCGTGGTGCTCATCGCCCCCGCGCTCGCGGCCGGCGTCATCTCCAACGACGCTGGACGCACCATCTCCCTGCTCGCGTCGCGCCTTCCGGCGGTGACGCGCACCGAGGGTGCGGACAGCACGGGTCCCGACTACGCGAAGGGGATGAACAGCCGGGGCCTGGCGCAGGTACTTCGCCTGGGCCAGATGGTGCGCGACGGAGCCGACAAGTCGCCACCCGCGGTGAAGCGCATCGCCTTCCTGCTCAATGACCGCGACCGCACGGTGAGCGACGACGTCGCCATGGAGCTCGCGCGGAAGTGGTCGAGCCAGGGAGCCACGGTGTCCGCCGCGTTCTTCGGCAAGTCGAGCCGCCTGCCGCACAACGTGATGGAGGAGGCGTCGCACGGCGGCAACCCGGACATCGTCTATCCGGTGATCGAGGCGATCGTCCTGAACGGTGAGCTTCCGCCGCAGGTGCGCAGCGAGTCCATGCAATCGAGCTGCGGCTTCTGGCGCTGCAAGCTGGTGAAGATCGCGAAGGTGGGTCTGTTGGCCGCCCTGTAGTACCCCAGCCCCCCAGCCCCTCACACCCTCACACCCGCCTCAACGTCAGCGTCAGCGTCGCCCCGCCCTTTACCGCCTCCGCCCGCAGGTCGCCGCCCATCCCCCGCGCCAGGTCGCGGCTGATCGCGAGCCCCAGTCCCGTGCCTTCCACGAGCGCAGAGAGCGAGCGGTCGAGCTGGACGAATGGCTCGAACACCGACTCCACCTTGTCGGCGGGAATCCCGGGGCCCGTGTCGATCACCTGGATCACCGCCATCCCCTCCACGTCGCCGTCCCTGAGCACCAGCCGCGTACTGCCCCCGGCCGGCGTGAACTTCACGGCGTTGCCGAGCAGGTTTGTGAGCACCTGGATCAGCTTCTCCCGGTCGGCCAGGACCTCGATCGGCAGCTCGCCATGGTCCTCCGGCAGCTCGACTACGAAGCTGATCTGCCGCGCCGCGAACTGCGGCCCCACCAGCGACGACAGTGGGCCCAGCACCTCGCGCAGGAGGACCGGCGCGATCACGTAGTCGATCTTGCCGTGCTCGATGCGCGCGAGGTTGAGCAGGTCGTTGATCAGGTGCAGCAGGTGGCGCTGCGCGAGCGACACGCGCTCCAGCGCCGCCTTCTGGTCGGGCGTCACGGGACCGTGCAGCCCCATCTCGAGCAGCTGCACGTGCCCGCCGATCGCGTTGAGCGGGGTGCGAAGCTCATGGCTCATGTTCGTGAGGAACTCACCCTTCGCGCGATTCGCGTTCTCGGCCGCGCGCCGCGCCTCGAGCTCGGCGCGATGGAGCCGCGCATTGTCCACGCTCAGCGCGGCGCGGCGCGCGAGCTCCAGCGCGAGCGCCAGGTCTGCCTCGTGGTAGCGCCGTCCCGATTCTGCGGCCACCAGCGTGAGCGCGCCGAGCACGCGGCCGCGCGCCACGAGCGGCACGGTCATCGCCGACCTCAGCCCCAGCTCGCGAATGATCCGCAGGTGCTCGGCATCCACCGCCCCCGCGACGAGCAGCTCGTCGGGAATCTCCGAGAACATCTCGGGCTCCCCGGTGCGCAGCACCTGTGGCACGCCCGTGTTCGCGTTCGGGTCGGGGGGATAGCGCTCGCGCAGCTGGTTCGCGAACTCCACCTTGGCCGGGTCGACGTGCGCCACGGCCACCTGCCGCGCCACGCCCTCGTCGTCCACCACTTCGATCGCGCACCAGTCCGCGAGCTCGGGCACCACCACGCGCGCGAGCTCCGCCAGCGTGACGTCGTAGTCGAGCGACGATCCCAGGATCTCGCTCGCCCGCGCGAGGTAGCGCGCCGACTCCTCCGAGCGCTTCCGCTCGGTGATGCCCTGCCACTGCGTGGCCAGCCCGCCGTCGGGAAGCGGATAACAGTGCAGCAGGCTCCACTCGCCTCGCGTGGGATCGAACGCCTCGAACTGCGACGGCTGGCGCGACTCCGCCGCGCGGCGCATCTCGCGCTCGAACGCGGTGCCGATCATTTCGGGATACTCCTCCCACACCACGCGCCCAATGATGGACGTGTCCACCGGGCGACCGCTCCGCGCGAAGATCTCCGCCGCCTGCGCATTCACGAACTGGAAGCGCCAGTCGCGGTCCTGCACCACGAACGGGTCGGCGATGCTGTCGAGGATGCCGCGCGTGTAGCGTTCGGCGTTGGCCGAGGCCTCCTGCGCCTCCTCGCTGGCAGTGAGCGCATCCTGCAGCTGCTCGTTGGTCTGCTCCAGCTCCTCGGCGAGCGACTGCGCCTCCTCGGTCTGCACCTCGAGCTCCGTCGCCTGGTACTGCAGCTGCTCGTTGAGGTGCCGCAGCTCCTCGGCCTGCGATTCCGCCGCCTCGCGCGCCGCGGCCTCCGCCGCGAGCTGGCGCGCCTGCGCCTCCCCTTCCACGCGCTTCGTCAGGTCACGCGTGACCTTGGCGAAGCCGACCAGCTCGCCCTGCTTGTCTCGCAGCGCGGTGATGACCACGTTGGCCCAGACGCGCGTACCGTCCTTGCGAAGGCGCCATCCCTCATCCTCGAAGCGGCCTACCCGCGACGCTTCCTCGAGCTCGAACGCGGGCTTGCCGGCGTCGATGTCCGACTTGGGATAGAAGCGCGAGAAGTGCTGGCCGATGATCTCGTCGGCTCTGTAGCCCTTGATGCGCTCGGCGCCGGTGTTCCACGTGACGACGCGACCCTCGCGATCGAGCGCGAAGATCGCGTAGTCGGCAACGCTCTCCACGAGGAGGCGGTGGAGGTCATCCCCCGGGACGAGAGTCACGCCCCAATTCTAAGCAGGGGGGCGTGACCGCGACAGCGGGCTGCGGCTACTGCTTCCGGATCGGCGGCGCAGGAGGCAGCGAGGTGACCGGCGGGCCGGTGAGCCGCGTTGCTCCCATGACGTGGCCCGACGGGTCGACCGACATGATCGGCGGCGGGGTGCCTTCCTTGATCTCGGTGACGGTCTCACCCACGATCGCGAACCAGGGCTGGGCGTCGGCCTGCGACATGTCCACCACGTACCCGATGTCCGCCAGCGAACCGACCGTGAGCGGGCTCATCGGGTTGACGCCGTCGTTCGAGACGAAGCCGGTCATCAGCTCGCGCTGCAGCACCGACTCACGCCAGTGCGCGTTGCGGGTGCCCGACGAGCAGCAGTTCTCGACCGGCACCGGCACGCCGCCGTACGACTGGTTCACCGTTGCGAAGCCCCAGAGGCCGAGGGTGCCTACGAAGGTCGGGTCGCCCTGCGGATCCGTGGCGAACGTCGCGGGGTTCGCGAGCAGGCTGCCCCAGAGCGTGCCCACGCCGAGGACGTGACCCATCTCGTGCAGGATCACGGCGTTCAGCGTGCCGTTGGCCTGCATGTTCGCCATGTCGGCATCATCGAAGCGCATGGCGCCCACGATGGTGAGCCCTCCCCCGTTGCGCACGTAGCATGGGCCGGCCGATCCGAGGATGCCGTTCACGCCATCGATCGGCTCGACCGTGACGTAGATCAGCACGTCGTCGATCGTCTCGTTGAGGATCGTGCTGGGGGCTCCCGCACTCAGGCAGGGGGTGGCGTCCAGGTTGGTCGCCACGAAGTCCGGCAGGTCGTTGCGAAGCACCGCGGACCACTTGGCTGCCGCCGCCGTGAACGCTGCCTGCACCGGCGCCGTGAGCGAGGTGCGGTTGCGCATGGTGATGTTGAAGTTCGCCGGCGCCGAGGTCACGTTCAGGACCTGCGTGCCGGTGATCGCGCCGATCGTCGCGGTGATGGTTGCCGATCCCGCGCCGAGCGCCTGCACGTTGCCGGCCGCATCCACGCGAGCCACGAGCCGGTTGCTCGTGCTCCACGTGACGGCCGCGCCGATGATGTTGTTGCTGGCGTCACGCACGGTGGGCGTCGCGGTCGTGCTGGCATTGCCCGCGAGCGCATTCGTGCCAAGCGCCACCGTGATGGAACTCACCGAGATCCCGCCGCTCACCGTCACCACGGTGCTGCCGTTGATGCCGCCGATGGTCGCCTGGATGGTGGTCGTACCATTCGCGACGCCCGTCACCAGCCCCGCGCTGTTCACGGTGGCGACGCCCGGCGAGCTGCTGCTCCACGTGATCGGCAATCCGGTGATCACGCCGCTGGCGGCGTTGAGCGCCTGCGCGCTCATCTGCTGCGTGCCGGCCACCGGGACGGTCGGCGTCGCCGGCGTCACGTTGACCGTGGCCACCTGCACCACCGGCAACTGGTACGTCGCCTCGCCGCGCATGATGCTCGGCCCCACGATCCAGACGCCCTGCAGCCCGATGCCGAACCGGATGTTCGCGATGCTGTAGAAGTTCATGAACACCGTGCCGGTGCTCGCCTGCGCGGGGATGGTCGCGCCCGAATACTGGAGGGTGTTCGGCGCCGGCCCCGAAACGTTGCAGGTGTTCAGCAGGTTGCCGGAGAAGTCCGAGGCGAGCGGCGAGGTACTCCATCGAACCTGTCCGCAGAACTGCACCGGCACGTTGGAGCCGGACACGTCCAGCACGTTGTAGATCACCGGGATCGGCGTGTTCACCGGGATGATGTTCGCCACCTGCGGCGTGATCACCGCCGGGTTGAGCGACAGGCTCACGGTGGTGGTCTCCGTGGCCGCGCTCACCGGAAGCGACGCCTGCGCGCCGCCGAGGTAGACGTTCTGCGCGGGGGAGGAGTTGTCGATGCCCACCGCCATCACGGTGTAGGTGCCCGAACCCGGGACGCGCAGCGAGATCACGCCACCCGCCATCGCCGTTCCATTCAGGACCTGCGACACGGCATCCGAGAGGCCGTTGCCGGTGACGATCAGGCTGTACCGCTTGGCCGTGCGCGCGCCGGTGTTGTTGGTGAGCGTGGCCTTGATCACCTTGCTCGCGCCCGCGGAGAACGCGATGGTCGGCAGCGCGTCGCCGCGCGCCTGGATCTGCGCGGCGTACACCAGCGTCACGTTGGTGGTGCTGTTCGAGATGAACCGCTCCGCGGTGAACTGCAGCGTCATGGTGCCCGCGTTGTTGAGCGGCGGGATGCTTCCCGTTGCCCACTGGAACACGTTGGCACTCGGCTTCGTGACGGTTCCGCAGTTCTGGTACGCCCCGAAGTTGGCCTGCAGGTCGGCGGTTGGGGGCGTGAAGTTCATGTACGCCTTCGCGCAGCTGTTCTGGCTGCCGAAGAAGAGCACCTGGCTCGGGTCGGTCACCGCGAAGGTGTACGGCACCGGGGTGCCGAGCGTCCCGTTCGCGGGGATGGTGGTGGTCACCGCCGCGCTCGCGGGCAGGAGCGTGATCCCGACGGTGGTCAGCGCCCCCGACGTCACGGCCACCCCGGTCGCAATGTTGCTCGCGGCCACGAAGGTGAGCGTGTTCGGGTTGGGCGATGCCTGGTCCACCGCGAACACGCGCACGTTGTAACCCGTGCCCGCCGGGACCGCGATGAACATGCTGCCGCTGTTGGTGCCGAACTGGTTCGAGCGGTCGATGATCGGTTGCGCCAGCCCGCCGCCGTCGATCACGGTCACGAACTGCCCGGTCTGCACGGGGCTCGTGGCCTGCACGCGGATGCCGGTCGTGAGCGTCACGAAGTTGATCGTGACGACCGTGGGGTCGCCCTGGAACGCATTCGGGACCACGTTCGTGGCGGTCACCCCGGCGATCCCGGTGTCCCACTTGTTCAGCAGCTTGAGGCTCACGGGGCCCGGCCCGCCCGGGCTCGGGATGCTGTCCACCAGCACGTACGTGGAATCGTTGAGGATCGTGCGCGCCGCGCACGCCGTGCTCGAGATCGCGCCACCGGCGGCGATCGGGTCGGTCGTGATCGGGCTGCTGGAGTACAGCAGCGCCGAGCACGAGGTCGTGGTGAGGAAGTAGCCGGAAGGATCGCGCACCGTCCACGTCACTCCCGCCTTCGTGCCAACGGGCACGTTGTTGGGGAAGCTGGCGTCGATGATGTCGAAGGTGTTCGCGTTGATCGTGACGTTGGTGAGCTGGCCGGCGTTCACGGTGATGCCGCGTGCCCGTCCCGCGCCACTCACGGCGGGCGTGTTCGTGGCCTGGTTGGCGCCGAGGGAGTCCGCCACCGCCACGCGCACGCGATAGAGCGTGCCTGGGGCCAGCGCGATGTTGGTCGTGAGGCTGCGGCTGTTGCCGACCGGCGCGGGCTGGTCGATGGCGACGGGCGAGCCGAGACCGCCGCTGTCCACGGTGATCAGGTAGCGCTTGGCGGGATCACTGACGTTCACCGTCAGGTGAATGCCCTGCGTCACCCCGCCGGCGATGGCGATCTGGTTCAGCGCCTGGCCGCGGTTGACGGCGGGCGAGACGAAGACGAGCTGCCCGAGCCCGCCATCCGTCCAGGCGTTGGCGAATGCGCGCGCCTGCCAGAACGTCGTGCCTGCCGACGGATTGAGCGTGGCCCCCGTGAATTGCGCCTGAGTGGTGCTCAATTGCGCGCGCGAGCACGGGAAGAGCTGCGAGCCGAATCCATCATTGAACGTGGCCGTGCTCCACGCGAACACCGGGCAGAAGGTGGTGGTCGGGGCGGTCTGCCCGGGCTGTACCTGGTTGAGGGCCGCGCTGAACAGCGACGCCGGATCATCGATGGTGATGTCCACCGGAATGCCGACACCCGCCGTGCCGTTGGCCGGCATGTTGGAGATGATCGACATCGGGGCGAGTGTCGCGGGCACGTCAGTGATCGCGCCGCTCGTCACTGCAACGTTCGAGTTGCGGACGCTCGTGCTCACGTTGAGCAGGTTGTTGCTCGCCGAGTCCGAACCGAACACGCGCACGCGATACCCCGTGCCCGCGGCCAGCGGAACCAGGAGCTGCGTGGTGCGCTGGAAGGTGTTGAACTTGAAGCCGACCTGCTGCGCAAGGCCACCCGAATCGATGACCACTACGTAGCCGAGCACCGCGCGGGGCGAGACCACGTTCAGCCGGAGGCCGGTGGTGATCGCCGCGAACGTCACCTGCGGGTCGCCGCCCGGTGCGCGCAGGCCCACCTCGATCGTGCGCCCCTCGGGAAGCACGTAGGTGCCCATCGAATAGACGCGCGCAAAGATCGACGTGCCCGCCGCCTGCGGCGGGATGGTGCCCGTCATGCTGCGGACGCCCGCCGGTCCCTCGCCGCCGAAGCCGCAGGCTCCGGAGAGCCCACCGTTGAGCGTCAGGGCCGCTGCCTGGTAGCGTACGGTGCAGAAGGTGATCTGGCTCGTGTCGGTGACCGTGGCCGAGACCGGGACCTGCACGCCCGAGCTGAACGTCGCCGGCACCGTCACGTTGCTGATGCTCGCCGGGATCAGGGTGAGCGACACCGGCGTGAACGAGCCCGCCGATACCTGCACGCCCGTCACTCGCGCACCCGCGCGCACGTTCGTGAGGAGGAAGTTGGTGAGCGATCCGGTCGAGTCCACCGCCACCGCGCGCACGCGATAGCCCGCTCCACCGCGAACGGGCGCCGGCACCTGGATGCTGGCGCTCAGCCCGAAGCTCGCGTTGTACGTGCCGATGATCGGCGGACCGCTGCCGGTGTCCACGGCCACCACGTAGCGGCCGACCGAGATCGGCGAGGTGATGCTCACCGCGATGCCCTGCGTCGCGGCCGTTACCGGCAGCGTGCGCAGCGGCTCGGCCCGCGTGAACGCGGGCGCGGTGGTGCCGAAGGTGAAGCCACCGATGGACGTGTTGTTCTGGAAGTTGCTCTGGTAGCTCAGCGTTCCCACCTGCCCCGGTACGAGCAGGGTGCCGGAGTACGTCTTCGACGTCGCCGTGCTTCCGGACAACGTGTTGAAGTTCGAGCTGAAGGTCTGCGAGAGGTCGGTGGTCCATGGCGACCACGACATGCGCAGGAAGGCGTTGGTGGTGCCCGGCAGGATGATGAGGCTCGGGTCATCGAGCATCACCGTGCCGGTCACCGGCGTTCCGGCAGTGCCCGTTCCAGGCAGCGTGAAGGTGGTCGCGATCTGGGCGAGCGAGGCAGGAACCGACGTGAGGGACCCGCTCACGACGTTCACGTTCGACACCCTGGTGCCGGCGCCAATCAGCGGGAAGTTCGAGGTGCCCGACTGCAGCGAGTCGCGCGCGGCCACTCGCACGCGATACCCGGTGCCGACCGGCAGCGAGATCGGGATGGTGGCCGTCTTGCCCAGTCCCGGATTGTCGAACTCCGTCACCTGCGGTGTGGCGAGGCCACCGGAGTCAACGATCACGAAGTACTTGCTGGCGCCGAAGAAGCTCGTGATGCCCACGCTGATGCCCGTGGTCGGCGCGCTCACCACCACCTGCACGTCCGGGCTCGCCGGACGGATTCCGAGCTCCACGAACCGGCCGTCGGGCAGCTGGACGTTCGACGCGTAGAACATGCGCGTGAACAGCGTGCCTGCGGCCTGGCCGGGAATGGTGCCGGCTCCGGTGCGCGAACCGCCCACGCCCTCGGCGCTGAAGCTGCAATTCTGGCCGCTGCCGGACGTGAGCTGCGTGAGCGCCGTGGCGCTCGTGCGCACCTGGCAGAACGCCGCCTGGCTGGAGTCGTTGACGACCATGGACACCGGGATCCCGACGCCAACCGAGGCGGTGGCGGGGATGTTCGGCGTGCCGACGCTGGCCGGGAGCAGCGTGAGGTTCACGTTCGTGAAGCTTCCCGCCGTCACCTGCACCGCGTTCTGGCGTGCACCGGCGCGAATGGTGAAGTACGCCTGGCCGTTCGCGAAGGTGGTGGAGTCGAGCGCCACGGCGCGCACCCGATATCCCGTGCCGGCGCGCGGCGCGGCCGGCACCTGGATGTTGGCCGTGGTGCCGGGTCCGCCGACGAACGTCGCGACCGTCTGGGTAATGCCGCCGAAGGTGCCCGTGTCGACGAGCACCACGTAGCGGCCCACCGAGATGGGTGACGTGATGGCCACGTTGATGCCATTCGCGGCCGCCGCGATCGGCACGGCGACCAGCGTTTCATTCGGGCGCGTGAGCGACGACGGCACCACGTACTGGAAGTTGAAGGCCCCGACCGAATTGCTCTGGTAGTTCGCCTGCATGAAGAGCGTGCCGGACTGCACGGGCGTGTACGCCGAGGTGGTCACCCAGGTCTTGCTGGTGACCGAGTTGGTGGTCGGCGACTGGAAGTTGCCGGTCGTGAACGTGTTGGTGAAGTCGCTGGTCCAGGCGGCGAAGCCCATTCGCATGAACGGGGAGCCTCCCCCATTCACGATCACCTCGCTGGGATCGGTGAGCGTGAGCGTGACGGGAATCGCGACGCCCGCCGTGCCCGTGGCCGGCGTGGTGAGGGTGCTCGTCATGTTCACGAGCGTGGCATTCACGACGGTCATGGAGCCCGTCGCGACGGCAACATTCGAGATGCGAGTGCCCGCGCTCACGTTCGGGAAGGTCACCACGCCCACCTGCAGCGAGTCGCGCGCGAGGATGCGCACGCGGTAGCCCGTGCCGGCCGGCAGGAGCACCGGAATGGTGGGCGTCTTGGAGCCCGCCGCGTCGAAGTCGGTGATGTTCGGGGAGGCGAGGCCGCCCGAGTCCACGATCACGTAGTAGTGGCTGCCGCCGAAGGGGCTGGTGACGTTGACGTTGATGCCCGTGCTGCCGCCGCCCCCGGTGCCCACGGTCACGCTGATCGAGGCGGTGACGCCGGGCTGCGTGACGCTGGTGGCCGTGATGGTGACCACGCCGTTCGCAATGCCGGTGATGGTGCCGCCGGCATTGACCGTGGCGATGGCCGGGTTGGTCGAGCTGTAGGTGACCTGCGCGCAGCCCGTGAGGTCCACGTTGCCGGCGTCCTTCGGGGCGGCCACAAGCGTGGTGGTGGCGCCGACCGCAAGGTTCTGCGGCGTGTTCGGCGTGAGCGCGATGCTCGCGACGGTCGGCGGCGTGAAGAGGTTCGTGTTGATGCGCGCGGCGGCGGACAGCGACACAGAGAAGCGCGCAATCTGCTGCGCGTCGATGATGTTCACGTTGCCGTCGGCGGTCACGTCGCCGCGTGCGGCCAGGGCGGCGGCGTTCAACACGCTCAGGCCGACCGAGGAGCGCGCGATCTGCTGCGCGTCGATGATGTTCACGTTGCCATCGTCGTTCACGTCTCCCCACTTGCCGGGGGTCGCGACGCAGACGTCGAGGCCACTGGGGATGAGCGACGCGAGGATGTTGGCCGCGAGCTCGTCACCGGCAGCGGAGGGCGAGAGGGCGATGCGCGTTCCACCGGCGCTGCCCGCCGTGAACCAGGCATTTGTCACGGTCTGCGTGGCCGTGATGTTGTTCGCCGCGAAGGCGTTGAAGACGATGCTGCCTGATGCGGCATTCGCGAGGTTCGGCGTGACGCTGAAGTCCGTTCCCGCCTGCGTGCGCAGGGAGTCGAGCGTCAGCCGACCCGACCCCCACGTCATGCCGGTCTGGAAGCTGGCGATGTGCACCGCGCCCGCGGCGCTGATGTCCACGATCACGGGGACCGCGAACTTGGCGCCCGGTGCCACGCTCATGGTGGGCGAACTGCCCGCCTTCAGCGTGATGGTTTGCGCTCCCACAATCGAGGGGAGCAGCAGGGCGCAGGCGACAAGGGCCAGCTTCGGCATCTTCATGGCGGGGCTCCTCGCGCGTGGGGCGCGAGACGGCGGGGGGAACTGCCTACGGCGGGAGGAAAAACCTGTTCTTTCGGTGGGGCCAGACAGCCGAAAGCGGCGGACCAGTTAAGGCCCGCCGCTCTCGGTTTACTTCGTCAGCTCAGGGTACGACCACACGATTGGTGCGGGCCTCGAGTATCCCTCGCGAGGATTGCAGCATCGTCTTCGATACCGCCGCCCCCGTCACTTCGCCCGCGACGTCGAGCGCGCCGACCAGCTTCGCGTTCTCCAGCGGCACGAGCGGCTTCACCGTGATGGTGAAGGCATCGCTGCCATCGAAGGACTCCGTGGCGTACGCCGCGAAGCGGATCCTGCCCTTCGCGAACTCTGAGGAGTTCACGATGTGGAACTCGCCATCCTTCGCGCTGGCGCTCTCGATGCTCACGAGCTCGAACGAGCCGGGCTCGAAGGTGAGCGCGCCCTGGTAGGCGCCGACGCTCACGTCCTTCGTGAGCACCTTCACCGCGAAGGTCAGCCGCCCCGGCGTGGTGACGGGCTGCTGCTGTACCAGCACCTGCACGGCGCCCGTGGGCACCGTGGTGGCGGGATCGACTGCGACGGCCGCCGGGTTCTTTCCATCTTCGCACGCCGTGGCGCCGAGCAGCGCTGCGGTGGCAATCGCGACCGTGATTCTCGAAGCGTTCATTATGGATATCTCCTCAGGAGAGCGAATGAATTCGGTTGGTCGTGATCGCGATCAGGGTGCAGGCGTCGAGCCATCGAGGCCCGCTCCGCCAAAGGTGTACGGGGTCAATCCCTTGCCAGTCATGATCGAGGCCGGCACCGGCAGCGAGCGCGGCGTACCCGCCGGCACCACATCGGTGCGGCGTGCGTCGCCCCAGCCAACGGCCACATTCGACCCGTAGAGCTCGATCAGTCTCTCATACATGACAGCATCCAGCAAGGTACCGCAAGAGGTTCCGTCAGCGGCCTTCGGTAAACAGTTGGCGCTGATCGGTACCCCGGACACGAGCACTGCGGGCAGTCCACCCCGGCCCACGCGCGTCTTGTTCACCAGCGACGCGGCCGACGTCAGGCTGCCGCCCGAGCGAATCATCGCCTCGGCCACGAGCAGGTCGTTCTCCGCCACTCGCATCTGGCTCGCCAGGCCAACGAACCCGCCGCCGCCGTCGAGCGACAGGTAGGCGGTCCGCTTGTAGAACCAGCTGCCCAGGAAGTAGGTGCCGCGCGCCGGGTCGAAGGGCTGCACACCGGAGAAACCAAAGTCGGTGCCGAGCCTCGCGTCGGGCGACGTCGCCTGGGCGGGCGCCGTGGTGCTCGTCCAGAACAGGGGCTGCGTGGGGTCCATCGCGTGGATCACGCGACCGTCCACCCGAGTCCAGCTCGAGCTGTTCACGTATGCCTGGTAATCATTGCCCAGCGGGTTGCTCGTGGTGGCACTCGCACTGATGTCCATGCCGCTGCCGCCAATGGACGAGATGCCCGACTGCGCGTACGCGAGGACGCGCGCCCAGTCCGTCGCTGTGTTCTGCGATGCATTGCGAGCGGACTGCGCCAGCGTGCGCGCGGCGAGGGAGCGAGCCATCCTCGCCAGCACGTCCCCAGTGAGCGAGCCGCTGGCGAGGTCGAACGTGTACTTGGGATCGATCACCCACGACTTGCCGCTGGCAACCGCAATCATCGCGTCGAAGCGCGCGAGCGCCGAGTCACGGACCTCCGTGTACGGCTTGAGCGCGAGGTTGAAGGTGTTGGAATCCCGGGGGATGTAGGCCTTGTCATAGAGCGTGGCCACGGTGCCCAGGTTCGCCGCCCACAGGAAGTCACCGAGTGCCTTGGCCGCCTCGGTCGGCGTGGCGCCCCCGCTCACCACCTCGCCGTTTGCAAGCTGCTTGAGTCCGAGGTTCACCGTGTACAGGCTGCCATAGAGGCGATTCCACGGTGTGAGGGCGGTCGTCTCGTCGCTCACTCCGCTGGGCGCCAGGGCCGCGCCATTGCCGAATGCAATGCGAGGCTGCTGGCCGTTCCAGCGCATTCCGAAGTTGCCGAACGAGCTCGTGACCTCGTCGGCGGTCACCGACATACCGAGCAGGTTCGGATCCATGTTCGCATTCCACCAGTTGGCGAAGCCGTTGCCGACCAGGTCGACGGCGAGCGCCGCGCCGATGGTGGAGGTGGCGATCGCCGGCACGATGTCGAGCTCGATCGTTCGGCCATCGGTCAGGATGTAGCTGCCGTTGAGGATCAACTTGGTGGAGAGCGTGCCCGTCGCGTTCGGCGAGACGAAGCCGGACACTGCGCGCGTGGCCCCGCTCGGCACCCCGAACGAGCAGGCAACGAGCGTCCCGGACGTGGGGGTCGTGAACGCCGCCATGGTCCAGCGGGCGAAGCAGCTGGTGGTGATGAAGCCCGGATCCGTGACGCCTCCGGACATCGCCACCTGGCCGGCGACGGTCCCGGTCGCCGCCATTGCCCACGTGGAACTGAACTGCGAGAGCGTCACCGGCACCACCACGTTGCCGGTGGCCGCCACCGTGATGCTGCTCGCGATGCCGGACGCCGGCATGAACGAGAGCAGCGTCGCACCATTCACGCCGGTGGAATCCGTCGCGGCCACTCGCACGCGCCACTTGGTCGAGGCGTAGGCCGGAACCACTACCGAGCCGGACGTCATCCCCGTCCCGTTCTGCAGGAGGACGATCGGTTGCCCTGCCCCGGTGTCAGCAATCACCACGAAGCGGCTCACCGCCACCGGCGAGGTGATGTTCACCGTCATGGTGGTGGCGGGCGCCGTCACGGGAAGCTGGTTGAGTGGCTCCTGGCGGCTGGTGGACGGTTGCAGCCAGGTGAGCGCCTGCAGCTGGCCGTCGAGGAAGACATTGGCCGCGATTCGGCTCTGGAAGAACAACGTGCCCGTGACGGTCGGAACGATGTTCGGGCCCGTGAAGCGCTCCTGCGTGGCGTTGATGAC
>JAQBPX010000008.1 GCA_028287305.1 Gemmatimonadota bacterium
CGCGAGGTGCCCTCCGCGCCGCCCGCCGACGCACCCGTCGCAGCCGCGCCGGTGGTCGAGCCGCCGCAGAAGGTCGTCCCGCCCGCGCCGCCTGCCGCGCCCGTGGCACCGCCCGCTGCGCCCTCGCAGCCGTACAGCACGCACAGCGGCAACTCGGGTCCATCGGCGCAGTCCGACCGCCCGCGCCCGCGCCCGATCACCCCGGGCGCACCGCGCCCCCGGTCCATCGGCACGAGCGCCGGCTTCATGCCGCCGCGTCCCGTGGCGTCGGCATCTCCCGGCGGGCGCAGCGACACCGCGCGCCGTGACGATCGCAAGCCCGGCATGGGTGGCGGCATGGGCGCCGGCACCAGCGCCGGCACTGGCGCTGGCACCGCCGACCGCAATCGCGGTCGCGGCAAGAAGGGCAAGCGCGGGGCAGCGGACCAGGAGGCAGTGGGCGACAACGTCAACAAGACGCTCGCCTCCATGCGCGGCGTCCCCTCGCGCCGCTCCTCCGGCGACATGCGCCGCGGGATCCGCGAGGAAGCGCAGGCGCAGCGCGCCGCCGAGGTCGAGCGCGAGAAGAAGCTCGTGCGCGTCAACGAGTTCATCACGGTGAGCGAGCTCGCGCAGATCCTGCGCGTGTCCCCCACCGAGATCGTGGGCTTCGCCTTCAAGAACCTCTCGTTGATGGTCACCATCAACCAGCGCCTCGACTTCGACCAGATCGAGCTGATCGCGTCGGAGTTCGGCTTCCAGGCCGAGCGCGAGGACGACTACCAGGCGGAGGACACGCTCGCGGTGTCCGAGGAAGACGAGGCAGGCGACCTGGTCTTCCGTCCCCCCGTCGTGACCATCATGGGTCACGTCGACCACGGCAAGACGTCGCTGCTCGACTACATCCGCAAGGCCAACGTGGTCGCCGGCGAGGCCGGCGGCATCACGCAGCAAATCGGTGCCTACCACGTCACCGTGGGGAACGGGAAGAACATCACCTTCCTCGACACGCCGGGCCACGAGGCGTTCACCGCCATGCGCGCGCGCGGCGCGCAGGTCACCGACATCGTGGTGCTCGTCGTCGCCGCCGACGACTCGGTCATGCCGCAGACCATCGAGGCGATCTCCCATGCGAAGAGCGCGGGCGTGCCGATGATCGTCGCGATCAACAAGGTGGACCTGCCGCAGGCGAACCCGGGCAAGGTCAAGCAGGAGCTCCTGCAGCATGGCGTGGTGCTCGAGGAGTTCGGTGGCAGCACCCTCTCCACCGAGATCTCCGCGAAGAAGGGCACCAACGTCGACACGCTGCTCGAGCAGATCCTCCTGCAGTCGGAAATCCTGGACCTCAAGGCCAACGCCTCCAAGCGTGCCACGGGCGCCGTCGTCGAAGCACAGCTCGACGCAGGCAAGGGACCGGTGGCCACGATCCTCGTGCAGGGCGGCACGCTGAAGGTCGGCGACGCCGTCATTGTCGGGCTCTTCTCGGGGCGCGTGCGCGCGCTCCTCGACGAGCGCGGCAAGCCGGTGAAGACCGCCGGCCCCGCGATCCCGGTGCAGGTGCTCGGCATCGAGGGCGTGCCGATGGCCGGCGACCAGCTGCTGGTCGTCGAGGATGCCGGGGCCGCGCGCGAAGTCGCGCAGCGTCGCCAGCGCCTCGATCGCGAGGCGCGGAGCCGTCGCACGTCGCGCGGTGGCGTGTCGCTCGAGGACTTCATGGCCTCGTCGCCGGGAAGCGAGCGTCGCAACCTGCGCATCGTGATCAAGGCGGACCAGGGCGGCCCGGCGGAAGCGCTCGCCGACGCCCTGGCGCAACTCTCCACTCCCGAGGTCGCGGTCGAGATCATCCATCGCGGCGTGGGCGCGATCACCGAGAGCGACATCCTGCTCGCCAAGGCGTCGGGCGCCATCATCATCGGCTTCCACGTCCGTCCCGACAACAACGCGCGCTCGGCCGCCGAGCGCGAGAACGTGGACATCAAGCTCTATCGCATCATCTACGAGGCCGTGTCGGATGTCCGCGCGGCGCTCGAGGGACTGCTGCGACCGGAGAAGCGCGAGATCATCTTCGGCGAGGCCGAGGTCCGCGAGACGTTCAAGGTGTCGCGCGTCGGCGTCATCGCCGGCTGCATGGTCCGCAGTGGGCTCATCAATCGCCAGGGCCGGGTGCGCGTCATCCGCAACTCCGTCGAGGTCTTCGACGGCACCATCTCGTCGCTCCGTCGCTTCAAGGAAGACGTGCGCGAGGTGAAGGAAGGCTTCGAGTGCGGCATCGGGATCGAGAACTTCAACGATCTCAAGAACGGTGACGTCATCGAGTGCTACCGCACCGAGGAGTTCGCGCGCACCCTCGGCAGCACGCCCTCGGCCAGCTAGGCCGGGGAGCCGCTGATGGACAACCGTCGCCCCGACCGCGTCGCGGAAGCGATCCGCGAGGAAGTGGCGTCCTTCCTCCGGCAGGGCGTCAAGGACCCGCGCATCCTCGGGCTGGTGACGGTCACGGGCGTGGACCTCACGCGCGACCTGCGCCACGCGAAGGTGTACGTGAGCGTGATGGGGAGCGACGTCGAGCGGGCCGCCACCTTCGAGGGGCTCGACTCGGTGGCGCACCACCTCAAGACCGTGGTGGGGCGCGCGCTGCGCCTGCGCATCGCCCCGGTGATCTCGTTCAAGGCGGACGAGTCCATCGCGCGCGCCGCGCGCATCGATGCGCTGCTGAACCAGGTGCGCGTCGACGCGCCCGCCGACGTGCCCCCCGATGAAAAGCCGCGGGACGACTGACGGGCTCCTCCTCGTCGACAAGCCGGCGGGGATCAGCTCGCACGACGCCGTGCTCGCCGCTCGCCGCGCATTCGGCGAGTCGCGCATCGGCCACGGCGGCACCCTCGACCCATTCGCCACGGGCCTCCTGGTGCTGCTGCTCGGGCGCGCCACGCGGCTGCTCCCGTACCTGAACGGCGAGCCCAAGGTCTACCAGGCCACCATCCGCTTCGGCAGCGAGACCGACACCGACGATCTCGGTGGCCAGGTCACGCGCACGGCCGTCGCCCCGACCGGCGATGCGGTGCTCAAGGCGATCCCGAAGCTCATGGGCACCATCCAGCAGATGCCCCCCGCCTACTCGGCGAAGCGCGTGGATGGCAAGCGCGCCTATCAGGCCGCGCGCGAGGGCAAGCCGCTGGAGCTCAAGCCCGTGCCCGTGCGCGTGGACGGCTGGCAGCTGATCGAGTGGGACGGCGATGACCTTCGCGTGGAGATCATGTGTGGCGGCGGCACCTACATCCGCGCGCTGGCGCGCGACCTCGGCCGCCTGACCGACAGCGCCGCGCACCTGGTCGAGCTGCGCCGCACCCGCAGCGGTCCCTTCGACGTATCGAAGGGCGTGACGATCGCCGACCTCGAGGCGGGGCGCGCGGTGCTGCGCCCACCGCTCGACGCGCTCGTGGGCATGCCGACGCAACCCGTCTCGCCCGAGGAGATCAACAAGATCTCGCGCGGCATCGAGGTGCCGCGCCTCGTGTCCGGCACGCACGCGGCGCTGGTGGACTCGGCGAACGGCTCGCTCATCGCGGTGGCGGAAGGGCGCGGGGAGCGCTGGCAGCCGCGCGTGGTGATGAGCCGGGCGGAATGACGCCGCAGGGAACCGCGGTCACCGTCGGCACCTTTGACGGCGTGCACCTCGGTCATCGCGAGATCCTCGCGCGCCTGCACGCGCGCGCCTCGGCCGATGGCCTCGCCTCGCTGCTCGTGACGTTCGCGTCGCACCCCCTCGCGCTGCTCAATCCCGCCGCGGCGCCGCCACTGCTCACCACGCATCGCGAGAAGCTGGCGGCGGTCGCCGAGAGTCCCCTGGACCGCGTGGTGGTGCTGCCGTTCACGCCTGCGCTCGCCGCGCTCGGGGCCGAGGAGTTCGTCGAGCGCGTGCTCGTCGCGCAGTTCGGCATGCGCTGCCTGCTGATCGGCCACGATCACGGCCTCGGCCGCGGTCGGGAGGGCGACGAGTCGCTGCTGCGCGCGCTCGGTGAGCGTCGCGGCTTTCCGCTCGAGGTCGTGCCGGCGGTGCATGACGCAAGTGGTGGTGCGGTGTCGTCCAGTGCCATTCGCCAGGCCGTGAGCAGCGGTGCGCTGCCCGTGGCGGCCGCGGCGCTGGGCCGCCCGTACGCGATCACCGGCGAAGTGATCGGCGGGGACCGCCGCGGCCGTCTGCTCGGCTTTCCCACGCTCAACGTGGCGCTGGCGGCGGAGAAACTTCTGCCGCCGAACGGAGTCTATGCTGCGTGGGTGTCGACGCGTGCCGCGAGGCACCGCGCGATGCTCAACCTGGGGCCGCGTCCCACCTTCGGGGATGACTCGGTCTCGCTCGAGGCGCACCTGCTGGATGCCGAGGGCGAATGGTACGGACAGGTGGTGTCGGTGGAGCTCGTTTCACGCCTGCGTGACACGATGCGCTTCGCCGGTCCCGAGGCCCTCGTGGCCCAGTTGCGCGCGGATGCCGATTCAGCCCGTCTCGCGTTGACTTAACTGCCCGTCGCGTCTACTCTTAGAGGTTCCACGCAATCCCTCCCACCCACCTTCCGGCAGTCGAATGTCCAACCTGAAGACGCGACTCGCGGTCATCGCCGCGTTGTGCGCCCTCTCGCTCTTCTTCCTCTTCCCGCGGAACATCACTGTTCGCACGCGCGGGAGTGACGGAATCCTTCGCGAGACCACGCAGCGGCATGTTCCCCTCCGGAAGGGACTCGACCTGCAGGGCGGTATGCATCTCGCCCTCGAGGTCGACGATTCCAAGCAGGCCGTCGCCGACAAGTCCGACGCGATCGACCGCGCGCTCAAGACGGTGCGCACGCGCATCGAGGGCACCGGCGTGTCCGAGGCCGTGGTGCAGAAGGCCGGCTCCGACCGCATCATCGTCGAGATCCCGGGCCTCTCCGACCAGGAGCGCGCGAAGAGCATCGTGCAGGACCAGGCATTCCTCGAGTTCAAGATCACCGATCGCTCTGGCGCGCTCGAGAAGGTGCTTCCGCGCCTCGACCAGATCGTGCGGGAGAAGGGTGGCGTCGTGAAGGGCGGTGACACCACCGCCTCCATCACCGCGCCCGCCAACAAGGGCCTGCAGGGGCTGCTCACCGGCGCCGATACGGCGAAGAAGGTCGCCTCCGCAACGGACACCTCGAAGAAGGCCGACACCGCGGCGACGCTCACGCAGGGCGGCCCGGTGTCCCAGCTGATCCAGGCGGGCGGCATGCCCGGCGAATACTCCATCGAGCGCGACAACGTCGCGACGATCGAGCGTTACCTGGCGATGCCGGAAGTGCAGGCGGCGCTGCCGCCGGGCAAGGAGCTGCTCTTCGGCACCGACTCGGTGGCGCTCGGCAACAAGATGTATCGCTCGCTCTACGTGGTGGATGCGCGCGCGCTGATCACCGGTGACTACATCACCACGGCGCGCCCGAACCAGACGCCCACCGAGGGCACCGTCGTCGAGTTCGAGTTGAACAACGAGGGCGGCCGCCGCTTCCGCAACGAGACGGCGAAGAACATCAAGAACTACATGGCGATCGTCCTCGACAAGCGTGTCATGGGACGCCCGCCCATCATCCAGAGCGCGATCTCCACGCGTGGACAGATCACCCTGGGCGGCCGCGACCTCGCGGCGGCGCAGGACCTGGCCCTCGTGCTTCGTGCCGGCGCGCTGCCCGTTCCGCTGCGCGTGGCCGAAGTGCGCCAGATCGGGCCGAGCCTTGGCGCCGACTCGATTCGAAAGGGCGAGATGGCCGGCGCGATCGCGGTGCTGCTCGTGGTCGTGATCATGATCGGCTACTACCGCTTCTCCGGGCTGCTCGCGGTGGGCGGCCTCGCGCTCTACATGCTCTACACGCTGGCGACGCTCGCCGGCTTCGACGCGGTGCTCACGCTGCCCGGCCTCGCCGGCTTCGTGCTCTCCATCGGCATCGCGGTGGATGCCAACGTGCTGATCTTCGAGCGCATTCGCGAGGAGCTCAACCACGGCAAGACCGTCCGCACGGCCATCGACGAGGGCTTCCGCCATGCGATGCCGGCCATCATCGATTCCAACGTCTCCACGATCCTCACGGCCGCGGTGCTCTACCAGTACGGCTCGGGCCCGGTGAAGGGCTTCGCCGTCACGCTCATCGCCGGTATCGTCGCCTCGCTCGTGACCTCGATCTTCGTCGTCCGCACCTTCTACCTCCTGTGGCTCAACCGCTCGCGCGGCGCCCAGACCCTGAGCATCTGATGCTGCGCATCCTTCACGACACCAAGTACGACTTCATCAAGTACTGGAAGCACGCCGTCATCATCACGGCGGGCTTCATCGTGCTTGGCCTGGCCGAGATGGGGCTGCGCGGAACGCGCCGCAGCATCGAGTTCACCGGCGGCACCCTGATGCAGCTGCAGTTCACGCAGGCTCCGCAGATCGACGACATCCGCTCGCTGGTCGATGTCGCGGGATTCCACGGCTCGGAGATCCAGCAGTTCGGCTCGTCCACCGAGTACACGATCCGCGCGCAGCCCGGCCAGGTCGGCGGCGCCGCCGTCGCGGGCGACAGCACGGCCAAGATCATCGGCCGCGCGCTCACCGCGAAGTACGGCGATGCGGTGAAGGTGGTGCGCTCGGAGTTCGTGGGTCCCCGCGTGGGAGCAGAGCTCAGTCGCAATGCGATCATCGCGATCCTGATCTCGTTCCTCGTCACGCTGATCTACCTGGCGTTCCGCTTCGAGTGGCGCTTCGGGCTCGCGGCAGTCGTCGCCACGCTGCATGACCTCGTGGCCACGCTCGCCTTCCTCTCGATCATGCGACTCGAGATCTCGCTCACCGTGGTCGCGGCGCTCCTCACCGTGATCGGCTACTCGCTCAACGACACGATCATCATCTTCGATCGCGTGCGCGAGAACCTCAAGAAGCAGCGCCGCGAGTCGCTCCGCGACGTGCTCAACCGGTCGATCAACGAGACGCTGCCGCGCTCCGTGCTCACGCACGCCACCACCCTCGCGGCCACGCTCTCGCTGCTCGTCTTCGCCGGCGAGGTGATCCGCCCCTTCTCGTGGATCATGGCCTTCGGAATCTTCACCGGTACGTTCAGCTCCATCTACGTGGCCGGTGCGCTCCTGCTGTACATCGAGCACAAGTGGCCCCGCACGGCCGGCGAGACCAAGGGCACTGCCCGCGCCGTGGCGGCCGAGCGGAATCGCGGACAGGAGCCCGGCTCCGCCGCCGCGCGCTGATCCACTTCGCCCTCACCATCCCGAATCGCCGCCTCGCGCGGCGATTCGCGTATCCATGACCCGCTTCTTCGACTCGCACGCGCACCTCGCTGACCCTGCCTTCGACGCCGACCGCGACGCCGCCATCGCGCGCGCCCGCGTCACCGGCTGTGAGGGCGTGATCTGCATCGGCGAGTCCATCGCCGCCGCCGAGCGCGCGGCGCTGGTCGCGGCGGCGCATCCCGGCTTCTGCTGGAGCACCGCCGGCGTGCACCCGCACGACGCTGCCGACTTCGAGCAGGCACGCGACGAGGCCGCCATTCGACAGCTGGTTCACGGGGGCGCGGTCGCCATTGGCGAGTGCGGACTCGACTATCACTACGATCACTCGCCGCGGGAGAAGCAGCGCGCTGCCTTCGCCGCACAGCTTGCGCTCGCCTCCGAGCTGGATCGCCCGGTGGTCGTGCACACGCGCGAGGCGGAGGCGGATACCCTCGCCATGGTGCTGGAGGCGGGGAGTGCGGGGATACGAGGCGTGCTGCACTGCTTCACCGGCAGCGCCGCGCTGGCGGAGGCCGCCCTGGGCGTCGGATGGTACGTGTCGTTCAGCGGCATCGTGACCTTCCGGAAGTGGGATGGGAATGACGTCGTGCGCCTCGTGCCCGGTGACCGCCTGCTCGCCGAGTCCGACTCTCCCTACCTCGCCCCGATGCCGCATCGCGGCAAGCGCAACGAGCCGGCGTGGGTGTCCCTCACGGTGGCGCGCCTGGCCGAGGTGCGCGGCACCACGGCCGCGCAGCTCGGCGAGCAGGTGAGCGACAATGCGCGCCGCTTCTTCGCACTGGCGACTGGAGCGGCGCGTCCAGTAGGTTGACTCGCAGCAGCAGGAAGCAGTTGCAGGCCCCAGCAGGTCGCCGGATCACCGCGCCTCGCGCGCGCCACCCGAGAGCCCAGCGTGCCCACCAAACTCCTCCACACCGACAAGGCCCCCGCAGCGATCGGCCCCTATTCCCAGGGCGTGATCGCGAATGGCTTCCTCTTCACCGCGGGCCAGATCGCGCTCGATCCCGCCACGGGACAGGTCGTGGCCGGGGACGTCGTGGCGCAGACCGAGCGCGTGATGACGAACCTCGCCGCGATCCTCGCCGAGGCGGGCGCGACGTGGAGTGACGTGGTGAAGACCACGGTCTACCTCCACGACATGAGCCACTTTCCGCAGGTGAACGAGACCTACGCGAAGTTCCTTGGCGACGCGCGCCCCGCGCGCAGCACCGTGCAGGTCTCGGCGTTGCCGAGGAATGTGCTCGTCGAAATAGATGCGGTGGTGGTAGTCAGGCAGTAACGGTGCGCGGTGTGAGGTGTGTGGCATGCGGAAGAAAATCCCCCGCGGTTCCGCACACCGCACACCGCACACCTCAAACCAGGATCTCCAATGTCGACCAACAACACGCGCGACGAACTCTTCCGCCTCACCCAGTACGCCCGCTGCGCTGGTTGAGCGGCGAAACTCGGTCCGGGTGACCTGAGGCAGGCCCTCGCGGGCATTCCCGCGCAGCACGATGCGCGACTCCTCGTCGGGGCGGAAACGTTCGACGACGCAGGAGTCTTCGTCGTGTCCGAGAGCCTCGCCCTCGTCCAGACCGTCGACTTCTTCGCGCCGATCGTCGACGACCCCTACCTGTTCGGCCAGGTCGCCGCCGCGAACGCGCTCTCCGATGTCTACGCCATGGGTGGTGAGCCGCTCACTGCCCTCAACATCGTCGGCTGGCCCAGCGGCAGGATCCCGCTCGAGATCCTCGGCCAGATCCTGCGCGGCGCGCAGGACAAGGTGCACGAAGCCGGGGCGGTGACCGTCGGTGGCCACACGATCATCGACGACGAGGTGAAGTTCGGGCTCTCGGTCACCGGCCGGGTGGACCCGAGACGCATGCTCACCAACGCCACCGCGGTCGCCGGCGACCGACTGGTGCTCACCAAGGCGGTCGGCACCGGGCTGCTCGCGACCGCCGAGAAGCAGGGAAGCCTCGATCCGGCGCATGCCCACGCGCTGCATGAGGGCATGCGCGCGCTCAACGCGCTCGCGTCCCGCGTGGCCGTGGAGCTCGGCGCGCGCTGCGCGACCGACGTCACGGGCTTCGGCGTGCTCGGGCACGCGGGCAACATCTCGCGCGCGAGCGGCGTCACGCTGCGCATCCTGGCCTCGGCGCTGCCCGTGCTTCCCGGCGCGCGCGACGCATTCGCGGCGGGCATTCGCACCGGCGGCGCCGAGCGCAACCACGATCACCTCGAGCCGCTCGTGGAATGGGGCGACACGAGCGCGGTGGATCGTGCGCTGCTGCTCGATCCGCAGACTTCGGGTGGCCTGCTCGTCGCGCTGCCCGCGAGCGCCCTCGCCGAATATCTTTCGCGCGTGCCGGGCGCGGTGGAGGTGGGCGATGTGCTGCCTGCCGGCCCGCTCGGACTGGTGGTGAGCTAGCAGGGGAGTGGAGGGGGTCTGGTGGCCCCCGCGGTCTTCAAAACCGTCAGCGTGGCGCCCAGCGTCACGGGTGGGTTCGATTCCCATGCACTCCCGCCACGACGACGCATCGCTCGTCGTGGCGACCCTGGCGCGCACCTGCAACTCGCTGAGCCTTCCTTACGGACAGCACTCCGTTCGCCTCGCCGGCCCCACAGAGTTGAACGCGGATCACGGCCGATCGAGCTGAAACAACGCAGATCGATCTGCTTGAATACCGAGATCCGCGAGTCAAACAAGCTCGATCCTTTCCTGGTCTGCCTGCACGCCCTGTCGCGCCTCGCGAAGCGACCCGTGTAGTTTCGGCTCAACCAGCCCTGATCCGCGTTCAACTCGGTGGGGCCATTCACGCGAGAAGGCAACTTCCACGCGCACCACCCCATGCTTCACGCGATAGTCTTCTTTGCCGCGACGTACACCGCGGGCAGCCCCATCTCCTTGAGCATGTCGTTCAGCGCCCTCAGCTCCGTCTCCTCGAGCGCGGTGGCCTTCTTGAGCTGCACGCCCACCTTGCCCGAGAGGTCCTGGAAGACCTCCTCGTGCTGCTTCGTCGGCGCGTAGTCTCCCTGCTGCACCTGCGAGTTCAGCGTGATCAGCATGTTGTACAGCTTGATCGGCTGGTCGAGCGTGCACTGGTCGGCATGACACCCCACTTCGTAGAGCTCCGCGCGCACGGCCTCGAGCTTCTTGCGCAGCGCGCTCGCCGCGTCCTCGAGCTTCTTCGCCTGCGGCTGGCCCTTCGCCTGCGCCGCGCGCTGGTCGAGCTGTGCCTGGATGTCCTCGATGCGCGTCGCGGCTTCCACGATGTCGGTGATGCGATCGCGCACGCGCAGGGAGCTCTGCACCTGCGCGGCCAGCTGCGCGGCAGTGGTGCGCACCCGCGGGTCCGCCACGATGTCGAACGTGCGCGTCATCGTGTCCTTTCCCACGATCAGCCGCGCCGAGTAGCGGCCCGGCGCGACCACCGGCCCGTCGACCAGTCCCTCGTCGAGCACGGTGTTCTTCAGCTGCTTCGCGCCCGGATACCGCATGTTCCAGATGAATCGCTGCGCGCCCGCGCGTGCCGAAACCACCGAGTCGGCGGGCGCGTGCGACGCGCTATCGCGCATCGACGCCTGCATCCTGGCCCGCAGTGAATCCGAGGCCGTGCGCAGGGTGTCCACGCTGCCCGCGTCGCTCGAATATCCGCGGATCTTCGTGCCCGCCGCGTCCAGGAACTCCAGCGTGATCGCCTCGCGACTCGGCTCGCGCAGCCAGAAGTCGACGTAGGCGCCTCCCGCCGGATTCTCGCCCGCGGTGAGTGACCGGCCCGCGCCCGCGAACCAGCGCACCGCGGTGGCGGGCTGGAAGAGGAACGCGCGGCGGCTCGTCACGGAGTCCGCCACCTGCCGCAGCGACGACACGTCGTCGAGCACCCAGAACGCGCGTCCGTGCGTAGCCGCGACCAGGTCGTTGCCGTGCACGGTGAGGTCGCGCACGCTCGCGCGCGGCAGGTTGAGCTGCAGCGGCTCCCAGTGCGCGCCCGCGTCGAACGACACGTAGACGCCGATCTCCGTGCCCGCGTACAGCAGCCCCCGCCGCACGGGGTCTTCCCGGATGGTGCGCGTGTACGCGCCGGTCGGGATGCCGCTGTTGATCGGCGTCCAGCTCTTCCCGAAGTCGGTCGTCTTCCAGAGGTACGGCTTGAAGTCGTCGAGCTGGTAGCGCGTGGCGGCGAGGTACGCGGTGCCCGCGTCGTGGGGGCTCGCCTCGATCACCGCCGTGCGCGTGAACTTGCCGAACCCCTTCGGCGTGACGTCTTCCCACTTCGCCCCGCCGTCGCGACTGATGTGCACCAGGCCATCGTCGCTCCCCGCCCACAGCTGTCCCTTCGCGCGCGGCGACTCCGCCAGCGCGTAAATGGTGCCGTACCACTCCGTGCCCGTCATGTCGCCGTGAATGGGCCCGCCGGTGCGCACGAGCGTGCTCGGGTCGTGCAGCGTGAGGTCCGGCGACACCAGCTGCCAGCTCGCGCCCTCGTCGGTGGACTTGTGCACGAACTGGCTCGCCACGTACAGCGTCTGCGGATCGTGCGGGGACAGCATCACCGGGAAGGTCCACTGGAACCGGAAGGGGACATCCGACGCCGCGATGCCGTCGTAGTTGCTCAGCCAGGGCGAGATGTCGCGCGTCTGCCGGATCCCGTGGTCGTCGCGAAACAACATCCCGGTGTAGCAGCCGCCATACGTGACGTTCGGGTTGCGCGGGTCAACTGCGATGTGCGCGTTCTCGCACCCCGCCACCGGGAAGTAGTCACGCTCTCCGATCGCCCCGTCGTCGGAGCGGCTCGACACGCTCACGGTGCTGTTGTCCTGCTGCGCGCCGTAGATGCGGTAGGGGAACTGGTTGTCGGTCGTCACGTGATAGAACTGCGCGGTGGGCTGGTTGTCCTCGCTGCTCCAGGTCGCGCCGCCATCGAGCGAGACGCTCGCGCCACCGTCGTTGGCGTTGATCAGCCGTCGCGAGTCCTTCGGGTCCACCCACATCATGTGCGTGTCACCATGCGGCACGCGCACGCGCTTCCAGTCGGCGCCGCCATTCACCGAGCGCCACACGCCCAGGTTCATCACGTAGAGCGTGTTCTCGTTCAGGGGGTCGGCGGTCACGCCGCTGTAGTAGAACGGGCGCACGGCGAAGCGCTGGTCGCCACTCGCCAGGCTCCAGCTCGCGCCGCCATCGTCCGAGCGGAAGATGCCCCCGCTCGAATCGGGCGCCTCGATGCTCGCGTACACGCGCTGCGGGTTCGCCGGCGACACCGACACGCCGATCTTGCCCAGCGGCTTCTGCGGGATGCCGGGATTGAAGGTCAGCTCCTTCCAGCTGTCGCCGCCGTCCGTCGTCTTCCACAGTCCGCTGCGTCCCCCACCGGCATTCATCCCCCAGGGGGTGCGCTGGAACTTCCACATGCTCGCGTAGAGAATCCGGGGGTTGCTCACGTCGATCGAGAGGTCGGTCGCGCCCGTTCCCTCGTCCACGAAGAGCACTCGCTTCCAGCTCTTGCCGCCGTCAAGGGTGCGATACACGCCGCGTTCCGCGTTCGGGCCGAAGGCGTGGCCCATGGCGGCCACCCACGCGTGATCGGGGTTGCCTGGGTCCACCACCACCTTCGCGACCTGCTGCGTCTCGGCCAGGCCCAGGTGCGTCCAGCTCTCCCCGCCGTCCGTCGAGCGATAGACGCCGGTGCCATAGGTCAGGTCCTCGCGCAGCTGCGATTCACCCGTGCCTACGTAGATCACGTTCGGGTCGCTCGGCGCCACCGTGATCGCGCCCACTGACGAGATGTCCGTCCGGCCGTCGGTGATGTTGCGCCAGGTGGCGCCGGCATTCGTCGTCTTCCAGACGCCGCCGTTCACCGCGCCGAAGTAGAACACCAGCGGCCGGGTGGGGTCGCCAGTCACCGCGTCCGCCCGGCCCCCGCGAAAGGGCCCCACGTTGCGCCAGCGCAGCGCCTTCAGCCGACTCGACGTCGCCGTTGGCGACGAGTACACCGTGGGGTCGTAGTTCGGCACGGCCTGCTCGGCCACCGCGCGCCCCGAGGGGCGTGAGGCACCCTGGGCGGGCAGGGATGCGGCGAGCGCGACGGTGAGGAGGAGCGGCAGTCTGGCGTTCATGGCTCGGCTTGGGTTGCGGTGCCGCCAATCTACCTCGCTCCCGGCATTCGGCGAGCCGCTGGAATGAGGGCGTGCTGTCCACTACCCTACGGCAGATGGCAACTGCCCGTGTTCTCGCGCTCGTCTCCCTCGCGCTCCTCGCGTCGCTCGCGTCGCCCTTCGGCTCCGTTGCGCGCGCGCAGCGTGCCGACAGCGCGCGCGCCGCGGCCCGGCGGGCGGTCGCGCAGGATAGCACGCGCACCCACAACCGCGTGATCGCGCCGCCGCTCTCTCCGCGGCGCGCGTTCCTCACGTCGTTCCTGCTTCCAGGCTCGGCGCAGTCCATCCTCGGGCGCAACAAGGCGGCAGTGCTCTTCCTGGCCTTCGAGGGCGCGGCGATCTCGATGATCCACGAGTCCTCCGCTGACGTGCGAGAGGCACGCCGGGGGCTGGGCGACAGCGTGATCGTCGCCTTCCCCGAGACCGCCGGCGGAACGCCCACCACGATCCCCGGCCGCTTCACCGATGCGCTGGTGCGCACGCGCAAGAGCCACGTGGAAGACTGGATCGCGGTCCTGGTGGCGAACCACCTCTTCGCGGGCGCCGACGCCTACGTCGCGTCGCACCTCTGGGATGTCCCGATCGAGCTCGCGGTGAAGGCCACCGGGCAGGGCACGGCGGTCGTCGCATCGCTCCACTGGCGATGACGGCTGGCTCCAGCGCCCCGATCGGGGTCTTCGACTCCGGCATCGGCGGCCTCACGGTGGCGCACGCCATCATCCAGCACCTGCCGAACGAGCGCATCATCTATTTCGGTGACACCGCGCGCGTTCCCTACGGTCCCAAGTCCCCGGACACAGTCCGTCGCTACAGCCGGGAGATTGCCGGGTTCCTGGTTGCGCAGGGCGTGAAGACGATCGTCGTCGCGTGCAATACTGCCACCGCGCACGCCTTGCCCACGCTCCAGGAGGAGTGGGAGGTGCCGGTAATCGGCGTCGTCGAGCCGGGCGCGCGTGCCGCCGTGAACGCCACGCGCAGCGGCCACGTGGGCGTGATCGGCACCGCGGGCACCATCAAGTCGGGTGCCTACGAGCGCGCCCTGCGCGCGCTGCGCCCGTCGCTTCGCGTCACCGCTCGCGCCTGCCCGCTCTTCGTGCCGCTCGTGGAGGAAGGGTGGGTCGACCATGACGTGACCCGCATGGTGGCGCGCGAGTATCTCGAGCCGTTGCGCGAGGCCGAGGTGGACGCGCTCGTCCTCGGCTGCACGCATTACCCTCTGCTCAAGACCCTGCTCGCCGAGGTGCTCGGCGACGACGTGCGCCTGATCGACAGCGCCGAGGAAACGGCGCGCGAGACGTCACGCATCCTGCGCGAGCGTGGCCTCGAGGCGCCGGCCAGCGCTGCGCCCGTGGGCGGCCATCGCTTCTTCGCCTCGGATGACCCGCTGCAGTTCCTGCAGCTAGGACAGCGATTCCTGGGCGACGTGATCGAGGGTGTGCAGGTCCAGACCCTCGGCTGAGCCGTCATCCTCGCGGAGCTCGATGCGCTCCGGCGTGAGCCGGAGGTACGTGGGGCGGTCGAGCCAGGAGCCCGCGTTCGCGTAGATGCCGCCGCCCTGCAGCCGTTCGAGGCTCGCGACGTGAGAGTGGCCGAAGACCACGAGCTCCACGCTGGGGTCCGAAAGCAGCGTTCGCTGCGCGACGTCCCGCAACCCGGCTCCCCCGTCACGCGCCGAGTAGCTGCGACTCGCGCCCGAGCTGTGCGAGGCCAGCGCGGTGCCCCAGTCGGGATGGAACCAGCGAAAGGCTCGCATCGACCAGGGATGCCGGATCACGGTGCGCAGTGCACGGTAGCGCCGGTCCTCCACGTCGCGCAGGCCGTCGCCGTGCTCCAGCCGCGTGTCCCAGCCGGCGAGCTTGCCGCGCCACGGTCCGTACACGTACTCCACGCCGACGTCCTCGCGCAGCGTCTCGCCGCCCCAGCAGTCGTGGTTCCCGGCGATCATCAGGATCGGCACCCCGCTCTCGCGCAGGTCGGCGAGCGCCGCGAGCACGCGCCAGCCATCGCGCGGGATCACCCGGTTCCACTCGAACCAGAACTCGAACAGGTCACCGTTGATCACGAGCGAGCCCGCCGCGCCCTGCAGCCCGCGCAGGAAGCGGATCAGGCGGCGCTCCATCTCGGCGGGCGCGAAGCCGAGATGTGCGTCCGAGATGACGTAGCACGGGGAGGGGAGCACGTGCACATTCTAGTCGTCTCGTGCGCCCATCACAAAGCCGGACGCTCGTCCCCCAGGAGAACATGCCTGCCCAACGCGTAGAATTCCGGGTCCGGTACGCCGAAACCGACCAGATGGGTGTGGTGTACCACGCAAACTACCTCGTGTGGTGCGAGATCGGCCGCACCGAGTACATCCGCACCTTCGGCGTGAGCTATGCGGAGCTGGAGCGGGGCGGATTGGGGCTCGCCGTCTCGGAGGCCACCGCGCGCTTTCACGGTGCGGCGCGCTACGATGAACTCATTGCGGTCACGACCACCATCACCACGATTCGCTCGCGGGCCGTGACCTTCGACTATCTCATCACCCGGGCAAGCGATGACACGCGACTCGTATCGGCGCAGACGGTCCTCGTCTCGCTCGATTCGGCAGGACGTCCCAGGGCACTGCCCACCGACTTTCGCGCGCTCCTCGAGAGCACGGTGGCTGGCTAGCGCACTCGCCTGCCTGGCCACCGCCGCCTGCATGCGCCCGGCGGCCCTCCAGCCCCTGCCGGGACAGGTGGTGCCAGCCGTGAGGATGCCTGCCTCCGCGTTGCCTGTGGGCCATCGCCGCGTCGTCTTCAGGTGGGAAATGAACGATGGGGAGATCGTCGCGCGCGGCGAGGGCGCCGCGCGGATCGCGTCCCCCGACAGCGTTCGACTCGACTTCTTCCTGGGCGGTGGAATGGGCAGTGGCGCAGCCGTGCTCGTCGGCGACGACCTCCGCGCCCCCGGTGGCCCACAGGTCGCGCGCGTGATCCCGCCTGCGCCGCTCCTCTGGGCCGCCCTCGGCCGGCTCGCGATCCCCGCCCTCGCCGACACCGCGGTGCGCGTTGACGGAACCGTGATTCGTGCCGACATTGGGACTCCAGTGGCGTGGCGCGCGACGTTCAGCGGCGACACGCTCCGGCGGCTGGAACGCGTGGATCGCGAGCACGTGCTCGAGTGGGTCGAGCGCTTTCCCGGAAATCGCGTGCGATACGAAAGCGCGACCTCTCGCCGGTCGCTCGAGCTGGTGATCACCCGCACTGAACCTGCCGCTCCCTTCGATGCCGCGATCTGGAACCCGACCTGACATGACGCGCCTGTTGCTCGCGGCGTGCGTGCTGCTGTCCGCATGCGGCATCCGCTATGGATTCTCGCAGGGCTCCTTTCCGCCCAACATCCGCACCATGGCGATCCTCCCGTTCGACAACCAGACGCAGAGTCCGGACGTCGGGTCGGAGCTGTTCGACCTGATGCGCAAGGACCTGCAGAAGCGACTGGGCGTGCATGACGCAGCCCGCGACAAGGCCGACGCGCTCGTGCGTGGCGTGATCACCACCTACGACGCCGACGTCCCGGTCGCGTACAGCGCCAACCCCGCGCAGAGCACCTCGGCGCGACGCAAGCTGCAGATCACCGTGGACGTGGAAATCGTGGACCAGACCACCGGCAAGATCCTCTGGCAGCGAAAGGGGTTGCAGGCCGAGGGCGAGTATGCCGAGCGCGCCGAGCCCGAGGGGCGGCGGCAGGCCATGCAGCGACTCGTCAACGACATCGTCGAAGGAGCGCAGTCGCAATGGTGAAGTCCCGTCGCGGTGCGTCCAGCATCGGCTGCCTGCTCATGCTGCTCATCGTCGCCGCCGCGATCTACTTCGGCGTGAACGCCGCCGAGGCGTACTGGCGCTTCTACGAGTTCCGTGACGCGATGAAGCAGGAGATCATCTTCAATCCGCAGGTGCCCAATGCGCGCATCATCGCGAAGCTCCGCAACTTCGCCGATTCCCTCGGCCTTCCCGAGGACGCGCAGGACATCGCGATCGACCGCACGCCGGGGCACCTCCTGATCTCCGCCGACTACACTGAGCGCATCGAGATGCCGGGGTACTCGCGCGACGTGCGCTTCAAGCCGAAGGCCGAGGGTTCGTTCTGACGAACGACCCGCTGGACCCGCTGGCGAAGGTCATGGACTGGACGCGAGCACGGGAATGGCGCGAGCGCCAGGCGTCGCGGATCGTGTTCACGAACGGCGTGTTCGACCTGCTGCACCCGGGGCACGTGGACGTCCTTGTGGGCGCGCGGCGACATGGGGATGCGCTCATGGTTGGCCTGAACAGCGACGACTCCGTGCGTCGCCTCAAGGGACCCACTCGCCCCGTGCGCTCCGAGGCCGAGCGCGCCTACGTGCTCGCGTCGCTCGCGGCCGTCGACGCGGTGGTGGTGTTCGGCCAGGACACGCCGCTCGACCTCATTCGCCATCTCGAGCCCGACGTGCTCGTGAAGGGCGGCGACTACACAGAGGACACCATCGTGGGCGCGCCGGACGTGCGCGCCCGGGGCGGCGACGTCATCGTCATTCCGCTCACGCCCGGCCATTCCACCACGGCGACCATCGCCAAGCTCAAGGGATCCAATGCCTGACCCGGTTCGCAGCGGGCGCGCGTTCGACGCGCTCCGCCCACTCGTGATCGAGCGCAACGTCGCGCCGTATGCGGAGGGCTCGTGCCTGATTGCCTTCGGCGAGACGCGCGTGCTCTGCACCGCCTCGGTGGAGACGGGCGTCCCCGGCTGGCGTAAGGGCAGCGGCGAGGGATGGCTCACCGCCGAGTACGCGATGCTGCCGCGCGCCACCCGCACGCGCAACAATCGCGAGCGCGACAAGCTGGGTGGGCGCACGCAGGAGATCCAGCGGCTGATCGGCCGCAGCATTCGCGCGATGTTCGACGACTTCAAGTTCGGTGAGTTCACCGTGAAGCTCGACTGCGACGTGCTGCAGGCGGATGGCGGCACGCGCACCGCCGCGATCACCGGCGCGAGCGTGGCGACCGTGGACGCGTTCGCCTGGCTGGTGCGCGAGGGCAAGCTCCCGCTCACGCCGGTCAGGCGTCGCGTGGCGGCGATCAGCGTGGGCGTGGTGGGCACGGAGCCGAGGCTGGACCTCGACTATCCGGAGGACGTGGCGGCAGCGGTGGACATGAACGTCGTGATGAGCAGCGAGGGTCGCTTCGTGGAGGTGCAGGGCACGGGTGAGCACGGCACATTCGGGCGGCCCGAGCTCAACCAGTTGCTGGACCTGGCCACCAAGGGAATCCTCGAGCTCGACGCCGCGCAGCGGCGCGTGCTCGAGGGCTAGCGACCGGCCCGTGCCGACGCGCGCCGGCGTTGCGCAACCGCTGCTGCTGGCGACGCGCAGCGCGGGCAAGTTGCGCGAATTGCGCCCGATGTTCGAGGAGCGCGGGCTGCGCGTGGTGGACCTGGTCGAGGCCGGGATTGCGGAGGGCGCGGACGAGGATGGGCTCGAGGTGTTCGAGACCTTCGAGGAGAATGCGCTGGCGAAGGCGCGGTGGTTTCACGCGCGGAGCGGCATGCCCACCGTGGCGGACGATTCCGGGCTCGAGGTGCGCGCGCTGGGTGGCAGGCCCGGTGTGCGCAGCAAGCGCTGGAGCGGGCGCGCCGACCTGCGCGGCGAAGCGCTCGACGAGGCCAACAATGCGATGCTGCTGCAGGCGCTCGAGGGCGCGGTGGATCGGCGCGCGCGCTTCGTCTGCGTGGCGGCGCTGGTGGATGGCGTGCGGGGCGCGATGGGCGAGCGCACGTGGCGTGGCGAGGTGCGCGGCGTGCTGCTGCGCGAGGGGAGGGGCGCCGGTGGATTCGGGTATGATCCGTACTTCGCCGCGGAGGATACGGGCGGGGTGCGCAGCTTTGGCGAGCTGACGGGGGAGGAGAAGTCGCGCGTGAGCCATCGCGCGCGTGCATTCGCGTTGCTGCTTGGGGAATTGGCGGCGGAGAAATAGCGGGGTCGAGCAGTTGACCCGCGTGGCGTGGTGGAGTATTATTTCAGGCTCGCGGGGCGTAGCGTAGCCTGGTATCGCGCCTGCTTTGGGAGAAGGAGGTCCCCGGTTCAAATCCGGGCGCCCCGACCTGAGCCGGTGTCCGGAAGGCGAAGGGAAAGGGGTACGGACTCCAGCTGTGAATGAAGCGCCAGTAGCTCAGTTGGATAGAGCAACAGCCTTCTAAGCTGTGGGTCGGGGGTTCGATTCCCTCCTGGCGCGCCAAGCGGTGCAGGTGAGGTTGAGGCAGCGTTTGTTGTCGTTGTTCGTGTGTTGTGTCGTTGTTCGTGTGTTGTTCGTGTGTTGTTGTCGTGTCTGTTCGTGGTTGCTGTCGTGTTTGCTGTTTTGTGGTGTCTGTTTGTAGTTGTGGTTGCCTTGCGGCGTTAGCTCAATTGGCAGAGCAAGTGACTCTTAATCACTAGGTTGTAGGTTCGATTCCTACACGCCGCACTTGATGTTGAGGAGGGGGCAGGAGCGAGGCAGGAAGTCGCTCTGGGAAAGTTTGGTGAGTTGCTGAATTTTCCTGTTTTTCCCCTTGCCACAGCGTGACTGAATTGGTATAATCATAGGCTGTCGCGGAATACTGTGCGACACGACGCTTTTTGAAAATCGAATGGGAAAATGAATGTGCGAGGCGAACTCTGCGATCCGCTGCTGTTCAGGTGGCGGGGAGAGTTCGAAACTCTGAACAAATTCATAGTGATACGGACACGCTGTCTTTAAGCAGCAGCGTGAAGACAGCATGTTCGGTTGGAGCTTTTGTCAGACACTCATTGGAGAGTTTGATCCTGGCTCAGGACGAACGCTGGCGGCGTGCTTAACACA
>JAQBPX010000017.1 GCA_028287305.1 Gemmatimonadota bacterium
GGCAGTCCACGTGCGCATAGTGGCGCTTGACCGACTCGTACTCCACGTGCGCCGTGGAGATCGTGATCCCGCGCTCGCGCTCTTCCGGCGCCTTGTCGATCTGGTCGAAGGCCACCTTCTGCGCCATCCCCTGCGCCGCCTGGATCGTCGTGATCGCCGCGGTCAACGTCGTCTTCCCGTGATCCACGTGCCCGATCGTGCCCACGTTCACGTGCGGCTTCGTCCGCTCGAACTTTGCTTTGCCCATTGGTCGTGTTTCCCTGTGGAGTGCGGTGTGATCTAAGTCGGTCAGTCCAGGCTTACGCCTTGACCTTGCTGATGATCTCTTCGGCCTTCGACTTCGGGACTTCCTCGTAGTGCGCGAACTCCATCGAGTACACCGCGCGCCCCTGCGACATCGAGCGGAGCTTGGTGGAGTAGCCGAACATCTCGGAGAGCGGCACCGTGGCGACGATCACCTGCGCCTCGCCGCGCTGCGTCATGCCGCCGATCTTGCCGCGGCGCGACGACAGGTCGCCGAGCACGTCGCCCATGTACGCGTCGGGCGACACCACTTCGACGTTCATCATCGGCTCGAGGATGATCGGGTTCGCCTTCTTCGCGGCCTCCTTGAAGGCCATCGAGCCGGCGATCTTGAACGCCATTTCGCTGGAGTCCACGTCATGATACGAGCCGTAGATCAGCTCGACCTTGACGTCCACCATCGGGTAGCCGGCCAGGATGCCGTTCTCCAGCGCTTCCTTGATGCCCTGCTCGATGGGGCCGATGTACTCTCGCGGGATGGTGCCGCCCACGATCTTGTCCTCGAACACGAAGCCCTGGCCCGCCTCGGACGGCTGCAGGTTGATCACGCAGTGCCCGTACTGGCCCTTGCCGCCCGACTGGCGGATGAACTTGCCCTCGACCTTCTCGACGCGCTTCTTGACCGTCTCGCGATACGCGACCTGCGGGCGGCCGATGTTGGCGTCCACCTTGAACTCGCGCATCATGCGGTCCACGATGATCTCGAGGTGCAGCTCGCCCATCCCCGAGATGATCGTCTGCGACGTCTCGGCGTCCGTGTGCACGCGGAAGGTCGGATCCTCTTCCGACAGCTTCGCGAGCGCGATGCCCAGCTTGTCCTGGTCGGCCTTCGTCTTCGGCTCGATGGCGACGTCGATGACGGGCGCCGGGAACTTCATCGCCTCGAGGATGATCGGGCGGTCGTCGTCACAGAGCGTGTCGCCCGTGCGCGTGTCCTTGAGGCCGATCGCGGCGCCGATGTCTCCGGCGCGCACCTCGGGAATCTCCTCGCGCTTGTTCGCGTGCATCTGCAGCAGGCGGCCGACGCGCTCGCGCTTGTCCTTCGTCGAGTTGTAGACGTACGAGCCGGACTGCAGCACGCCCGAGTACACGCGGAAGAAGGTCAGCTTCCCGACGAACGGGTCGGTCGCGATCTTGAACGCCAGCGCCGAGAACGGCGCCTCGTCGTTCACTTCGCGGATCTCGAACGTCTCGTCGTGGTGCGGCACGTGGCCCGACATCGGCGGCACGTCGATCGGCGCCGGGAGGAAGTCGATCACGGCATCCAGCAGCGCCTGCACGCCCTTGTTCTTGAACGAGGCGCCGCAGAGCACGGGGACGAACTCCATCGCGATCGTCGCCTGGCGGATGGCGCGGCGGATCTCCTCGACCGTGAGCTCCACGCCGTCGAGGTACTTGGACATCAGGTCGTGATCATGCTCGACCGCGGCCTCGACCGCCGCGAAGCGCGCGGCCTCGACGGCATCGTGCATGTCCGCGGGGACGTCGACGACCTGGAAGGTCTTGCCGAGCGTCTCCTCGTTGAAGATGTACTGCTTGCGCTCGATGACGTCGATGTGGCCGGTGAACAGCTCGCCCGACCCGACCGGCAGCTGCAGCGCGAAGGCGCGGCGCGACAGGCGGTCCTTGATCATCGCCATGCAGCGCTCGAAGTTGGCGCCGACGCGATCCATCTTGTTCGCGAAGATCATCCGCGGAACCTTGTAGCGGTCCGCCTGGCGCCACACCGTCTCCGTCTGCGGCTCCACGCCGGCCACGGAGTCGAGCAGCGTCACCGCGCCGTCGAGCACGCGGAGCGAGCGCTCCACCTCCACGGTGAAGTCCACGTGCCCGGGGGTGTCGATGATGTTGATGCGGTACTCGGGGCCTTCACCCTTCTCGTCGCTCTGGCCATGGCGCTGCCAGAAGCAGGTGGTGGCCGCCGACGTGATCGTGATGCCGCGCTCCTGCTCCTGCTCCATCCAGTCCATGGTGGCGGAGCCGTCATGGACCTCACCGATCTTGTGCTGCTTCCCCGTGTAATAGAGGACGCGCTCGGTCGTGGTCGTCTTCCCGGCATCGATGTGGGCCATGATGCCGATGTTCCGGTAAAACTCGAGCGGAGTAGCGCGTGGCATAGCTGACGATTGATCCGATATAGGGAGTCGCAATGAACCGCGACCTGAGTTGTGCGAACAGTTGTCCTGCCAAGCAAAACGCGGGTGGACCAGGCGCCCGAGTGGGCCGGTATCCATCCGCTGCCGCCGGGGTACGATCGCCTCTGCAGCGCGATCGGGGACCCCATGGCGCGCCGGGCCGCCTGAGCGACTCGACGTTGAATTTTCCTGCGGTTGCTTGTCGGGAATCGACGATGCCGCCTGTCGACCGGTCTGTAGTCCCCCCGCCACCAGCACGGGCCCATAGGTGTCGGCGCGCAGCTCGCCGATGAACGGTGAATGCAACTCAAGCCGCAAACCCCGTAGCCCCTTCAATCTATCGGGTTTGGGGGCCGTGTCAACTCATGGACGCAGCGGGATTTACGGCCTCACCACCCGGACCCGCACCCGCTCCCCGATACGACCCGTCGTCCGCCCCACGATCCGTCCCGACAGCCGCCCGACCACCCGCGCCAGCGCGACCGGAAGCTTCTGCACCACCCGGCTGGGCGCGCTCTGCGGAAACGCCGCGAGCGCCACGGCGACCGCCACCAGCAGCCACCCCCGCCAGCCCATCGTCATCACCCGGCTCGAACCCTCCACCCTGCCGGAGGCGAGCTCATCCCTTTCCCCCACGCGCTCCAGCCCGGCTGCCGCTGCAACCTCGGGCATCGAGAAGGCAGGCAGGGGTGTCACCGGGCGCACTGGTTTCGCAGGACGGAATCGCACGCCGCCCCTACGCGACGCCCTCCCCTGAAGTTGCGGCGGGCCTGCGGGCCAGTAACCTTGCCCCACCATGTCCACCCCCGCCTGCCTCACCGACTTCGAGGCGCTCGCCCGCGACGCCCTGCCCACCTCCGCCTGGAACTACGTCGCTGGCGGCGCCGGCGACGAGCTGACCCTCTCGGCCAACCGGCGCGACCTCGACGCGCTCCAGCTCTCTCCCAGGATCCTCCGCGACGTATCCGTCATCGACACGAGCAGCCAGCTGCTTGGCGCAAGCCTCGAGTTTCCCCTGCTGCTCGCGCCCACGGCCTACCACGCGATGCTCCATCCCGGCGGCGAGTGCGCCACCGCACGCGGGGCCGGCTCGGAGCGCGTACCCCTGGTCGTGAGCTCGTTCGCCACGACCTCGCTCGAGGAGGTCGCGGCGGCCGCTACCGCGCCGCTCTGGTTCCAACTTTACGTGCAGCCCGATCGCGGCTTCACGCGCGAGCTGGCGCAACGCGCCGAGCGCGCGGGCTGTCGCGCGCTCATGATCACGGTCGACACGCCCGTGCTGGGCACGCGCAACCGCGAACAGCGCGACGCATTCCAGCTCCCCGCCGGCCTGGCGCGGGTGAACCTCGCGAGCCTCCCCGCGTCGGCGGTCGCCCGGCACTTCGACGCGAGCGGCGTCTACTCCGAGGTGCTGGACGCGACCCTCACATGGAGGGACATCGAGTGGCTGCGCGGCATCACGCAGCTTCCGGTGGTGCTCAAGGGAATCCTGTCGCCGGCGGACGCGCGACTCGCAGTGGAGCACGGCGCCGACGCGATCGTGGTGAGCAATCATGGCGCGCGAAACCTGGACACGCTGCCGTCGGCGATCGCCGCGCTGCCGCGCGTGGCGGAGGCGGTGGGGCAGCGCATCCCGGTGCTGATGGATGGCGGCATCCGCCGCGGCACCGACATCGTGAAGGCGCTTGCACTGGGCGCGAGCGCGGTGATGGTCGGGCGCCCGTATCTCTGGGCACTCGCCGCGCGGGGCGAGGAGGGCGTGGCCAGCGTGTGCCGCATCCTCCGCACCGAGCTGCGCGCCGCGATGGCGCTGCTGGGTCGCGCGAGTCTCGGCGAACTCGATGAGAGCGTGCTGTGGAGACAGTCTTCCTAGTCGCGCTCCACACGTATTGGTCTCCTGGCGTAACGGCGACCCTGGTTCCAACGGAAGCAGCCGCGGAACAACAGATACGGACTTCGCGGATACTGCCACTGCTGAGCTTTTGAAACGGCACACCCATCGAGCTCGAGCCCGATGGGTGTGCTGTTTACAAGTGTCAGTTGTCGTTGCCGTATCCGCGGAATTCCGTATCGGTTGTTCCGCGGTAGTCTCCGTTGGAACCAGTGACGGTGTTACGCCGAGAGACTCCTACGTGTGGAGCGCAACGATCGGGACCAACTGGATCAGAACGAGATCGCGCAACCGCCCGACCCGGAGTTCACCCAGTTGCGCTGCACCAGGTAGTACTTGCCGTCGGCGAGCTTCATGTTGTACGTGCCGCCCGTGGGCGCGGTGAAGGTGGTGCCCCACGTCCACGCGCACTTGTCGGCGTTCTCGTAGCCGCGGCTGTCGTACCAGGCGTTGCCCATCGCGTCGGTGGTGGTCTCCTCGATCTCGTGCGCGAGGGTGTTGACCTCCGAGTTGGCGGCGACGTCGGCGTTCGGCGAGGCGAGGCCCGACGTGCAGCTGCTCGGGAACTGCTGGTTGTACGGCATCGCGGCGAAGTAGACGTTGCCCTGCGCCGTGGCGCCATGCGTGTGATACGCGCAGTACTGGAGGCTGGCGCTGCTGAAGCCACCGCCAAGGTTGACGCCGTTCCCGGAGAAGATCGCGTAGACGGTGTTGGGGTCGTAGGCGATCTTGCCCAGGTTGATGCCCTGCTGGATCAGGCTCACCATCTGTGCGTCGGTCACGCTGCCCGAGGGCGGGGCGACGTCGGTGCCAGTGCTCCAGAAGCTGGTGTACTGCACCTGGTTCAGCACGTGGCTGCCGGCAGCGTTGTAGTACGTGGAGTTGATGTTGAAGTACGGCGAGCCGCCGAGGCTGCGGAGGAACGAGCCGATGAGCGTGGGGTCCGCTGCGCCGCTGCCGGTGCCCGTGGCCTGCGACTGGTAGATCGTGCCCGTGCCCCAGTAGATCGCGACGATCTTGGTGACGGCGGGTCCGGCGATCACGGTTCCGCCGTGATACGTGATGCCCGTGTTCTGCGGACGGGCGGCGTTCGTCTTCGCGTAGAAATCCTTCGTGTGAAAGACGTGCTTGGTGTCGTTCAGCTCCTGGACCTTGTCGGCCGCGGCTGACGAGCCGGAGGCGACGACTCCCGTGGGCGCGTGCGTGTCAGCGCAGGCCGTGAAGGTGAGGGCGACGACGGCGCCGGCAGCGAGCCGGCAGAACGCGGGGGTGAATCGCGACATTCTTGGTTTCTCCCTGGGACGTTCGTACGCGACGCACCCAACCGGGTGCGGCGCAAGCGTGCACGCCACGTCGTCGCGGCGGTCGTGCATCGAGTGAACAGTCCCGCGCGGAGGTCAGCGCGAGTGTCCTGAGATCTTACGAAAGCCGGCTGGCAAATGCCAGATGTTTACTGGATTACAAAACTGTGTTTATTACGGTAGCGCCCGCTTGCCTTCCCCCCCCCCGGAAAGCAAGAGCGCCCCACCCGAAACCGGGTGGGGCGCTCTGCATCACGAACGAAGACTGCCTGCTGCTACCAGCGATAGTGCGCGAATGCCTTGTTCGCGTCGGCCATGCGGTGCGTGTCTTCCTTCTTCTTCACCGCGTTGCCCTCGCCCTTCGACGCGGCGATGACTTCGGCGGCCAGCTTCTCCGCCATCGACTTCTCGCTGCGATCGCGCGAGTAGCTGATCAGCCAGCGCATCGCCAGCGCCGTGCGGCGCTCGGGACGCACTTCGACCGGCACCTGGTAGGTGGCACCACCCACGCGGCGGCTCTTCACTTCGACGACCGGCTTCAGGTTCGCCAGCGCCTGCTTGAAGATGTTCACGCCCGGCTGGCTCGTGCGGTTCTCCACGAGGTCCATGGCGCCGTAGAACACCTTCTCGGCCGTGGACTTCTTGCCCTGGTACATCAGGACGTTGATGAACTTCGAGACAGTCTGGCTGTCGTAGCGCGCATCCGGCAGGACGCTGCGCTTTACGGCACTCTTTCGGCGGCTCACTTCTTCTTACCTCCAGCAGCGGGCGCGCCCGCCTTCGGCTTCTTGGTCCCGTACTTGGACCGGCTCTTGTTGCGGCCGTTCACGCCCGTGGCGTCGAGGGTGCCGCGCACGATGTGATAACGGACGCCCGGGAGATCCTTCACACGACCGCCGCGAATGAGCACGATCGAGTGCTCCTGGAGGTTGTGTCCCTCACCCGGGATGTAGGCGATGACTTCGAAACCGTTCTGGAGGCGGACCTTCGCGACCTTGCGGAGCGCGGAGTTCGGCTTCTTCGGAGTCGTGGTGTAGACGCGGGTGCAGACGCCGCGCTTGAAGGGATTCGCCTTGAGTGCGGGCGACTTCTCCTTCTTGTTCACGTCGCGCCGGGCCTGGCGGACGAGCTGGTTGATAGTCGGCATGTACTATGGATCGACGGTGCCGGGGCATTGAGCGCCCGGGCTTGAATTGTCCCGACCGAGGCGGTCGGGTAGAGACTGAGCAAATTAGGGGGTTCGGGGCGGGAAGGCAACCCGGAGGGGGCTACAGCGACGCGCGCTCCATGGGCAGCGAGTCCCGCGCCCGCACCCCATCCGCCCACGGCCCCAGCAGGTGCGCGATGCTGTTCGCATAGTAGCTGATGAGTGGCCGGTTCCGCCCGATCACCGCGAACCCATCCCCATCGGCCACCAGCATCCGGCGCATGCGGAGCATCCGCCACGCCCGCTCGAAGCTCTCCTCCACGTCGCGGTCGGCGCTCACCACGCGCGCCCCCATCATCACCAGCATCTGGTGCATCTCCGACATGCGCCCGACCAGCTTCGCCCGCGGGATCCAGTCTCCCCCCAGGCTCTGGATCGCGGCGCAGGCGAGCGGCACCGGCGTGACCGGGATGATGCGCCCGATGCGCTCGAGCACGGCATCGCACAGCAGCTGCACCTGCGCCAGCCGCTCCGCCTTCGGCAGCTCGAACACCCCGGGGTGCGAGTGGAACCACTCCGCCACCGGCATCGGCCGGCCCACCGTGAGCGCGGCGCGGCCGTAGCGCTTCCACTTCCGCGTGAGCAGGCGCCCCACGTTCCACCCCAGGTAGCTCACCACCTCCCGCATCTGGCGCATCCGCGACGGACGCGACTCGCCCCCTTCCCCCTTGCCCAGCTCGCGCAGCAGCGAGCGATCCTCCAGCACGCGGTCGTAGTTCACCGCCACCGGGATGATGTACAGCCGCTCGGCGTATCCGGGATCGCGCGCGATGCCGAGCACGTAGTCCAGCAGACCCAGCTTCGGCGCGCGCAGGCGACCGTCCCGCGTGAGGCCGCCCTCCAGGAAGATCCCCTGCGTCACGCCCTCGCGCGTGATGAGCTGCACGTAGCGCTCGAGCACCGTGTGGTAGAGCGGCTCGCGATAGCGGCGGCGCACGAAGTAGGAGCCGAACGCCTTGAACACCACCTCGAGGGGGAACGCGCGCGCCCACTCGCCCACGGCGTACGAGATCGCCACCTGGCCGGCAAGCGCGTAGCTCACCAGCACGTAGTCCGCGTTCGAGCGGTGGTTCATCAGGTAGACCACCACCGCGTCGCGCGGCAGCTGGCGGTGCGCGTCGCGATCTTCCCACTCCACCGCCACGCGATAGAACAGGTTGAGCAGCCACCCGGCCACGCGATACCCCACGTGATAGTAGGCGATGATGTTGAAGAAGGGCACGATCTCGAGCACGTAGCGCTCGACGATCGTCCACGCCTCCGCCTCGCTCACGCCCTGCGCGGCGGCGTGCACCTTCACCGCCTCGGCGATGCCGGCGTCGGCGAGCAGGCGCGCCCGCACGTGCGAGCGGCGCGCGAGCTTGAAGCGGTCGAGCCGCGCGCGGTTCCGGCGCAGCGCGCGAACGGCCATCCGGTTGAAGAAGCGGCGAATCACGAGTGCGAACATACGGAACGCGAAACGGGACGGCCAATTGGCCGTCCCGTTTCCCTGCCGTTCCCCGACTCCAGGGTCCTGGGCTTACGCCCCGGTCTCCTTCGTCGTCCGCACCAGCGGCTCGTCATCGTCCGCCATCGAGAAGATGTTCGGCAGCTGCTCCGCCATCGTGGGCAGCGGCGTGAAGTCCTCGGGAGCCTGGACGTCGAGCTCCACCTCGCTGTAGCGATACATGCCCGTGCCTGCCGGGATGAGGTGGCCGATGATGATGTTCTCCTTGAGCCCGAGCAGGTCGTCCTTCGCCCCACGAATGGAGGCGTCGGTCAGCACGCGCGTGGTCTCCTGGAACGAGGCCGCCGAGATGAACGACTGCGTCGTGAGCGACGCCTTCGTGATGCCGAGCAGCAGCGGCTCCGCCGTGGACGGCGACTCCTTCCGCTTCTTGGCCTTCTCGTTGATCTCGCGGAACACCTGCTTGTCCACGTGCTCGCCCTCGAGGAATTCCGTCTCCCCGGGCTCCATCACGCGAACCTTCTGGAGCATCTGGCGCACGATCACGCCGATGTGCTTGTCGTTGATCTTCACGCCCTGCAGGCGGTAGACCTCCTGCACTTCGTTCAGGAGGTACTCCTGCACCGCGCGCGGACCCTTGATGCGCAGGATGTCGTGCGGGTTCACCGGTCCCTCGGACAGGCGGTCTCCAGCGCGCACGCGGTCGCCCTCGTGCACGCGAAGGTGCTTGCCGCTCGGGACTTCATACAGCTGCGGCTCGGCGCCCTCGTCCACCGACCCATCGGCCATGTACGGGTACACCTTGATCTCGCGCTTGCCGCGCTTGATGTCGCCGAAGCGGACCACGCCGTCGATCTCGGAGATCGTCGACGGATCCTTCGGCCGGCGGGCCTCGAACAGCTCGGCCACGCGCGGCAGGCCGCCCGTGATGTCGCGCGTCTTGTACGCCTCACGGCCGACCTTGGCGATCGTCGTGCCGGCGTGAATGCGCTCCCCGTCCTCGATCGTGAGCTGGGCCCCGACCGGGATGACGAAGTCGCGCACGCGCTTCTCCTTGCCGCCCTTCTCCTGCCAGATCTCGATGTGCGGGTGCAGCTTCTTGTCGCGGTCCTCGGTGATGACGCGCTGGCGAAGCCCGGTGAGCTCATCGAGCTCCTCGGCCACCGACTCGTCCTCCACGATGTCCACGAAGCGAATGATGCCCACCACGTCGGCGATGATCGGGTTGGTGTACGGATCCCAGCTGAAGATCACCTGGTCCCGCTTCACCTCGTCCCCATCGGCCACCATCATGATCGCGCCGAGCGGCACCTGGAGGCGCGCGCCGATCGTCGTGTCGCGACCCGAGTGGCTCTTGATGGTGATCTCGCCCTCGTACGAGGTGACGATGCGCTGTCCCTCGCCGTTGGTGACCACCACGATGCGGTCGCCGAACTCCACGGTGCCGGCCACCTTGCTCTTGCGGGCGGTCTGCTCGGCGATGCGCGAAGCCGCGCCGCCGATGTGGAAGGTGCGCAGCGTGAGCTGCGTGCCCGGCTCGCCGATCGACTGCGCGGCGATGATGCCGACCGCCTCGCCGATGTCCACCATGGCCATCGTCGCCAGGTTGCGCCCGTAGCACATGCGGCACAGCCCGCGCTTCGCCTCACAGGTGAGGACGGAGCGAATGCGGATCGTCTCGATCCCCGACTCCTCGATGGCGTCGGCGGTCTCCTCGTCGATCAGCTGGCCGGCCTCGACCAGCATGATGCGGCGACCCGACTCATCCAGCGCGTGCGGATCTTCCACGTCTTCCGCCGCCACGTTGCCGACAATGCGCTCGGCGAGCGGCTCGATGACGTCCTCGCCTTCCTTCAGCGCGCCGATCTCGAGTCCGAGGATCGTGCCGCAATCCTCTTCCGTGATCGTCACGTCCTGGGCGACGTCCACGAGGCGGCGCGTAAGGTAGCCCGCGTCGGCCGTCTTGAGCGCCGTGTCGGCGAGGCCCTTGCGGGCGCCGTGCGTCGACGTGAAGTACTCGAGCGGCGACAGCCCCTCGCGGAAGTTCGACTTGATCGGGCTCTCGATGATTTCACCGATGCCGCCCGTGAGCTTCTTCTGCGGCTTCGCCATCAGGCCGCGCATGCCGGCCAGCTGGCGGATCTGGTCGCGTGAACCACGCGAGCCGGAATCGAACATCATGAACACCGGGTTGAACCCGTCCTTCGACCGGGCCATGGTCTTGACCATGGCGTCGGCGACGTCGGAGTTCGCGTGCGTCCAGGTGTCGATCACCTTGTTGTAGCGCTCACCGTTCGTGATGTTGCCCGTCTGGTAGGCGCGCTGGAAGCGGTTGACGCGCTCCTCGGCCTCGCCGAGGATGGTCTCCTTGTCGGCCGGGATCTCGAGATCCTCGATGCCGATGGAGACGCCACCGCGCGTGGCGTTCGAGAAGCCGAACTCCTTGAGGCGATCCAGGAACGACACGGTCGACGCGAGGCCGGCCTTGCGGTAGCACTGGAAGACCAGCTCGGAGAGCGCCTTCTTCTTCATGTCCATGTTCTGGAAGCCCATCTCGACCGGCACGATCGCGTTGAACAGCACGCGGCCGGCGGTGGTCTTGATCCAGCGGGCCCCGTCGAAGTCGTCCACCCAGAACAGCAGCGCCGACTGGCGCGTGACGCGGTTCAGGGCGAGCTCCATCTCGATCTCGGCCGTGGCCGAGTAGCGACGGAGGGACTTGTCCTCGCGGGTGTTGAAGTCCGCGGGGGCCTTGGTGGCCACGTAGCAGCCGAGGACGATGTCCTGCGACGGCTCGGCCACCGGGCGGCCGTCCGACGGCTTGAGGATGTTGTTCGACGACAGCATGAGCAGGCGTGCCTCGAGCTGGGCCTCGAACGACAGCGGCACGTGCACGGCCATCTGGTCACCGTCGAAGTCGGCGTTGAACGCCGCGCAGACGAGCGGATGGATTCGGATGGCCTTGCCTTCCACGAGCACCGGCTCGAACGCCTGGATGCCCAGGCGATGCAGCGTCGGCGCGCGGTTGAGCAGCACCGGGTGGTCGCGGATGATCTCCTCGAGGATCTCGTAGACCTCGGGTGACTCGCGCTCCACGATCTTCTTGGCGCGCTTGACCGTCTCCGCGATGCCCTTCTCGACGAGCTTGTGGATGATGAACGGCTTGAACAGCTCGAGCGCCATCAGCTTGGGCAGGCCGCACTGGTGCAGCTTGAGCTCCGGGCCCACCACGATGACGGAACGGCCCGAGTAGTCCACGCGCTTGCCGAGCAGGTTCTGGCGGAACCGGCCCTGCTTGCCCTTGAGCATGTCGGACAGCGACTTGAGCGGGCGCTTGCCGCGGCCGCGAATGGCCTTGGAGCGACGGCCGTTGTCGAACAGCGCGTCCACCGCTTCCTGCAGCATGCGCTTCTCGTTCCGGAGGATGACCTCCGGCGCGCGATGCATGATGAGCTTCTGCAGGCGGTTGTTGCGGTTGATGACGCGGCGGTAGAGGTCGTTCAGGTCGGAGGTCGCGAAGCGGCCGCCGTCGAGCGGAACGAGCGGGCGCAGGTCCGGCGGGATCACCGGGACCACGTCCAGGATCATCCACTCCGGGCGATTGCGCACGTCGCCGGAGTCGCCCGAGTTGCGGAAGGCGTCGACGATCTTGAGGCGCTTGAGCAGCGACTTCTTCCGGTGCTGCGACGACTCGGTGACGACCTGCGCGCGAAGGGTCTCCGCGAGCGTGTCGACGTCGAGGCGCTTGAGGAGCTCGCGAACGGCCGGGGCGCCGATGTCGGCCATGAACCCGGTGTCCTGCTCTTCCTTCGCCTTGAGGCGGAGGTTCAGGAATTCATCTTCATCGAGGAGCTGGTTGACCGTGACGTCCTGGTTGCCCGGCTCGACGACGACGTAGTTGCTGTAGTAGATGATCTTCTCGAGGTCACGGAGCGTGATGTCGAGAAGGTTGCCCATGGGGCTCGGCAGTGTCTTGAAGAACCAGATGTGCGCGACGGGAACGGCGAGCTCGATGTGCCCCATGCGCTCGCGGCGCACCTTCGACAGGGTCACTTCGACGCCGCAACGGTCGCAGATCACGCCGCGATAGCGGATCCGCTTGTACTTGCCGCAATGGCACTCCCAGTCCTTCACGGGACCGAAGATGCGCTCGCAGAACAGGCCGTCCTTCTCGGGCTTGAAGGAGCGGTAGTTGATCGTCTCGGGCTTGGTGACCTCGCCCCACGACCACCACGACCGCACGCCCGCCATTTCCAGGCGCTCGCGCTCCTTGGGGTCCTTCGGGCCACGGATCTCCTCGGGGGAGGCGATCCGGACCTGAATGAAGTCGAACGCGCTGGCGCGGGTCTCGCGCGCGCTACGGAAATCGATCATCGATTACTCCTCGTTTCCGGACATGTGGCCGTTCCCGTTCCCCATTGCGTCCATCTGGCCATAACCGTCCGCGGTCTGGCCCATGGTGACGCGAATGCCGAGCGCCTGCAGCTCCTTGACGAGCACGTTGAAGGACTCGGGAATGCCGGGCTCGGGAAGGTTCTGACCCTTCACGATCGCCTCGTACACGCGGCTGCGACCGTTCACGTCGTCCGACTTGACCGTGAGGATCTCCTGCAGCACGTGCGCGGCGCCATACGCCTCGAGCGCCCAGACTTCCATCTCGCCGAAGCGCTGGCCGCCGAACTGCGCCTTTCCGGCGAGCGGCTGCTGCGTGACGAGCGAGTAGGGTCCGATGGAGCGCGCGTGGATCTTGTCGTCGACCAGGTGGGAGAGCTTGAGCATGTAGATCTCGCCGACCGTCACCGGGGCGCCGAAGCGCTCACCGGTGCGCCCGTCGCGCAGCCACACCTTGCCGTACGGCGTGAGGCCGGCGACGCGCATGAACTCGATCGCGGCCGCATCCACGTCCGCTTCCGACTTCTTGCCGAGCATGCCGGCGAGCGCCGACCACTCGTTGTCCGCCAGCAGCGCGCCGGTCTCCTGCCCCTGCGCCTTTTCCAGCGCCTTGAGCGCCACCTTGTACTCCGCCTTCTTCGAGGCCGACAGCTCCTCGTTCTCGGCCGAGTGGAACGCCGTCTGGTGCGACAGCTCCTTCACCTCGCGCGCCGCCAGCTCGCGCGCCGCGCCGGCGAGGTACTCGCGCAGCCGGTTGTGCAGCTCCTTCGTCTCCGGCGACATCCCGCGACCATTGAGATGGTTGAGCGATGCCTCCTGGAGGAGGTCGAAGTGCGTGTCGATCTTGGTCGGGTCGGGCTTCACGTCCACCAGGAACTGCTTGGTGTCCGCGTCGGTGAGCGCCAGCGGCTCGAGGCCGAGGGCGTCGCCGGCCCACTTCACGCCGGCCAGCTTGAGCAGCAGGCCGATCTCGTGCTCGTTGGCGCCCTGGAACACGGGCGTCTTCGCATAGAAGCCGAGGATCTTCGCGGCCCATCCGAGATGGGTCTCGAGGATCTGCCCCACGTTCATGCGGCTCGGCACGCCGAGCGGGTTGAGGACGATGTCGACGGGACGGCCGTTCGGGAGGAACGGCATGTCCTCCTCGGGCACGATGCGGGCAACGATACCCTTGTTGCCGTGGCGCCCGGCCATCTTGTCGCCCACCGAGACCTTGCGCTTCTCGGCGAGATAGACCTTCACGAGCTGGATCACGCCCGGCGGCAGTTCATCGGGCTGGAGGATGCGATCGATGCGCTCCTCGGCCCGCTCCTCGATGCGCGCCTTCTCCTCGGCGCTCGCGTCGATGACCGTGCGGATCTTCTCATTGACCTTCTTGTTCTCGACCCGGAACGTCTTGAGGTCGATGGAGGCGAGCCTGGTGTCGCGGAGGAGCTGGGCGGTGAGCTTGGTGCCCGCCGCGATCGACTCTTCCACGGTGCCGGACTTGAGTGCGAGCGCCACGACCTGGCCCTCGAGCATGTCGCCCAGCTCGGCGTCGCGCACTTCGTTCACGCGCAGCTTTTCCTCGGACTCCAGGCGGCGCACCTCTCCGATGCGCTCACCGCGGTCCTTCTCGACCACCTGGTCCTCGACGCGCGAGAAGATCTTGACGTCGATGACCACGCCTTCCATGCCCGGCGGCACCTTGAGCGAGGAGTCCTTCACGTCCTTCGCCTTTTCGCCGAAGATGGCCGTGAGGAGCTTCTCTTCCGGTGACAGCTCGGTCTCGCCCTTCGGCGTGATCTTGCCCACCAGGATGTCGCCCGGCTTCACGTGCGCGCCGATGCGGACGATGCCGCGCTCGTCGAGGTCCAGCAGCGCCTCTTCCGAGACGTTGGGGATTTCCCGCGTGATCTCTTCCTGCCCGCGCTTGGTGTCGCGCACGTGCAGCTCGAGCTCCTGGATGTGGATGGACGAATAGACGTCGTCCTTCACCAGGCGCTCGGAGAGGACGATGGCGTCCTCGAAGTTGTGGCCGTACCACGGCATGAAGGCCACGGTGACGTTCGAGCCGAGCGCGAGCTGGCCCTTTTCCGTGGCGGCGCCATCCGCGAGGACGTCGCCGGCCTTCACGCGCTGGCCGAGCTTCACCAGGGGGCGCTGGTTGATCGCCGTGTCCTGGTTGGTGCGCCAGTACTTCTTGATGCGGTAGCGGTCGTTCTGGCTGAGGCGCGCCAGGGGCGCGTCCTCGTCCGTGCGCTTGGCGCGCTCCGCGGGGCCGGCATCGATGATGATCTCATCGGCCGTGACGCGGGTGATGACGCCCGCGCGCTTCGCGATGACCACGGCGCCGGAATCGATGGCGACCTTTTCCTCGAGGCCCGTGCCGACGAACGGCGTGCGGGGATTGAGGAGCGGGACCGCCTGGCGCTGCATGTTCGAGCCCATGAGCGCGCGGTTGGCGTCATCGTGCTCGAGGAACGGGATGAGCGCCGCGGCGATCGAGACGAGCTGCTCGGGCGCGACGTCCATGTAGTCGATGCGGCTGGGCGAGACGAGCGGCACGTCGGCCTTCTGGCGCGCCAGCACGAGCTCCTCGATGAAGGTGCCATCGGGGTTGAGGCGGGCGTTCGCCTGGGCGATCGTCGCGTCCTCCTCGCGGTTGGCGTCCAGCCACGCGAGCTCGCGCGTCACCTTGCCGTTCTTCACGACGAGGTAGGGCGTCTCCACGAAGCCGAGGTCGTTCACGCGCGCGTAGCACGCGAGCGACGTGATCAGGCCGATGTTCGGGCCTTCCGGCGTCTCGATGGGGCACATGCGGCCGTACTGCGAGTAGTGCACGTCGCGGACTTCGAAGCCCGCGCGCTCGCGCGTGAGGCCGCCCGGTCCGAGCGCCGAGAGGCGACGCTTGTGCGTCAGCTCGGCGAGCGGGTTGGTCTGGTCCATGAACTGCGACAGCTGCGACGACCCGAAGAACGCCTGGATCACGGCGCTCACGGTGCGCGCGTTGACCAGGTCGTCGAGCGAGATCTTCTCGGGGTCGGTGTTGATCGACATCCGCTCCTTGACCAGTCGCGCCATGCGCGAGAGGCCCACGGAGAACTGGTTGGCGATCAGCTCGCCCACCGAGCGGATGCGGCGGTTGCCCAGGTGGTCGATGTCGTCCACGTGGCCGCGGCCCTCGTGCAGTTCCACGAGGTAGCGGATGATGGCGACGAAATCCTCGACCGTGAGGACCGTGTGGTCCGACGGCGTGGTGAGGTTGAGGCGCTGGTTGATCTTGTAGCGGCCCACGCGCCCGAGGTCATAGCGCTTGGGGCTGAAGAACAGCCGCTCGAGCGCCTGCTTGGCCGTCTGCGCGTCCGGGGCGTCGCCCGGGCGGAGCAGCGCGTAGATCTGCGACAGCGCTTCCTTCTCCGCCTTCGTCGGATCCTTCGCGAGGGTGTTCTTGATCAGCGTGGACTCGGCGCGGCCGGAGGTGACGAACACCGACACGCGGTTGATCCCCGCCTTGCGGATGCGCTTGATGAGCGTGTCCGTGAGCTTCTGGTTGCCCTCGGCGACCACTTCACCCGACTCGGGATCGATGACGTCGACGGCGAGCTCGCGGCGCTCGGGGCGCTCCTGGCGCTCGATGGCATCCACTTCGTCGCGGAGGTCGATCGTCATGTACGACGCGAAGACCTTGACGGTGTTGATGCCCTGGCGGCGGAGGCGGTTGAAGATCTCCTCGGAGAGCTCCGTGCCTTCCTGCACCAGCATCTCGTTCTCGGAGCGCTCGCGCTCCGCCTTGGCCTTCTTGGTGCGGGCCTTGGGCGCGTCCTCGGCGGTCGCCTCGCCGGGGAGCGCGATGTCCTCGGCGATGATGGCGCCCAGCACTTCGCGCTGGTCGGTGCGGCTCTCGCGCTTCTTCGTCAGGTCCAGGTCGCGGACGGCGAAGAAGAGGCGGAGGATGTCGGAGTTGGACGAGAAGCCGAACGCGCGCAGGAGCGCGGTTGCGGGGAACTTCTTCTTCTTGTCGATGTGGACGTAGACGATGTCGTGGATGTCGACGGTGAACTCGACCCATGACCCGCGGAAGGGGATGATGCGCGCGCTGATCAGCCGCTGGCCGTTCGGGTGGGTCGACTCCTCGAAGACGACGCCCGGCGACCGGTGGAGCTGGCTGACGATGACGCGCTCGGCCCCGTTGATGACGAAGGTGCCGAGGGGAGTCAGGAGCGGAAGCTCACCGAGATAGACCTCCTTCTCGATGATGTTCCGGGGGCGCTTGACGCCGTTGACTTCCTCGTTGATGACCAGCTGCAGCGTGGCCTTGAGGGGCGCCGAGTAGGTCATGTCGCGCTCGATGCACTCCTCGACGGAGTACTTCGGCTCGCCCAGCGCGTAGCGGACGAATTCGAGGGAAAAGTTCTCGTGGACGTCCGTGATCGGGAACAGGTCCTTGAAGACCCGCTCGAGCCCGATGTCTTCACGGTCGTGGGCGGAGGCATCCAGCTGGAGGAGCGCCTCGAAGGCGCGCGTCTGGATGTCGAGGAGGTGGGGCATCCCCATCCCCTGGTCGAGCTTCCCGAAGGAAATTTGCTTCATCAAGTCAGACATTGCTCACCCGCATGCAGGCGAAAAAAACGGCCAGAGCCCCGGACTCCCGCGAACGAATTTCGCGGGGGTCGGGGCGGCCGTACTGCGTTGAAAACTGAATTGTCGATCGGAGGGTCGAAATCACGCTGGTCGACGAGTGAAGGGAGCGGGACGCGGAAGGCCGCGGGGAGGGGTGCGCGCGCGGCGCACGACCTCACCCGGGCGCCTGCCGGATCCGGCTTACTTCACTTCGACCGTCGCGCCTTCGGCCTCGAGCTTTCCACGAACGGTCGCCGCCTCGTCCTTCGAGACGCCGGCCTTCACGGTCTGCGGAGCACCGTCCACCAGGTCCTTCGCTTCCTTCAGGCCCAGGCCGGTCAGCTCGCGCACGACCTTGATGACCTGGATCTTCTTCGCGCCGGCTTCCTTGAGGACGACGTCGAACTCGGTCTGCTCCTCGACGGCCGCCGGGGCGGCGCCGGCGCCGCCGCCAGCTGCTGCACCGCCCACGGGGGCGGCGGAGATGGTGACGTTGAACTTCGACTTGAAAGCCTCGATGAGCTCGGCGAGGTCGAAGACCGACATGTTGCCGATCGCGTCGAGGATCTCGTCCTTGCTCAGGGTCGCGTTAGCCATTGTAGTAACTCTCCGTAAGTTTTTGGATCCCAGGACGTGCCCTGGGGCGTGTGATCAGGCGTACGCCTGGGACTCAGGCGCTCTCGCGCTGCGTGTGCAGCGCGTCGAGCGCACCTGCAAACATGTAGAGCAACCCGTTGAGCGCGCCCGCGAAGGCGGCCATCGGGGCCTGCATGCTGGCGCCAAGGTCGGCGAGCATCTGCTCGCGCGACGGCATGTTGGCCAGCTTGTCCACCTGCGCGATGCTGAGGGGCTTGCCCTCGAACATCCCGCCCTTCACCGCCGGGCGCTTCTCGTTCGCCTTGGCGAAGTCCTGCAGCACCTTGGCGGCGGCCACGGGATCCTTCGCCATCACGAGCCCGGTGGGCCCCTTCAACCGCTCGCCGACCAGGCCGCTCTCGTTCACGGCGCGCAGGGCGAGGGTGTTCTTGATCACGACGTACTCGACGTCCGCCTTGCGGAGGCGACGGCGGAGGTCCGTCATGCGCTTCACGTTCAGCCCCGTGAAGTCGGTGTAGTAGAGCGCCGTGGCGCCCTGGATCTTGTCCTTGAGCTCGGTGACGAGCTGTTCCTTGTCGTTACGCTTCATGGCCGGTTACCGGTTGAACGCGGTGGGGTCGACCTTCACGCCTGGTCCCATGGTGCTCGAGACGGCGACATTCTGGACGTAGACGCCCTTTGCGGCCGACGGCTTGGCGCGGACGATCTGGTCCATGAACGCGGCGAAGTTCTGCTCGAGGGACTCGATCGCGAAGGAGACCTTCCCGATCGCGGCGTGCACGTTGCCGCTCTTGTCGACGCGGAACTCGATCTTTCCCGCCTTCGTCTCACGCACGGCGTTGCCGACGTTGAACGTGACGGTGCCGGCCTTGGGGTTCGGCATGAGGCCGCGGGGACCGAGGATGCGTCCGAGCTGGCCGAGCTGTCCCATCTGGTCGGGGGTGGCGATGAGGACGTCGAAGTCGAGCCAGCCGTCCTTGATCTTCTGGAGGTACTCGGTGCCGATGAAGTCGGCGCCGGCGGCCTCCGCTTCCTTCGCCTTGTCGCCGACGGCGATGACGAGGACGCGAACGGACTTGCCGGTTCCGGCGGGGAGGACGACGGTGCCACGCACGACCTGGTCGGCATGGCGCGGGTCGACTCCGAGGCGGATCGCCACTTCGACGGTCTCGTCGAACTTGGCGAAGGCATTGGCCTTCACGAGGTCGAGCGCCTTGCGGGGCTCGTACGTGGTCATGAGGTCGCGGTTTTTGGCGGCGGCCTCGTACTTCTTGCCGTGAGCGCGCATTACTCGACCACCTCGAGGCCCATCGAGCGGGCAGCGCCCGCGACCATCTTCATGGCCGACTCGACGGAGTCACAGTTGAGGTCGGGCATCTTCACTTCGGCGATCTTGCGGAGCTGCGCCTTGGTGACCTGGCCCACCTTGTTGCGATTCGGCTGTCCCGATCCCTTCTCGATGCCGAGCTCCTTCTTCAGCAGGACGGCCGCAGGGGGCGTCTTGAGGATGAAGGTGAAGCTCTTGTCGGAGAAGATCGTGACTTCGACCGGCAGGATCAGCCCATCCTGCGTCTGCGTGCGAGCGTTGAACTCCTTGCAGAACGCCATGATGTTGATGCCCTGCGGACCGAGCGCCGTACCGACCGGAGGCGCAGGATTCGCGCGACCGCCCGGAATCTGGAGCTTCACGAAGCCCGTAACCTTTTTTGCCATCTCACTCCTGTCTTGATCCCGCGATGTGCCGCGGTCTGACTCCCACTTCAGTAATTAGCGTCGGAGTGGTCGCCGACGTGGTGTTGCCGCTTCGCGGCAACACCGAGGTTTGATTTGAAGTCGCGCTTCGCGCTCCCCTCTCCTCTCACCGAATACTGCTATTCCTCAATACGACTTCAGTTGCAGATAGTCCAACTCGACTGACGTCGGCCTGCCGAAGAGGCTCACCGAGACGCGCACCTTGCCCTTGTCCGACATCACTTCCTCGACCGTTCCATTGAAGTCCGTGAACGGTCCTTCCGTGATGGCGACCGCCTGGCCGACGAGGAAGGGGATCTCCTCCTTCGGTGCAGACTCCTCCACCTCCTCGGCGATGCCGAGGAGGCGATTCACTTCGTCGGGACGCAGCGGCTGCGGAAAGCGCGAATCGTGGCCGACGAACTTGATGACACCCTGGATTCCGCTGATGATGTGCGCGGTCTCCTGGTTCAGGATCATTTCAACCAGCACGTAGCCCGGATAGAGCTTCCGCTCCACCGTCACCTTCTTGCCGTTCTTGATCTCGACGACTTCCTGCGTCGGGACCAGGGCCTGCCTCACGATGCGATCTTCGGCGGCGTGCGTGTCGCCCTCGATCTTCCGCTGGACCAGCGAGCGAACCTTGTTCTCGTGCCCAGCCGTCGTCTGGATGGCGTACCAGCGGTGCTCGCGATGGTCCATGTGGTCAGCGGCCTGCGAACAGCGACGGGATCAGGCGCACGAGCAGGCCGTTCAGCACGGCGTCCAGCAGCGTGATGAGCAGTCCGAGCACGAGCACGAACACGATGATGGCGATGGTCGCCTGGCGGATCTGCGGAAAATCCGGCCAGGTGACCTTGTCCATCTCGGCCTTCACGCCCACGAAGAAGCTGCGCAGGCGCACGAGGGCACCTTCACGCGGCTCCGCCTGGGTCCGGACGACGTCGGCCATGGTTACTTCGTTTCCTTATGAAGCTGGTGCTTGTTGCAGCGGGGGCAGTACTTCTTCCACTCCACGCGCTCCGGATGGAGGCGCTTGTTCTTCATGCCGAAGTAGTTCCGGTTCTTGCACTCGCTGCAGGCGAGGATGATCTTGTCGCGGGCCATTGAACTTCCTTGTTGAAAACCGACTGGCGGTTGTTAGACGAGAATCTTTGCGACGACGCCGGCGCCGACCGTGCGGCCGCCCTCGCGGATCGCGAAGCGGAGCCCTTCGTCCATCGCGATCGGCGTGATCAGCTCGATGGTCATCTGCACGTTGTCGCCCGGCATCACCATCTCCATCC
>JAQBPX010000027.1 GCA_028287305.1 Gemmatimonadota bacterium
CGAATGCCGCCGCGCTCTCGGCCACCTGCGAGGCGCAGCTCGCGCGCGACTCCGCCGCTGCCGCGGCGCGTGCGGCTGCGACGGGCGCACCGGCGCCGAATCGCTTCGGTGCGCGCGGCGGCGTCAGCATCACCGACACCACCACGCTACGCTGGATCCAGAAGCAGGGCGTGGCGGCGATCCTCCTCGGCGACGCGTCCCATGTCGGCGGCGACATCGGCACCAACAACGGCGCGTCCCGCGTGAAGGGCGCCCCGCAGGTGCCCACCGTCCACGTGTCCATGGAGTCGTACGGGCGCATCGCGCGCATGCTCGAGAAGCAGGTGCCCGTGTCGCTCGAGCTCAACATGAAGAACAAGTTCTTCCCGGCGAACGCGACCTCGTTCAACGTCATCGGCGAGATCCCGGGCACCGACCCCGCGCTCAAGGATGAAGTGGTGATGATCGGCGCGCACTTCGACTCCTGGCATTCCGGCACGGGCGCCACCGACAACGGCGCCGGCTCCGGCGTGATGCTCGAGGCGATGCGCCTGCTGAAGACGCTCGACCTCCATCCGCGGCGCACGATCCGCATCGCACTCTGGACGGGGGAAGAGCAGGGGCTCCTCGGCTCCGCCGCCTACGTCAGGCAGCACTTCGGCGTGCGCGACACGATCGGCTTCCCTGCCACGGCCGAGCAGAAGAAGCTCGCGGCGTACTTCAACCTGGATAATGGCAGCGGCAAGATCCGCGGCGTCTACCTGCAGGGGCTCGAAGCCAACCGCCCGATCTTCGACGCGTGGATGGGTCCGTTCAAGGACATGGGCATGCGGACGCTGACGATCAGCAACACCGGGGGCACCGATCACCTCTCCTATGTCGGCGTGGGCCTCCCGGGCTTCCAGTTCATCCAGGATCCGCTCGACTACGGCAACGTCACGCACCACACCAACCAGGACGTGTACGAGCGGCTGCAGCCGGACGACATGAAGTTCAACGCGGCAGTGGTCGCGAGCTTCGCTTGGCAGGCGGCGCAGCGCGATGAAAAGCTCCCGCGGCCCGCTGAGCCCGGCGCGCTCCCCGCGACGCGCACCCGAGCGATTCCGTAACGAAAATCATGGCGAACGGGGCCGTAACGTAATGAATTACAACACTTTACGTTACGGCACCCATCCGCTATACTTCGGGGTACGAGAAAGACGGTCACTCGCCCTTCCCGGAGGAAACGAATGCGTTCGAATCGCTACGCCATGAACGTGTTCGCGGGCGCGGTCGCCACCCTCGCGGTCGGTTCCCGCCTGGTGCCGGGCCACGCGGAGAGCGGCCCCGTCCTTCGGTCTGCCGTGGCCTTCGTCAGCGCGCGCTCCGACAGCTCTGCGACGTCGGCCTCCTCGCTCGGCTCCGCGTCTTCGATGAGCTCGGTCGCCTCGTTCACGTCGCGCGCACTCAGTGCGTTCTCGACCGCGGTTGGCCCGCTCAGCCGTACCAACGCCCTCGAGTCCGCGTTTCGCGGTTACTTCGCGTTCAAGGCCGCGCACCCGGGCGAGGTGAAGAAGCCGCTCCTCTACTTCGTGGACTACGGCCTCTCCAGCACCACGCCGCGCGGCTACGTCTTCGACATGCAGTCGCTGCAGGTTGTCGACGGACCCTTCATGGTGGCGCACGGGCGTGGTTCGTCCACCAGCCAGTACGGCGTGCCCACGCGCTTCTCGAATGCCTCGGGCAGCAACGCGACGTCGCTCGGCCTCTACGTGGCCGAGGGCACGTACGACTTCCACGGTCACTCGGGCGGTCGCGCCTACAGCTCGGTGGGCATGCGCCTGCTCGGTGTCTCGACGGGCTTCAACGACAACGCCTTCGATCGTCGCGTCGTCGCGCACGGCGCGCCGTACGTCACCGCCGACAAGGCAGGTCGCAGCGAAGGTTGTCCGGCCATGGAGCCGGCGCGAGCGGCGCGACTGCTGCCGAAGCTCGCTCAGGGCGGAATGGTGTTCCTGTTCGCGCCGAACGACGAATGGCTCCAGCGCGATCCCTGGGCTTCGTCCACCTCCGCCGCCAGCCAGTCAGCCTCGAGCGGCGCGTAGTATAGGCTGGATCGGCTGAAGGACATCGTACCCGAATAAGGGCCGGAAGAACGGGGAAGGTCCGCTGAAGCGCTGACACGCCGAAGAGCGCCGAAACTGCCGAAAGAGCCTGAAAACCGGGGTTCTCGTTTGTTGGCAGTTTCGGCTTTTTCGGCGCGTTTCGGCGTGAAATGATTTCGCAGGTCCCCTGACCGACGCTGGAATCCGGTGCCCCGCCTCAATTGTCGCTATTGACAACTATCGCGCGCTAATGCGTATTAGCGGCTGCTTATGCGTATTACCTCAGCACGCGTCACGGCCTCAGAGGTCGCTCGGAAGGCGGGGGTCTCCCAGGCCGCCGTCTCCCTCGTCCTCTCCCGCAACCCCAAGGCGCGGTTCGCCGAGGAGACGCGCGCGCGCATCATCCAGGCTGCCGCCGAGCTCGGCTACCGCCCGAATCTCGTCGCCCGCGCCCTCGTCAACCGCCGCTCCTTTGCCCTCGGCGTGCTCGTCCCGGCCTTGGGCGATCCCGTCTACGCGGCCATCGTCAGCGGCGCCAAGCGGGTCGCCTCGGAAACGGGCTACGCCCTGCTCCTGGCTGAGGCCACCGCCGACGACCACGTCGCCCAGCTCCGGGCCCTGGCCGACCGCCAGATCGATGGCGTGATCATCGCCGGCGTCATCGCCGCCTCGCTGCCCGCCGAGGAGCTCGCCGCGCTCAACGTGGTGATCATCAACCAGCCGTCGAATCAGTTCTCGACCCTGGCCGAGGACTCCATTCGCGCCGGCGCCACTGCCGCTGAACACTTCCTGGGCCTCGGTCATTCGAGGCTCGCGTTCATTGGGCCCGCCTCCGCATCGCACGTCTTCCGCCATCGCGAGCGTGGTTACGCGCAGGTCGTCCGCGCCTCGGGCGTCGAACTGCGCAGCGACTACTGGCAGCGCGCCGACGCGAACGTCGCCGGCGGATTCTCCGCCATGCGCACCCTGCTGGCGCTGCACGAGCGACCCACCGCCGTGTTCTGCGCCAACGACCTCTCTGCCCTCGGTGCACACAAGGCGTGCACCGCGGCGGGAGTGCAGCTCGGCCACGACATCTCCCTCCTCGGCTGCGACGACATCGAGATCGGGACACTCGTCACGCCCGAGCTGAGCACCATCCACACCCCGCTCGGCGAGCTGGGCGCGCGCGCCGTGCGCGACCTGCTCTCGCAGGCAGACATTCCGCGAGTCGTGCCGGCAGCGAAGACGCTGCCCGTGAAGCTCGTGATCAGAGGCACCACCGGACGACCCGCTGTATCCCCACCTGGCGCGTAGGCGCCCCGCTGTACCCCTCCACAGGAGACTCACCATGCTGGGATCAACACTGACTCGCGCGTCGCGCCTGGCGAAGGCGCTCACGACGTCAGCCTTCGCCCTCGCACTGCTTCCCGCCGCGCTGTTCGCCCAGAGTGGGCGCATCGTCGGCACCGTGAGCGACCCCACGGGCGCACCCGTCGCGGGCGCCCAGGTGCTCGTGCAGGGTACGGCGCTCTCCGGCGCGGCCGGGTCCGATGGCCGCTTCGTCATCCGCAGCGTGCCGGCCGGCACGTACTCGGTGAAGGCCTACCGCATCGGCTTCCATACGCAGACGCAGACCGGCGTCGCCGTCGCTGCTGGTGCTGACGCGACCATCAAGCTCACGCTCACGCAGGCGCCCGTGCAGCTCGGCGGCGTCGTGACGTCGGCGTCGCGCCGCGTGGAGAAGATCACCGAAGCGCCCGCGACCATCACGCACATCGATGACGTGGAGCTCGCGGGTGCCCTCGGCAACTCCTTCGGCAACTCGCTCAAGGACGTCAAGGGAATCGAGTTCATTCGCGTGGGCGTCATGGGCGCCGCGATCAACGCGCGCGGATTCAACTCGTCGTTCAACAACCGCATGCTGCAGACCGAGGACGGACGCATCTCCGTCCTGGCCGAGAGCGGCCTGCCGGTTGGTGGCCTGACCACCATCAACAAGCTCGACATCGCGGGCATCGAAGTGCTGGTCGGCCCGGGTGCGGCGCTCTACGGCCCCGACGCCTCGAATGGCGTGATCACCACGCAGACCAAGGACCCGCGCCAGTTCCCGGGCCTCAGCATGGAGCTCGACGGCGGCTCGCGCAGCTTCCTCGACGCGCAGGCCCGTTACGCCGGCGTCACCGGCAACTGGGGCTACAAGATCTCCGGCGAGCGCGTGCAGGCGAACGAGTGGGACAACTCGCTCTACTATCCCGCGGTCGTCGCCGGAACGCCGGCCCTGGCGGAGAAGGGCGCCGACTGGAAGACGTCTTCCAGCCGCGGCTCTGGCTCGCTCGCGTACTACCTGAACAACGGCGGTCGCGTGCAGGCCACCGTGGGTGCCAGCCGTCTGAACGGCATCGGCGCGACGAACCTCGGTCGCAACCAGCTGAAGAACTACGACTTTCACGACTACCAGCTGCAGTACGTGGGAACGCACTGGTTCGCGCAGAGCTACATGACGAGCTCCAACGGCGGGCAGACCTACCAGCTCAATGCCTTCACGCAGAACACCGCGCGCTATCCGACGATCACCGCCGATTCGGCGCGCGCCCTCTCCGCGTTCCCGGGCGAAGGCCGCCTGATGGCCGCCGAGCTCCAGAACAACTTCTCGATCAGCTCGCTGACGAAGACCGGCATCGGCGCGATCGACAATACGCACATCACGTGGGGCGGCCAGTTACGCCGCGATCGCGTCAGCTCCTACATGCACTGGCTGAGCGACCGCCGCGACCAGAAGGCGATCCTGCTGGACCAGAAGGGCGTCTATGCGCAGCTCGAGACGCCGCTGACCGAGATGTTCCGCGTGGTGCTGGCCGGCCGCTACGACAAGCACGAGCGCTACGACGCGCAGTTCTCGCCGAAGGCCGCGCTGATGTTCACGCCGGTCGCCGACCAGACGATTCGCGTGACGTACAACAAGGCGTTCAAGTCGCCGACCGTTCTGCAGACGGACTTCTACTTCCCGAACTTCGTGGCGGGCGTCGGCGTCTTCGGCAACCTGGACGGCTTCGACATCAAGAACGCCGCGGGCACGATCACCAAGGCGTATGACCCGATCCGTCCCGAGACCAACGACACCTGGGAGCTCGGTTACAAGGGCGTCGTGGGCCAGCGCCTGTTCGTGGACGTCACCGGCTACCGGACGCGCTTCCAGCACTTCCTCAGCCCGCTGGCGACGATCGCGGTCCCCGTGCTCGGCACCACCGCGTACAATCACAAGACGGGCGCGAAGGTTACGGATGAGGCGGGAGCCAACCAGATCGTGCTCTCGTACTTCAACGTCGGCGAGGGCACCATCCACGGCGTGGATGCAGGCCTCCGCTTCTTCTTCACCGACAAGATCGCCGCGTCGGGCAACGTCAGCCTGATGTCGGTCGACACCATCAAGGCGCTCGCTACCGACCCGCCGGAAGCCACGTCGTTCAACAGCCCGAGCTCGCGCATCAACGCCGGCATGGACTTCAACAACGTGGTGCAGAACACCACGGCCGGCTTCACCATGCGCTACGTGCACAAGTACAACTTCCGCTCCGGCGTGAACTTCGGGATGATCCCGGCGTTCGGCACGCTCGACCTGAACGGCAGCTATCGCCTCAACCAGAGCGCACGGATCATGGTGCAGGCCACCAACCTGTACGCCTGCACCGGCGGCACCTCCTCGGCGCCCGTCACGGGCATCGCGTCCACGGTGCCGGCGATCTACGCGCAGAAGCAGAGCTGCGGCTTCGGCAAGAAGCACTCGGAGATGCTCAACTCTCCGGAAGTCGGCCCGACCATCCTGGCCGGCCTGCGCTTCGACATGCGCTAGGAGATTCGGCCCCTTGCCGGCACTCACGCTGGTACAGGATGATGTACGGGTGCGCTCCTCCGGGCCGGTGGCCCGGCGGAGCGACACCTGGGCATCGCCGGCCGGAGGTTCCATGATGTACACCAGGGGCTCCACCGTGCGCAGCACGATGGACTACATCGCCCACGCGCTCGACGACGTCGAGCGCGCGGGCGTGCTGGCCCGGCTCACGGCCGAGGACCGGCACGTGATCCAGGAAGTCGACGCGATCGCCGAGGTGCCCTATCGCGTGGTGCTCGCGCTCTGGCGCTCGATCGACACGGCGCTTGGTACGCGCGACCCGCAGTGGGCCGAGCGGGCTGGCGCCGAGGCGATCGAGGTCACGGGGATGCAGCTCTATCCCGAGCTGATCGCGCGCTCCACGCCCCTCGAGTGGATCAACCAGTACGTCTCGCTCTTCCAGCTGTATTACCGCCCGGGCGACATGATCAAGGTGGATGAGGGGTCGCACCGAATCACGACGAGGCTCGTCGGGTTCGATGACCAGGACCCCCTCTTCTGTCGTCGGCTCGTCGGTGGATTCCTCGCAGCCATCCGGCTCGCGCGTGGTCGTGACGTCTCCGTGCGTCACACCCGCTGCGTGCATGAGGGCGACCCCTTCTGTGAATGGGAGAGCAGCTGGCGCTAGCCGCTGCGCTCCATCGATCCCATCATGCCAACTACCCGCATCAGGGACATCGACGTCTTCCATGAGGAACATGGAAGCGGCCCCACGCTCCTCTTCATCCACGGGCTCGGCTCGAGCACCGAGGACTGGGAAGCGCAGGTGCCATTCTTCGCCGATCGCTATCGCGTGGTCACCTATGACGTGCGCGGCCACGGCCGCACCACGAAGCCGCGCGAGAAGTACTCGCTCCAGCAGTTCTCCGACGACGCGGCCGCGCTGGTCGAGCAGCTGGGCGACGCGCCGGTGCACGTCGTGGGGCTCTCCATGGGCGGCATGATCGCCTTCCAGCTCGCGGCCGATCGCCCGGACCTGGTCCGCACGCTGACCGTCGTCAACAGCGGCCCCGAGATGGTGCTGCGCACCTTCGCGCAGAAGTTCGCGATCTTCCAGCGCCGCTGGATCGTGCAGATGATGGGGCTCCGGAAGTGGGGTGCGGTCCTCGCGGATCGGCTGCTGCCGGGTGACGAGTTTGTCGCCCTGCGCGGCAAGATCGTCGAGCGCTGGGCGCGCAACGACAAGCGCTCGTACCTGCGAGCCCTGCGTGCGCTGGTGGGCTGGACGGTCACGGCCAGGTTGCCGGCGATCACGCAGCCCACGCTCATCCTCACGGCCGACATGGACTACACGCCCATCCCGTGGAAGCAGCACTACACCAGCCTCATCCCCGGCGCGCGCCTGGTCATCATCCCGAACACCCGCCACTTCCTGCCTCTCGAGCGTCCGGAGCTGTTCAACCGCGCGCTCGACGAGTTCCTCACTGCGACCGCCGCCATCCCTTCGGCGACCGTCACAACCGGTGCCCGGGCCGGAGTCGCCAGGTGAACATCGGCACGCTGGTGCCGCGGCACGCGCGCTATCGCGGCGATGCCACGGCAGTGGTGTGTGGCGACGAGCGGCTGACCTGGCGCGACCTCGCGACGCGGGTGAACCGCGTGGCGAACGTATTCCAGTCGCTCGGGCTCGTGAAGGGCGACGCCGTCGCCATCGCGACGCCGAACGCGGTCGAGCTGCTCGAGATCTACTGGGGGCTCGCGCAGGCGGGCCTCGTGAGCGTGCCGCTCAGTCCATTGCTGCGCGGGTCGGCGCTGTCGGTGCTGCTGAACGACGCCGACGTCAAGGCGATCATCACGTCGGCAGATGTCGCCGGCGAAGTGGAGAAGGTCCGGTCCGAGTTGCCCTTGCTGCCCCCGCACAGGCACCTGGTCCTCGGTGGCTCGGTTCCGGGTCTCCGCAGCTATGCGGATGCGGTCGCGGCGGCGAGTAGTGACGCGCCGCCAGCTGTGGACATCGCTGGAAGCGACGTGTACAACATCGTCTACAGCAGTGGCACCACCGGCACGCCGAAGGGGATCGTGCACACGCACGACATTCGCGCGGGTTACTGCACGCTCTTCGCGAACGCCTGGCGGATGACGCCGGAGAGCGTGGTGATCCACGCCGGCTCGCTCGTGTTCAACGGCGCGTTCCTCACCCTGATGCCCGCGCTGTTCCTCGGCTGCAAGTACGTGCTGCAGTGCCACTTCGACGCCGCGGAGTTCATCGCGAACGTGGAGCGCGAGCAGGTCACGCACGTGTTCATGGTGCCCTCGCAGATCGTGGCCGTGCTCAACTCGCCGGCGTTCTCGCGCGAGCGCCTGGCGTCGCTGCAGATGCTCGGCTCCGTGGGCGCGCCGCTGCACGCGGAGCACAAGGCGCGGCTCACGTCGCAGCTGCCGGGAATCTTCCACGAGCTGTACGGGCTCACCGAGGGCGTGATGACCATCCTGGATCGCGACCAGGTATCGGCCAAGGGCGACTCGGTCGGCTGCGCGCCGCCGTTCATGGAAGTGAAGGTGTGCGACGAGCAGGGAGTGGAGCAGCCGGCCGGCGAGGTGGGTGAGATCGTGGGCCGAGGCCCGCTGCTGATGCCCGGCTACCACAAGCGTCCCGACCTCACCGCGCACGCCATTCGCGATGGCTGGATGTACACCGGCGACATGGGCTTCATGGATGCCGATGGATTCCTCCACCTGGTGGACCGCAAGAAGGACCTGATCATCTCCGGCGGCGTGAACGTCTACCCGCGCGACATCGAGGAGGTGCTGGTGACGCACCCTGCCGTGCTCGAGGCGGCCGTCTTCGGCGTGCCCGACGAGAAGTGGGGCGAGACGCCGCTCGGTGCCGTGGTGCTCAAGTCGGGAGTCGCGGCGACCTCCGGGGAGCTCAAGGCCTTCGTGAATGCGCGCGTGGGCGCGCGCTACCAGCAGGTGCGTGACGTCGCCATACTATCCGCTTTCCCGCGCAACGCGGCGGGCAAGGTGCTCAAGCGCGAGATGCGCGCGGAGTACTGGGAAGGGAAGGCGGTCAAAATCTGAGTACTGAGTACTGAGTACTGAGTACTGAGTACTGAGTACTACTCCTACCGTTTCAATTTTCTTATGTCAAAACTGAAGGGGAAGGTCGCGCTCGTTACGGGCGCCGGCCGCGGCATAGGGCAGGCCATCGCCGTCAAGCTGGCGAGCGAGGGTGCGCGCGTCGTGATCAACGACATGGACGACGCGCCCGCGAATGAAACGGCCGCACTGGTGCGAGCGGCGGGTGGTGAGGCCGCGCTCTGCGTGGGCAGCGTGACCGACGCCGGCTTCGGCGATCGCTTCGTGAAGGTGGCGCTCGACGAGTTCCAGGGGCTCGACATCATCGTCAACAACGCCGGCTTCACCTGGGACAGCGTGATCCAGAAGATGACCGACGAGCAGTTCGCGGCGGTGCTCGACGTGCACGTCACCGCGCCCTTCCGGATCCTGCGCGCGGCCGCGGAGCCGATTCGCGCGCTCGCCAAGGAAGAGGCGGCCGCGGGCAGGGAAGTCTTTCGCAAGGTCGTGAACATCTCGAGCGTCAGCGGACTCGGTGGCAACCCGGGCCAGGTGAACTACGCGGCGGGCAAGGCCGCGGTGGTGGGGATGACCAAGACGCTGGCGAAGGAGTGGGGTCGCTACAAGGTGAACGTCAACTGCGTCGCCTTCGGCTTCATCCGCACCCGCATGACGCAGGCGCTCTCCGCCGACAACGCGCCAGTCGCCGTGGCTGGCCGCGAGATCAAGTATGGAGTGCAACCGGCCCTCATCGAGGCGCTCGAGACGCAGCAGATCCCGCTCGGCCGCATGGGCACCGCGGAGGAAGCCGCCGACGGCGTCTACCTCTTCTGCTCGCCCGAGTCGAACTACATCTCGGGGCAGGTGATCACGGTCGGCGGCGGCATCACCTTCTAGCGCGCAATGCACACATGACACATCGCTTCGGCCTCGCGCTCGTCGTGATATCGATGATCGCAGTGGGGCTCGCGTACCTGCTCGCTTTCGCCGCCCCCGGCCTTACCGGCTCGCTGGGCGCGTGGTGCATGATCTTCGGCATCGCGGGCGCCGTGGTGGGGCTCATGATGCTCGGCGCGAGTCGCGACGATCGCTCGCTGCGCCCGCTGCTGCTCCCCCTCGCCTTCACCTTCGCCGTGCTGATGCTCGGCTTCGGGATGGGGCTCGTGCTGCCCGCGGCTGGTGCCGCCGAGCGACTGCTGTTCGGCCTGCCATTGCGTGCAGCCATCATCGTGTACGGCATCGGGTTGCTGCCGATCCTCGTGCTGCCATTTGCCTACGCGCGCACCTTCGACGCACTCACGCTGAGTGACGAGGACCTGGCGCGCGTGCGCGCCGCGGCCGCGCAGCTGAAGGGAACCGCATGACGCTCTTCCCCCTGCTCGAGGCGTCGGCGCTGCCGCCGCTCACGCAGCCGGTGATCGTGGGAGTGGCGCTCGTGTACTTCGCGATCGTCGCGGCGATCGGCGTGTGGGCCACGCGGCGCACGAAGAACGCGAGCGACTTCTTCGTGGCGGGCGAGGGGATCGGGCTCTGGACGCTGGCGATTGCGTCGATGGCGTCCACCATCTCCGGCTTCGCCTTCATCGGCGGCCCGGGGCTCGTGTACAGCATCGGCATCGGCGCGCTCTTTCTCGTGCTGCCGGCAGCGATCACGAATACCATGGGGTGCTGGGTGCTGGCGAAGCGCCTGCGGTTGCTGGGCGAGATTCGCGGCCTGATCACGATCCCCGACGCCATCGGCGTGCGCTACAGGTCGCGCTTCGGCCAGGGCATCTCCGCCGTGTCGATCGTGGTGGCGACCATCGGCTACACGGCGACGAACGTGCTCGCCCTCGGCCTGGTGATCACCGCGGTGTTCGGCGTCGGGCGCGTGCCCGGCATCTGGATCGGATCGGCGATCATCCTCTCGTACAGCGCGTCGGGCGGCATCCTGGCCGGCGTGTACACCGACCTCTTCGAGGGCGCGGTGAAGGCGGTGGCGAGCGTGCTCGTGTTCGCGTACGTGCTGATGGTGGGCGGCGGCATGGGTGGCATCTCGCAGAGCATCATGGCCGTGGATCCCAGCTACCTGGGTCCGTGGGGCAAGATCGGCCCCATGGCCGCGCTCTCGTTCTTCTTCGTGTTCGGCATCGGCTCGCTGGGGCAGCCGCACGTGGTCCACAAGTTCTACATGCTGCGCGACCCCCGCCGGCTCAAGTGGCTGCCGCTGATCGTGAGCTGCTCGCTGATCGTCTCGCTGCTGCTCTACTTCGGCGTGGGGATCGCCATGCGCGCGCTCGTCGCGGGGGGTCGCATTCCCGCGCTCGCGAGTCCGGATGACGCGACGCCCACCTTCCTGCTGCACTTCACGCCCATCGCACTGGCGGCGCTCGTGTTCTCCGGCGTGGCCGCGGCGATCATGAGCACCGTGAACTCGTTCCTCAGCATCGGCGCCGCCGCGCTCACGCACGACATCCCCGTCGCCTTCGGCCGTCGCGTGAAGGACGAGCTCCTGGTGGGGCGCCTCACCACCGTGGTCATCGCGGTGCTGGCGGCGCTCGTCGCGCAGGGCAGCGGCGCGCTCGTCGCCTTCCTCGGCATTTTCGGCTGGGGGCTGTTCGCGTCGACGCTCGTTCCGTCGCTCGCAATCGGCCTGAACTGGAAGGGCGCCACGCGCGCCGGCGCCGTGGGCTCGATCGTCACGGGCCTGGTGTGCACCCTGCTCTTCGAGACGCTCGCCTACATGAAGGCCTACAAGCTCCCCGCGGGAGTCACGGCGTCAGGACTGTCGCTCGTGATGAGCTTCCTGGTGTTCTTCGCCCTCTCGTGGCTCACGCGGGCAACCGCCGAGTCCACGCTCGACCCCGATATCCGGGCGGTGATGGAGGCGTAGAGTTCTGGCGCGCCGGCGCCGGTTCCTCGGATTCACGCGGACGAACTGAAGCGGAAGTTCGCGGAGACAGCAACTGCAGGGCACTTTTTGCCTGCAACAACGCCACGAGTTGTGCCGCGCCTGCAGTTTTCAGGCAGGTGCTGTTGCAGTATCCGCGCAGGTCTCCGCCCTTCAGTCCGTGCAGTTATCCGAGGAACCGGCCCCGGCGCGATTCAGTCCTCCGGCCACCGCGGCAGCATGTCGCGCCACCCCTCGGGGACCTTCACTGCCTTGCCGTCCCGGCCGATCGCCACGAACACGATCATCGCCTCGGCCACCTTGAGGTCGCCGCCGACCTTGCGCACGTCCTGGCGCACCACGTAGCTGGTGTTGCCGACCTCGACGAGCCCTGACCGGATCCGCAGGTCCTCTCCCGGCAGCGACTGCGCGAAGTAGTCGATCTGGACGTGCCGCACCACGCTGAACACCGGCTGCTGGCTCCAGTTCTGGACGTCCACCTCGGGCTCGAGCAGGGCCCAGCGCGCTCGCTCCAGGAAGTTGAGCATCGTCGCGTGGTTCAGGTGCCCGAGCATGTCGCAATCGGTCGGGTAGATGTGGAAGACGATCTCGGGCAGCGCGTTCGGCATGGGCAAGGGGGTGAAGTGCGGGAAAGGTGGCGCTACATTCACCCCTTCGGCACCCCCGCCGCGCAATCGCCCCCGCTCGCTTCCCCTCGACCCGACCAATGCGACTGCTCCTGATCGAGGACGACCGGCAGAGCGCGCGCCTGATCCGCCAGCTCTTCGTGGAGGACGGCGACCTGCTCGACGTCGCCGACACGGCCGAGGACGGGCGCGTGCTCGCGCGGCTGAATGACTACGACGCGGTGATCCTCGACCTCAGCCTGCCCGACGGGAGCGGCATCGAGATCCTGCGGGAGCTGCGCCGCGAGGGTCGCCCCACGCCCGTGCTCGTCCTCACCGGTCGTGGCGCCGCCGGCGACATGGTGAGCGTGCTCGACTCCGGCGCCGACGACTACGTGGTGAAGCCGGTGCAGAACGACGTGCTCAAGGCGCGCGTGCGCGCGCTGGTGCGGCGAGGTGGCGCGCGCCGCTCGGAGACGCTGCAGGTCGGCACGCTCGCCCTCAACCTCCTCACGCATCGCGCCTTCGTGCAGACGGTCGAGATTCCGCTCACGCCGCGCGAGTTCGGGTTGCTGCGCGAGCTGATGCTCCGCGCCGGCGAGGCGATCAGCCGCACCGAGCTGCTCGAGCGCGTGTGGGACATGCACTTCGACCCGGGCAGCAACGTGGTGGACGCGAACGTCGCGCGCCTGCGTCGCAAGCTCGAGCGCCATTCATCGAGCCCCGAGATCGAGACGGTGCGTGGCGTCGGCTTTCGCATGAAGGGAGAGAGCACCACGGTCGGATAGCAGGGGACGGGGCATGACTCCTGCCCATGCCGGCCCCATGCGTTTCGTGATCGCCACCCAGCACTACGCCGGCCTTGGCTTCGCCATGCGCCTCCAGGACGAGGGGCATGAAGTCCTCTTCGCCGTTCGCGGCATCGAGGACCGCCGCCAGGAGGAGCGCCATGCGCTCGTCGCCAATGGCATCGTCCCCAAGCGCCCGATCGCCCACGTCATGCAGGATCGCGAGCAGCTGCGCGACGCGTACTGGATCTGGGACGAGAACCACAGCGCGGACGAGAACGAGCTGTTGCGGGCCGAGGGCTTTCGCGTATTCGGCGGTGGCCGCTATGCCGACACCATGGAGCACGACCGCGACGCATGCCTCCGCTTCGTGAACGAGTACGGCCTCAAGCCGCCGCCGTCGTTCGCGTTCACCGATGCGCAGTCGGCGCTCGCGTTCACCGAGGAGCACGCCGACACCGCCTACGTCTACAAGCCCGACCACGGCGAGACGTACGAGACGTGGCTCCCGCAATCGGCGGTGGCCGCGGAGGCGAACCGCGAGTTGCGACAGCACCTCCGCACGCTCACGAACGAGAGCGCGTTCGTGCTGCAGGAGCGCAAGGATGGTATCGAGACGAACGTCGAGGTGTGGTTCGTGGAGGGCGAGCCCGTGTTCGCGTGGATGTGCATCGAGGCCAAGAAGAAGCTCGTGGGGGACCTCGGCGACCTGGTGGGGTGCGCCTTCGACTTTGCGTTCGTGGTGCCGGTGGAGTGCCGCGCGGTGCAGGAGAGCGTGGGCCGGCTGTTCCCGGCGTATCGCGAGATGAAGTACACCGGCTTCGGCGACGCAAACTTCATCGCGGCGCGCGACGGGATCTGGTTCTTCGAAAAGTGCGAGCGCTTCGGCTACAATGCGCACCCGAACCTGTTCTGGAACCTCAATCGCGCACCGCTCGGCGAGACGCTCGCCGCGTTCGCGGAGAAGCGGGTGGTCCCGGACTTCGCGCCCGGCTTCGGGGCCACGGTCTCGCTCTACATGGACCATCCGCAGCCCGGGAAGGCGGTGCAGTTTCCGGACGCGCTCTGCAAGGACCTGTATTTCAATGACGTCTACAAGGATGGCGACGCCGTCCTGACCGCCGGCTATTTCGACTGGGTGGTGATCGCCTGCGGCTACGGCTACACCATCCCGACCGCGTGGGAAGAGGCGATCCGCAAGGCGTGGCAGGTGAAGTTCCCCGGCCGCTCCTTCCGCACCGACGGCGCCGGCACCGACTACCCCACCTCGCCCCTGCGCAGGTACGAAGCGCTGCAGGCTATGGGGTATCTCTAGGTGGCAGTGCGTTAGAGACAACCGACCGATAGAACTTCGGAGCGGGTCCGAAGTGGAGCAGCATCGCCACCTCGAGCCTGGTTGCCCTCAGGTAGCTGAGGACCTGCCGGTGCGCGACCGAAGGGAGCCGTTCCGTAGACTTCACCTCGATGATGACCGTTCCATCGACCACGAAGTCGAGTCGCTGCGTAGCGATCTCGAGTCCCTTGTAGAGCACTGGTACGCTTACCTCTCGCGCTACATGTCGGCCCATTGCTCGAAGCTCGCTTTCGAGTGCCTTCCCATACACCTGCTCGAGAAAGCCGTAGTCCAGGCGATTGTACACCTCGAAGAACGCCTTGCGGACATCGCCTGTGACGTCCTCGAGCAGCAGGCCAGTGGGCATACTGCATCTTGTTGCGTGACCGGACGCATCGAGCAACCCAATTCGTGCGCTAGCGACCATTTGATCTCATCCTCAGCAGGAAGAGCACAGATCGGGCACGCCGAAAGGCGCTGAAAAAGCCGAAACGAGCCGCACTGCGTGGCAGTTTCGGCTGTTTCGTGGCTGCTTCGGCGTGCACAATCCTGTGGGACCAGCCCACGCGGTATGCCCTGAAAATGGTGCTGGGATCTGTAGCAGAAAGTGGACAATGCGCCTAGCGCCACGAACGTATCCCGTTGCGCGACAACATGTTGCGATTGGGCTCGCGCCCTGCCTTATGGGTGCCCGTAAACCCCACTCGGAGCCTCCCATGATTGCTCGCTCTCTTCGACTCAGCGCGCTCGCGCTTGCTTCCATTGCCAGTCTCGCCGGCGCGCAGTCCCGTACGCCCGAGACCGGCCCCACCATCGAGTTCACCCCGTACGCCGGCTACATCGTGAACGGCAGCGTGCTCGACGGACCCCTCGGCACCTCGATCACCAACGCCAACGGCCCCGTCTACGGCGCCCAGGCCGGCTTCCGCGTGTCGCCCACGCTGTCCCTCTATGCCAACGCCGCTCGCAGCAGCTCCGACATCCAGGTCGGCGTGCCCTTCCTCGGCGGCGTGAGCGTCGGGACGTCCGACATGCTGCTCTACGACGCCGGCGTCCAGCTCAACCTCGGGCGATCCACCGGCGGCGTCGCCCCGCTGTCGCCCTTCATCCAGCTCGGCGCCGGTGGCATGCACTACGACATCAAGGCCTCCGTCCTCACCACGAAGGCCACCAATGCCGCGTTCAACGCCGGCATCGGGGCGGACATGGCCGTGGCGAAGGGCGTCGGCCTCCAGGTGATGCTCAAGGACTACGTGGGCAAGTTCGACTTCAAGGAAGCCACCCAGCTCTTCAACATCCAGGGGAACACCGCGCAGCACTTCGCGCTCAGCGCGGGGCTTCGCTTCACCTTCTAGCGCACCGCGTACCAGCCCGCCGCGCCCACTACCGCGGCGGATACGGCCCGGTCATCTTGCTCTCACGCACGATGGCCGGGCCGCTTGCAGCGCCCGCCGGAAATCCCCTCCCCACCGCACGATGACGAAGTCGAAGTCGAAGTCGACCGCAGGCGCGGACGCCGCCGATGTCCGCACTCCCATCGAGGAAGTGCGCAGCCTCGCGGATGCCCTCTACCGCTCGGCCCAGGAGTGCTGCCGCCAGCACGACCGCCTCGCCCGCCTGATCGCGCGCGCCGGCGACCAGCCCGATGAGGCCGACATCCAGGCCAGCTGCCACGCGTGCGACGGGGCACTCCGTGAGCTCGTGGCGCGCTATGAGGCCGCCGCCGCAAGCGTGCGCCCCGACAAGGACGCGCCGTGGTGGCGCCCCGCCAACGCGCTCTGGCTCGCCAGCCGCGACTACCTGCGGCATCACGAGGGCTGCGACGCCCTCACGCGCCGCATGTCGCAGCACGACGCGCAGCGGCTCACCAACCTGCACACCGAGTACGAGCTGGAAGCCTCCGCGCTCCTCGGCCTGCGTCATGCGTCGGACGCCTACAGCAAGGCGAGACCGGACGTCCACTAAAACCTCCGACCATACATCGTGAAGCATCACGCGCAGGCCCGGCACGCCACCACCGCACCGGTGGTGAAGTCCTCCCCACGCACCAACGAGCACCTCTTCGAGATCCGCGGCTCCGACATCCAGGGCAAGGGCGCCTTTGCGCTCGTGGACATCCCGAAGGGCACCCGCCTCATCGAGTACACCGGCGAGAAGATCTCCAACGCCGAGTCCGATCGCCGCTACGACGACGACACCATGACGCGGCACCACACCTTCCTCTTCACGCTCAGCAGCCGCACCATCGTGGACGGCGCGGTGGGCGGGAACGACTCCATCTACATCAACCACTCGTGCGAGCCCAACAGCGAGTCGGTGATCGTGCGCGGCCGCATCTGGATCGAGACGACCAGGAAGGTCAAGGCGGGCGAGGAGATCGTCTACGATTACCAGTACGAGGACTACGACGACTACACGATGACGGACTACCTCTTCTATGCGTGCCGCTGCGGCAGCAGGAAGTGCCGTGGGACCATCGTCAAGGTGCCGCCGCGCAAGCGCATCAAGCCGAAGCGCGCCGCGGCGAAGAAGAAGAAGTCCTGAGCGCATCATGACCACCGTTCCCGCGTCACTGCGCGAGCTGCTTGCCGGCGTGGTGGACTACGCCGGCCTCTTTCCCCCCGCGCTGCTGCCCATGGCAGACGCGGTGCGGGAGTACGCGGAACAGCGCCACGGCGCCGACTCCTGGGCGCTTGCGCGATTCGTGGTTCCCGCGGTGCGCCTCGAGGAGCTCGGCGCTGCGGCGGGCGAGCCGGCCCCCAGCTGGCGCGTGAGCGCGCTCATCACCGATGCGGATCGCGAGATCCCGCTCGTGGAGCGCTTCAACCAGAGGCACGCCGCGCACATCATCGCCGACACCCTCGAGGTGAAGCTCTCCACGCCCGTCGCCATCCGCTCGCTCGCTGGTCCGCTGGGCGAGTACGAGAGCTACGTCGAGGTGCCCGTGGCCGATGACCCCGCGGAGCTCATCGAGGCGATTGCCGACGCGGGGCTCATGGCGAAGATCCGGACTGGTGGATTGAGCGCGGACGCCTTCCCAACAGCCGCGCAGGTCGCGCGATTCATCGAGCGCTGCGTGGAGTTCGACGTCTCCTTCAAGGCGACGGCCGGGCTCCATCACCCGCTGCGCGGCGAGTACCCGCTCACGTACGCGCCCGACGCGATGAGCGGCACGATGTTCGGCTTCATGAACGTGTTCCTCGCCGCGGCCCTCCTGCGAGACGGCGGCAGCATGGAAGCGGCCACGCGCCTGCTCGAGGAGCGTGACGCGAAATCCATCGTCATCACCGACGACGCCATCACCTGGCGCGGCCACGAATTCCCCGTGGACTCGCTGCAGGAGGCGCGCATCCAGGTCACCGGATTCGGCTCGTGCTCCTTCCGCGAGCCGCTGCAGGACCTCCGCTCGCTCGGCCTGCTCTGATGCGCAACGACACTCACCACGCGTCGCTTCGCTCGTGGGTGCCGGGCAGCGACGCGGGCGACTTCCCCATTCAGAACCTGCCCTTCGGCGTGTTCCGCGTGGGCGATGGCACGCCGCGCGTGGCCGTCGCGATTGGCGACTCGATCGTGGACGTCGCCGCCGCGCTCGACGCCGGCCTCTTCCCGAACGATGCGCGTGAGGCGGCCGCCGCCTGCGACGAACCGGAGCTCAACTCGCTGATGGCGCTCGGGCCCGCGCCGTTGTCTGCGCTGAGGCGCGCGCTCGTGGAGCTGCTGCGCGACGACAGCGAGCTGCTCGCGAAGAATCGCGAGGCGTGCATGTCGGCGCTGGTGCCGATGTCGAGCGCCACGATGCTGATGCCGGCGGAAGTCGGGGACTACACCGACTTCTACGCGTCCGTGCATCACGCCACGAACGTGGGCAGCATGTTCCGCCCGGACAATCCGCTGCTGCCCAACTACAAGTGGGTGCCGATCGGGTATCACGGCCGCGCCAGCTCGCTGGTGCCGAGTGGCTCACCAGTGCCGCGTCCCATGGGCCAGTCGAAGGACGATGCCGCTGCCGCTCCCACCTTCGGCCCCACGGTGCGACTCGACTACGAGCTCGAGGTCGGGATCTTCGTGGGCGCGGGCAACGCGCTCGGCCAGGCGATCGGCATCGAGCGCGCGGAGGAGCATGTGTTCGGGCTGTGCCTGGTGAACGACTGGTCCGCTCGCGACGTGCAGGCGTGGGAGTACCAGCCCCTCGGACCGTTCCTCGCGAAGAACTTCGCGACCTCCGTGTCGCCGTGGGTCGTCACCATGGAAGCGCTCGCGCCATTTCGCGCGCCGGCGTTCGCGCGCGCCGAGGGTGATCCCGCGCCGCTGCCGTACCTCGCGAGCGAGCGCGACCAGCGCAGCGGCGGCGTGGACATCTCGCTCGAGGTGCTGCTCGTCACGCAGCAGATGCGCGGGCGTGGCGACGAGCCCTTTCGCGTGAGCAAGGGGAGCTTCACGTCGATGTACTGGACCGTGGCGCAGCTGCTCACGCACCACGCGAGCAATGGGTGCAACATGCGTCCCGGCGACCTGCTTGCGAGTGGCACCGTGAGCGGCGAGGCGAAGGAGTCGCGCGGCTGCCTGCTCGAGCGCACCTGGCGAGGCAGCGAGCCGCTGTCGCTGCCGAATGGCGAGTCGCGCCGGTTCCTGGAGGATGGCGACGAGGTGATCATCCGCGGCTGGTGCGAGCGCGAGGGCGCCGTGCGCATCGGCTTCGGTGAGTGTCGCGGCATCGTCACGCCCGCGCGCGCAGGGCAGTGAAGATCGTGCAGCTCGGCGCGATCAGCGACGAGCCGGTGTCACACAATGCAGCGATCGCCAAGCGCGTGTTGCTGCGCAAGGGTGAGGCGGGCGCGGTGACGCAGTTCGCGCAGTCACGATTCGCTCCCGGCGAGGTGGCGCCCGCTCACTCCCATCCCGACATGCACGAGGTGTTCTTCGTGCAGTCGGGGCAGGGAACCGCGGTGGTGGATGGCGTGTCGCACGAGCTCGTGCGCGGGACCTGCATCACCTTCGCGCCGGGCGAGGTGCACGAGATCTCGAACGACGGTGAGGCAGAGCTGGTGCTGTTGTACTTCGGTGTGGCGAGCGGCGCGTGATGCCCCGTGCGGTCGTCCTGAGCGCAGCGAGGGACCTGCCCCGAGGAGTCGTCCTGAGCGCAGCGAGGGACCTGCCGTTGCAGTTCCGCACCTTTGCGCTGTTCGCGTGCGCGCTGCTCGTCACTGCCTGCGCCGGCCAGCTCAACGTCCCGGTGCCCGCCGTATCCACGGCCGCGGCACCTCCGCCGCCGCTCGAGGCGGCGACCATCGCGATCCCGGTCACGATCGCGATGTCCACGCTGCGGCAGCAGGTGGAGGCGCAGTTCCCGGTCACCGACTCGCTCGATCGCGCGCGGTGCGCGTCGCTGGGCGGCGTGGTCTGTCACCAGTACGTCTATCGCCGCGACTCGCTCGACCTCTCGCTGCGCGCCGATCGCCTGGTGTTCTTCACCGCACTGCGCTATCGCGCGCGCGTTGCGCTGCCGGGCGTCGGCGGCCTCGCGAGCTGCGGCTACGCGCCCGACCCGATGCGGCGCGCCGAGGTGCGGATGTCCACCACGCTCTTCTGGCGCGCCGACTGGAAGCTCGGCTCGCGCGACACGCGACTGGGCGCGCAGCTGCTCGACCCCTGTGAGGTCACGGTGCTGCGCGTGGATGCGGCGCCCGTGATGAAGCACATGCTCGACAGCCAGCTCGCGCAGGTGCGACGCCAGCTCGACTCGTTGCTGCCGGCCGTCGCCGACCTCAAGCCGAGCGCAGACTCGCTCTGGCGCGCCATGCAGGCGCCGATCCCGCTCGACTCCGCGGGAGCCGCATGGCTGCTCATGTCACCAGAGCGAGTATCTCTTTCTCCCATCGAAGGGCGCGGGCAAGTGATGTCGAGCGCCGTGGTCCTCATCGCGCGGCCGCGCGTGGTGGTCGGCGCGAAGCCCGTGGTCACGCTGCGCCCGCTGCCGGCGCTCACGCTCACCGCGGGCGAGCGAGGCATTCACGTGCCGGTGCAGATCGAGCTTCCCTTCGCCGACCTGAGCGCGCGCGTCACGCAGCTCATGAGCGGGGAGGTGGCGGGGAAGGGGATCACCGTGCACGACGTCAAGCTCTGGGGCGTGGGCGACACCGCCGTGGTGCGCGTGGAGGTGAGCGGAACGGTGAGCGGCGCCTTTTACCTGGTGGGAAAGGTTGCCTACGATTCCGGCGCGCGCACGCTGGACATCCAGGACCTGCGCTACACGCTGGCGAGCGACAATGCGATGTCGCGGATCAAGGCGTCGCTCGGCGCCATCCGCATCAAGCGCGCGCTGAACGAGGCGACGGGACACGGCCGCCTGCAGATTGGCAACCAGCTCGACTCGCTGCGCTCGCAGCTGAGCCTCCAGATGAACCGCCCGCTCGCGCCGGGCGTCGCGCTCTCCGGACAGATGAACGACATCCGCATCCTGGGGCTCTACACCACGGCGAGCGCGTTCGTGCTCCGGGTGGTGCTTGATGGAGAGGCGATGCTGGGAGTGCAGCCGCCTGTGCGGTGAGCCCGTAGGCAGGAACACTGAAACTGCCTCAAAGGCAACTGACTTGAGCCACGGGTTTCACGGGCGCCTGCTACGCATGCGCAACACTGCGATCACATGTCAGTGTCAGCCGCGCAGCGGCTCAGTGCAACCCGTGGCTCAAGGCTGTTGCTGTTTGGTTGTTTCAGTGGCGGCGCACGGCAAATCATCGCCAGCCTACCCCTCCGGCTTCACCATCAGCTTCTGACCCACCCGGATCTTGTCGTTCGGCAGCTGGTTGAGCGCGCGGATCCGCTCGGCGGTCGTGTTGTAGCGCGTCGCGATCATGGACATCGCCTCGCCGCGCTGCACCACGTGGAACCTTGGCTGCTTCGACTCGGCCAACGCCGCGCTCTCGGCCGACGCCGCGGCGGCGCGGACCTGCTTCTGTCGCAGCCCCTCGGCCAGGAGCTTCTGGTGCCGGCCCTCGTACGAGAGCGCGAGCAGGTCGCCCTTGCTCCAGTCATCGCTCGCCACGCCGAGCGTGAGGTCCTCGTCAGGGGCATGCACCTCGAGCGCCCGGGACAGCATGAAGAAGGTCCGGCCGCGCGTGAGCTGCACGAGCGTGTCGATCGGGAAGTCGCGCTGCTCGAAGACGGGCGGCACGTCGGTGGACCCGGTGAGGTCGCGCGGCTGGAGCCCCAGGTAGAGCAGGCGGCGGTCGGTGAGCACCAGGAGGCCGCGCGTCGCCCTGAAGTAGTCGATGGCGCTGCGCTGGAAAACGGGCACTGCCCGGAAGACCTTCTCCCCCGGCTGCAGGGCGTTCATGCGCAGTTCGCGCTCGGCGATGGCGACCGAGTCGCGCGGTGACTTCCTCACCGTGTGGAGCAGGAGCTGGGCGATCACGATGCCGAGCACCAGGATCACCGTGAGGAGGACGTAGCGTCGCGGGCCCCCCACTCCCCTGGCGCGACGCCGGCGGCGCGGTATGGGGCGGTGAAATGATTGCTCGACGGAAGCTTCTGGATCCATCAGGATTGTGACCTTACAGGGGGAGAATGCCGGCTGGTGGGGTATAGGGAAGAAGGATGCCGCGCTCCGCGACTGTTGCGCGGGTGAGGAATCCCGACTATCGTTGTCGAGTTGGCCTAACCCATTGCGGCACAACAATATGGATGAGCTGGCTTCCACAGCCGCCGCCTACGCAATGGCTCTCGCAGTCCCCGCCGAATGCCCCGTCGTTCACCCGCATCGCTCGCCCGCCAGGCGGTGATGGCCATCGCAGCCGGTCTCGTGGTGCTCTTCGCCGCGACCGAGACGCGACCGGTCTTCATCTCCCAGACGCCGATTGCCCAGCGCCTGCTCAAGCGAGCGCCGGTCGATTCGACGTTCGCGCGCGCGCCGTGGCTGCGGTCACCGGCGGTATGGGCCCTCAGCACCCCGCAGTTCCTGAAGGATCGTGAGGCGTTCGCGCACGACCTGCTGAAGACCGGTCGCATGGACCAGCAGCGCGCCAGCGAGCTGGCCGACGTCGCCGTGCGTGAGGCCTACAAGCGCAAGGTGCCCCCCGCGCTGGTGCTCGGCGTGATGCTGGTGGAGAACGATGCCTTCAAGACGAACGCGAAGTCGCGCGTGGGCGCCGTGGGGCTCATGCAGGTGCACCCGCGCCCGTGGCGCCCGGCGCTGTCGCAGATCTTCGGCAGCGACGTGAAGACCGACTCGGTGAACCTCAAGTACGGCATCTACATCCTCGGCCACCTGGCGAAGAAGGCCGCCGATGAAGCGGACGCCGAGCGTGGCTGGCGGGGCGCGCTGCTGCGCTACAACGGCTGCTCGGAGGGGACGAACACCCCCGACTGCCACCACTATCCCGAGTGGGTCAAGCGTCGCGTGGAGCGGCAGGCCAAGTCGCTCTGCGGCGGCCGCAGCTTCGGTGAGTGCGTGGCGACGCCGCTCTGGATCGCGAAGCGCCCGGACAACGGATCGGGCGACTAGCGCTGGCCGCCGTTGCTGTACAGGGAAACGAAGAGGGCCCGGCGAACGCCGGGCCCTTCCGTTTTACCCAAAGCCCAAAGCCCAAGGCCCAAAGCCCGCCTTACTTGACCTTCTCGACCTTGCCCGTCTGCTTCTGCGTCACGGCGACTTCCATCCCGTTGGCAGCGATGACGACCTTGATCTTGGTGTCGTCGTCGTTGGTGCCGCCCAGGTAGGTGCCAGCCTGCGAGACGACGAAGACGCCGGTGCCCGTGGACGCTGCCTCGAGCGTCATCGCGCCTGCCTGGCCTTCGCCGCTGCCGGTCATGGTGGTGTTGGAGGCCACGTTCACCTTCCAGCCCTTCTCACCGTTCACGGTCGTGTCGCCGACCACGGTCATCGTCGCGATGCGCTTGCGATCGCCGGCGATGCCCATCTGCTTGAACTTCGACGCGAGCGTGTCCGTCCACGTGGTGCCGGCCTTGAGGTTCGCCGGGATGCTCGGGATGAACGACGCGAGCTCGATCGCCATCTGCTCGGCCGACTCCTCGGTGAGCGCCGACTTCATGCCGTACGACTTGCCGTTCACGGACATCGCGCCGGTGAACTTCGAGCCGATCATCTTCTCCATGCCCGGGGTGGGGCCCTGCGGTCCCTGCATGGTGATGCTGTCCATCGTGACGTCGACGGCGAGCGAGTCGCCGGCCTTCTTCACGAGGGCGACCGTCATGCGCTGCATGCCGGTGACGTCGTATTCCTGCTTCTGTCCCATCACTTCCTGCGCGCCATGCGTGGAGGAGGTGATGCGGTACTGGGAGGTACCGGGGGCATAGTGGAATCCCTGCGCACCGAGCGCGGCTGCGGACAGCGGCAGCGCGGCGGCGAGGGCGAGGAGGCGGCGGGTGGGGAAAGAGTTCATCGAGTCTCCAGGGAAGTCGGGCGGGCCGGCACTCGGCGCGCGCTCGATGATTATACGCCCGAAGGGGCCACAAGGTTACCTTGCCGCGTCCGCTTCCTACCTGAACTTTACATGACTCCAGACTCCCCGCGTTCCCCCTTGGTCGTCATCGAGCGCCTGCACCCCGACGCGCTGGTCCCGAAGCGCGCCACCGCCGACTCCGCGGGCCACGACCTGGCGGCCTGCCTGCACGGCGACGTGCTGCGGGCGGTGCGCGAGGGCGACGCACTGGAGCTCCCGGTGATCCGGGAGGCCGAGGGGTGCTGGGTGATGCTCCCCCCGCACACCCGGGCGCTGGTGCCGCTGGGGTTCAAGGCCCGGTTGCCGCGTGGCTACGAGGCGCAGGTGAGGCCCCGGAGCGGGACGTCCTTCAGGAAGGGGCTCACGATCCCGAACTCACCGGGCACCATCGACGCCGACTATCCCGACGAGTGGATGGTGATCGTGGGGAATCCCGGCGACGTCCCGCTGCGTATCGACCATGGAGAGCGCATCGCGCAGATGGTGCTGCAGCGGTACGAGGTGCTTCCATTCGAGGAGGGGTCGGTGTCGAGGTCCACGGAGCGGTCCGGCGGGTTCGGGAGCACGGGATCGTGACTCCCGTCAAGGCTGACGAGGGTTACTGGTCAGTCAGCCGATCGCCGCGCTACAGCTACGCCCTGGCGCTGCCACTGCTGCTGGCCTACGAGGGGCTGGCGGCCTTGCTGTCCGGGAACGCCGGCGGCGTGCGCAATGGGGCCGACGTCCTGATCAAGCAGGCGCTCTACTCGCTCGCTGGGGGTCAGGGCAGCCTGGCCATCATGATGGGCGTGGTCCTGCTCTTCGTGTGGCTGGCGATCCGCGACCGGCGGCGGAGCGGGCAGCCGTTGCGCGCGAGCGTGTTCGTCCGGATGCTTGGGGAGTCGGCGGTGCTGGCCGCGCTGTTCGGGCTGGTGGTGGGGGTGGCGACGTCGAAGCTGCTGCACGCGGTCGGGGCCCTCTCGATCGTCCAGGCCGCGCCGGGCAGGGCACCGGCGGCGGCGACGATGGACCTCCCGACGCGGGTCATGCTCTCGCTTGGAGCGGGGCTCTACGAGGAGCTCCTCTTCCGGGTGGTGCTCGTCACCGGCCTGGCCTGGGCCTCGCGGGTGGTGCTCGGATTGGGCCGCGGGTCGAGCGGTGCCGTGGCAGTGGTCGTGAGCGCCCTGGTGTTCTCGGCGTTCCATTATGTGGGGCCGATGGGCGACGCCTTCACCCTCCAGTCGTTCGTGTTCCGGGCGATCGCCGGGGTCCTGTTCAGCGCCCTGTTCCTGCTGCGCGGCTTCGGGATCACCGCCTGGGCGCACGCGGTGTACGACGTGGCGATCCTGGTGATCGTGGGGCAGTAAGGTGGCGAGCTGCGCCTTGGGCAGGGCCTTTGTAAGAAATGTGATGTCATACTAACTGGCTATTCTGTAGTAACTTGCGATACACGTGATGAAGTACTTGAACACGAGCGATTTCAACACGGCTGGTAGCGGTCGTCTCCTCCACAAGGCACTCGAATCATGGCCAGATCCCTGTCTGCTCCCGGTGCGGTGATCCAGGAATGGTGGCGCCGGCTGTCTCCGCTGCCCGGCGGCAAGACCCTCTTCAGCATCGCCGTCGGCCGTATGGCTCCGTACACCGGGAGCATTGGCGCACGCGTCGAGGAGTTCGGCGGAGGCTACGCCAGGTGGACCATGAGGGACCGAAAGAAGGTCCGGAACCACCTCAATTCGGTCCATGCCGTTGCCTTGGTCAACCTGGCTGAGGTCGCCAGCGGGACGGCGATGATGAGCGGAATGCCAGCCGGCGTGCGGGGAATCGTGACCGGCCTTTCCATGGAATACCTGAAGAAGGCGAGGGGGACACTGACTGCCGACTGTCGCTGCCAGGTGCCGGTCGTCACTTCTGAAATGGACTTTCCGCTGGTCGCGGAGATCCGGAACTCCGCCGGGGAGATGGTCGCCCGCGCCACCATCCAGTGGCGGCTGGCTCCCGCGTGAGCCCATCGAGCCTGCTCCAGACCCCCCTCGCCACCGCCCTTGGGATCGAGGTCCCGCTCATTTGCGGGGCCATGTACCCATGCTCGAACCCCGAGCTGGTGGCTGCTGTTTCGGAGGCCGGGGCCATCGGCGTGCTCCAGCCGATCTCCCTGACCTACGTCCACGGCCACGAGTATCGCGCCGGGATCCGGCGCATCCGCGAGCTCACCAGCCGACCCATCGGGATGAATGCGCTCATCGAGCAGAGCTCGAAGATCTACCGGGAGCGGATGGAGCAATGGATCGATATCTCCCTCGAGGAAGGCGTGAGGTTCTTCGTCACGTCGCTCGGTAACCCTCGCTGGGTGGTGGACAGGGTTATGCCGATGGGCGGCGTCGTCTATCACGACGTGACCGAGCTCAAATGGGCGCAGAAGGGTGTGGACGGCGGCGTCCATGGCCTGATCGCCGTGAATCGCCGCGCCGGGGGGCATGCGGGGGGAAAGGGTGCCGCGCAGTTGCTCGAGGAACTCGGCGGCCTCGGCGTGCCCCTGGTCTGTGCGGGCGGGATCGGGGCGCCCTCGGAGTTCGTGGAGGCGCTGCGCATGGGATACGCTGGCGCGCAGCTGGGAACCCGCTTCATCGCCACCACCGAGTGCACCGCCAGCGAGGGGTACAAGCAGGCGATCGTCAGCTCGGGCGAGGACGACATCGTGCTCACGGAGCGCCTTACGGGCGTGCCGGTGGCGGTGATCCGGAACGAGTACATCGATCGCCTGGGCACCCGAGCCGGTCCGGTGGCGCGCTGGATGCTGCGAGGGCGCCGCACCAAGCACTGGATGCGGACCATCTACGCGCTCCAGTCGCTCCGGCGCCTGAAGAAGAGCCTTCACGATGAATCCGCGAAGGGGGACTACTGGCAGGCCGGCCGCAGCGTCTCGGGAATTCACTCGGTGATCCCCGCGGGGCAGGTGGTGCAGGAGTTTCGGGAGGCCGTGCTGCAGGCGTAGGGGCGACTGCGGGCGCGGGGGGCACGGCCTCAGCCTTGCACCCGCGACGCGTCATGATCTTCTGGACTGTCGTCGCGCTCCTGGTGTTCCTTCCCGTCGCCGGGCTCGCGCTCGTCGGCTTCCGGTTCCTCACCCGCGGCACCCCGGTGCATCGCGTCAGCGGCTCCTCACGCACCGCGGAGCCGCCCAGCGTGGAGAGCGAGGAGTTTCCGGCGAACTTCGAGCTGCACACCAAGGCGGGGTTCTCGCACGGGAACGACGCCACGGTGCTCACCTGCGGCAACGAGACGTATCCCGCCCTCTGGGCAGCGCTGCAGGGCGCGAAGCGCTCGATCACCATGCAGATGTACTACTGCGCGCCCGGCGTGGTCGCCGACCGGTGCAAGGCGATCCTCGTGGAGCGCGCGCGCGCGGGCGTGAAGGTGCTCTTCCTCCGCGATGCGTTCGGCGCCGCGAAGCTCGCCGGCGCCTACGAGGACGAGCTCACGGCGGCAGGCGTGGAGGTCGCTGCCTTCCGGCCGGTGAAGTGGTGGGCCCTGGACAAGGCCTACACGCGCGCACACATCCGCGTGGTGGTGGTGGACGGCTCCGTGGGGTTCACCGGCGGCTTCGGGCTCGACGACAAGTGGCTGGGCGACGGCATGCACGAGGACCAGTGGCGCGACACCACGGTGCGCTTCACCGGTCCCTCGGTGGCGCAACTGCAGGCGACCTTCGCGAGCGGATGGGCCGAGGCCACGGGCAACCTGATCACCGGCGACGCGTGGTTCCACGAGGCGGAATCGCCCGCCGAACAGGAAGCCGACGAGGAGGGAATGCTCGCGGCGCTGCTGCACGCAGCGCCCACCGTCGGCTCGACTGCGGCCGAGCGCTTCATGGCGCTCTCGATCGCCTGCTCGTGTCGCGAGCTGTTCATCACGAATGCCTACTTCGTTCCGGACGACGACTTCTGCGCCTTCCTGGAGCACGCGGCGGATCGCGGCGTGGACGTGCGCATCCTGGTGACGAACGAGATGAACGACGTGAAGAGCACGGTGTACGGCGCGCGCAGCGTCTATGAACGGCTGCTGCGGAAGAAGGTGCGCATCTTCGAGTACGAGCCGGCCATGAACCACGCGAAGACGATCGTTGCCGACGACCTCTGGTGCGCGATCGGCACGCTCAACTTCGACAACCGCTCGATGGCCTTCAACGACGAGACGATGTTCGTGTCGCTGGACCGCGGGCTTGCCAAGCGCATGCGGGCGATCTTCATGGCAGACCTGGAGCGCTCGCGCGAGGTGACGCTCGAGGCTCACCTGCGGCGCGGGATTCGGAGCAAGGTGCTGGAGTACGTCGTGCGGAAGCTGGAGCGGGTCCTGTGATGGCATTGACGCAGTGAATCAGTGATGCAGTGGTGCAGGAAAAGCGGAAGGGCACACCGGACTCAGTCCGGTGTGCCCTTCCTGCATCACTGCATCACTGCACTACTGCCTCACTTACGGAGCCGGCAGCAGCGGCAGCGAGGTGCCGTAGGTGCGATTGATCACGCCCACCAGTTCGTTCGCGACCAGGACGTGCGCCGCGTTGGAGGGATGCACGCCGTCGTTCGAGATCCACTTGCCGAATGGGTTCGTCGGCAGCGCGAAGTTCGGGAACGCCGGGATGCCGCCGGAGGCACGCAGCCCGGCGAACGTCGGATTGATGTCCTCGTAGCCGAACCCGAGCTCACTCGCCAGCTTCGCGATGAAGTTGTTGTAGCCGGAAATGAGGTTGGCCGCCGCGACCTGCTCCGTGGCGTCGAGCACGTACTTCTCGCCGGAGAGCGGGTTGAGGGGATCGTTTCCCTTCACGCAGTGAATGACGCCACCGGCGCTGCGGCTCGCAGCATCGGAGGCGATCAGCACGTTGATCAGCGACGCATTGCCCGGGGCCGACAGGCAGTCGGCGGCGGGGGAGATCACGACGGGAGCGCCGGCGGCGCCTGAAGCCACCTGGGAAAGCGCGCCGACCACGGCCGGGCTCTGGAGCAGCGCCGCCGAGAAGAGCAGCGGCAGGTTGCGCGCATCGGCCACGCCGATCAGCACTCCCTTGAGGTCAGGTGCCCCCGCGCGGAGCTGGCTCATCATCGCGTTGTAGTTCGTCTCGAACGTCGCCTGTGACGTCGCGAGCGACGGCAGCCCGCCGAGGATCGGCTGCAGCGCGTCGTTGTTGCCGATCCAGATGGTGGCGAAGGTCGGGTCGAGCTCCAGCGCCTTCTGGACCTGCGTCTTGCCGCCGAGGAACAGCGTCGTCAGGATGTTCGACGCGCTGGTGGTCGACGCGGTCGGATCGGCCGAGGCGGCGCCCGGCACGGCGACGTTGTTCAGCAGGTCCACCGCGGTGGTCGCGTTGCGGAGGTTGCAGGTGGCATTCCGCGTCGGGTTGGACGTGGGCGAGCTGCCGCCGACGCCGACCTGCGTGAGGAAGTTCGTGAGCGGCGGCTTGCAGCCCGGCGCCACGAGCGACGGATACGCGAAGCGCGTATTCATCTGGCCCGCGAGCAGCACCGCGTACGAGCGGCGCTGCGTCGAGTCGTTGATGCCGTCGGACTGGAATCCGGCGGTGATGCTGTTCCCGAGCGCCACATAGCGGCGGAACAGCTCCCCGCCGGATGAAAGCGTCGGGGCATTGACGTTGTTGACCTGGTCGCAAGCGAACACGGCGCCGAGAACGGCGACGGCAGCAGTGGCGCGAGCGATGAGCTTGAGGCGCGACATCTATTGATCTCTCCGGTTCGCGGTCGTTAGTAGCTGCTCTTGAGGCTCAGCGAGAAGACGTTCGCGCCAAGACGATACACGCCACCGTTGAGCTGGTCGGCGGTCTGCGTGCGGACCGATCGGTCCTCGATCCGGCCACGCTTGCCGCCGGTGCGGACGTTCGCATATGCGAGGTCCAGGGTGACGCCATGCCAGGTGGGCAGCGCGCCGCCGAAGTTGAAGTACGAGCGATCCTGCTCCGGAAGGAGCGCCGAGACCGACACGTCCGGCGCAGCGCTCGCCACCGCGGCGAAGCCGGCGCGGGCCTTCCAGCCGGCCTTCCACGAGCGCTCGAGCCCAAGGCGGATCGACGAGGAGTTCTGGTAGTCCTCGAACAGCGACTGGTTGAGCGACGTGTGCTCGAAGTTCAGGTCGATCTGCTTGAACTTGCGATAGCCGACCCACGCATAGTCGAAGGAGACCAGGAGGTTGGGCTTGTACTTGTAGCCGAAGCCGAGCTGGAACTGGTCGGGGTGCACGATCCGCGTGCTCACCGACTGCGACGACAGCAGGGCGCCGCTCGCGAACTGCGGGGCGACGAGCGCGTCCACCGGCGTGCCGGCGGGCAGGCTGAGCGGGTTGCCCGCGGCGAGCGTGAGGCCCGTGGCGGTCGGCGTGAAGTTCGCCGTGGCGCCCGAGTAGTCGAAGATCATCTTCGACAGGTAGCGCGCGCCCATGGTCCACTGCTCACTGAGCTTGCCGAACACGCCCACGTTGAAGCCGACCGTGGTGCCCGTTCCCTTGAGCTCCGCCTGGCCGAACTCGGTCCGGCGCGCGATGCCCAGCTGCTTGAAGCTCACCGTCGCACTGGCCTGCTGCTCGGAGAGGTCCAGGCTCTTGATCAGGTCCACGCTCGAGTGGCCGAAGGTCGGGCCGCCGCCGATGGACCACTTGCTGTTGACGCGGAAGCTCACGTTCGGCTGCACGTAGAACGTCTTGAGCTCCGCCTTCATCGCCGTGAAGCGGCCGGCGAAGTCGGGCTTCCACTGCGAGGTGAGGCCGTACGGCACGTACAGGCCGGCCCCGAAGGCCATGCGACCCGCGGTGTTGTAGTTGAGGAAGATGTGCGGGACGATCGCCTGCGGGATGTCCGCATAGTCGCGCGAGAGCACGGAGTCGCGAGTGAACGAGCCCGTCACGTTGATCGCGGCGGCGCCGGCGAGGAGCGAGAAGCCCTTGGCCCCCTCGTTCGTGGCGGCGGGGTTCCAATAGATGCTGGACGCGTCCTGGCAGGGCGCGCCTGTCACGGCAAAGCCTCGTCCGACGGCGCAGGTGCCGATCTCGTTCAGGCCGAACGCCTGTGCATGCGCCACGACCGGCGTGGCGAGTGCGGCGAGGACCAGGCAAAACCGTGAAGCACGGTAAACCTTCATTTCCTTCCTCCGGTGGGGTATCCCGATCGCGCCGTTCACGCGACCGTTTTCGGGAGCGCGGCGGCGACGCAGGTGGGTGTTTGCGTCGAGCCGGCGCGTCGGCGGGCTGGCAGCGGAAAGTCGTCCTGTACGGACGCGCGTAATATAGGGTCGGTACCCCCATCTGTCGCCAGTAAGCTTCTGGCACGGCTCTCGCCGCCTGCCGGCTGACCGGACCACCCAAACCATCCCGCCCGAGCGGGGGAGAACGACATGGCCACCTCGGCTTCCACGGCAGCACCTGCGGTCACCGGGGGGACCACCGCGGAATCGGCTCGCGTCCTCACCCCCGCGGCCCTCGAATTCGTGGGGCTGCTGGAGCGCCGCTTCGGGGAACGACGACGCGACCTCCTGCGCGCGCGCGCCGAGCGTCGCGAGCGCATCGCCGCGGGGGAGGCGCTCGACTTCCCGGCGGAGACGGCCGCGCAGCGGGCCTCCGAGTGGCGGGTGGCGCCTGCGTCGCCCGGCCTGGACGACCGCCGCGTGGAGATCACCGGACCGGCCGAGCGGAAGATGATGATCAACGCGCTGAACTCGGGCGCGCGCGTCTTCATGGCCGACCTGGAGGACGCGCTCTCGCCCACCTGGAAGAACGTGGTGGACGGGCAGGGGGACCTGATGGATGCCGTCCGTCGCACGATCAGCCTGGAGACGCCGGAGAAGCGCTACGTACTCAACGAGCGCACGGCCACGCTCGTGGTGCGGCCGAGAGGCTGGCACCTGGAGGAGTCGCATGTGTCGCTGGATGGGCGGCCGGTGTCGGCGAGCCTCTTCGACTTCGGGTTGTACTTCTTCCACAACGCGGCGGAACTGGTCGCGCGGGGCAGCGGTCCGTATTTCTACCTGCCCAAGATGGAGAGCCGCCACGAGGCTCGGCTGTGGAACGACGTGTTCGTGTTCGCCCAGGAGCAGCTGGGGATCCCGCGCGGGACGATTCGCGCCACGGTGCTGATCGAGACCATCCTCGCGGCATTCGAGATGGACGAGATCCTGTTCGAGCTGAAGGAGCACGCGGCGGGACTGAACGCCGGCCGCTGGGACTACCTGTTCAGCGCGATCAAGACCTTCCGCGACCGTCCGGACATGATCCTGCCGGATCGCGCGCAGCTCACGATGGCCGTGCCGTTCATGCGCGCCTACGCGCGGCTGCTGGTGGACACCTGCCATCGGCGCGGCGCGCATGCCATCGGCGGGATGGCCGCATTCATCCCCAGCCGGAAGGACGCCGAGGTGAACGCGCGGGCCATGGCCAAGGTGCGGGAGGACAAGGACCGCGAGTCCGGCGACGGATTCGACGGCACCTGGGTGGCGCACCCCGACCTGGTGCCGGTGGCGCAGGAGGTCTTCGACCGGGTGCTGGGCGAGCGCCCGAACCAGAAGGAGAAGCGCACGGGCGTGGCAGTGAAGGCCGCGGAGCTCGTGGTGCTGCGGGTGGACGGGGGATCGGTGTCGCTGGAGGGCGTGCGGACGAACATCGACGTTGCCCTCCGCTACGTCGAGGCGTGGCTGCGCGGCCAGGGCGCGGTGGCCATCCACAACCTGATGGAGGACGCCGCCACGGCCGAGATCTCACGGTCCCAGCTCTGGCAGTGGGTGCAGCACGGCGCGCCCCTTTCCGGCGGCGGCACGATGAGTGCGAATGTGTACCGGGAAGTGCGCGACCGGGAACAGGCGGCCCTCGTGCAGGCGAGTGCCCCCGGATCGCGCGTTCACGATGCGGCCGCACTGCTCGACCAGCTGGTCCTGGGCGACTTTCAGGATTTCCTGACGGTGCCGGGCTACCGGATGCTCGACGGCGCGCACGCGACAGATGCCGGGGGAAGCCATGGTTGAGCGGATCGCGAACGACGCAGCGGAGCTGGACGAGCGCTGGGCGTACGAGCAGCGCTGGCGTGGCACCACCCGCAGCTACCAGGCGAAGGATGTCTGCCGCCTGCGGGGAAGCGTCCGCATCGAGCACTCGCTGGCGCGGCGTGGCGCGCAGCGTCTCTGGGCACTGCTCAACAACAGCAGCGGCGACTTCGTGCGGACCTTCGGCGCGCTCACGGGCGCGCAGGCCGTGCAGATGGCCCGGGCGGGACTCAACGCGATCTATCTCAGTGGCTGGCAGGTGGCGGCCGACGGCAACCTGGCGGGGCAGACCTACCCCGACCAGTCGCTCTATCCGAGCAACAGCGTGCCGCAGCTCGTGAAGCGCCTCAACAACGCGCTGCTCCGCGCCGACCAGGTGGAGTGGTCGGAAGGGAAGCAGTCGCGCGACTGGCTGATCCCGATCGTGGCCGACGCCGAGGCAGGATTCGGCGGGCCGCTGCACGCGTACGAGCTGATGAAGTCCATGATCGAGTCCGGCGCGGCCGGCGTGCACTTCGAGGACCAGCTGGCGGCGGAGAAGAAGTGCGGGCACATGGGCGGCAAGGTGCTCATCCCCACGCAGGCGTTCGAGAAGACGCTGGCGGCGGCGCGCCTGGCGGCCGACGTCTGTGACGTCCCCAGCGTGATCATCGCGCGCACGGACGCGCTCTCGGCCAACCTGCTCACGAGCGACATCGACGAGCGGGATCGCGCGTTCTGCACGGGCGAGCGGACGGCGGAGGGCTACTATCGCGTGAAGGGGGGCATGGACGCCGCGATCATGCGCGGGCTGGCGTATGCGCCGTACGCGGACGTGATCTGGTGCGAGACCAGCACACCCGACCTGGATGAGGCGCGGCAGTTCGCCGAGGGGATCCACGCGAAGTTTCCGGGCAAGCTGCTCGCGTACAACTGCTCACCGAGCTTCAACTGGGAGCGGCACCTCGACGCGACCACCATCGAGAAGTTCCAGCGCGAGCTGGGCGCGATGGGCTACAAGTTCCAGTTCATCACGCTCGCCGGGTGGCACCTGATCAACTTCCACACCTTCGAGCTCGCGCGCACGTACGCCACGCAGGGAATGCCGGCGTACGTGGACCTGCAGCGGCAGGAATTCGAGCAGGAGAAGGTCGGCTACACGGCCACGCGTCACCAGCGCGAGGCGGGCACGGGCTTCTTCGACGAAGTGCTGATGACGATCGTGGGACAGCACGCCTCCACGGGAGCGCTCGCCGGCTCGACGGAAGCCGAGCAGTTCGTGCAGCGGCACGAGGGGCTGGCGGACGTGGCGAATGGAAAGGCGCCGCTGGACCTGGTGGCCGGTGCCGAGGCGAGTGCGCAGGTGGGGATCCAGTAGGGCTACAACAACAGCCACCAGCAACAGCAACAGCAAGTGCAACAGCTTTCGCCGCGGACGACCGCGGACGACCGCGGACGACCACAACTGCTACGACATTAGCCGCTGACCGGCGCGAACCAGCGCCGAACACGAACAGACACAGTGAGATTTTTTCCTTGCTGTTTTCTGCGCTAGTCCGCGCTAGTCCGCGGCGAAAAGCTGTTGCTGTTGCTTTCGATCTTGTCCGCGGTCGTCCGCGGCTAATGCCGTTGCAGTGCGCCGCGACCAGGGCTACGGCGTCACTCGCGTATGCAGGTACACCCGCGTCGCGGCCGGCACTGATCCGCCCAGCACGCGCGCCAGCCCGGCTCGCAGCTCGAGCCCCGGCACGCCGGCCAGCGGGAAGCGGCCCTGGAAGATGTTCGTCTCCATGCCCACCACGCGCACCCACTGGTCGTAGCGCGCGCCGCGTCGCGTGACGCTCACACCCTCGGCGAAGGGCGCGAACGAGCGGTTCGGCAGCGACGCGCGCCAGGCCAGCAGGTCGCGCCCCACGAGCGATCCGGTGGGCAGCGCCGGCAGGTCGTAGCGCTGTGCCATCAGCAGCGCCTCGCCGAGGATCGGGTCGGGTCCACCGGCGGTCATCGCCGCAAATCCGGTCGAGTCGCGCGAGCTGCCGAGCGTGAATTCCGCCTCGAAGGGAAGTGCGCGCACACCCGTGACCGACACTCCCACGCGCGCGCGACCGAGCCGCGATCGCGCATCGTCGAGCCCCGTTGCCGCGAGCAGCTGCGCGTCGCCCACGGCGCCCCAGCCATCCCCGCTCCAGCGCATCACGCCGCTCGCCTGCGCCGCGAGCGGCACCGTGGTGCGCGTGTCGTGCGCCGCCGTGTGCAGGTTGCGCGCGCCGCCCACGAGGTCCAGGAACAGCGTGCTCGCATCGGTGGCTCGCCGCAGCTGCACGCGCGCCGACAGCTCGCGCAAGTCCGCGTCCACCGACGAGTTGCGCCGGCGGCGCTGGTTCCATCCCGTCGCGCGCAACGTGACCGGCGCGCGCAGGCCCCGCCATGTCGCGCCGAGCCCCACGCCGCGCTCGATGCCGTCGTTGCCACCGATCGCGGTGGCGAGCAGCGCGAGCCGGCCCACGGGATCCACGTTCGAGAGGTTGATCGCGAGGCCCGCCCCATCGGGGCCGGCGGTGGTGCCCGGCACCACGCGTGACACGCGCGGCCCGATACCGTACGTGCGCTCCGACAATCGCGCTCCGCGCGGCACCGTGTCCGGCAGGCCGGCGTCGCGCGCTCCGACGTGCACCCTGGTCACGAACGACTCCACGCCCGGGCCGGCGAGCTCGGGGTGCGGCACGCTGTCGCGCGGCAGCATGCGGCGCAGGTCGTAGCCTGCGCTGTGCAGCGAGAGGAACCAGATCGCACCGCGCGCATCCGTCGCGCTGCCGACTGCCGCCCCGGTCACGCGCGAAAGCGGGCGCACGCTGCCATCGGCCAGGCTGATGCGCTCCAGGTTCGCGATCGCGCCGCGCTCCGAGGTGGCGACGAGCGCGCTGTCGCCAGGGAGAAAGTCGGCGTCGAAGCGATTGAAGCCGTCCGCGGGATCCGCCATGCGCACGGCACCGGTCGCAGCATCCACCACCGCGATGCGCCAGCGATCGGTGACGTGCACCGAGACGGCGATGGTGCGCCCGTCGCGCGCGAATCTCGGGCGGTGGAAGGAGGTGACGGGCGAGCCGCGCAGCAGCGTGCGCACCGCGCCGTCGCCCAGCTCTACCATCACGAGGTCGCACCATCCGTGCACGCACTGCGTGGCCACCGCGTGCACGCCGTCGGGCGCCGGGTCGGCATCGCGGAGCGCGCCGCCGATCGTCAGGCGATGCGTGGAGCGCAGCCGCCAGTTCCATTCCCAGAGGTCGGGGCGGTAGCTGCCGTCGCGCTGCAGCGTGAGGCGCGAGAGCAGCAGGCGGTCGCCGTCGCTGAAGAAGCGCGGCTGCTCGAAGGGAAGGCCGTCGCGCGCGACCAGCGTCGCCAGTGACTTGTGCGGCCGTGGATAGGGAGAGCTGAACAGCACGTCCTCGGGATCCTGCACCAGCGACTTGAGCCGCGCGCGCGTGAGGGCGGTGTCCTCTACCGTGCGGGCGCTGTCCCAGAGCACCACGCGCGTGAGCCTGCCCACGCTGCGCACCACCAGGGCGACGCGTGCGCCATCGCGCGACACGGCCGGGTCGCCGGTGGCCCACGCCAGTCGCGCCTCGAGCTCGCCGGGTTGCGCGCCCTGCTGCGCGAGCGCGCGCTCGACGTCCACCGCGTCGTGCGTGAGATGCGTGACGAACTTCTGGTACAGCGTGGCGGGGTGCGCGCCGAACATCCCGCTGAACGCGGACACGAAGTCGCGGTCCTCGCGCGCGCTCAGCCGGCGCCAGAGCATGCGCAGCTTGTTCGAGTCGGGGGGCGCGCCGCCGAGCCAGGGCGCGGTGGGCACGGAGTCCGCCAGCCACTCGAGATATGCGGATCCCACCAGGTAGGCGAAGTCTCCCCCGTTGAAGGTGCTCGCGCCGTTCAGCGACTCATACGTCGGCAGCCTTCCCTCGAGCGCCCACTGGCGCAGCAGCGCCGACCGCCACGCGTTGCGCGGTCGCCCGCTGCCGCTGACCATGCCCTCGATGTGCGTGGCATACCCCTCGATCACCCAGCGGGGCGACTTGTACGAGAGGGGGCCGAGTGGCACGGGCGACCACGACCAGAATCGCGCGACGGCCGCGTTGCGCGACGGACGCATGAGGTGCGCGAGGTGCGCGATCTCGTGCGATGCGAGCATCTGGTCCCAGCGCGGATAGTTGCCGATGTCCTCGCGCGGCGAGGGCGGCGTGGGCCAGAAGGTGATCACCGGCCGGTCGAGGAAGGGCAGCGCCATTCCATTCGACGTGTTGTAGGGATCGTCGACCACGACCTGCACGCGATGCGGGATGCGATACCCGATCACGCCCTCCACGGCGTCGGCGACGCCGTCGATGCGCTCGGCCAGCGCCTGGGTCCACTCCGCATGCTCGGGGGCGTGGTGCAACGAGAAGCGCCGCGTATCGATGGTTTGCCATCGCTGCGCGGCGCGTGCCGGGACCTGCGCGTTCAGTCGTGGAGCGGCGAGGAGCAGGGCCGCTCCCACGACCATCGTGCGGATGATCAGCGGCGCTCGGGGGCCTTCCGCGACTTCAGCGCATCCTGCAACCAGGTGGCCGGGATGATGAACAGCGGCGTGAGGAAGAACCCGAGCAGCGAGTTCAGCCAGACGAGCGCGATATAGAAGCAGCACAGGCCGATGCTGACCCAGATGACGCCGAGCGGACCGGAGGTGTTCACGCGGAGCTCCTGATGCAGGATGATGACGTGGCAGGAAAGTACCCACGGGAAGCTCCGGCTTCCAGAGGGCACGGGGCTGCGCGAGGGCGGCGCGCGCGGGTAGCTTCAACAGGTGGCCGAGCACGAGCGCGTCTTGGTGCAGGATACGGTCCGCACGGTGGAGCTCGCCGTGGGGGATGCGCTGGAGCGCGCGGGGCGCGTGGTGCTGGCCGTCTCGGGGGGGCTGGACTCGATGGTGCTGCTCGCCGTTGCCGCTCGCGTCGCCCGGGATCGCGTGGCGGGGGTGGCCACCTTCGACCACGGCACGGGAGCGCACGCTCGGCGCGCCGCCGCCCACGTCGCCGAGAGCTCGGCCACCCTCGGGTTTCCCTGCTGGAGCGGAGGCGCCACCGCCTTGCCCGAGTCGGAGGAGGGATGGCGCGCGGCGCGCTGGGAGTTCCTTCACGGCGTGGCACGGCAGGCCTCGGCCACGATCGCCACGGCGCACACCCTCGACGACCAGCTGGAGACCGTCCTCCACCGTGTGCTGCGCGGCTCCGGCACCCGCGGTCTGGCCGGGTTGCTGGCGTCCGGTGGCCCTGTGCGTCCCCTCCTGGGGATGCGTCGCGCGATGGTAGCGCAGGTTGCGCGGGCGCTCGGCGTGGCGCACCTGGAGGATCCGTCGAACGGGAGCCTGCGCTTCTTCCGGAATCGTATCCGGCACGAGATCCTGCCGGCGCTCCGAAGTGCGGATGCGGCGATCGACGAGCGGCTGCTGGGCGTGGCGCGCCGCGCGGCCGGCTGGCGCGCGGAGGTCGAGGCCCTGGCCGGATCGATGGGGGTCAGCGATTCGAAAGGAGGCGACCTGTGCGTTGCCACCCGCGAAATGACCGGGTATTCTCGGGAGGCGCTGGGCGTGCTGTGGCCCGCGCTCGCGGCCCGCGGCGGGGCGGTGCTCGACCGTCGCGGAACCGTTCGCCTCACGGAGTTTACTATTAAGGGACGCCCGGGGCAGTGCATCCAGCTGTCCGGCGGGTGGGAAGTACGACGCGAGCGCGAGGGATTCGCGCTCCGCCGATCGAGTGCAGTTCGCCGCAGCAACGCGGCACCCGCGCCGTGAGGCTGCACGGCTCCGTATTCGCGCCAATTGTCCTCAACGGCAGACGATCCGCGGTTGATGGGACGCGAGGTCAAGCGGGTGTCGTTCGACGCCCCGACCATTGCGACCCGTGTCCGTGAGCTGGGCCGGGAGATCACGACGTCCTACCCGGACGGCGAGCTCCTGGTGCTGGGCCTCCTCAAGGGAAGCTTCATCTTCCTGAGCGACCTCGTGCGCGAGATCGAGCGCCCGCTGCAGGTCGACTTCCTGGTCGCGAGCAGCTACGGCGACGCGATGGAATCCAGCGGGCTCGTTCGGCTGCTGTACGATCCCGAGACGGAGCTGGAAGGGAAGCACATCCTGCTCGTGGAGGACATCGTCGATTCCGGGCGCACGCTCAACCGACTGATGGAACTGCTACAGGCACGGAATCCGCGATCACTCGAGATCTGTGCCCTGCTCCACAAGCACATCGCCACCGAGTTGCAGCACCCCGTGAAGTTCGTGGGATTCGATGCCCCGCACGAATTCCTTGTCGGATACGGACTGGATCACGCCGAGAACTTCCGGCACGTCCCCTACATCGCGAGCCTGCAGTAGATGCCAGGACCAACGCCTCCGCCCAACAAGAACAACAACAACAACAAGAAGGATCTGCAGTGGGGAAAGCTCAGCAAGACGCTTTCCTTCTGGATCCTCATCCTGCTCATTCCCGTCGCGCTGCTGCAGCTCTCCGGCGCGCGCAACGAGCCCGCGCCGCAGATCGACTATACGCAGTATCGCGAGGAGCTGGCGCGCGACAACATCTCGAAGGTGACCATCTCGGCCGGCAAGTACATGGTGGGCGACTTCCGCCAGGGCGTGCCGATCGAGGGGAAGCAGGCGAAGCGCTTCACGACGCACCTCGCCGCGGAGAACTCGGAGTCCGAGGTCGCGGCGCTGTCGGCGAAGAACGTGCGCATCACCGCCGAGGACGCGCGCCCATCGGCCATGACCTGGGTGATCCAGTTCCTGCCCTGGCTGCTGATCATCGGCTTCTACCTGTTCCTCTTCCGGCAGATGCAGCAGGGAGGCGCGAAGGCGTTCTCCTTCGGCAAGTCGAAGGCGAAGCTCCTCACGGGCGACACGCCCAAGGTGACCTTCGCCGACGTGGCGGGCGCCGATGAGGCCAAGCAGGAGCTGCAGGAGATCATCGAGTTCCTGAAGGACCCGCAGAAGTACACGAAGCTCGGTGGGCGGCTGCCCAAGGGCTGCCTGCTCGTGGGTCCGCCGGGCACCGGCAAGACGCTGCTGGCGCGCGCCGTGGCGGGTGAGGCCGGGCGTCCCTTCTTCTCGATGTCGGGCTCCGACTTCGTGGAGATGTTCGTGGGCGTCGGCGCGAGCCGCGTGCGCGACCTCTTCGAGCAGGGCAAGGCGCACGCGCCCTGCATCATCTTCATCGACGAGATCGACGCGGTCGGGCGCCATCGCGGCGCCGGATTGGGCGGCGGTCACGACGAGCGCGAGCAGACGCTCAACCAGCTGCTGGTGGAGATGGACGGCTTCGAGTCGAACGAGGGCGTGATCCTGATCGCTGCCACGAACCGCCCCGACGTGCTGGATCCCGCGCTGCTGCGCCCGGGCCGCTTCGACCGCCAGATCGTGGTGGACGCGCCGGACCTCCGTGGCCGAGAGGGCATCCTCAAGGTGCACGTGCGCAACAAGCCGATGGCCGACGACGTGAACATCACCACGCTCGCGCGCGGCACCCCCGGGATGTCCGGCGCCGACCTGGCGAACATGGTGAACGAGGCGGCGCTGCTCGCGGTGCGCCGTAACCACGACAAGATCTTCATGGCCGACCTCGAGGACGCCAAGGACAAGGTGATGCTCGGCGCCGAGCGGAAGAGCATGGTGATGAAGGACGAGGAGCGTCGCCTCACCGCGTATCACGAGGCGGGCCACGCGATCTGCAACATCATGATCAAGGGCAACGATCCGCTGCATAAGGTCACGATCGTGCCGCGCGGCCGCGCGCTGGGCCTGGCGTTCACGCTGCCGGAAGACGACCGCGTGTCCACCACGCGCGAGCAGCTGAAGGCAGTGCTGGTGCGGATGTATGGGGGCCGCGTGGCGGAGGAAGTGGTGTTCGGCCGTGAGCAGGTGACGACCGGCGCCTCGAGCGACATCCAGAAGGCAACGGGGCTCGCACGTCGCTACGTGTCGCAGTGGGGACTGTCCGATGAGATCGGCCCGATCCTCGTGGGCGACAACGAGCAGGACGTCTTCCTCGGCCGCGACATCCAGCGCCACCGTGAGGTGAGCGAGCGGACCGCGCAGCTGGTGGACTCGGAAGTGAAGCGCGTGATCGACGAGGCGTACCAGCGCGCCACCACGGTGCTCACCGAGAACCTGGACCTGCTGCACCGGGTCGCGGCCGCGCTCCTCGAGCGCGAGACGCTCACCGGTGAGGACGTGAAGGCGATTGCCCGTGGGGAAACGCTGCCGCCGCGCAGCGAACTGCCCCCGCCGCTCCCGCCGCTCTCGGCCAAGCCGATCCCGGTGGCCGAGCCGCGCCGCAACCCGGGGTTGCTCGGCGGTCCCGAGCCCTCGCCGGCATGACGGATTGCGCGTGATCGCGTGACTCAGCAAGCGTGGCGGATCCGGGGCGGCGAGCTTGTGCTCGACCGCCCCGTGATCCTTGGAATACTCAACGTCACCCCCGACAGCTTCAGCGACGGGGGTGACGCGTTTTCGCCCGCGGCCTGGATGGCCCGCGCCGAGGCGCTGGTGGCGGGCGGCGCCGACGTCATCGACGTTGGAGGCGAGTCCACGCGACCTGGCGCCTCGCCGGTGTTCCACGAGGAGGAGCTCGCGCGCGTGGTGCCGGTGGTGGCGGCGATACGCGAGCGCTGGCCCGCAGTGGCGGTGTCCATCGACACCGTGAAGGGTGAGGTGGCGAGTGCGGCGATCGCCGCGGGCGCGCACATCGTGAATGACGTTTCGGGCTTTCGCCTCGACCCGGCGATGGGCGACATTTGCGCGGCGACGGGCGTCGGCGTGGTGCTCATGCACTCGCGTGGATCGGTGGGTGACATGGCGAGCCATGCGCACGCCGAGTACGAGGACGTGGTGATGGATGTGCGGCGCGAGCTGGCCGAGCGCGTGCGCGAGGCGCGCGAGGCGGGTGTGCGTGAGGATGCGATCGTGGTGGATCCTGGACTCGGCTTCGGCAAGCGCCGCGCACACTCGGTGTCGCTGATCGCCGCGGCGGGCTCGCTGTCCCACCGGCCGGTGCTGGTCGGCGCGAGCCGCAAGCGCTTCATCGGGGAGATCACTGGCGTGACGGACGCATGGCGGCGCGATGCCGGGAGCGTGGGTGCGCACGTCGCGGCGCTCGCGGCGGGCGCGCGCCTGTTCCGCGTGCATGACGTGGCCATGCACCGGCACGCGCTCGACGTGGCGTGGGAGGTCCTGTGCAGGCGATGAACCCCTTCGAGCAGTTTCGGCTCCTGCATCCCGGCTGGCGCGACGCGCTGGAAGTGGCCGTCGTGTCGTTCGTGCTGTATCGCGTGCTGCTCGTGTTCCAGCGCACGCGCGCCGTGCAGATGTTCACGGGCATCGTGGTGCTGATCGTGGTGTACGCGGTGGCGTGGGTGCTCAAGCTCGCCATGCTCACCTACCTGCTCGGCCTCGTGTTCACCTATGGCGCGTTCGCGCTGCTGATCGTCTTCCAGCCGGAGCTGCGCGCGGCGCTCGCGCAACTCGGGCGCTCGCCGATGTCGGCGCTCTTCCATCGCATGGGCGACTCCGAAGTGGCCGAGCAGGTGGCCGACGCGGTGGAGCGACTGAGCCGCTCGGGCATCGGCGCGATCATCGCGGTGGAGCGCGAGATCCCGCTGGATGACTATGTGCACTCGGGCACCACCATGCAGGCGAAGGTCTCGGCCGACCTGCTGGCGACGATCTTCACGCCGTACTCGCCGCTGCACGATGGCGCCGTGATCATTCGCGACGACACGCTGATCGGCGCGGGCGCGATCCTGCCGCTCTCGCAGGCCACGCTCGACGATCGCTCGCTCGGCACGCGCCATCGCGCGGCGCTCGGCCTGAGCGAGGAGACGGACGCGCTGGTGGTGGTGGTGAGCGAGGAGTCGTCGAGCATCGCGCTCGCGTCGCACGGGCGGCTGTATCGCAACCTGGAGCCGGCGCAGCTTCGCGAGCTGCTCGCGGGGCGCGTGGTGCTGGACGACTCGAGCGATGCCATTGCCCGGCGCTGACGGAGCGAGCGTGGCGCCGCGCGATCGCGGCCCCGCGCAGGCGGCGCTGGTCGTGGCGTTGCTGCTCGGCGCGACCTACGCCGCGACGCTGGCGCCCGGCGTCACCTTCTGGGACTCGGGTGAGTTCATCGCGGCCAGCCGCACGCTAGGCATCCCGCACCCGCCGGGCACTCCGCTCTTCGTGCTGTTGCTTGCGGCGTGGGCGCGCCTGCTCGGCTTCCTCCCGTGGGCGCTGGCCACGAACGCGTTCTCCGCCGCGTGCACCGTGATGGCGATGTCGGTGCTCGCCGCGATGCTCACCCGCGCGACCGGTGACAGGCTGGCCGGGATCGCCGGCGCGACCTGCGCGGGCACCATGACGTCGGTGTGGCTGAACGCGACCGAGACGGAGGTGTATGCGGCGTCGCTGGCGCTCTCGGTATTGATCCTGTGGAGCGCGGACCGCGCCGGGCGGAACGACGACGATCGCGCGCTGGTGCTCGCGTCGTATCTCGTGGCGCTGGCCGTGCCGCTGCACCTCAGCGCGCTGGTGGTGGTGCCGTCGGCGGTAGTGCTGGCGTCACGGCGCGACGATGGATGGCGATGGCGCCCGGCTGCGCTGCTCGGTGGCGCATTCGTGCTGTCGCTCGGCATCGCCAGGTTGTCGCTGCCGATCGTGATTGCCGGGGCGGTGATGGTCGTGGTCGCACGCCGGAAGGCGGCGCGCGTGCCGATCGATGCGCTGCTGTCGTGCGCCATCGCCGCGAGTGCACTGCTGATCATGCTCGTGCGGGCGCGACACGATCCGGCCGTGAACCAGGGAAATCCCGCGACGTGGAGCGCGCTGCTCGACGTGATCGGGCGCCGGCAGTACGACGTGGCGCACCTCTGGCCGCGACAGGCGCCGGCCTGGCTGCAGCTTGGCAACGTGTTGCAGTACGCGGACTGGCAGGTGGCACTGGCGCTGGCGCCCACCGTGATCCCGAGCGTGGCGCGCGTGGCGGTGACGGTCGCGTTCATGCTGGTTGGCGTGTATGGCGCGTTCGTCCATCGGCAGGCAGACCGCGGCACGTTCATCGCGATCGCGTCGCTGCTCGCCTGCGGCACGCTCGGCGTGGCCGCGTACCTCAACCTGAAGGCGGGCGCGAGCTATGGCTGGGGGGTGCTTCCGGAGTCCGCGCCCCACGAGGCTCGCGACCGGGACTATTTCTTCGTGCTCGGCTTCGTGGCGTGGGGGCTGTGGATCGGGATGGGGCTGGTGGCGTTCGGGCGGCGCCACGTGCAGTGGCCAGCGGCGGGGCTGCTGCTGGCCGCGGTCCCGGCGATCCTCAACTGGCGGGCGATCGACCGGACGCACCGGCCCGAGGCGGACCTTCCGGTGGAGGCGGCGCGCCTGATGCTCAACGAGCCGGCGCCGCGCGCGGTGCTGTTCGTTGGCGGCGACAACGACAGCTACCCCCTCTGGTATGCGCAGGCGGTGCTGGGGATCAGGACCGACGTGATCACGGTGACCATCCCGCTGCTGGGCGCCCGCTGGTACCGGGAGGAGCTCGAGCGCCGCTATCGCCTGTTCCGGCCCGGCGAGGCCGCCCAGGCGATGGGAGTGCTGGACGCCGCCCGCCGGGTGGCGACGCAGGCCGTGAAGGAGCATCGGACCTTCTACGCGACGGTGCTGGTCGACCGGAAGGATCGTAACCAGATCGCACGTGATTGGGAGGTTAGTGGAATGACCTTCCGCGGTGCCTGGAGCATGGCGAGCGACAGCGCAGCGGGGTGGCTGCGCGCGCCGGACCGGCACGCCCCGCTGGATGTGGAGCGCCTGACGGTGGAGAAAAGCGGCCAGCGAGCGGCCCAGGTGCTGGGACAGTTGCGGCTGCGCAACTCGCTCGACCCCACGAGCCGCTACTTTGCGACGCTGCTGCGGTGCCCGGGCCGTGCGATCGTCCTCGCTGCCGGGCCCCCGCCCGATTCACTTGATTCGACCTGTAACTTCCGGTAAATTGGCGCGTTATGCCGTTTCAGGACCTGCCCGATCGGCTGTCTGAAATCCAGGAGCGGATTCGCGCGGCTGCGTCTCGCGGCTTCGGGCAGCAGGTCACCCTGGTGGCGGTCACCAAGACGTACGGCCCCGACGCCGTAGAGGCCGCCTGGGCAGCCGGAATCCGCGATGTTGGGGAGAACCGGGTGCAGGAGGCGCTGCCCAAGCGCCAGGCGACGTCAGTGCCGGTGAACTGGCACCTGATCGGCCACCTGCAACGGAACAAGGTCAAGGCGCTCGATCACTTCGAGTTGCTGCAGTCGCTCGACAGCCTTCGGCTGGCCGAGGCCGTACACGCCCACGGAATCGAGCGTGCGCGGGCGATGGAGTCGCTGGTGCAGGTGAACGTGTCGGGAGAGGGATCGAAGGGCGGGTTCTCCCCTGGGGAGCTCGAGTCGTGTGCCGGCCGGCTGGCTGCCATGCCCGGGCTGGTGGTGCGCGGCGTGATGACGATGGCGCCCCTCGGGGCGAGCGAAACGGAGTTGCGGCGGGTGTTCGCCGGTGCGCGCGCAGTGCGGGATTCGCTGCGCTCGGCCGGACTGCCTGCCGCCGACCTGTCGATGGGCATGTCCAGCGACTACGAGGTCGCGGTGGAGGAGGGAGCCACCTGCGTCCGTCTCGGTACGATCCTCTTCGGAGCGAGGGCCGCATGATCGACGAAACCTTCCACCTCACGCCACTCGACGTACGTCGCTACGAGTTCGGCCGCAGCCTGCGCGGCTACGATCCCGAGCGCGTGGAGCAGTTCCGCGAGCAGGTGGCCGAGGAGTTCGAGCGCCTTACGCGCCTCAACGCGGAGCTCGAGCAGAAGGCGCGCGGCTTCCACGAGCAGCTGCGCGCGTTCCGCGAGCGCGACAAGGCGCTGAACGAGGCGCTCGTGAGCGCGCAGCAGCTGCGCCAGGAGATCCGCGAGCAGTCCGAGCGCGAGGCGGAGCTGATCGTGCGCGAGGCGCAGCTGCAGGGCGACCAGCAGCTCGAGATGGCGCGCGCCGAGATCCGCCGCGCCGAGCACGAGATCGAGGCGCTGGAGCGCTCGCGGCGCAGCTACCTGTCGCAGATGCGCGTGTTCGTCGAGCGGCAGCTCGCCGAGATCGAGGCGTCGGAGCAGGCGCGCACGCTGCCCGGCTCGAGCTCGCGCGCGGAGTCCAGGGTACACGAATGAGCGCGTCCGCAGCGCCCACGGCGCCGCGGACCGACGGGCCGCTCCACTCGGTGGAGCGCATCGAGCGCGCCGTGCGGGCGGTGCGCGAGCGCTTCGCGGTCACGCCACGCGTCGCCATCGTGCTCGGCACCGGGCTCGGGCGGCTGGCGCAGGAGATCGACGTCGAGACGGCGATCGACTACCGCGACATCCCCGACTTCCCGCTGTCCACGGTGGAGTCGCACGCCGGCCGCCTGTTGTGCGGCACGCTCGGCGGCCACGCCGTGATCGCGATGCAGGGCCGCTTCCACCGCTACGAGGGATACTCGCTGCAGCAGGTGACCTTCCCGGTTCGCGTGCTGCGCGCGCTCGGCGCGGATACGCTGTTCGTCTCGAACGCGTGCGGCGGCATGCGCCCGGACTGGGCACCCGGTGACCTGATGCTCATCGAGGACCACCTCAACCTGCTCGGCGACAACCCGCTCATCGGCGCGAATGACGATCGCCTCGGCGCGCGATTCCCGGACATGTCGGAGCCGTATGACGGCGAGCTGCGCGCGCTGGCGCACGCGGTGGCGAGCTCGCTGCGCATCCCGTTGCGCGAGGGCGTGTATGCCGCGGTGGCCGGCCCGAACCTGGAGACGCGCGCCGAGTACGCGATGCTGCGCCGGCTCGGCGCGGACGTGGTGGGGATGTCCACCGTGCCGGAAGTGATCGTCGCCGTGCACGCCGGCATGCGCGTGCTCGGCCTGTCCATCATCACCGACGCATGCATTCCCGAGACGCTCGAGCCGGCCTCCCTCGAGCAGATCATCGCCGTGGCGAACCGCGCCGAGCCGCAGCTCACCGCGCTCGTGCGCGGCGTGCTCGAGCGACTCTGACTCCGCAACGACTGAACTCCGCACCAGTGCCGATCGCGTGACCCACTTCACACTGCTTCCCACTGACCGGCCGGCCGATGCGCTGGAGCTCGAGATGCTCGAGCGCTGGCGCAGCGAGCGCCTGTTCGAGCGCACGCTGGCCGCGCGCGAGGGTGCGCCGAGCTACGTGTTCTTCGAGGGCCCGCCCACCGCGAACGGCCGGCCGGGCATCCATCACGTGTTCGCGCGCACGCTCAAGGACCTCTTCTGCCGCCACCGCGCGATGAAGGGATTCCGCGTGGACCGCAAGGCCGGGTGGGACACGCACGGGCTGCCCGTGGAGATCGAGGTCGAGAAGCAGCTGGGCATCAGCGGCAAGCAGCAGATCGAGGAGCTCGGCGTGGCCGAGTTCAACCGGCTGTCGCGCGAGAGCGTGTTCAAGTATCGCGGCGACTGGGAGCGGCTGTCGGAGCGCATCGGCTACTGGCTGGACTACGAGCACCCCTACGTCACGTACACCAACGACTACGTGGAGAGCGTGTGGTGGGCGTTGAAGACGTTGCACGACAAGGACCTGCTCTATCGCGGGCACAAGATCCTGCCGTACTGCCCGCGCTGCGGCACGGCGCTGTCGAGCCATGAGGTTGCGCAGGGGTATGAGGACGTCGCGGATCCCAGCGTGTACGTCGCGCTCGACCTGGTGCAGGCCGGCGGCGCGGAGGTGCCGGAGTCGGCGGTGAAGGCGGGACGCACGCTGCGCCGCATCCTGGTGTGGACCACCACGCCCTGGACGCTCGTGTCGAACGTGGCGCTCGCGGTGAATCCGGAGCTCGAGTACGTGGAGCTGCGGAGGAAGGACATGAAGGATGATCGCACGATCATCCTCGTGGAGACGCGCGTGAAGGCCGTGCTCGGCGACGACTTCGAGTCGCGCTGGGAGCGCGTGGGGTCGCTCACCGGCGCGGAGATGGTGGGCTGGCGCTACGCGCGGCCCTTCGACTGGATCGCGTATCCGGACGGGAAGGAGCACGAGGTGATCGTGGGCGAGAAGTTCGTGCTCGCCGACGACGGTAGTGGCGTGGTGCACATGGCGCCGGCGTTCGGCGCGGACGACTACCAGGCGGGGCTGCGGCACAACCTGGCGTTCCTGCAGCCGGTCGGCGCGCGCGGCGAGTTTCCCGACGACCTGCCGCTCGTGGGCGGGATGTTCGTGAAGCAGGCGGACCCGCTGCTGATCGAGGAGCTCAAGCGTCGCGACGTGCTGTGGAAGGCGGGCACGATCACGCATCCATACCCGCACTGCTGGCGCTGCGGCACGCCGCTGCTCTACTACGCGCGCACCAGTTGGTTCATCCGCACCTCGAGCTACAAGGACGAGATGCTCGCGCGCAACGCGCGCATGAACTGGAACCCGCCCGAGGTGGGCGAGGGGCGCTTCGGCGAGTGGCTCAAGAACAACATCGACTGGGCGATCTCGCGCGACCGCTTCTGGGGTACGCCGCTGCCGGTGTGGGTGTGCGAGCAGGAGAAGACGCACGTCACCGCGGTGGGAAGCTTCGACGAGCTCGCGCAGCGCACGGGGCGCGCGCTGCCCGGTGACTTCGACCCGCACAAGCCGCAGATCGATGCGTACGAGTGGGAGTGCACCGTGGCGAACTGCACGGGGCGCATGCGTCGCACGCCCGAGGTGATCGACACCTGGTTCGACTCGGGCTCCATGCCCTTCGCGCAGTGGCACTACCCGTTCGAGAACGCGGAGCAGTTCGCCGCGCAGTATCCTGCGGACTTCATCGCCGAGGGCGTGGACCAGACGCGCGGGTGGTTCTACTCGCTGCTGGCGATCGCGACGGGGCTGGGCGACGCGTTGCCGAACAACGGGAGCGACACGGCGGCGCCGTATCGCTCCGTGGTGGTGAACGACCTGGTGCTCGATGCGGCGGGACAGAAGATGTCCAAGAGCAAGGGGAACACGGTGGACCCCTGGGAAGTGATCGAGCGGCACGGCGTGGATGCGGTGCGGCTGTTCCTCTGTGCGTCGAGCGCGGTGTGGGTGCCGCGCAAGTTCGACGAGCGGCTGATTCGCGAGCAGGCCGTGCGCGCGCTGCTCACGCTCAAGAACGTGTACAGCGGGATCTTCGCGCAGTACGCGAACTTCGGGTGGACGCCGGGGGCGGACGATCCTGCGCCGGCGGAGCGCCCGCTGCTGGATCGCTGGATGCTCGCGCGGCTCGCGACGGTGACGCAGCGCGCGGACGCGGCGCTCACCGGTTACGATGCGACCGCCGCGGCGCGCCTGCTGCTCGACTTCTTCGACGACGACGTGGCCAACTGGTACGTGCGGCTGTCACGGTCGCGCTTCTACGAGATGGAGACTGCGGACAATCGCGCGGCGTTCGCCACGCTGCATGAAGTGCTCGTGACGTACTGCCGCCTGCTCGCGCCCTTCGCGCCGTTCATCACGGACTGGCTCCATCGCGAGCTCACCGGCGACTCGGTGCACCTGGCGAGCTATGCGATGCTCACGTCGCAGCCCGTGCCCGAGGCGGGTGCGCTGGAGACGGCCATGGAAGCGATCCGGACGCTCTCGACGCTCGGGCGCGCGGCGCGCGAACAGGCGAAGATCAAGGTGCGGCAGCCGCTGTCGCGGCTGCTGTGCGTGGCGCCGGGCGCCAGCGAGGCGCTGCTGCGCGACCTGGCCCCGCTGCTCGCCGCGGAGCTCAACGTGAAGCAGGTGGACTTCGCGACCAGCGGCGATGCCCTCGTCACGCTCGAGGCGAAGCCCAACTTCCGGGCGCTCGGCAAGAAGTTCGGGAAGCTCACGCCGCAGGCGGCGGCGGCGGTGGAGTCGTATGCCAGCGAGCACCTGCGAACCTTCGAGCACGGGGACGCGTTGATGCTCACGGTGGAGGGCGTCACGCACGCACTGGACGCGGAGGACTTCACCATCATCCGCCGCGCGGCCACCGAGCTGGTGGTGGAGGAGCACGGCGGCTTCTTCGCCGCGCTGGACCCGGAGGTCACGCCCGAGCTGCGGCAGGAGGGGTTGGCACGTGAGCTCATCAGCCGGGTACAGCGTATGCGAAAGGAGGCCGGGCTGGCGGTGAGCGACCGGATCGTGCTGACCGTGGTGGGGGGTGACGAGGTTCGAAGGATGGTGGACCATCACGGCCCGTGGATCGCGAGCGAGGTGCTGGCCTCAGGGCTCAGCTTCGCGGACGACCCGGATGGCAGGTACCACGCGGCGCAGGACGCGGATCTGGATGGGATCCCCGCCCGCATCGCCATTACGAGGAACGACTGAATGCCGACGACCAATGCCAATGCCGGCAGCGGCAAGAAGCCAAAGCCGATGCCCAAGAAGCAGCTTCAGCACTTCGAGAAGCGGCTGATGGAGGAGCGCAGGCGCGTGCTGAAGGAGCTCACGCACCATGACGAGCTGTTCAGTACCAGCCAGCAGGCCTCCGATGGCGACTTGAGCACGTATTCCTTCCACATGGCGGACCAGGGCACCGATGCCATGGAACGCGAGAAGGCGTTCCTGATGGCGTCCAAGGAAGGGCGCTTCCTCTGGCACATCGACCAGGCGCTTCGCCGGCTCTACAAGAGCCCGGAGACGTTCGGCAAGTGCCACAGCTGCGGCGAGGACATCGCCTTCGAGCGCCTCGATGCGCTTCCCCATGCCCGCTACTGCATCGATTGCAAGCAGCGCGAGGAAGATGCAAAGAAGTAAGCCCCTCCGCTTCTGGCCGGTGCTGGTCGTAGTCGTGGCGATGGATGCACTGACCAAGTCGTTCGCCGAACACCTGCTGGTGCCGCAGCGCATCCCGCATGACGTGCTCGGCGACTGGCTGCGCTTCACGCTGGTCTACAATCCCGGCGCGGCGTTCGGCTTCAACGTGGGCGACTACTCGCGCCAGGTCTTCACCGTGCTCACGCTGGGCGCGCTGGCGATCCTGGCGCGGCTGTACCTGGGCACGCGCGACGACGAGCGCATGCGCGTGCTGGCGCTGGCGCTGGTGGTCGGCGGCGCCGTGGGGAACCTCGTCGACCGCATCCGCTCCCCGATGGGCGTGGTGGACTTCATCGACTTCGGGTTCGGCGACCATCGCTGGCCCACGTTCAACGTCGCCGACGTCGCGGTGAGCATGGGCGCGGTGTGCCTGGCGTGGGTGCTGTGGGAGGAGGACAGGGCGACCGAGGCGACCGAGGAATCGCCACTTAGGGCGGAGGCCCCGGCCCCTTAGCTTTCGGGGATGCCCCCCCGCTCTCCCAACGGCCGCGTGTTCTGGTCCGCCGCCGCCCTCATCGTGGCCCTCGACCTGTGGTCGAAGTGGCTGGCCGTCAGCCGGCTCACGCTGCACATCCCGCGCGCGGTGATGGGCGAATGGGTCCGGTTCACGCTCGCCTACAATCCGGGCGCCGCGTTCAGCATGTCGCTCGGCCCGTGGTCGCGCGTCGTCTTCGGGGCGTTCGCGTCCATCGCGCTGGTGGTGCTCTGGCGGCTCGAGCGGGGCACCGGTCCTGGCGAGGGAATGAAGGCGCTGGCGCTCGGCCTGGCGTGGGGCGGCGCGGCCGGCAACCTGATCGACCGGTTCAAGTCGCCGCAGGGCGTGGTGGACTTCATCGACGTGGGCACCACGAGCTGGCGCTTCTGGACCTTCAACGTCGCCGACTCCGCCGTGACCGTGGGCGCAGTGCTGCTCGGCCTGGTGCTGCTCGAGGAGGACCGTCGCCTGTCACAGGCGAAGAAGCTCGCGGAGTCGTCGCAACATGACGCGCGCGACACGCCCGACGCGGCCCGCGAGTGACCGCCGACCTGGATGACGCGACGCTGGTGGAACCCGACGACGAGGGTGGCGATGGGCTGACGCACGTCATCGCGGCCAGCGGCGACGGCCAGCGACTCGACCTGCTCGTCTCGACCTCGCTCGACATCAGCCGCAACAACGCCGCGACGCTCATCGCGAACGGCAACGTGCTGGTGCAGGGGAAGCGCGAGAAGGCGTCGTACAAGGCGCGCGCCGGCGAGGAAGTGGTGGTCACGCTGCCGCCGCCCGCCGCGCACGAAGTGATCGCCGAGCAGATCCCGCTCGACATCGTGTTCGAGGATGACGACCTGCTGGTGGTGAACAAGCCGGCGGGCATGGTGGTGCATCCCGCGCCGGGGAACTGGACGGGGACGCTCGTGAACGCGCTCAAGGGGCGGGGCGGCCCGCTGGCCACCACGAGCGAGGGGCGCGAGGGAATCGTGCATCGCCTCGACAAGGAGACGAGTGGGCTGCTGATCGTGGCGAAGAGCGATCGCGCGCATCGCGTGCTCGGCGCGGCGATCGCCGACCGTCGCATCACGCGGCGCTACGCGGCGCTCACCTGGGGCCACGTGACCGAGGATCGCTTCACGATCGAGAAGCCGATCGCGCGGGACCCGCGAGACCGGAAGCGGATGGCGGTCGTCGCTACCGGGCGGGCGGCGCGCACGGACTTCACGCGCCTCGCGCGCCTGGACCCGGCCGACCTGCTGCGCGCGCACCTGCACACGGGACGGACGCACCAGATTCGCGTGCACCTCTCGAGCGTGGGGCACCCGGTGGTGGGAGACGATACGTATGGTGGCGGGGGCGGACGGAAGCTGGTGGGGCTGCCGCCGCGGCGGCACTTTCTCCACGCGGCCTGGCTCAAGTTCAGGCACCCAGTGTCGGGGGCGGAGCTCGACCTGCGCTCGCCGCTGCCGCCGGAGCTGCATCGCGGGCTGACCGTGATGCTCGGACCGGACGCCCCGGCGGAGGGGGTGGACCTGCTGGAGCACTTCGGATTCTATGATCTCGAGGATTGAGCCCAGCACCATCGGCGACCATTCGCCGACCGGTCCCGAGGAGCGCACGCTGCTCTTCCGGGCTGGGGAGCGGGTGTACGGGTGCGAGATCAGCGTGGTGAAGGAGATCATCCCGTGGCGCCGCCCGACCCGGATTCCGGGGTCACCGGAGTGGGTTCAGGGGATCATTAACCTTCGTGGAACGATTTTGACGGTTTTCGACCTCGGCCAAAGGATTACGCCGTCGCGGCCGCAGGCCCGCGACGGCTCCATCGTGATGATGGAGGTGGGGACACGCTGCGTGGGGATCGCGGTGGATGCGGTGATGGACGTGCGGCAGCTGGTGCCCGAACGGGCGGATGCCCAGGGGGAGGGGGGGCTGGTGCGGGGCGTGGGACATCTCGACCGGACGGTCGTCATACTGATTGACGTCCGGGCGCTGGTGAGCGACGTCCTGCTTTAACGATTCCAGGGGGATTTCTTGAGCCACACGGTACTGATCTGCGACGACGCCATCTTCATGCGAACGATGGTCGGGGACATCCTCACGCAGGCGGGTTTCGAGATCGTCGGTGAAGCGGAGACGGGGCTGCAGGCCGTCGAGAAGTACAAGCTCCTCCGCCCGGACCTCGTGACGATGGACATCGTGATGCCCGACATGGGCGGCATCGATGCCGTTCGCGAGATCACGAAGTTCGACCCGCAGGCGCGCGTGCTGATGTGCAGCGCGATGGGCCAGCAGGCGCTCGTGGTCGAGGCGATCCAGGCGGGAGCCAAGGACTTCGTCGTCAAGCCGTTCCAGCCGAGCCGCGTATTGGAGGCCGTGCAGCGGGTCCTCGGCTAGGACGCGTGGACACTTCCCAGTACGCTGAGCTCTTCCTCACGGAGAGCCGCGAGCACGTCTCGTCCATCAACCACTGGCTGCTCGAGCTCGAGCGGGGCACGGGTGGCGACGAGCCGGTGAGCGCGGTGTTCCGCGCGGTGCACACGATCAAGGGCATGAGCGCGACGATGGGCTATGCCCTGGTGGCGGAGCTCTCGCACGAGATCGAGTCCATGCTCGATCGGGTGCGCGCGGGAAGCCTGGTGATCGACGCGAACGTGATGGACCTGCTCTTTCGCGGCGCCGACGTGCTCGAGCGCGCGATCGAGGCGGCCGTGGCGGGGAAGGAGCGCGACATCTCCGCCGACGAGCTGCTGGCGGCGCTGCGAACCGCGGCGCTGGTGAAGCAGGCGCCGCGCGCCTCCGCGCCGCTCCTCGTGGCCACGCCGGCGACCACGTCTGCCGATGGCGAGGCGTGGACGGTGGCGGCGCCGATCGGGGCGGGACTGCTCGTGCGCATCCGCCTCGCGAAGGAGACTCCGCTGCGCGGGGTGCGTGCCTTCCTCGTGGTGCAGGCGGCGAAGCGGCTCGGCGAGGTGACCGCCACGGAGCCCACGCTTTCCGCGCTGCAGGGCGACGACTTCGCCCATGACTTCGCGCTGCGCCTGGTGACCAGCGCGCCGATCGCGGAGATCGAGGGGCTGCTGAAGGGCGCCGGGGACGTGGTGGCGGTGCACGTGGGCGAGGACGCCTCCTCGCTCGGCAACTCCTCCGCCATCGCGCTGCCGCAGCTGGGTGCCGCGAACTCCGCCGACGCGGCGATGCGCACGTCGGGCTTCCTCACGGCGGCCGAGGTCGGCAAGGCTGAGCAGCAGGCCGCGGATGACCCGGCGCTCCGGCAGCAGCGTCACGTTCGCATCGACCTGCGGCGCCTGGATGCGCTGATGAACCTGATCGGCGAGCTGGTAATCGCGCGCGGCCGGCTGCAGTCCATCGCGGGCACCCTGGGCGATGCGCCGCTGCAGGAGACCATGACGCTGGCGAGCCGGCTGATCGGCGACCTGCGGGACGAGATCATGTCGAGCCGCATGGTGCCGGTCTGGCAGGTGTTCGACCGCTTTCCGCGCCTGGTGCGCGATGCGGCGCGGTCGCTGGGCAAGCAGGTGGATTTCACGATCGAGGGCAAGGAGATCGAGCTCGATCGCTCCATGCTGGACGAGATCGGTGAGCCCATCGTGCACCTGCTGCGCAACGCGGTGGACCACGGCATCGAGGGCCCGGAGGCGCGCGCCGCGACCGGGAAGCCGGCTGCGGGGCGCCTGCGACTGTCGGCGCTGCGCGACCGCTCCGCCGTGGTGATTCGCGTGAGTGACGATGGCAAGGGAATCGACCGCCAGCGGGTGCTCACGAAGGCGAAGGCAAGCGGGCTCGTGGATGCCACGCGCACCGACCTCACGGACGAGGAGCTGGTGCGGCTGATCTCGCGCTCGGGATTTTCGACCGCCGACGCGGTCACCGGGATCTCCGGGCGCGGCGTGGGCGTGGACGCGGTGTTCTCGCGCGTGCGCTCGCTCGGCGGCGCGGTGGACATCAAGACCAGCCCCGGGCAGGGCACCACCGTCACCATGCGCCTCCCCCTCACGCTGGCCATCCTGCGCGCCCTCCTCGCGCAGGTGGACGACGAGATCTACGCGATACCGCTTACGCACGTGAGCGAGACGGTGGAGCTTCATGCGGACGTGCAGCGCACGCTGAAGGGCCGCGAGGTCCTCCTGCTGCGCGACGACGTGCTGCCGCTGCTCCGGCTGCGCACGCTGGTCGGGCTTCCGCCGCAGCCGGTGGACAGCGAGCGACTGGAGCAGGTGGTGATCGTGGAAGTGGCCGACCGCCGCGCCGGGCTGGTGGTGGACGACCTGATCGGGCAGCAGGAAATCGTGGTGAAGCAGTATGACGCGGTGCGCGATGCGGCCTCCGTGTTCAGCGGTGCGACGATTCTCGGCGACGGCAACCCGGCGCTGATCCTCGACGTGAGCAGCCTACCTACCTGACGGAGTTAGACATGGACGACATTCGCGCCCTCAAGCCGAACCAGCTCGACGCACTGCGCGAGGTGGCCAACATCGGCGCCGGGCACGCGGCTACGGCGCTTTCGCAGATGATCGGCGGCACGATCATGATCAGCGTGCCCCGCATCAATGTGCAGGCGCTGGAGGACGTCTCGCCGATGGTGGCGAGTCCCGAGGAGCCGGTGGCCGCAGTGCTGCTGCACATGTTCGGCGACCTGACGGGGCGCACGCTGCTCGTGTTCCCGCGCGACTCCGCCATCCGGCTGGCCGAGATGATGCTGCGGCGGCCGCAGGGAAGCTCGAAGGAGCTCGGCGAACTGGAACAGTCGGCGATCAAGGAGGCGGGCAACATCCTGAGCAGCGCATACATGAATGCGCTGTCCGACTTCATGGGGATGATGCTGCTGCCGTCGCCGCCGAGCCTCGCCATCGATATGTCAGCCGCCGTGTTGTCCTCTGCCTATCTGCAGTTCACCTCCGACCGGGACTTCGTGTTCTGCGTGGAGAGTGAGTTCATCCTGCAGGAATCCGAGGAGCGGTTGCGCGGCCTGTTCCTGCTGCTGCCGGACCCGGAGTCGCTGCAGGCCATGCTGCGCGCCGTCCGGGTTTCCTGATCGACCACGATGTCGGCATCGCTCGGTTCCGAGCGGGACCGTGAGGTCCTGCGCTCCTTCGCCCGACGGATCGATCCGTCGGACGCCGGGGCGCACAACAACCTGGGCGTCCTCTATTACAACAAGGGGCTGCACGAGGAGGCGGTCGCCGCGTTCATGCGCGCGCTCGAGCTCGACCCGCGCATGCAGGTCGCGCAGCGCAACCTCGAGATCGCCTACTTCAACACCGGCTACTACGATCGCCGCGTGGCCGAGCTGCGGGAGCGGATCCGCGCGCATCCCGCCGATCGCGACACGCGCTGGGAGCTGGCGCGCACCTACGCGCTGCTCGAGCAGCGGCCGCAGGCCATCGAGGAGTTCCAGGCGCTGCTCCGCTATCACCCGCACGACATCGCGTCGCTCGTGCAGCTGGGGCTCGCGGAAAAGGCGGAGGGCAACGTGGAGGGAGCCACGCGCTGGCTCCAGCAGGCGATGTCGCTCGATCCCGAGAGCTCGCTGGTGCACTTCTACGTGGGCGAGATCGCCTACAACCGCGGCCTGAACGACGAGGCGCTGACCGCGCTCGAGCGCGCGCTGGCGCTGAACCCCGACAACCACGACGCGCTCTACCTGATGGGATTCGTGCTCGGCGACATGGGCCGCCACGAGCAGGCGCGCGACGTGACCAAGCGCGCGATGAAGCTCAACCCGGCGCTGTCGCGCGCGCAGGCGAACCTCTCGATCGACCAGAACAAGCCGGAGAAGTACGAGGCGCTCACGGCGAGCCGCACCGACCGCCGTTCCTCGCAGCAGCAGATGGAGGTGAGCGGCGACGGGCAGCTGGCGCGCTACAACCTGGGCCTCGCCTTCCGCCAGAAGGGCTACTACGTGGAGGCGCTCCGCGAGTACCTGCTGGCGCTCGACCGCGGCGAGGATCGCGACCTGGTGCTGCAGGCCATGGCCGAGGTGCACCTGCTGCGCCGCGCGCTGCCCGCGGCGCGCGAGCTGTACGACCAGCTGCTGGAGCGGCGCCCGGACAGCCCCAAGCTCTGGAACGAGCGCGGCGTGGTGCTGCACCAGGAAGGGCGCATCGTGGATGCCATCGAGAGCTACGGGCGCGCGGTCGCGAGTGAGGGCGCGTATGCCCTGGCGCACAACAACCTGGCCGTCGCGCGCTACCACGTGGGTGACGCGGAGGGCGCGCTCGACGCGTTCCGTCGCGCGCTCGAGGCGCGCCCCAGCTTTTCCAAGGCGCGCCTGAACCTCGCGCTGCTGCTCTACCAGGCGAAGCGCCTGCCGCTCGCCATCGAGGCCTATCGCCAGGTGCTCGCGAGCGAGGCCGAGCACCCGGTGGCGTGGAATGGCGTGGGAGTGGTGCTCGCCGACATGCGCCAGTTCGAGGATGCGCGCAACGCCTTCGCGCGCGCCATCCAGGCGCGCCCCGCATACGCCGAGGCGCACTACAACCTGAGCTTCACCCTGTCGAACCTCGGCGACTTCGAGGGCGCGCTGCGCGAGACCAAGCAGGCGCTGGAGCTCGACCCGTACTACGTGGCGCAGAAGTTCGAGCTCGCGATCGACCTCGAGTACGAGGATCCGGACCTCTCCATCCAGCCGGACCTCGAGGGCACGAAGCGCGTGGACGAGAACGTGCCGGACTTCTCGTTCAACGCGGAGACGCTCGACGCGCTGTTCGCCACGCTCGCGCCGGCCCCAGCCCCGGCGCCCGCGGCGATGCCGAGTGGCGAGGCCGACCCGTATGCCACGGCGCGCGACTTCCTGACTGCCGGGCTCTTCGACCGGGCGTCCGCCGAAGTGAAACGGCTGCTCGCGCGCGGCGCCTCGAAGGGCGAGGGCTATGCGCTGCTCGGCGATGCATTCGCGAAGCAGGGACTGCATGGCGAGGCGCTCGAGCGCTACCGCGAGGCGCGTCGTGAGCAGAACGACCTGGTGCCGGCGATGATGGGCGAGGCATGGTCGCTGCTCCGCCTGGGCAACGCTGCGGAAGCACGGCTCGTGGCCGAGGCGCTGCTGGGCCGCCAGTCGCAGGACATCGAGGTGCTGATGCTCGCGGCCGCCACGCGCGCCGAGGCCGGGGATCCGGCCGCGGCCCTCGCGACGCTCGACGTCGCGCGCCGCGTCGCGCCGATGCGCGCCGACGTGCACCAGCAGATCGGCGAGATCGCGCGCTCGGTGGGTGACCTCGAGGGCGCGATGGGCGCCTATCGTCATGCGCTGCAGCTCGACGGCGGATTCGCGGTGGTGCGCTATCGCCTGGCCACGCTGCACCTGGACAAGCAGCAGCCGCGCGAGGCGGAGGTGGAGCTGCTCGCGGCACTCGATGCGGTGCCGACGTACGCCGAGGCCACCCTGGCGCTGGCGCGCCTGCGCCGGGAGCACGGTCGCGCGGAGGAGGCGCTGCCACTGCTGATCGAGCTGCTGCAGCGCGATCCCTATCACTTCGACGCGCTCATCGCGCTCGGCGAGACGCTGCTGGCCCTGGGTCGCAGGCAGGATGCCATCACCGCGTTCACGCGCGTGCTGCGCTTCGACCCGGAGCACGTGGGCGCGCTGTTCCACGAGGGGCTGCTGCTCTCGGAGCAGCACCGGTTCGCCGAGGCGACCGCGCGCTGGCAGAAGGTGATCGACCTGGCGTCGTCGGGCGACTACGCGCGGCGCGCGCGACGCGAGATGCGCACGGCGACGGACCTGCAGAAGGTGTTCGGCGTGCGGCCGCAGCGGGCAATGCTCGTCCAGGAGCCCTGAGCCATGGCGATCGAGGGACCGCTTCGCGAGCTCGGCATCCACGACGTGTTCCAGCTGCTCGACCTGAGCCGGAAGACGGGGACGCTGCGCGTGAGCTCCGAGCTGCGCGACGACGCTGGCGTGGTGCACTTCGAGTCGGGGCGCGTGGTGCACGCCAGCATTCGCAGCAAGCCGGCGGGCATCGCGGAGACGCTGCGCACCGCGGGCAAGCTGAGCGAGGAGGACGTGGCACGGGTGAAGGCCGCGCAGCAGGAGCGCGGCGGGGAAGTGGCGGACCTGCTGGTGGAGCTGGGCGCGCTCACGCAGCGGGAGCTCGAGCGGCAGCTTCGCCTGCAGATCGAGGGCGTGGTGTTCGAGCTGATGTCGTGGAGCGAGGGCTTCTTCTCCTTCGAGGAGGGGAGCATCGCGGACCTGCCGCGCGACGCGCGCATCAAGGTGTCCACCGAATCGCTGCTCATGGAGGGCGCGCGCCGCATCGACGAGTGGTCGCGCATCGCGGACAAGGTGCCGAGCCTCGGCGTGATCCCGTCGCTGGCGCCGGTGAGCGACGATCACGAGACACAGCTCGACCTGCTGCCGCACGAGTGGGAGGTGCTGACGATGATCGATGCGCAGCGCGACCTGCGCGCGATCTCCGCCGCGCTCGGGCGCGGGGAATTCGAGATCGCGAAGGTGGCGTACGGGCTCGTGACGACCGGGGTCATCACGCTGCGCCAGCCGGAGCGCGCCAGCGCCTCGCTCGCGGCGCCGGACGCGGCGCAGGTGCACGTGGCCGCAGGCGCCTACGCACTCGAGGAAGGCAACGCCGAGGAGGCGCTGGGCCTCGCGCGCAAGGCGCTGGCGCGCGACGCGGAGCGCACGGATGCGCGCCTGCTGGCGGCGCGTGCGCTGTCGAGGCTCGGTCGCACCGGTGAAGCGGTGGACGAGTTGCGGCGGGCCGTGCGCACCGACCCGATCACGCCCGAGGTGCACCTCGAGCTTGGCTTCTCCGCAATTCGCGTGGGCGACTTCGCCACCGCGCGCGGGAGCCTGGAGCACTTCCTGCGCATTGCGCCCTCATCCATGGAAGCGCCGCGAGTGGAGGCGACGCTCGAGGCGGTCGCCCGCCTGGCGCACCTGCTGGAGGCGCACGGTGGCTGACGACATCACGCGCTGGAGTGACGAGCTGGCCCGCGACCCGGCGAACCTCGTCTTCCTCATGCTCGGGGAGGCGCTGCGCAAGCAGAACCAGCTCGGCGTGGCGCACCGCGTGGCGGTGAAGGGACTCGAGCGCCATCCGCACCATGCCGACGCGCATGACCTGCTTGCGCGCATCCTCGTGGACCTCGGTGACTTCGACCAGGCGTTCGACGAGTGGGACATGACCCTCCGCCTCGCGCCCGGACACGTGGGCGCGCTGAAGGGAATGGGCTTCGTGCGCTTCAAGCAGGGCCGCCTGCCCGAGGCCGAGGAATACCTCCGCCGCGCCTCGGGTGATGCGACCATGCCGGACGTCGGCGCGTCGCAGGCCTTGAGGACGGTCCGGCAATCCGGCGCCTTCGTCGCGCCCGTGCCCGCGCCCGTGCCGGTTCCCGAGGAGGAGCCCGCGACGCTCTTCGCGCGCGTGCTGACCGGCGCCGGACAGACCGCGCTCCTCATGGATGCGAGCGGGCTGGTGATGGCCGGCAGCTACCTGCTCGCGGATGGCAGCGACGTCGCGAGCGAGGTGGGCGCGGCGCTGAGCGGCGTGTCCGACGAGGCCGATCGCGCTACGCGCCACCTCAACCTGGGCGAGTGGACGGCGATCCTGGTGGAGACGGAGGCCGCGGTAATCGCGATGGCCCCCGCCGCCGAGGATGGCCTCCTGCTCCTGGCGGCCTCGCGCGCCACGCCTCTTGGCCTGCTCAAGCGGCTCCTGGGGCGCTGCCGGGACACGGCGAGGGAATGGATGGAGGGCCGCCCCTCATGACCGGGCCGCGCACCCCGACGCCCTTCGGCAGCCTGCTCGACACGCTCACGCGCCAGCGCGGCGTGAAGGCCGGCATGGTCGTGAGCGAGAGCGACGGCATCATCATCGACTCCAACATGCAGATCGGCGTGCACGGGGATCGGGTCGCCGCGCTGGCTGCGTCGCTGTATCGCAAGGCCCGGATGTCGGCGACCGCCGCTGGGCTGGGCACCGCGACCTTCTTCCAGCTGGAAGCGGAACGGGGCCGCCTCTGCGCCGCGGGACGCAATGACCTGGTGGTGGTGGTGGTCACCGAGGCGCAGGCGAACGTGGGGCTCATCCGGATGGAGCTGCTGCGCGCGGCGGAGGGCTTCGCATGATCACGCGCGTGGTGGAGGGGTGGGTCGAGGAGCCCCTCAAGCGCTTCGTGGACGACGCGCGCGTGGTCCTGGCGCTCATGCTGCACCCCAGCGGGCAGGTGATGGCGCAGCACGGCTTCGCGCGGGCGATGGACGTGATGTCGGCCTGCGCGCTGGCCGCGGCGATTCATGCCTCGGCATCCGAGCTGGGGCGCCAGCTGGACGGGAAGCCGTTCAGCGGCATCCACCAGGCTGGAAAGGACCGCCAACTTTTCCTGGCGGAAGCGGAAACGGCGCAGGGGTCGTACATTTTCGTGACGGTGTTCGACGCGGAAAGCTCCCTGGGCCTGGTCAGGCTCTATTTCGAGGAGCTTCGCGCCGGCCTCGCCTCCGCCGCACCCGCCCTGGAAGAATCGTCCGAGCCCATCCTCGCCGAGCATTTCGAGAGCGAGCTGAATCGCAACCTGGCTGCCCTGTTCGGGAGAGCATGAGTCTCGTCAACTACGCCACACGCGAGATCACCTGCAAGATCGTCTATTACGGACCGGGCCGGTCCGGCAAGACGACCAACCTGCACTACATCTATGGACAGGTGCCGGAGGATCGAAAGGGCAAGATGGTGTCGCTCGCGACGCAGACCGACCGCACGCTCTTCTTCGACTTCCTGCCGCTCGACCTGGGCTCGATCTCCGGCTTCACCACCAAGTTCCAGCTCTACACCGTGCCGGGGCAGGTCTACTACCAGACCACGCGCAAGCTCGTGCTGCAGGGCGCGGACGGCGTGGTCTTCGTGGCCGACAGCCAGGCGCGCCAGCTCGACGAGAACATCGAGAGCTTCCAGGACCTGCACGCGAACCTCGCCGACCAGGGCGTGGATGCGCGCGCGATCCCGCTCGTGATCCAGTACAACAAGCAGGACCTGCCGAAGGACCTCATCCTCGGTGAGCCCGAGCTGCGCGACGCGATCAACTTCCGCGGCGTGCCCGACTTCAGCGCCGACGCGCTGCATGGTCCCGGCGTGTTCGAGACCCTGCGCGGCATCTCCGAACTGGTCCTCAAGCGACTCAGCACGCCGGGGGCGAAGTAGTCGTGCAGGTCGATGCCCGGCACCGCTTCGACAACTTCATCGTGGGCTCGGCCAACCGCCTGGCGGTCGCCGCGGCGCGCGCGGTCGCGGAGTCGCCCGGCAGCACGTACAACCCGCTCTTCGTCTACAGCAGCTCGGGGCTCGGCAAGACGCACCTGATGGGCGCGATCGGCAACCTGGTGCAGCAGCGCTCGCGCGAGGCCGTGATCGAGTACGTGACGCTCGACGACTTCGTGGAGCAGCTGCACGCGGCCGTGGCGGCGGGGGAGAGCGAGCGCTTCAAGCAGCGCTACCAGCGCATCGACCTGTTGATGGTGGACGACGTCCAGTTCCTCACGGGCCGGCGCGAGACGCAGTCCGAGATGCTGCGCCTGCTCAACGCCATGCAGGGCTCGGGCAACCAGATCGTGATGGCGAGCGACCGGCCGCCGTCCGACATTTCGGACGTGGACGAGCGCCTGATCACGCGGCTGTCGGGCGGGCTGATCGTGGACATCGCGTCGCCGGACTTCGAGACGCGCGTGGCCATCCTGCGCGCCAAGAGCGACGAGCGCGGCATCCGCTTCCGCCCCGGCGTGATCGAGGAGCTCGGGCGCCTGGAGTTCACCAACGTCCGCGAGCTGCAGGGCGCCCTCAACCGCCTCATCGCGTTCCAGACGCTGGGCGGCGACCAGCTGCAGGCGGAAGACGTGCACACCGTGCTCGGCGACCTTCCCGAGGCGCAGCGTGCCTCGGCGGGAGGAGCGAAGCCCGCGGCGCTGGCTGGCGCGCCGGGCGGCCCGCTCGACTTCCAGAGCTTCCTCTCCGACATCGCCACCGCGGTCACCACGCACGTGGAGAGCTGGAAGCTGCGCGTCGCGGAAGCGATCGCGTACTGGAACGGCGAGGGCTACCGCACGGGCGCGCTCGACCGGCTGCTCGAGGAGACCACGCAGCCGCCACACTACGAGGCGGTGCTGCGCGGGTACGCGGCATTCGTCGAGCGATTGAAGGCGCTCGAGAGCCAGGCCACCGGCATCGACTCGGCGCTCGGCGCGAACGAGGCGTTCCGCGACCCCGAGCGGCTGCAGGAGGCGGAGGCGGTGGTGCAGCGCGCGTTGAGCGGCGCCACCCCGCCACCGGGCCCGTCGAGTGCATTCACGCGCGCCGGCTACGAAGTGGGACACAGCAACCAGCTGGCGGTGCGAGCGGCCGACGCCGTGGTGGAGACTCCCGGGCAGAAGTACAACCCGCTGTTCGTGCACGGCCCGAGCGGCGTGGGCAAGACGCACCTGCTCCATGCGCTGGCGAATGAGCTCGTGCGCGCGCTCGGCGGCAACGTGGTGGTGGCCTGCGTGGGCGCGCAGCAGTTCATGGACGAATTGATCGCGGCCATCCAGGAAGACACCGTGGATCGCTGGCGCCAGCGCTATCGCCGCATCGAGGGGCTGGTGATCGACGACATCCAGTTCGTCGCGAGCAAGGAGCGCACGCAGGACGAGCTCTTTCACGTGTTCAACGCCCTGCACTCGGCGGGCAAGCAGCTGGTGTTCGCGAGCGACCGTCCCCCCCGCGACCTCGACGGGCTCGAGGACCGCCTGCGCTCGCGCTTCGAGGGCGGGCTGGTGGTCGAGATGCAGTCCCCGGACCGCGCGCTCCGCGAGCGGCTCTACGCGCGCTACCTGGCGAGCGTGGCGTCCGAGGATCCGGAGGCGATCGCCGCGTTCCTCGCCGAGCGCCCGGTGTCGAGCGTGCGCGAGATCATGGGCACCGTGAATCGGGTGGTCGCGTCGGCCGACACGAGCGGCGTGCCGCTGTCGCTCGCGTTCGCGCGCGCGGAGCTCGAGCCGAGCGGGCGCAGCACGCACCAGGACGCACCGGTGATGAAGGCCGAGGTGGATGCCTTCTTCGTGGACGACGAGAAGATCGTGTGGGAGTGGGAAGAGATGGGCTCGCGCCTGATCGAGGAGTTCAAGTAGCATGGCGATCAAGGGCAGCCTCAAGGAAGCCAGCCTTCCCGACGTGCTCCAGCTCCTCTCGATGGGCAAGAAGACGGGCTGCCTGGCCGTCACCCATCGGAGCAACTTCGGCTACATCTACTTCGACAAGGGGCGCATCTCGTATGCGTCCATCGTCAACCGCCGCGACCGCATCGGCGACACGCTGATGAAGCATGGCGTGATCACGGCGGAGCAGGTACAGGCCGCCATCGACCAGCAGGGGCGCGAGCGCGAGAAGCGCCTCGGCACGCTGCTGGTGGAGCTCGGCTTCATCACGCAGAACCAGCTGCGCGAGTACGTGCAGGTGCAGATCGAGGAGGCGGTGTACTTCCTCTTCACGTGGAACCAGGGGTCGTTCAACTTCGACGCCGACGTGGTGCCGGAGCAGCAGGACATCCTGGTGTCGATCAACCCGGAGTCGCTGCTGCTCGAGGGCGCGCGCCGGGTGGACGAATGGAGCCTGGTGGAGAAGAAGATCCCCAGCTTCGACCTGGTGTTCGAGGTGGACCGCCCGAAGGTCGCGCAGAGTGACGTGGCGCTCCCGCCGGAGCAGCAGGCGATCCTCGCGCTGGTGGACGGCCGCCGCGACCTGCAGGCGATCGTGGACGAGTCGGGGATGGTGGAGTTCGACGTCGGCAAGGCGATGTACGGCCTGGCGACCGCAGGCTTCGTGCATCGCGTGGGGAAGACGGCCGCGGCGGCGCCGCAGGTGTCGGAGGCGCGCATCGAGGAGCATCGCAACCTCGGCGTGGCGTTCTACAAGACCGGGATGCTGGATGAGGCGCTGCGAGAGTTCCGTCGCGTGCAGGAGCTGCGCGCGGGGGACAATGCGGCGCGCTTCTTCGTGGCGCTCGTGACGCTGCGCCAGGGGCGGGTGGAGGAGGCGGCCACGCTGCTCCAGGAGATGACCGGCCCGGGCTCGCGCCCCGCCATCTATCACAACCTGGCATTCGCGCTGGAGAAGCTGGGGCGGCTGGACGAGGCGAAGGCCGCGCTGCAGGAAGCGCTCGCCAAGGGGGGCAAGGACGACGCGCGCGTGCAGACCGCCGTGGGCGTGATCGCGCTGCGCACCGGTGACCCGGGCGCGGCCGACGCCGCGCTGCAGGTGGCGCGCCCGCTGTTCGGGAAGCGCCCACCGAACGCGGTGTGGTATCACTACGCGGCGCTCGCCGCCGCGCTGCAGGGCGACCACGAGCGCGCGTCGAAGACGCTCGAGGAGGGCGTGCAGCACCATCCGCATTCGGCGCCGCTGCTGAACAACCTCGCGGCCGTGCAGGAGCGCCGGAACCAGGTGGAGCTGGCAATGGCCACGCTGGAGAAGGGGATCGGCGAGGATCCCGGGCTGGCGCAGCTGCACAAGAACGTGGGCGACCTGCACTATCGCGCCGCGCGCTACGACGACGCGCTGGAGGCCTACCAGCGCGCCGTGAAGGCGAACGGCGAGCTGGGGGAGGACGTCTGGCTCAAGCTCGGCAACATCCGCTTCCGCCGCCACGAGCGCGAGGAGGCCGCGACCTGCTGGGAAAAGGCGCTGGAGCTCGATCCCACGAACGCGATCGTTCGCACGAACCTCGACGCCGTCAGGGAACGGTCGTGAACGAGCAGGACGTGGAGTTCGAGGCGCTCACGCAGAAGATCGCGCGCGAGCGGGGATTCGGCTGCGCGAGCTACAAGGAGAAGTGCCTGCGCCGGCGCATCGCCGTGCGGATGCGCGCGCGCGGCGTCCATCGCTATTCCGACTACGCGCTGCTGCTCGACGGTGATGCCGTGGAGTACGAGAAGCTCCTCGACGCGCTCACGATCAACGTCACGCGCCTCTTCCGGAACTGGGACGTCTACGAGGCGGTGCGCACGCTGGTGCTTCCCGCGCTCTGGGAGATGGACGCGCCGGAGCTTCGCGTATGGAGCGCCGGCTGCTCGTCCGGTGAGGAGCCGTACTCGCTCGCCGTGCTGATGCACCGCGATGCCATGGAGCGCGGGATCTCCTCACGCCTCGCGCGCGTGCGCGTGCTCGGCACGGACATCGACAGGCTGTCGCTGGCCGCGGCCGAGAAGGGGGAGTTCGAGGAGGGCGACTTTGCCGACACGCCGGCCGAGCTGCGGCGCGACTACTTCTCGGCCGCGCCACCCTTCCGCGTATCCGACGCGCCGCGCAGGCTGGTGCGCTTCGAGCAGCGCGACCTGCTGCGTGAGGAAGCCCCGGCCGGCCCGCACCACCTGGTCGTGTGCCGCAACGTGCTGATCTACTTCGACCGCCCCACGCAGGAGCGGCTGTTCGCGAAGTTCCACGAGGCGTTGCTGCCGGGCGGCTTCCTGGTGCTCGGCAAGGTGGAGACCCTGCTCGGCGGCATCCGGGCGAAGTTCGCGCCGGTGAACGCGCGCGAGCGCATCTTCCGCAAGCTGTGAGCGACGTCCGCGTGCGGGTGGCCGACTACGCGGTGGGCGCGCGCGGGGACATGCTGTCCACGCTCGGCCTCGGCTCGTGCGTGGCGATCGTGCTGTACGACGCGGACGCCGCCGTGGGCGGACTCGCGCACATCCTGCTGCCGGACGCGGCGCTGGCGCGCGACGCGGGCAACCCGGCCAAGTTCCCGTCCACCGTGGTGCCCCTGATGCTGCGCGAGATGCAGGCGCGCGGCGCGCGGCAGTCGCGCGTGCGCGCGCGCATCGCGGGCGGCGCGAGCATGTTCGCAAACCTCATCCCGAAGGGCGGGGTGAACGTGGGCGAGCGCAACGTGGCCGCCACGCGTGCCGCGCTCGCCGACGCCGGCATTCCGCTCGACGCCGAGGACACCGGCGCCGACCATGGGCGAAGCGTGTTCTTCTCGCTGGATTCCGGCAGCGTGGAAGTGCGCTCGCTCAAGCGGGGCACGCGTGTCCTCTAGTCCCGGGGCGGGCCGCGCGACGGTGCTCGTGGTGGACGACAGCGCCTTCATGCGCCGGCTGATCGGCGAGATCATAGAACGCTCCGAGGAGTTCGTGGTCGTGGGCCGCGCGCGGAACGGCATGGACGCGCTGAAGCAGATCCACGCGCTCGATCCCGACATCGTGACGCTGGACATCGAGATGCCGGAGCTCGACGGGCTGCAGGCCCTCGGCTACATCATGAGCGAGACGCCGCGGCCGGTCGTGATGCTCAGCGCCGGGACGAGCGAGCATGGCTACGACCTCGCGCTGCGCGCGCTCGAGCTGGGGGCGGTGGACTTCGTGAAGAAGCCGAGTGGGCCGGTGAGCCTGGACCTGGCGCTCGTGGAGCCGCAGCTGCTGGCCGCATTGCGCGCCGCTCGCGATGCCAACCCTCGCGGGCTGCGCATGCTGCGGCCGCGCGTGGAGGCGTGGCACCCGCTCGCGCGCGAGCGTGGTGTGGACGCGATGCGGCCCGCGCAGCGCGCCGTGGGCGTCGCGAGCTCCACGGGCGGGCCGCGCGCGCTCGCCGAGGTGCTGCCGAACATCCCGGCCTCGCTCGAGGCAGCGCTGCTCCTGGTGCAGCACATGCCGGCCGGCTTCACGCGGAGCCTGGCCGCGCGCCTCGATGCCCTGGGCGGGATTCCCGTGCACGAGGCGATGGAAGGCGAGCTGGTGCTGCGCGGCCAGGCCTACATGGCGCCGGGCGGGCTGCACATGACGATCGTGGGCGACGCCGGCGCGCCGCGCATCCAGCTCGACGAGGGCCCGGCGGTGTGGGGCGTGCGGCCGGCGGCGGACCCGCTCTTCCGCTCCATGGCCCAGCACTTCGGCGCGAGCAGCATGGGCGTGGTGCTCACGGGCATGGGACGCGATGGCGCCGACGGCCTGCGCGCGATTCGAGGCGCCGGAGGGCTTGCCGTGGTACAGGATCGCGAGTCCTCGACCATCTACGGCATGCCGCAGGCAGCGCTCGCGGCGGCGGGGGCGGACCGGGTGGTGTCGCTTTCCGCGGTCGCCGCGACGGTGGTGGAGCTCACGCCCACGCTGCGGGAACTCGTGTCGTGATCGAGCAATACTGGGGACTCTCGCAGCGGGCGTTCGCGAACACGCCCGATCCGCAGTTCGTGGTGCGGACCGAACCGTTCGATGAGGGCCTCGCGCGCCTGCTCTACGACGTGACGGAACTGCGCAGCGGGCTGTCGCTCGTGACCGGGGAGATCGGGTGCGGCAAGACCATGCTGGCTGCCGCACTGTGCGACCGCCTGGCGGGCACGCCGCACGCCGTGGACGTACTCCCATACTCACGCGTGAGCCCAACCCAGCTGCTGCAGTTCCTCGCACAGGCGGTGGGCATCGAGAAGGCGCCGCGCTCCAAGCCGGCGCTCGTGGCGGCGCTCGGCGCGCGCCTGGCCACGGCTCATGCGGAGGGGCGGCGCCCGGTGCTCGTGGTGGACGAGGCCCAGCTCGCGACGCCGTCGCTCCTCGAGGAGATCCGGCTGCTCACGAACTTCGAGGACCGGCGCGACAAGCACCTGCACGTGGTGCTGCTCGGGCAGCCCGAGCTGCGCGGCCGCATCGCGAAGGCGCCGCAGATCGACCAGCGCGTGAGCCTGCGCTTTCACCTCGAGCCGCTGGACGCCCTCGAGGTGGCGACGTACGTAGAGGGGCGGCTTCGCGTCGCCGGTGCAACGCGCACCATATTCGACGCCGCGGCGCTCACCGCGCTCGCGGAGCGCAGTGGTGGCGTGCCGCGGCTGATCAACAACATCGCGACGCAGGCGCTCTTCGTGGGCGCGATGCGCAAGGCCGCGCAGGTGAATGCGGAGCTGGTGTCGGACGTGGCGGACGATCGCGAATGAAGAAGAAGCCGAAGATCAGCTATCGCGACCTTGCGAGCGCGCCGGCCGCCGCGACCGAGCCGGTGGTCGCGCCTGCCGTGGCCACCGAGCCGGTGGTCGCGGCGGCCGTGGCCCCGGTCGTCGAGGCACCCGCTCCGCTGGTCCGCATCGCGCCCGCCGCGGTGCCCACGATCGTCCCTCGCGTGCAGCCGGCGTTGACCTTCCGGCAGCGGGCGATCGCGCGCGCCGGGTCGGTCGAGCTCCTGATGTTTCGGGTGGATGGCGAGCTGTTCGCCGTGCCACTGGACGCCGTGGAAGAGGCGCTCGAGCACCCCGACATCCGCCAGGTGCCCGAGATGCCGCCCTCGATGCTCGGCGTGTTTCCCCTGCGGGGCGGGCTCACCCCCGCCTTCTCGCCCACGGCGGCGCTCGACGTCCCCCTGCGCGAATGGGGCGTCGCGCTCATCTTTCGCCGGGAGCGCCAGCGCGTGGCCGTGGTGGCCGACGACGTGGAGGATGTGCTCACGCTCGACCTGTCCACGCTGCGCCAGGCTCCCCTGTCCCATCAGGCGGACGACCCGGTGCTCGGCGTGGCGCGACGCGGGCGAGAGCTGGTGGCCGTGCTGGATCCCGACCTGCTGCTCGCCGCCTGTGGCGCAGAACGCGCGCCGGGAACTGCCCTGGAGACTGCATGACCGCTATCGGAGACAAGATCGTCACCTTCCGGCTGGGCGAGGACCTCTTCGCCGCCGACATCTTTGCCGTGGAGCGCGTACTCCGCTGGCAGCAGCCCACGGTGGTGCCCGACATGCCGCCCTGGATCGTGGGCGTGATCGACTACCAGTCACGCGTGGTGCCGGTGATCGACCTGCGCCGGCGCTTCGAGATGCCCGCGCGCGAGTTGCGTCCCGAGACGCGGCTGATCGTGTTCCACGCCGGCGCGGAATGGGTCGCCGCGGTGGTGGACTCGGTGGTCGAAGTGACGGGACTCGACACGAGCAAGCTTGCGCCGCCCCCCGCGATCTTTCGCGGGCTGGCGGGCGAGTACCTCAAGGGACTGGTGCGCGCCGGCGATCACCTGGTGGTGATGCTCGACGCCGAGCGCCTGCTGTCGAGCAGCGAGCGACTCACCCTCAACGCGGCCGCGGAGCCGGTGGAGGCCGGGCATGGCTGATCTCGGGGCGTATCGCAACCAGTACGGCGCACTCGACGCGCGGCTCGAGAGCCCCAACGCGCAGGCGGAGCGCGAGCAGCTGAAGGTCGAGATCGTGTCGCTCTTCAAGACGATGGAGGCCGAGATCGCCGAGATGACGGCGCTCAAGGACGACGTCAAGAAGCTGGTGGACAAGTGGAAGGGGCTCGCGGCGCCCACGCTCGCCCCGGAGTTCAGCGGCGAGAAGCCGGTGGTGCACGCTGACCACATCGGGGCGTCCACCTTCATCGAGAAGGGGTGGAGCCGGCTGTCGCTCGGCGACTACGAGGGCGCAGAGGCGTCGCTGCATCGCGCCATCGAGCTCTCGCCCAACGATCCGCAGTCGGAGGCGCTGCTCGGCTGGGCGATGATGCTGCAGGAGAAGTACGACGACGCGCTGCTCTGGTTCCAGAAGGTGCTGATGCGCGAGCCGCAGAACGCGCTCGCGCGCATCAACGTGGGCTACATCTGCCTGAAGAAGAAGATCTTCGGGGAGGCGATCGAGCACCTCAGTCGCGCCATCCGCCTGGACAACGACAAGAAGGCGACGCTCTACGCGCACTTCTACCTGGGGCTCGTCTACCTCGAGCGCGACATGTTCGAGGATGCGCAGACCTTCTTCGAGAAGACCATCGCGCTCGGGCCGAACCTCATCGAGGCCTATTACGAGCTGGGGCGGACCTTCTGGTTCAATGGCCAGCAGGACGAGGCCATCGAGATGTGGAAGAAGGGCTACGCGCAGAACAAGTTCAATCCTTGGGGCAAGCGGTGCGCGGAGGTGCTGAAGGTGGTGGAGGAGGGCGGGGAGCCGTGACGAAGCGCGCGGCGCGCCGGTTCGCGTGCCGCGTGGCGCTCCTGCTGCTCGCCGCGTGGCCGCTCGCGCGCGCGCAGGATGACGGCGCGTCCGCACCGGCGCGGCTGGATCGCGGTCGCTTCACCTTCCTCTACTTTCCCGGCGACGGGTTGCTCGCGCGCACCCTGTCCGAGCGCGCGGTGGCGAACGACAGCTTTCCCTGGTTGCCGCGGCCCGCGCAGCGCGTGGTGATCGCGATCGCGCCCGATCGCCGGCGATTTCGCGAATGGGTGGGCCCATCGGCGCCGGAGTGGGGCGCCGCGATCGCGTTTCCACAGTCGCGGCGCATCGTGATGCAGGGGCAGCACGCCGGCGGTGACGCAGGCGACCCGGTGGACGTGCTCCGCCACGAGCTGGCGCACCTGGCGCTGCACGAGCGACTGGGTGACCTGCCGCCCCGCTGGTTCGACGAGGGCTACGCCAGCGTGGCGGCGCGCGAATGGAGCCGGGACGATTTCCTGGCGACGAACCTCGCGCTGGCGTTCAGGGGGATGCCATCGCTGGACGAGCTGGACGCCAGGTTCCAGCAGGGGAGCAGCACGGCGCAGGGAGCGTATGCACTCTCGTACCGTGCGGTGTCGGATCTCGCGGCGCTCGACGAAAAGCGAGGCCTCACGCTCTTCTTCGACTACTGGCTGCAGTCGAAGTCCATGGAGCGTGCGCTGCGCTCCGCCTTCGGCGTGACCGAGGGCGAATTCGAGGGGCAGTGGCAGTCGCGGACGCGGCGGCGCTACGGGGCGCTCGCGCTCGCTGGAGACCTCACCGTGGTGGGGCTCGTGTTCACGCTGCTGCTGCTGCCGCTCTGGGTGATGCGCCGGCGACGGGACCGCGCGCGCATGTCGGCGATGCAGGCCGCGGATGCGGCCGCGGAGCGAGCGGATCGTGAGAGCATGCTCGCGGAACTGCTGCGCGAATCGAACCCACCGCCCACGCCGCCGCCGGAAAGTTAAGCGAATCTTAATTGACACTTTTCGCGGCGCGGCCTAAAGTTCCCGGTTATGGCAGAAACCCAGAATGTCCCTCGTACGCGCTCGTTCCTGTGGTGGGGCCTGGCCGCCGCCGCACTGGTGCTCGGCTACGCCGATCTTGCGCGCGGAGGGGAAACCCTCGCTCCGCTGCTCCTTGTGCTCGGCTATTGCGTATTCGTCCCACTGGCCATCCTGAAGTAACAGACCGCGCCGTGACTGGCGCCGGCGAAAGTCGCCGTGACGGTGCGGGCGAATAGCTCAGTTGGTTAGAGCGCCTGCCTTACACGCAGGATGTCGGGGGTTCGAGTCCCTCTTCGCTCATCGATGACGCGCAGGAACCACCGTACCTCCTCCGGGTACACTTGTTTAACGCTTGGGAGGTTATGCCATTGAAGAAGCAACGCAATGCGGTCTCGGCTGTTGGCCTAATGCTCGCGCTCGTGGCTGCCCCGCAGCTCAGCGCCCAGCGTGGACCGGCGCCGGACGCGAACACGCCGCGGATCCTCATCGCGACGTTCCGCAGCGCGAGCGAGCCTGCCCTTGGCGTGCAGGCGGCGGACGCGCTCCGCAGCCGCGTGACCACGGAAGTGCCCGTCAAGCAGCTCTGGGCGCTCTCGAAGAACGACATCAACAACACGCTCACCGCCAGCGGCTACAAGGCGGACTCCGCGCTGAGCGCCGTCGACCTGAAGGAACTCGCGAAGCTCGTGCGCGCCGACGAGATCGTCGAGGGCATCGTGACCCGCACGCCGGCGGGCGTGAAGGTCGAGGCGCGCCTGATGCTCTCGCGTGACATCACGCTCGCGCAGCCGCTCCCCGCCGTGGAAGCGAAGAATCCCGGCGACGCCGCGAAGCTGCTCGAGAAGTCGCTCGGTGAGGCGCGCAAGCAACTCGCCGACAACAAGGCGTGCGAGAACTTCATTCGCGACAAGGCGTACGACAAGGCGATCGCGGCCGCGAAGGCCGGCATCGTGAAGTACTCGCAGTCCACGCTCGCGCGACTCTGCTGGGCGAGCGCGCTGCAGGAGAGCGGGGCGAACCCGGACTCCGTGCTCAAGGTGACGCAGGAAGTGCTCGCGATCGACCCGCGGAGCACGCTGGCGCTCCGCGTCGGGTACGCCGCGCTGCAGGCGAAGAACGACCAGGAAGGCCAGGTCCAGGCGCTGCTCAAGCTCTACACGCTGGATCCCGGCAACCAGTCGCTCCTCCAGAGCGTGATCGCGGAGCTCGCGAAGCTTGGCCAGCCCGAGAAGGCGCTGCCGATCATCGACACGGTGCTCATCCAGAACCCGGGCGACCCGCAGCTGCTCCGCCAGAAGTACGCGCTGCTCTATCGCGCGCAGCAGTGGAAGAACGTGCTCGCCACGGGCGCGGAGCTCGAGAAGGCCGACACATCGGCGGCCGACAACAACTTCTTCTCGCGCCTTGCAGACGCGGCGCAGAAGGACAGCCAGCCGCAGCTCGCCGCACAGATCGCGTCGCGCGCAGTGGCGAAGTTCCCGAAGAGCGCGGACCTCTACCTGCTCCAGGCTGGGGCGCTCGAGAAGTCCGGCCAGCTGCAGCAGGCGGCCGACGCGCTCAACCGCGGACTGGCCATCGACCCAAAGCTGGAGCACGGCTACCTCCTGCTGGCCCGCATCCAGGGCAGCATGAACCAGACGGACGCGGCCACTGCGACCGCCCGCAAGGCCGTGGCTGCTGGTGAGGATCCGAAGATCTGGGGTGCGATGCTCCTGTCGCCCACGCAGGTGCTCTACAAGGCGGCCTCGGAGTCGAAGAAGCCCGAGGACTACCAGAAGGTGCTCTCGCTGGCCCAGCTCTCCGACAGCCTGTCACAGAGTCCCACCGCGAAGTTCTTCAAGGGCATCGCGGCGTTCCAGATCGGGTATGACGCGGTGCAGAACGCGCAGAAGTCCAAGAGCTGCGCGCTCTCCAAGACCGCGCAGGACATGTTCGTGATCGTGCAGACGGACATGCCGGCCGGCGGCCAGATCGACAAGGCGACGGCCGCGCAGCTGCTGACCTACACGGGCCAGCTGGCGCCGAGCGCGGACAAGATGGCGAAGGCGTACTGCAAGTAGTTGCCTGCGGCAACACCGGAAAGCCCGGCATCCTTCGGATGCCGGGCTTTCTTGCGAGTGGGGCACTGCACTACGGTGCTGTCGCTTCTTCCCCCGGCAAGTACTCGAGATGGACCCACAGGTCGCCGCGGCGCGCGCGATACTCCAGGTGCTTCGCGTTCGAGATCTCGCCGTCCACGTTCACGCTGATGGCCTCGGGGCCCTCGATCGTCACGAGCGGCAGCTGGTGATAGTGCACCCCGTCGAGCCCCACGTGCTCTCCCTGCTTCACGCGCAGTGCGGTGCGCGCGAAGTCGCGTCGCGTCATCGCTTCCACGATCATCAGGTCCACCAGGCCATCCTGCGTCGACGCATGCGGCGTGACCAGCGAGCCGCCCCCGGTTGCGCGCGTGCTGCCCACCGCGAAGATCAGGAAGTCGCCTTCCCACTCGAATCCCGGCGCGGTGAATCGCGCATGGCTGGCCGAGTTCTCGGCGAGCTTCCTGAGCGCCGTGATCGCGTAGGCCAGCGGGCCGAGCTGCGCCTTGGCGTCGGCTGGGGTCTCCGCCGTGGCCTCGGCACCCACGCCGCCGGTGGAGACGTTCAGGAAGCGCCGGCCGTTCATGGCGGCCGTGTCCACGCGGGTGGGCTTGCGGCGCAGGATAACGTCCATGGCATGATCAGCGTCCGCCGGAATTCCGACCTGTCGCGCGAAGTCGTTGGCCGTGCCCAGCGGGATGATGCCCAGCGGGGTCTCGAACCCGTCGAGACCGTTCACCACCTCGTTGAGGGTTCCGTCGCCCCCCACGGCGACCACCGCATCCGCTCCCTCGGCTGCGCCCGCTCGCGCGAAGGCGGTGGCGTCGCCTCCCTCGAAGGTGACGCGGACGTCCACGCGATGCCCCTTCTCGCGCACCCACTCCACCATGTGGCGGAGGTCGGGGCGATCGGCGCGGGCGCCGTGCACGATCAGGACGAGATGGCGGAGCTGGCTCATGCGTGATGATAATCTGGCGGTTGGCGACCGTTGGGATAGCGAATATCATGCGCCTGTGCTCGCCACCGAAGTCCTGGCGTTGCTGGAAGGGTGCCAGTCGGTGCTGGACGGGACCTTGGGCGGAGGTGGGCATTCGCAGGCACTGCTCGAGGCGGGCAAGCGAGTGATCGCGCTGGACCGCGATCCGCAGGCCATCACGGTGGCGAACGGCAGGCTGGCCAGCTGGCAGCGGGAAGGGCAGTTCCAGGCCGTGGAGGGCAACTACGCAGGCACCAACCACCTGCCCGCGCTTGCGGGCGTCACTTTCGACGGCATCCTGCTCGACCTCGGCATCTCCTCGCACCAGGTGGACGACAGCGCTCGCGGCTTCTCCTTCCGGGAGGGGGCGCCGCTCGACATGCGGATGGGGAGCGACGCGGACCGCGATGCGGCGCAACTGCTGAACGAGGCGAGCGAGGAGGAGATCGTGCACCTGTTCCGCAGCTACGGTGACGAGCCGAAAGCGGCGCGCCTGGCGCACGAAGTCGTGCGTCGCAGGGCAAACCGGCCGTTCCTGACCTCCGACGACCTGGTCGGCGCGATTCGCGGCGCGCTCGGCGCCCGCAGCGGGGCGGGGGACTTCGCGAGGCTTTTCCAGGCGGTTCGCATCGCGGTGAACGAGGAGCTCACGGGGCTGGAACGGGCGCTGCCCATGCTGCGAGATCGCCTGGCGCCCGGGGGGGTGATGGCCGTGATCGCCTATCACTCCGGCGAGGACCGCCTGGTGAAGCATGCCTTCCGCGACTGGAGCCAGGCCTGCACCTGCCCGCCGAAGCAGCCCTTCTGCAACTGCGGGAGCGACCACGCGCTGGGCGCCGTGATCACCCGGCGCGCGATCATCGCGCAGCCCCACGAGACGGCACGCAATCCACGGGCGCGAAGCGCCAGGCTGAGGGGATGGCGACGAAACGCGGCGTGAAGAAGGGCGCCGCCGCGCGCGCCATGCCCGGCCGGGCGCTGGTGGTGGCGATCCTCGTTGGTTTCCTCCTGGTCGCTACGGGCGTCATTGCACGTCGGAGCTACGGCATCCGGCAGCAGCGAATCGGCGTCGAGCTCCAGCACAGGCGGGAGGCCCTCGAGGCCGATCGCGTGCGCCTCGACGCGGAGGTGCGGGAGGCGTCCAGTCGCGCGCGCCTCGCCCCCGTGGTGCAGCAGCGACTCGACATGCACCTCCCCGACCAGGGTCAGATCATCTACGTGCCCCGCGTGACTCGCGCCCCGCATGATTCGCAGTAGCCGCATCGGCATCGTTCACCTCACGCTCGCGGTGTTCGCGATCGCGCTCCTGGTGCGCGCAGCGCGCGTGCAGATCGTGCAGGGGCGCGAGTGGGCCGACCGCGCCGCGCACCAGCACGTGTCCGAGCGCGAGGTGCCGGCGCCGCGCGGGCAGATACTCGACGCCACGGGCGCCGTGCTGGCGGAGAGCCACGACATGGTGCAGCTGGCCATCGCGCCGAAGGAAGTCACGAAGCCGGCGCAGCTCCGCCGCGCGCTCACGCGCGCGGCGTATCCGCGCGAATGGGTGGCGCGCGCACTGGACGCGAAGCGTGCGTGGGTCGTGCTCCCCGGGCGCCGGCTGTCGGTGGACGTCGCCGACGCGGTGGCCCTGCGCGGCGTGCATGCGACGCCCTTCGTGGAGCGCTCCTACTCCATGAGCGAGGGCACGCGGCGCATCGTGGGACGCGTGACGCCCGACGGCGCGCCACTCGACGGCGTGGAGCTCGCGCTCGACTCCATCATTCGCGGGGAGAAGGGTTCGTCGCAGCTCATGAAGGACGTGCGCGGCCGCACCTCCAGCTCCCCAACGCAGCCGGGCATCGCGGCGCGCTCCGGGCACACGGTGGTGCTCACGATCAATCACGAGCTGCAGGAGATCGCCGAGCGCTCGCTGGACGAGGCCACGCAGCAGATGAGCGCCGAGGGCGGCGACATCGTCATCATGGATCCGCACGATGGCAGCGTGCTCGCCATGGCGAGCCATCGCCAGGACCCGCGCTCCACCAGCGCCACCGCGCTCACCGAGCCGTTCGAGCCGGGCTCCACGCTCAAGCCTTTCATCGCGTCGGGACTGCTGGCTCGCCAGCTGGTGACGGACGCCGACGAGGTGGATACCTACGGCGGCGTGTACACGATCAACGGGCGCACCATTCACGACGTGCACAAGGGCGGGCGCATGACGCTCGCCGACGTGCTCACCTGGTCGTCGAACGTGGGAATCGTGCAGTTCGCGTCGCGCCTCACGCCCCGCGACCAGTACGAGACGCTGCGCGACTTCGGGTTCGGCACGCCCACGGGGCTGCAGTATCCCACCGAGTCCAGCGGACGGCTGCACCCGCCGGCGGAGTGGTCGCTGCAGTCGCCGCAGTCCATCGCGATCGGGTACGAGATCTCCGTCACGCCGTTGCAGCTGGTCACGGCCTACGCGGCGATCGCCAACGGCGGCGAGCTGCTGCAGCCGTCGCTCGTGAAGGAAGTGCGCGATCCCGATGGCACCGTGATCTACCGGCACTCGCGACGCGTGGTGCGTCGCGTGATCTCGCCGGAGGTGGCGTCGCGCATGCGCGGGATGCTCCGGCGCGTGGTCGACAACGGCACCGCGCTCAAGGCGGACCTCGCCGACTTCACGCTCGGCGGCAAGACCGGCACGGCGCGACGCACGGTGAACGGTCACTACGCGCCCGACCAGTACATCCCCACCTTCGTGGGGCTCTTTCCGGCCGAAGATCCGCAGTACGTGATCCTCGTGAAGCTGGACAACCCGAAGGGCGCCTACTACGGCGGCACCACGGCGGCGCCGCTCACCAAGGTAGTGTTGCAGGCGGCAATCGCCGCGCGCGACGCGGCGCTCGATCGCAGCCGCCTCACGCGCGTGGCGCAGGCAGGACGCTCGGCGCCGGTGACGCGCGACACCCTGTCGCCGGAACCGGGGCGGCATGAGGCCGGCAGCGTGCCGTTCGTGGTGCAGCTTCCCGCGCCGCCGCCTCGCGTGATGGCGCTCCAGCCGCCCCGCGCGGTCCCCGATGTGCATGGTCTCGCCCTGCGCGACGCCGTGCGCTCGCTCCATGCGGCCGGATTCCGTGTCGAGCTTGCTCGCGGTCCAGAGGGGAGCACGGCGCCCGAAGCCGGCGCGCTCGCCACACCCGGCACCCTCGTGCGACTGTTGTACGAGCGCTGACCATGACGACCTCCATCGCGACGCTCGCCGCGGCGCTCGAACGCGCGGGACTGCTGCAGGAATCGCGCGGCGCACTGCCGACTGCCGTGACGTCGATTACCGACGACAGCCGCGCGATCGGTCCGGGCACGCTCTTCATCGCCGTGCGCGGGTCCACGCGCGATGGACACGAGTTCCTGGAGCAGGCCGCCGCCGCCGGCGCCACCGCCGTGATCGTGGAGGATGCGAGCCGCACGACGCTGCCAGCACTGGTGGTGCGACAGGGCGAGTCGCGCCGCGCGGCGGCGATCGCCGCGGCCGCCGCGTACGGCGAGCCCGCGCGCGAGCTGCGCCTGATCGGCGTCACCGGCACCAATGGCAAGACGACCACCGTCAACATGCTCCGTCACCTGCTCGACGGCGACGGTGGGCGCGCGGCATCGATCGGAACCCTGGGCGTGCTGGTCGGGAGCGAGGGTGAGGCGATCGAGGGCGGGAGCGGACTGACGACTCCCGGCCCGGTGGAGCTCCAGCGGCTGTTGCGCGAGCTGCGCACGGCGGGCGTGCGCACCGTGGCCATGGAGGTGTCGAGCCATTCGCTCCACCAGCGTCGCGTGGAGGGCGTGAAGTTCGACGCGGCAGTGTTCACGAACCTCACGCGCGACCACCTGGACTATCACAAGACCATGGAAGCGTACTTCGACGCGAAGGCGCTGCTCGCGTCGCAGGTGGGGTTGCAGGGGGCACTGGTGCTCAACGAAGATGACGAGGCGTGGCGCGCGCTCCCGCGACGCGGGCGCCGCATCGGCTACTCGGTGTCGAACGCGCGCGCGGACGTGCACGCCGCCGACGTGCGCTACGATGCGCGCGGCACCTCGCTGATCCTCGTGGCCGGTGACGACCGGCTGGCCACGCGCGTGCCCCTGATCGGCGACTTCAACGTGGCGAACGCGCTGGGCGCTGCCGCCGCGGCCTGGGGCGTTGGGCTCGCGCCGGCGGAGATCGCCACGCGACTGGCCACGCTTCCGCAGGTGCCGGGGCGGCTCGAGGTGATCCACGAAGGGCCCACGGTGCTGCGCGACTACGCGCACACTCCCGACGCGCTCGAGCGCGCGCTGCGCGCGGTGCGGCCATTCGCGCGCGGTCGGCTCATCGTGCTCTTCGGCGCCGGCGGCGATCGTGATCGCGGCAAGCGCCCGCAGATGGGGGAGATCGCCGAACGGCTCGCGGACCTCGCGATCGTGACCAGCGACAACCCGCGCACCGAGGACCCGGAGCGCATCCTCGACGACATCGAGGGCGGCATGAAGGGTGCAAATCGCGCGCGCATAGTCGACCGGCGCGAGGCGATCGCGCACGCGCTGGCGATGGCCAGCGAGCAGGACGTGGTACTGCTGGCCGGCAAGGGACACGAGACCTACCAGGTGCGCGGCACCGAGAAGCTCCCCTTCGACGAGCGACTCATCGTGCGCGAGCTGGCCGACGCGGGGAGGAGTTCATGAGCAGCATCGAGGCGACGGGGTGGCGCGCGCCGGCATCCGTCGCAGGCGCGTTCTGGTCGCTCGACCGCGTGTGCGACGCACTCGGCGACGGACCACGCGGCCCGACGACGATCAACCGCATCTGGACGGACACGCGCTCCATCCAGGCCGGCGACCTGTTCGTGGCGCTCCGCGGCGAGCACTTCGACGCGCACGACTTCGCGCGCGAGGCGGTGGCCCAGGGCGCGATCGCCGTGGTGGTGTCCGACGAGCGCGTGGCCCTCTCCATTGGCGTGCCGGCGTACGTGGTGCCCGATACGCTGCTGGCGCTCGGACTCCTCGGCGCGTATCGGCGCCGCGTCTGGGGACGGCCGGTGATCGGCGTGGTCGGCACCAACGGAAAGACCAGCACCAAGGAGCTGCTCAAGGCGGCGCTCGGCTCGCGCCTGCAGGTGCATGCGACCGCGGGCAACCTCAACAACCTGGTCGGCGTGCCGCTCACCCTGCTCGCGCTTCCCGACGACGCCGACGTCGCGGTGGTGGAAATGGGCACCAACCAGCCCGGGGAGGTCGCTCGCCTGCGCCAGATCGTGGACCCGAGCATCGTGGTGGTGACATCGATCGCCGAGGAGCACCTCGAGGGGCTCGGCGACCTGGAGGGAGTGCTGCGCGAGGAGATGGCGGGCTGTGATGACGTGGGGCTCGCGATCGTGCCCGCGTCGCAGCCCGAGGTGGTGGACGCCGCCCGCAGCCGGGCGAAGCGCGTGGCGGTGGCCGGCCTCGAGCGGGGGGACGTGCACGCCGACAGCTTCTCGATCGGCGACGACGGCGCGGGGTCGCTCACCGTCACCGGCGTCCCGATTCGCGTGCCGCTGCGCGGGCTCCACAACCTGCGCAACGCGATGCTCGCGCTCGCGGCGTGCGCGGAGGCGGGGGTATCGATGGAGGACGCGGCGCGGGGAATCGCGTCGATGCCCACCCCGCCGATGCGATCCAACGTCGCCCGGCACGGGCGCGCCGTGCTGATCAACGACGCCTACAACAGCAACCCGGGCTCGGCTCGCGCGGCGCTCGAGCTGCTCGCGCACGCCGGCCGCGGCCGGCAGCGGGTGGCGGTGCTGGGCTCGATGCTCGAGCTCGGACCCTCGGGACCCCGGCTGCACGACGAGATTGCCCGCGAGGCGCTGGCCAGCGGCATCGAGGTGGTGGCAGGGGTGGGCGAGATGGCCGCCGCGCTGGGCCGCGTGGCCGGTGACGACCCGCGTGCGCTGGCCGTCCCCGAGGTGGAGGCGCTCTGGGCCTCGCTCTCGCAGCGGCTCGAACCCGACGCGGTTATCCTGCTGAAGGGCTCGCGCGGCGTGCGGCTCGAGCGGCTCGTCCCCGCGATCGCCGAATGGGCGGGCGACGCGACCCCCTGACCACGCCATCGGCACTTCTCACGTCCTTCCCCGGCGCACGTGCTCTACTGGCTCTTCGTTCCACTCATCAAGCAGCACCGGATCTTCAACCTCTTCAACTACATCTCCTTCCGCGCCGCCGGCGCGGCGGTGACGGCGTTGTTGCTCACCTTCGTGCTCGGCCCGATCATCCTCAAGCGGCTGCGCTCCATGTCGCTGCACCAGGTGATTCGCGAGGGCACGCCGGACTCGCACGCCAGCAAGGGGAAGACGCCCACCATGGGCGGGCTGATCATCCTGCTCGCGGTGATCTCGTCATCGCTGCTGTGGGCGCGGTTGACGAGCAAGTACGTCTGGCTCGCGCTGATCGTGATGGCGTGGATGGGCGCCATCGGGTTCCTGGATGACTGGCTGAAGCTCGAGCAGAAGCGAAAGGGAGAGAAGAACCGCGGGCTGGTGGAGCGCTACAAGCTCGCCGGCCAGGTGATCGCCGGCTTCGCGCTCGGCTGGTACCTCTGGCACTTTCCGCTCTCCCCGAACCTGCCGGGTGCGAGCACCACGCTGCCGTTCTACAAGTATGTGCTGGTAGTGCCGGCAACCGCAGCTCTTGCGTGGCTGTACGTCGCGTTCACCACGTTCATCCTCACGGGCGTGAGCAACGCGGTGAACCTCACCGACGGCCTCGATGGACTGGCGGCTGGCCTTTCCGCGATCGCCTTCTCCACCATGGCGGTGTTCGCCTACATCATCGGCCGCGTGGACATGAGCCGGTACCTCGGCGTGTTCTACCTGGCGAACGCCGGGGAGCTCACCGTGTTCTGCGCGGCGGTGCTGGGCGCATGCGTCGGCTTCCTCTGGTACAACACGCATCCAGCCGAGGTCTTCATGGGGGACACCGGCTCGCTCGCGCTCGGTGGCGCGCTCGGCGCCGTTTCGATCCTGCTGAAGAGCGAGTTCCTGCTCGTGTTCGTCGGCGCGGTGTTCATGGCGGAGACGATCTCCGTCCTCGGCCAGCGCATCGTGTTCAAGTACCGGCGCAAGCGCTACGGCGTGGAGTACGCGCAGCAGCATCGCCTGCTCCTGCGCGCGCCGCTGCACCACCACTATGAAATGAAGGGATGGGCGGAGACGCAGGTGGTCGTGCGCTTCTGGATCGTGGGGATCCTCTGCGCCTTCCTCGCGCTGAGCACGCTCAAGGTGCGGTGATGAGCAAGATCTCCGGTCCACTCGCCTCCTCGGCGCACGTCTCGGCGCCGGCGATGGACGATGCCTGGCTCACGGGCGAGGTCGCCGTGCTCGGGCTGGGACGCAGCGGCCGGTCCGTCGCGACACTCCTCGCCCGCACCGGCTCCCGGGTCTATGCCTCCGACGGATCCACCGACGAGGTGATCGCGCGCAATGCCGACGCGCTGCGTGAGGAGGGCGTCGACGTAGAGGTGGGTGGCCACGACCTCGATCGCATCCGCAAGGCCTCGCTGGTGGTTGCGAGTCCCGGCATCCCTCCGGAGGCGGCGCCGATTGCGGCCGCGCACGCCGCCGGCGTGCCGCTGGTGGGCGAGATCGAGATTGCGCTGCGCTTCCTGCCGCACCTGCGCTACATCGCGATCACGGGAACGAACGGCAAGACCACCACCACGGCGATGATCGCGCACCTGCTGCGCGGCCTGCGGCTGCGCGCCGAGGCCGCAGGCAATATCGGTACGCCCCTCGCGGAGTTTGCCGGTGCGGCGGCGCCGCCAGACTGGGTGGCGCTCGAGCTGTCGTCGTTCCAGCTGCACGATACGCCGAGCGTGCGTCCACGGGTGGGCGTGCTCACCAACCTCTCGGCGAACCACCTCGATCGCTATGCGGACGCGGCCTCGTACTTCGGCGACAAGGCGCTGATGTTCCGCAACGCCTCGGCCGCGAGCCTCTGGGTCTCCAACCTCGATGACGCCGAGGTGCAGGCGATGGTCGAGCGCGTGCCGGGACTTCATGCCGGCTTCTCGACGTCCACGCGCAGTGATGCCTGGTATGATCGCGGCGCCGACACGCTGGTGGTGCTCGGCGAGACGATCATTCCACGCGGCGACCTGGCGCTGCTCGGCGACCACAACGTGGCGAATGCGCTGGCCGCCTGCCTGGCGGTGATGCTCGCCGACGAGCACCATCGCACCCCCGAATCGATCGAGCGAATGGCGAAGGCACTCCGCAGCTTCCGCGCGCTGGAGCATCGCATCGAGACCGTGGGCGAGTGGAATGGCGTGCAGTGGATCAACGACTCGAAGTCCACGAACATCGCGAGCACGCTCGTCGCGCTGCGGGGGATGCACGCGCCCACCATCCTGCTGCTCGGCGGCAAGCACAAGGGTGAGCCGTACACCGCGCTCATCGATGAGGCCAAGCGCACCGTGAAGCGGGTGATCGCGTACGGGGAAGCGATGCCCCTCATCGCGGCCGACCTCGAGGGCAGCGTGGAGGTGGTACGCGCCGGCAGCGACTTCGAGGCCGTGGTGCGCGCCGCTCGTGACGCGGCAGTGCCCGGGGACGTCGTGCTGCTGTCGCCTGCCTGCTCGAGCTACGACATGTTCGATCACTACGAGCATCGCGGCGCCGAGTTCAAGCGAATCGCCGCCGCGATCGCCTCCCGCTGACCTCTCGATGGACGCACTGAACGATCCTCCCGTCGCGACACCGGAACGCGGGCGCGAGCGCGTGCCGCCTGGCGCGCGGGAGCGCTGGCGCATGGGACCGGAAGCGCAGGGGATCATGCTGATCACTGCGGCGCTCCTGACGTTCGGCCTGGCCGTGCTCTACAGCGCAAGCGCCATCGTCGCGATGAACGAGGGCCATCCGGACACCTTCTACCTGGTGCGGCAACTCACGGGAGTCGCCGCCGGCCTGGTGGTGTTCGCGATCGGCGCGAAGGTGGATGCCGAACGATTCCGCGGCTGGGCGTGGCCGCTGATGTGGATCACGATCATCACCATGTTCGCCACCATCGTGCTGCCCGTGAGCATCGCGCCGCGCATCAATGGCTCCAAGCGCTTCCTCATCGGCAGCTCGTTCCAGCCGAGTGAATGGGGCAAGCTCGCGGTGGTGATCTGGGTCTCGATGCTGATCGTCAAGAAGGGCGATGGCCTGCGACGCCTCACGAAGGGACTCGTGCCCTTCCTGGTGGTGATCGGCGTCCTCGACGTGCTCGCGGCGCTCGAGCCCGACCTCTCGGTCGCGATGCTCTACACGTTGCTCATGGCGCTGCTGCTCTACGTGGGCGGCGCGCGCATGAGCCACTTCGTGGCGCTGGGCGCGCTCGCGATTCCGCTGCTCTGGACGCGCATCGAGAAGCTGCAGTACGCGCTGCTGCGACTCTCGAGCTTCTTCAATCCCGGCGACGCGCCGGCGCGCGTGAGCTACCAGCTCCAGCAATCACTGGTGGCGGTGGGCTCGGGTCGCATGTTCGGCGTGGGCTTCGGGGAAGGGCGACAGCAGTATGGGTTCCTTCCCTATCCATACTCGGACTTCATCGCGAGCAACGTGGGCGAGGAGTGGGGCTTCCTCGGCATCGCGGCAATCACGCTGGCGTTCGGCGCGTACGCGCTCCTCGGCTTTCGCATCGCGCGGCAGGCGCGCTCGCCCTTTTTGCAGCTCGTGGCGGTGGGACTCACCTTCACCACCGTGCTCACCGCGTACCTGCACATCGGCGTGGTGATCGGGCTGCTGCCAACCACCGGGCTCACGCTGCCCTTCGTGTCCTATGGCCGGTCGAACCTGGTCCTGTCGCTCTTCCTCACGGGCATGCTCGTGAACATCGGCAGCGGCAAGGAGCGCGTGGTGCCGGTGAACGCCACGGATCCGCTGGCCGTCGCGGCCTGATCGCATCTCATCGCTGACATGCGCATCCTCTTTGCTGGTGGCGGCACCGGGGGGCACCTGTATCCGGGCCTCGCGATCGCCCGCGCGATCGTGCGGGCGGACCCGGGGATGCAGCCGTTCTTCGTCGGCGCGCAGCGCGGGGTGGAGCGCAGCGTGTTGCCCACCACGGAGTTTCCGCACGTGCTGCTGGACCTGCATCCGCTCTACCGGCCGCAGCTCTGGAAGAACTGGCGCACGGTGCGGGGAATGTTCAGCGCGTGGCGCGAGCTTTCGCGCGTCGTGCGGCAGGAGCGTCCCGCACTGATCGTGGGAACTGGCGGATACGCGGCAGGACTCGCCATGGCGTACGGCGTGGTGCACGGCATCCCGATCGTTCAGGCTGCGGGCGACAGCATTCCCGGCCTCACTGCGCGGCTGTTCAGTCGCTGGTCGCGCGAGATGTACCTCGCATTCCCCGAGGCCGCTGCCCGGCTCACCGCCCGCGCGCCCGGCTCCCTGGTGGACACGGGCGCTCCCATCGAGCCGCCGCCGACTCCGCTTCCGGACCGCGCCGCCGCTCGCCGTGCCTGGGGCTTTCCCGAGGGAGGCGGCGCGGTGCTGCTCGTGTACGGAGGGTCGCAGGGTTCGCGCGCGATGAACCTGGTGGTGCAGGAATGGGTGCGACGCGGACTTCCCGACGGCCTGCACCTGATCTGGATGACCGGCCGTGCCAGCCATGCCGAGTTCGCCGGCGACGCGAGCGATCGCGTGGTCGTTCGCGAGTACCTCTCGCCGATCTCCCAGGCGTACGCCGCCGCGGACCTCGCGCTCGCTCGCGCCGGCGCGATGACCACCGCCGAGCTGTTTGCGTGGGGTATCCCCGGCATCCTGGTGCCGCTGCCCACCGCGGCCGCCGATCACCAGTCCATGAATGCGCGTGCCCTCGAGAAGGCAGGCGCCGCGCTCTGCCTTCCGCAGTCCACGCTCTCCGCCGCTACGCTCGACGCGGCCGTGCGCTCGCTGCTGGAGGATCCCGCGCGCATGCAGGCCCTCTCGGCCGCCGCTGCCGCCCGCGCGCGCCCGCAGGCGGCCGAGGTCATCGCGCAGCGCGTACTGGCCGTCGCGCGCCGTTGAGCGCGCCGAGGGGCGCTGCCTATATTGCGGCGCAATGAGCCTTCTCGACTCGCGCGATCCTCGTCCCGTCCACTTCGTCGGCATCGCCGGCGCGGGAATGAGTGCGCTCGCCGAGCTGTACCACCGCAGGGGCGTGGCCGTCACCGGCTGTGACGCGAACCCCGCCAGCGCTCATGACCTGCGCCGCCTCGGCATCCCGGTGCTCGAGGGACACGACCCGGATCACGCCACGCAGGTGCGCGCGCTGGTCGTGACGAGTGCCATGGCCCGGGACCACCCGGAGCTGCAGCGCGCGCGCGAGCTCGCGATCCCGGTGGTGCGTCGCGCCGAGGCGCTCGGCGAAGCCACCGCCGGTCGAGAGCTGGTGGGCGTCGCCGGAACGCACGGGAAGTCCACCACCACGGTGATGACCACCGAGGCACTCGCGGCGGCGGGGCGCGACCCCACGGCGCTGGTGGGCGCGCGCGTCACCGCGTGGGGTGGAAACCTCCGCGCCGGCGGTGACGAGCTCTACGTGGTGGAGGCCGACGAGTACGACCGCAGCTTCCTGGCGCTGTCGCCGACGGTGGCGGTGATCACGAACGTCGAGGCGGATCATCTCGACATCTACGCCGACCTCGCCGACATCCGCGCCACCTTTGCGGACTACGCGAACGCGGCGCGCTGGGTGGTGCTCTGCGCGGACGACGTGGGTGCCAATACGATTCCCACGTCGAACAGCGCCGAGGTTGTGCGCTACGGCATCGAGAACGCGCGCGACGCGCGCCTCCTCGCGCGCGAACTCGTGTCCGCCGACGGGGGAACGCGCTGCGTGGTCGCGTACGACGGCAAGGACATCGGTGAGCTCGTGCTGCGCGTGCCCGGCCGCCACAACGTGCTGAACGCGCTCGCGGCGGTGGCGAGCGGCATCGCGGTGGGCGTCACGCTGGCCGAAATGGCCCCAGGGCTGGCGGCGTTCACGGGAGTCGAGCGTCGCTTCCAGCGACTGGGCGACGCGGCCGGCGTGAGCGTGGTGGACGATTATGCGCACCACCCCACCGAGATCGTGGCGACGCTCGCCGCGGCGCGCGCCGCGTATCCCGGTCGCCGCATCGTGGCGGCATTCCAGCCGCACCTGTTCAGCCGTACGCGCGACTTCGCCCGCGAGTTCGCGCACGCGCTGGGCGCCGCCGACGTCGTGTTCCTGGCCGACATCTATCCGGCGCGCGAACAGCCCATCGAGGGCGTGACCGCGGACCTCATCGGCGACCAGGTGAGCGACGGTCGCGTGGCCTGGCGCGGACCGCGCACCCAGCTGGCGGAGGCGCTCGCGAGCGCGGCCCGCGACGGCGACGTGGTCATCACGATCGGCGCGGGCGACGTGACCCGCACGGGGCCCGAGCTGCTGTCCCGGCTGGCCGAGCGCGCGTGAAGGACGAGGCGCAGCTGGAGCTGCAGGCAGTGAAGGCGCAGGGCAGGGCGCCGCTCCTGTCTCGCAAGCTCACGCTCGCGCTCTGGGGGATCGGCGCGCTGATGCTGCTCGCGTCTCCGCTCTGGGGGCCCAGGGTGCTGGCGCACAGCCGATTCTTTCGCGTGCGGCGCGTGGTCATCGAGGGCACGCGCTACCTGCAGCCCAGTGACATTCTCCAGCGGCTGAACGTCGATACCATGGCGAGTGTCTGGGATCCCGCCGGGCCGCTGGAGCGTCGCGTCGCGGAGCACCCGCAGGTGCAGGAGGTGCACGTGCGGCGCCGCCTGCCCAGCACGCTGGTGGTCGAGATCACGGAGCACCTGCCCGTGGCCCTCGTTCCGGCAGTCGGCGGGTTCAGGGCGTACGACGATCGTGGAGTCGCGCTGCCCATCGATCCGGCCACCACCCCGGTGGACGCGCCGATCCTCCTCCAGCGCGACGACGTGATTCTTCGGCTCCTCGGGCGTCTCCGCATTGGGGCCCCGAAGCTGTACGACCGCATCAGCGCCGTGCGTCGCGTGGAAGGAAACGAGCTGCTCTTCACGCTCGCCACCCTTCCGGTGCGCGCAATGGCCGACGTGACCGTGGACCGCCTCACCGAGCTGTACCCCGTGGAGCAGGACCTCGCGCAGCGGCACCTGGCCGTGGCGGAGCTGGATCTGAGATTCAGGGACCAAGTGATCGCCCGACTCCCATGAACACTGAACGCCTCGTCGCCGGACTCGACATCGGCTCGGCCAAGACGACCGTGCTCATCGCCGAAGTGGTCGGCGACCTCCCGAAGCACCCCACCATCAAGGTGCTGGGCGTGGGGCAGGCCCGCACCACCGGCATGCGCCGCGGCGTGGTGTCGGACATCGAGGAGACCACGCGCTCCATCCGCAAGGCGCTGCAGGATGCCGAGCGCATGGCCGGGGTGCAGGTGCAGGAGGTGTACGCCGGCATCGCGGGCGAGCACGTGCAGGCGATGATCAGCAAGGGGATCGTGGCCGTGAGCGGCGACGAGATCGCGAAGGGCGACGTGGACCGCGCGAACGAAGTGGCGCGCGCCCAGTCCATCCCGCAGGATCGCGAGCTGCTGCACGCCATTCCGCAGGAGTACACCGTCGACAAGGACACCGGCATCCGCGACCCCATCGGGATGAGCGGCATGCGCCTGGAGACGGAGATGTACCTGGTGACCATCGGCAGCTCGCCGGCGCTCAACCTGCGCAAGAGCGTGGAGCGCGCGGGCTACAAGGTGCGCGAGCTGGTGCTCGAGCCCCTGGCGAGCGCGCTGGCCGTGCTCACCGAGGACGAAAAGGAGCTGGGCGTGGCGCTCGTGGAAATGGGCGCCGGCACCACCGACATCGCCGTGTTCCACGAGGGCAAGATCAGGCACCTCGGCACGATCGCGTTCGGCGGCAACAACGTGACCAGCGACATCGTGCACGGGCTTGGCGTCACGCAGGCGGACGCCGAGCGGATCAAGGAGCGCTACGGCTGCGCCTACGAGCCGCTGGTGGACCCGAGCGACGTGATCCAGCTGCCCAGCACCGTGGCGCAGGGCGATCGCCAGATTCCGCGGGAGCTGCTGGCGCACATCATCCACCAGCGGATGGATGAGATCTTCGACCTGGTGCAGCGCGACGTGAGCGCCGCGGGCTACGCGGGCAGGTTGAGCGCCGGGGTGGTGCTCACCGGCGGCGCGGCCGCGATGCAGGGTGCGGGCGAGCTCGCGAGCGACGTGTTCGGCACGGGCGTGCGCGTGGGATCCCCCGCGGAGAACATCGGCGGGCTCTCCGACTCGGTGGAGGCCCCGCGGTTTGCCACGGTGGTGGGACTGGCGCAGTACGCCGCGCATCGCGTGGCGCTCGGCGCCAGCTCGAGCGCCAAGCGGCCGAAGGTCGCAGGGCCCGGGCTCGAGGGTATCACGCAGAAAGTGAAATTCTGGCTGCAGGACTTCTTCTGATCGTGCGAGGCACGATCGGAAGGAGCAGCTGTCTCATGGCTGGATGACTGGCGTCATTCCGCCCGCGCCGGACACGATCACCGTGATGCTGCCGGTGAAGCACTATCACGACCGCTTCCTCCTCGAGGCCGTGGAGTCGGTGTTCGCGCAGTCGTCGGATCGCTGGCTGCTGCTGGTGATCGTCCATCCGGAGGCGGAGGCGCCGCTCCGGGCGCTCCTCGCCGGCCCGCTGCTCGACCCGCGCGTGAGCTTCGTGCGCGGCACCGGGGAGGGGCTTGGTGCAGCCTTCAACACGGGCATGCGCGCGGCGCGCACGGAGTTCGTCTCGATCCTGCTCGGCGACGACCTCTGGGAGCCGCGCGCGATCGCGGCGGTGCAGGAGGCGATGGCCGAGCATCCGGAGGTGGACTTCTTTCACAGCGCGCGGCGAATCGTGAGCGACGACCTGACGCCCATCAGCTCCGTATACGGCGCGCAGGAGTCGTTCGAGCCCGGCGACTTCGTGTTCAGGTCGCCGGTCAAGCACCTGCTCTGCTGGCGGCGGAGCCTCGCGCTGTCATTCGGCGGCATGGACGAATCGCTCGCGAACGTCGGCGTGGACGACCATGACTTCCCCTGGCTCATGGCCGACCATGGCGCGCGCTTCCAGGCGATCCAGGAGTGCCTGTACGTCTATCGTGATCACAGGGAGGGCTACCGGCTCACGACCCACATCCCGCGGAGCGTGCACCTGCGCGAGCAGCGCCGGGTGCTCGAGAAGCATGGAGTGGCCGAGCCGCTGATCCGGAAGCGGCTGCGCGACGCGAAGCGCGGCTACCTTCGCGAATGCCTGTACCGGAACGAGCTGCATGCGCGGCTGTGGCAGTGGCTTGGGATTGGGCCGTCGGCGCCGTGGAGGCAGCAGTACCGATGACGCGGGATGGGAAAGTTTTGAACATCATAAATCTGATTACGCAAGAGAAATTTGTGCACAACTCACATGTACTCTTTTTCACGATGGGTCGTCATTTCGAGGACTAGTCGGAAGGTCTCGAAGCGTTATATTCTCCGAGCCTTTCCCTGCCTGTCGCCCGCCATGATTTCGTCGTTCCCACCCGTGGAGTTCCGACCGCAATGATCTTCGAGTTCGAAGAGACCGCGACGCAGAACGCGCGCATGAAGGTGGTGGGTGTGGGCGGTGGCGGTGGCAATGCCGTCAACCGGATGATCGACGAGCACCTCGAGGGTGTCGAGTTCATCTCCGTGAACACCGACGCGCAGGCGCTCCTGACCTCGAAGTCCGACGTCAAGATCCAGATCGGCAAGAAGCTCACGCGCGGACTTGGCGCGGGCGCTCGCCCTGAGATCGGTCGCCAGGCGATCGATGAGAATCGCGACGAGGTGCTGCGCGCGCTCGCCAACGCTGACCTGGTGTTCATCACCTGCGGCATGGGCGGCGGCACCGGCACCGGCGCGGCTCCCGTGATCGCGGAACTCGCGAAGGAAGCGGGCGCGCTCACCGTCGGCATCGTCACGCGCCCGTTCCTCTTCGAGGGCCGGAAGCGCATGCGCCAGGCGGAGCAGGGCATCGCCGACATGCGCAAGAACGTCGACACCATGATCGTCGTCCCCAACGAGCGGCTGCTCGCCGTCGTCGGGAAGGGGATCCCGTTCCAGGATGCGCTCAAGAAGGCCGACGAGGTCCTCCTCCACGCTACGCAGGGCATCTCCTCGCTGATCAGCGTCACCGGCCTCGTGAACGTCGACTTTGCCGACGTCCGCACGGTGATGCAGGCGGGCGGCTCGGCCCTCATGGGCACGGGCGTCGGTCGCGGCGAGAATCGCGCGATGGAAGCCGCCCAGCAGGCGATCTCCTCGCCCCTCCTCGACAACATCAGCGTGTCGGGCGCCTCTGGGGTGCTCGTCAACATCACCGGCGGGGCCGACCTCACCCTCGGTGAGGTCCACCAGATCAACGAGATCATCCATGACGCCGTGGGCGACGACGCCGAGATCATCTTCGGTGCCGTCCATGAGCCGGCCATGCAGGGCGAGATTCGCGTTACCGTGATCGCGACGGGCTTCGACAAGGAGCTGGGCGGCGTCAGTGGCGCCCAGGCCACCTCGGTCGTCGTTCCCAGGGGGGCGCCGGTCATCCCATTCCCGAGCGCCCGTCCGGCGCGCGTGGGCGGATCCACGGCCTCGCCCCTCGCCCGACCGAACGCCGACATTCCCCGGGCCCCGCGCCCGAGCACCGAGAAGCCCGCCGGCCAGGATCTCAGCGACATGGAGATCCCGACCTTCATTCGGAGACAGATGGATTGAAGTACCGCAGCGCACGCGCCGTCACCTACGCGGTGGTGGCGTCACTGGCAGTCGCCGCGATTCGCCTTACGCCGCCCGTCGAGGACCGACCGGCGGCGGACGTGCTTTCGGCCCTGCGCATCGCGCCCTCGTGGCGCCTGCACGTGGATACCCTGGGCCGCGGCGAGTCGCTGCGCTCCCTCCTGGCTCGCGGTGGCGTGAGCCAGCTCGTGGCTGACGAGGCGCTGCGCGCCGCCAGCCGCCTGGACCCGCGTCGCATCCCGGCCGGCATGCCCGTGCGCATCCGACAGGAAAATCCGGACTCCACGCCCTCCGAGATCACGCTCCAGCTCTCGCTCGACCGCTTCCTGCACCTCCGTCGCACCGCCACCGGCTGGACGGAGACCGAGGAGAAACTCGCATGGAAGACGGATACCGTGCTCGTGGCGGGCACGATCAGCTCCACGCTCTACGCCGCCATGGACGAGGGGGCCCGAGAGCTTCCCGCCGGCGCGCGCCAGCAGCTCACGTGGTCGCTCGCGGACATCTTCGAGTATCACGTGGACATGAGCCGCGACCTCCAGCAGGGCGACGCGTTCCGCGTGCTCGCCGAGCGCTCGATCGCCCCCACGGGCGCCGTGCGGATGGGCCGCATCCTCGCCGCCACGCTCACGACCAGCGGCAGCGAGCACCAGGCGGTGCGCTTCGGGAAGGCCGACGGGCGCGGTGAATACTTCGATGGGCAGGGGAAGTCGCTGCGCGCCGCATTCCTGCGCGCACCGCTGGAGTTCCGCCGGATCTCCAGCGTGTTCGGCATGCGCTTCCACCCGATCCTTCGCACCTGGCGCCAGCACAAGGGCACCGACTACGCGGCCACTACCGGCACGCCGGTGCGCGCCATCGGTGACGCGGTCGTCTCGCGCGCCGGCTGGTCCAATGGCTACGGCAACCTGCTCGAGCTGCGCCACCCCAACGGGTACGTCACGCGCTACGGGCACATGCGCGCCTTTGCCAGGGGCGTCCGCACCGGCGCACACGTCTCCATCGGCCAGACCGTGGGCTACGTGGGCACCACCGGCATGAGCACGGCGCCGCACCTGCACTTCGAGGTGCTGGTGAATGGCGCGCAGCGCGACCCCCGCACAGCGCTGCGCGCGACGGGTGGCTTCCCGATCGCCGGCGCCGATCGCGGCGCGTTCGAGTCGCTGCGCACGCGCCTCCTCGCGCAGCTCGACGGCGCAGCCGCCGGCTCGGTCCGCGTCGCCTCGCGCTGACGCGATCCTTACCTCGCCGGGGCGTGCGCCGCGCTAACCTTCGCGCATGACGCCCTGGCTCCTCGCCCTGCTCGCCGGCGCACTCGCCGCCGCGCTGCAGTACGCGACCGCCGGCGACATTCCCCTGGCGCGCCGCCTCGTGCCCGCGGCGCTGCGCGCCCTGGCCGTCACGCTGATCGTCGCGCTGCTGCTCGATGCACCCGCTGCCCGCGCCACCGCCGCGCGCCCCTGGGCAGCGCTCGACGCCTCGGCCAGCATGACCCGCGCTGGTGATGTCGCGGCATTCTCCGCTGCCCGCGTAAAGGCCGAGGCAGCGGGCGCGGAGAGCGTCTTCGTGTTCGGCGACAGCGTGCGACCCGCCGCCGCCGCCGCCGCGGCCGCCGCCACCGACTCGCGCTCGAGCGTGCGCGACATGGTCGAGCGCGCCTCTGCATCCGGCCGGCGCCTGGTGGTGGTCACCGACGGTGAGCTACCCGACGGCGACGCCCTCTCCTCGCTCGCTGCCGGCTCACGCGTCGAACTCGTGGCGCACGCCGCGCGCCCGGACGCCGCCGTCTCATCGCTCGAGGCCCCACGGGCACTGGTGGCGGGAGACTCGCTCGTGGTGACCGCCACGATCGTCGCCGGCAGCGCTCCCGTGCCCGCCGGTCGCGTCGCATTGCTCCTCGGTGCGCAGGTGGTGGCGGAGCAGCCCCTCGCCGCCATGGCTGCGGCCACCGAGCGGCGCGTCACGCTGCGCACCGTCGCGCGGGTTGGCGAGGGTACTTCCGCCCTGCGCGTGGCCTTGCGCGTCGCAGGGGATGCAGAGCCCCACAATGACACGCTCGGCCTCGGCATCGACATCGCGAAGGCGGTCGGCGCGGTGGTGGTCTCCACGAGCCCCGACGAGGACGTGCGCTTCGCCGCATCGGTGCTGCGCGGCGCGCTCGCGCTGCCCGTGCGCGGCTACCTGCAGGTGGCGCCCGGCGCCTGGCGCGTGGAAGGCTCGCTGGCGCCGGTGTCGCTGGCGGACGTGCGCGCGGCGTTGCGCGATGCGCCGCTCGCCGTGCTGCACGGCGACACCAGCGCCTTCGGCGCGACGCAGGCCGCGACTCGCGCGCCGCTGGTGTTGATGCCCACTGGACCGGGCGACGATGACGAGTGGTACGCCGCCGCTGCGCCCACGTCTCCACTCGCGCCGGCGCTGGGCTCGATGCCGTGGGACAGCCTGCCGCCGCTCACGGTGGCGCGCGTGGCGCCGCGCGGACAGTTCACGGTGCTCGAACTGCGGCGCGGCGCGAGCGAGGATCGTCGCGCCGCGATCACCGGCGAGGACTCACCGCGCCGCGCGATCACCGTGGCGGTCGCGGGACTCTGGCGATGGAAGTTTCGCGGCGGCACGAGTGGCGACGCGTACACCGCGCTCTGGGGCGGGATCTTCGACTGGCTCGCGCAGCAGCGCGCCGACCGCCGCGCCGCGCTGCCCGAGGACGGCACCTGGCGCGCCGGTGAGCCGCTTCGCTGGCGACGTGGAAGCGCGTCCGATTCCGCGGTGACCGTCGTGCTGCGGTCGCGCGGCTCGAGCGGCGCTCGCGCCGATACGATCCGGCTGCACTTCGCCGAGGGCAGTACGAGCGTGGAAAGCGCGGGCGTGGCCGCGGGCGAATGGGACGTGGACGTAGCCGGAGGTCATTCCACGCTCGTCGTGAACGCGTCGCGCGAGCTCCTCCCCGGGCGAGTGACGGTGACGGCGGGTCCGGTGGGCAGCGGGTCGGCCACCGGCGATGCGCCGCGACTGCGCGACCATGGATGGGCGTTCGCCTTTGCAATCCTCGCGCTGTGCGGCGAATGGCTGCTGCGACGCAAGGCCGGGATGCGCTAGCGGGCGTTGCCATGCTCCGGGGTGCGGGTTGATGCGTCGAGCCCGGCGCCCGCGACCATTAGATTTGGGGATGCGCCTGTTCCGCAAGACTGGAGACACGCCGAAGCGCTCGCTCTGGCAGAAGATCAAGGACGTCGCCCTCACGGACGTCGCGGTCATCGCGAAGGGCGGCGTGCGCGAGGGGTCACTCGAGGTGCTCGAGCAGCTGTTGCTCGAGGCGGATTTCGGGGTGCCGGTCACGCTGCGCCTGGTGGAGGAGGTCGAGCGCCTCGCGCGCCGCGGCCTCGTGAAGACCGACGACCAGTTTCGCGAGGCGCTGCGCGAGGGCGTCGAGCGCGCGCTGCGCACGGGCAATGCGGACCCGCAACTCGTGCTGCCGCTCGAGCGCCCGGCGGTGATCCTGGTCGCGGGCGTGAATGGCGCCGGCAAGACGACGTTCATCGGGAAGCTCGCGTCGCGCTACGCGCGGGACGGAAAAACGGTCCTCGTTGCCGCCGGCGACACCTTTCGCGCCGGCGCCATTGGCCAGCTGCAGCTGTGGGCCATCCGCGCCGGCGCCGAGTTCGTGAGCGGCAGGCCCGGTGGCGATCCCGCCGCCGTCGCCTACGATGCGATCGACGCGGCCGTGGCGCGCAGCGTGGACATCGTCATCGTGGACACCGCGGGCCGGCTGCACACCAGCGACGACCTCATGGAGGAGCTCCGCAAGGTCGCGCGCGTGATCGCGAAGCGGCTCCCCGGTGCGCCGCACGAGACGCTGCTCGTGCTCGACGGCACCATCGGGCAGAACGCCATCCAGCAGGCGAGGACGTTCAGCAGCGTGGTGCCGATCACCGGGCTGGTGGTCACCAAGCTCGATGGCACCGCGCGCGGCGGCGTGGTGGTGGCGGTGCACGAGGCGCTGGACGTGCCCGTGAAGTTCCTCGGCATCGGCGAGGGCGCCGACGACCTCGTGGCCTTCGACGCCGCGGAGTTCTCGCGGGAGCTGCTCAGCGACGAGTGATCGCGTGCCGGTGAGGTCGCGCCCGTGAGCACCCGCAAGCAGGCGGCGCCGCAGCGCCTCTTCCTCGATACGCCAGTCACGTACCTCAAGGGCGTCGGGGAGTATCGCGCGAACCTGCTTCGCAAGCTGAACGTCATCACCGCGGGCGACCTGCTCTACCACATCCCGCATCGCTACGAGGACGCGAGCACCGTGGCGCCGATCGCCACCCTCGAGCCGGGGATGCAGGGCACCGTGATCGGCCGCGTGATCTCGAAGGGCGTGCTCCCCACCCGAAAGGGGCTGCGCATCTTCCAGGCAGTGCTGCGCGACCAGAGCGGGCTGATCGAGGTCTCGTGGCCGGGACAGCCCTACCTCGATCGCAGCATCCAGAAGGACGACGTGCTGCTCGTGTCGGGCCTCGTGCGCTTCTTCCACGGCCGCCAGCTCCAGCCGCGCGAGTTCATCAACCTCGGCAGCGAGGAGACGGGCGACATGCGCGGTCGCGTGCTCTCCGTGTATCCCGCCACCGAGGGCCTCTCGGCCAAGGTGATCCGCGGGATCATCGAGCAGCACCTCGACACGATCCTCCCGGTGGTGAACGAGTACCTCACCCCCGACGTGCTCGAGGGCGCCGGCGTGCCGGGCATTCGCGACGCGCTCCGCATGGTGCATCGGCCTGCGTCACTGGCCGAGGCCATGCAGGGCCGCTCGCGCCTCGCCTTCGAGGAGCTGTTCTTCGTGCACCTGCTCCACCAGCGCGCCAAGTCGCTGGCCCGCGAGACCCGTCGGGGCATCAGCTTCACCAACAGGCGCACGCTCACCACGCCGCTGCGGGAGTCGCTCCCGTACGAGCTCACCGGCGCGCAGGTGCGCACGCTGCGCGAGATCTTTGCGGACATGTGCAGCGACCGCCGCATGCATCGCCTGCTCCAGGGCGACGTCGGCAGTGGCAAGACGATCGTCGCCCTCTTCGCGGCGCTGCTCGCGATCGAGAACGGCTACCAGGCCGCGATCATGGTGCCCACCGAGCTGCTGGCCGAGCAGCACGTGCTCACCATGACGAAGCTGCTCGCACCCTTCGGCATCGCGCCCGTGCTGCTCACCGGCAGCCTGCCGGCGAAGGAGCGCAGGCGCATCGCCGCATTGCTGGCGGCTGGGGAGCCGACGCTCGTGATCGGGACGCACGCGCTGGTGCAGCAGGCCACCGCATTCGCGAAGCTCGGCTTCGTGGCGATCGATGAGCAGCACCGCTTCGGGGTGGAACAGCGCAAGGCGCTCGCGGCCAAGGGCGAGATGCCCGACGTCCTGCTCATGACTGCCACGCCGATCCCGCGCTCGCTCGCGCTCACGCTCTACGGTGACCTGGACCTCAGCCTCATCGACGAGCGTCCGCCCGGCCGGCAGCCGATCACCACCGGCATGCGTCGCGAGAGCGCGCGCACGAAGGTGTTCGCGTTCATCGAGGCGCAGGTGGCCGAGGGGCGGCAGGCGTACGTGGTGTATCCGGTGATCGAGGAATCGGAGAAGACCGACCTCAAGGCCGCCACCACCATGTTCGAGCTCCTCTCCACGGGATACTTTCCGGGACGCCATGTCGCGCTGCTCCACGGAAGGATTCCCGCCGACGAGCGCGACGACATCATGCGTCGCTTTCGTGACGGGCAGGTGGACGTGCTGGTGGCCACCACGGTGATCGAAGTCGGCATCGACGTGCCCAACGCCAGCGTGATGCTGATCGAGCACCCCGAGCGCTTCGGGCTCTCGCAGCTGCACCAGCTCCGGGGACGCGTGGGCCGCGGCGCCGCGCAGAGTTTCTGCATCCTCCTGGGCGACGTGTCGCCGGAGGCGGGCGAGCGCCTGAAGATCTTCTGCGACACCGAGGATGGCTTCGAGATCGCGCGGGCCGACCTGCAGATGCGCGGCATGGGTGACCTGTTCGGTGAGCGGCAGAGCGGCGTGCCCACCTTTCGCGTGGCTGACCCGCTGCGCGACGAGGAGCTCAGCGAGCGCGCACGCGCCGCCGCCGAGCGCATCCTGGCGAGCGACGCCGACCTCACCCAGGCGGCGCACGCCGGCCTCCGCCGCGTGATCGGTGAGCGCTATGCCCGGTCGATGGAGCTGTTCAGGGTGGGCTAATACTTCACGTACCCTGGCCACGCGCCGTTCATCACCGAGCCGAGGGCGGCCTCGGCGACGCCAGTCGCTTCTTGATGCGCTCGAGCTCCTCGTTCGCCTTCGCCAGATCGTCCTTCAGCCGCGCGATCTCCGCTGACTGGTCCTTGCTGTCCTTCGCGCCCGTCGCGCCCGCTGCTCCCGCGACCGGTGCCGGGCTCGATCGTTCGAGCGACGTCTGGATGCGCGTGAGCGACTCCACCTGTGTCGCCAGCCGGCGCAGGGCGGTCGCCTCGTCGCGATGGAGCAGCGGTTCGCCAGGCGCCAGGTACGCGTCAAGCATCGAGCCGATGGTCGCTAGGCCCGCGGCGGGTGTCTCACCCTGCAGGTGCCAGAGCGCGCGCCAGTAGAGCGCCTCGCGCGCCTCGGAGGTCCGTGGATTGCGCGCCGCGAAGTCGCCGAGCAGCTGGTCTGCCCTGTCGAGTCGCCCCTCGCTCGCCGCGCGCTGCGCCGCGCTGAAGCTCGTGGCCCAGTCGCGCTGCGGCGTGGACAGCGTGCTGATGCCCACCGCCGGGTGGCATGCGCTCACGGACAGCGAACAGGCGACAGTCACCACGACTGCAGCCACCCGAATCGCGCGCATCAGGCGACCCCCGCCGTGACCGCGCGCATGGTCGCCGACTTCCGGCGCGCGCTCGCAAGGGGCAGCGAGATGGAGAACGTGGTTCCTTCGCCCGGCGTGCTTTCCACGGTGATCGTCCCCTTGTGTGCCTCCACCAGCTGGCGCGTGATCGCGAGTCCCAGCCCCGTGCCCTTGGCCGCCGCCTGCTTCTGGTTGTCGGCCTGGTAGAACTTCTCGAAGATACGCGGCAGCTGCTCGGGAGAGATCCCCGCCCCCGTGTCACGCACGTCCATTCGCACGCAGTCGTCGCCGTGGTGCACGCACAGCTCCACGCTGCCGCCCCTGGGCGTGAACTTGAACGCGTTGCTGAGCAGGTTTCCCACCACCTCGCTGATCCGGTCGCGATCCCACTGCACCGTGGCCGGCAGTTCCTCGTCTCGCGAGACCATGAAGCGGATGGACCGCTGCATCGCCAGCACCTGGAATCCCGCCTCGAGCTCGTCGAGGAACTCGGACAGGTTCATCGTCCTGGGGTCCAGCTTGTCGCCTCCCGCCTCGAACCGGCTCACGTCCAGCAATTGCTTGGTGAGTCGGCCGAGGGAAGCCGCCTGCGTCTCGAGGGTGCGCACCACGTCCAGCTGCTTGTCGGGCATCGGGCCGTAGACACCCTCCTCGAGCAGCGCGAGGTACCCCATGATCACGTTGATCGGCGTCTTCAGCTCGTGGCTCGCCACCGACACGAACTCGGCCTTGAGCTTGTCGAGCTCGGACAGCTGTCGCGTCATCTCCTCGAAGCCGCGCGCGAGCGTGCCGAATTCGTCGCTGCGGCTGGCGCCGATCGCCAGCTTGTGATCCAGGTCGCCCTCGGCCACGGCGCGCATGCCGTCGGCGAGCGCGACCACCGGCCGGTTGATCGCGCGCGTGAGCAGCCACGCGATCACCGCGGCGCCGAGCATCGCCAGCGCAAGCGCCGCGAGCGAGATGCGTCGCGTGTCGGACAGGGCAGCGTCGGCGTCGAGCACGCGCGCGCGCGTACGCTCACTGAGCGTGCGCTCGGCGCGGCTGACGTTGCGCTCGGCCAGTGCAATGGCCGGCAGCATCTGCTGCGTGGACAGCGACTCGGCCGCCGCGCCGTGTCCGCTCGTGGCCGTGGAATATTCGGGGTCCACCGTGGCGTCCACTCGCTGCACGGAGGCGCGAATGCTGTCGGCCTCCCCGTCGAGCCCGAGCTTCTTGAGCGAGTCGGTGATCGCCAGCACGCGCGCGGCCTGCTCGTGCATGGCGTCGCGGCTCGCCGGCTCGCGTACGAAGAGGAGGGCGGTCTCCCGCTGTCGCACTTCGCCGAGCGCGTCGCGGAGGCGGCCGAGCAGGAGCGAAGCGGCCAGCTCCCCATCGCGAAAGGCCCGGGCATCGCGCTGCATCACGTGCATCGCATTGAGCGCGACCACGAGCGGCACCACGAGCACCAGGACGATCGTGGCGAGGCTGGCCACGAGCCGCGAGCGGAGGGTCATGAGGGGGCTGGGCGGGACGAGATCACGGTACGGTTTACTCTTGCAAGGCAGAGGCCGCAGGGGTGGAGGGGTTCACCTGCGCGGCCGATTGCAGTAGCGTTCCCCCAAGCAGCTTAACCTCCTTTGCCCGTTGAGTTTCCATGGATCAGTCCAGTCCGGCGCCTCGCATCTCCGAGCTTCACGATCACGCCGGCCAGCCCGTGGTCGTGCGAGGGTGGGTGACCCACGTTCGCTCGTCAGGCAAGGTGGCCTTCGCGGTGATCCGTGACGGAACAGGAGTTTGCCAGGCCGTTTTCGTGAAGAGCGTGGTGCCGCCGGAGGTCTGGGAGCGCTTTGGCCAGCTCACCACGGAGGCCTCCGTGCTCGTGACGGGCATCCCCAAGCCCGAACCGCGCGCCCCTGGTGGGTTCGACCTCCAGGTGTCGGACCTCGTGATTCACGGCGAGAGTCCCACGGACTATCCGATCCAGCCCAAGGAGCACGGCGTCGACCACCTCCTCGACAACCGGCACCTGTGGCTGCGCAGCCCGCGCCAGCGCGCGATCTTCGTGATCCGGAACGAGATCGAGCAGGCGGTGCACGACTTCTACTACCAGCGTGGCTTCCTGCGGGTGGACACCCCGCTCCTCACCGCTGCGATCGGTGAGCGCGCCGGCCTCTTCGAGACCGAGTATTTCGAGGAAGGGAAGGCATACCTCGCGCAGACCGGGCAGCTCTACGGCGAGGCTGCCGCCGCCGCGTTCGGGAAGATCTACACCTTCGGCCCCACCTTCCGCGCGGAGAAGTCCAAGACCCGGCGCCACCTCACCGAATTCTGGATGATCGAGCCCGAGGTCGCCTGGAACGACTCGGCCGACAACATGCGGCTGCAGGAGGACTTCGTCGCGTACCTGGTGCAGCGCGTCCTCGAAAAGTGCCGCCCGCAGCTGGCGGAGCTCGAGCGTGACGTCGCGAAGCTCGAGAAGGTGACGGTGCCCTTCGTGCGCATCGACTACACCGACGCGGTGGCCACGCTGCAGTCGAAGGGCAGCGACGTGAAGTGGGGCGACGACCTGGGCGCCGAGGACGAGGCGCTGCTCGTGGAGGATTACGAGAAGCCGGTGTTCGTGATGAACTACCCGAAGGAGGCGAAAGCCTTCTACATGAAGGAGAATCCCGCCGATCCGCGCACGGTGCTCTGCGATGACCTGCTCGCGCCCGAGGGCTATGGCGAGATCATCGGCGGCTCCCAGCGCGAGGACGACTACGAAAAAATGATCGCGCGAATCAAGGAAGAGGGGCTGCCACTCGATGCCTACGGGTGGTACATCGAGCTGCGGAAGTACGGCACCTTCGTGCACTCAGGCTTCGGCCTGGGCCTCGAGCGCACCGTGGCGTGGATCTGCGGCCTGCCGCACATCCGCGAGGCGATCGCGTTTCCGCGGATGATGCACAGGTTGCGCCCGTAAGGCGCGGCGTGCGGTGTGCGGCGTGCGGCGTGCGGCGTGCGGAACTGCAGCTGCAGTCCGCACACCTCAAACCTCACCTCGTTTTACTTCGTCCCACACCGCATCCAGCTCCTCCAGCGAGGCCTCGCCCAGCGCGAGGCCTCGCTCCTTCGCGCGACGCTCCACTTCCGAGAAGCGGCGCGTGAATTTCGCGTTCGCCTTGTCGAGCGCCAGGCTCGGATGCACGCCCGCCTTGCGGCACACGTTCACCACCGCGAACAGCAGGTCGCCCAGCTCGCCTTCCAGCGCGGCATGTGCGCCGTCGTAGCTCGGTCCCGCACCGGGAGCGCGCGGCGGCTGCTTGGCGAGCTCCTCGCGCACCTCGTCAAGCTCCTCCGCCACCTTCTCGATCGGGCCCGCGACATCCGGCCAGTCGAAGCCGACTCCGGCTGCGCGGTCCTGCAGCCGGAATGCGCGGTGCAGTGAGGGCAGCTCGAGCGGCAGTCCATCCACGATGCTCTCCCGCTTCTTCGCCTTCTGCTTCTCCCACGGCACTCGTTCACCGTTTCCGTACAAGTGCGGGTGCCGGCGCTCCATCTTGGAAATGAAGCCGGCCACCACGTCGTGGAAGCCGAAGGCGCCGCGCTCCTCCGCCACCACCGAGTGAAAGAGCACCTGCAGCAGCAGGTCGCCCAGTTCCTCGCGCAGCAGCGTGTCGTCGCCGGCCTTGAGGGCGTCGTCCACCTCGTGCGCCTCTTCCACCAGGTAGGGGCGCAGCGACTCATGGGTCTGCGCGGCGTCCCACTCGCAGCGGGACCGGAGGTCACGCATCAGCGCCAGCGCATCATCAAGGGCGGGCTTATCTTGCATGGCGAATGCTACCCGTCTCGCGCTTCGTGAGTCAATGCGATCCCTGATGACGCGCGCCTGGGTCGGAGTCGACCTGGGCGCGCTGCTGCAGAACGCACGCGCCGTGCAGGTCGCGGCCGGCGTGCCGCTGCTTCCCATGATCAAGGCAGACGCCTACGGCCTGGGCGCGCTGCGCGTCGCGCACGCACTGGAGTCGCTCGACCCGTGGGGATTCGGCGTCGCCACCGTGGAGGAGGGGATGGAGCTGCGCCACGCCGGCTTCAAGCGGCCCATCGTGGTCTTCACCCCACTGCTCGGCTATGACTTCGACGCCGCGCGCCGCGCCGACCTGCGGCCGTCGCTCGGCTCGATCGACGCGGTGCATCGCTGGAATGGCAATGGCGCCTGGCACCTTCCGGTCGACACCGGCATGAGCCGCTCGGGCGTGAAGTGGAGCGAGGTGAGCGCCATGCGCGAGGTGCTCGAGCGCTGGCCCCCGGAAGGCGCCTTTACGCACTTCCACTCCGCCGAGCGCGAGGACGGCTCGCGCGACGAGCAGGAGCGCCGCTTCGAGCATGCGCTTTCGCAGATGCCGGTGCGCCCGCCGCTCGTGCACGCCGAGAATTCATCGGCCCTCGAGAATCGCCAGCCGTCTCGCTACACGCTCGCGAGGCCGGGCATCTTCCTCTACGGCGTGAGCACCGGCGAGAAATCCACCATGCAGCCCGCGCCGGTAGCCTCGCTGCATGCGCGCGTGGTGGAGGTGCGCTCGCTCGCCGTGGGCGATTCCGTGAGCTACGACGCCACATGGAGGGCCGAGCGCGCGTCGCGCATCGCGACCGTGGCCGTGGGCTATGGCGACGGATATCGCCGGGCGCTCTCCAACTGCGGCGTCGCCCTGCTGCGCGACCAGCGCATCCGCGTGGTGGGGAACGTGACGATGGACATGACGATGCTCGACGTCACCGACGTCGACTGCAGCATGGGCGACGTGGTGACCCTGCTCGGCGTGGATGCGCGCGAGGTGCTCACGGTGGCGGACGTCGCGCGCGCCGGTGGCCTGTCACCCTATGAGCTGCTCACCGGGCTGCGCGGCCGCCTGCCGCGCCGATTCCGCGACGCCGACGACGACGACTCACCGGAGACCGCATGACGCGACGCGCGGCGATCATCGTGCTGGACGGAGTGGGGATTGGCGCAGCGCCGGACGCCGCGACCTACGGCGACGTGGGCAGCGACACGCTGGGCAACGTCGCCCGCGCGGTGGGCGGGCTGGCGCTCCCCAACCTCGGGAAGCTCGGACTCGGCAACATCGCTCCGCTGCAGGGCGTTCCGCCGCGCCCCCACGCCACGGGCGCGTGGGGTCGGCTGGTGCCGAAGTCCGCCGGGAAGGACAGCACCACCGGGCACTGGGAGATCTGCGGCGTCCACCTGGAGAAGCCCTTTCCCACGTATCCGCACGGCTTCCCTCCCGAGGTGATCGCCGGGTTCGAGCAGCGCACCGGGCGGGCCGTGATCGGGAACGTCGTGGCTAGCGGAACGGCCGTGCTCGAACAGTTCGGGGAGGAGCACCAGCGGACGGGCGCCTGGATCGTGTATACCAGCGCCGATTCCGTGTTCCAGGTGGCCGCGCACGAGCAGGTGGTCCCGCTCGAGGAGCTGTATCGCGCCTGCGAAGCCGCCAGGGCGATGCTCATCCCTCCCAACGACGCGAGCCGGGTGATCGCCCGCCCCTTCCAGGGCTCGCCAGGCCACTGGGAGCGCACGAAGAACCGCCGCGATTACTCCATCACGCCGCCCGCCGAGACGCTGCTGGACGCCCTCCAGACCGCCGGGATCGACCGCGCCGGGGTGGGGAAGGTGGACGACCTCTTCGCCGGGCGGGGGATTTCCGCGCGCCATACGGGGTCCAATGCGGAGGGTATCTCCGCGATCCTCAATTGGTTGCGCTCCAGCGCCAGTGGGTTCCTGTTCGTCAATCTGGTAGATTTCGACCAGCTCTTCGGGCACCGGAACGACGTTCCGGGGTTCCATGGGGCACTTCGGGAATTCGACGACGCGCTCCCATCCATCCTGGCCGCCGCCCGCGAGGACGACCTGCTCTTCATTACTGCCGACCACGGCAACGATCCGACGACTGCCTCCACCGATCACGCCCGCGAGTGCGTGCCGTTGCTCGCGTGTGGCGCACCAGTGCGGCCGGGGGACCTTGGAGCGCGATCCACCTTCTCCGACCTCGGAGCGACCGTGGCCGACTACCTCGGCATCGGGTTCCGCGGGCGCGGCACGTCGTTCCTTGCCGAGCTGGGCGCCCGATGAGCGATTCCGCCACCTCCACCGACCGCATGTCGGTCGTGCTTCGTGAACGCGCCACGGCCGCCATGGAGCGGGCCTACGCGCCGTACTCGGGCTTTCGCGTTGGCGCGGCGCTGCTCGGGACAGACGGCAGCGTGACCGAGGGGTGCAACGTGGAGAACGCGTCCTATCCCGCCGGCATCTGCGCCGAGCGCGGCGCGGTGGCCGCGGCCGTGGCACGCGGCATTCGCTCCTTCGAGCAGATCGCCATCGTGACCGAAGCCGGGGATCCCACTCCCCCCTGCGGCATCTGCCGCCAGGTGCTCGTGGAGTTCGCACCGCACCTCGTCATCATCAGCGCCACGCGTGGCGGCGACGAAGCGCGCTGGACGCTCGACGCGCTGCTGCCGAGCGCATTCACGCCCTCGTCGCTCGGCCGCACGTGAGCCTGGCGACTCGCTTCACCTTGCCCATACAACGAACCGGAATGGCTGTCGCCTTGCGTCATAGAATGCTTGCCCTCCCGCTCGCGTTGGCCGCGATCGTCGGCATCTCCGCGTGCAGTGAGCAGCTGGAATCGGGACAGTCGTGCCCGTCGCTCTGCCCGCAGTCGCAGCTCGTGTTGCGCGACACCGTGATCGAGGCGGTGGACCTCGACACGACCCTCGTCGGCCTGCCCACGGTGGGCACCGAGGGCTTCCTGCTGGTGGCGTCGCTGGGGGACACGCTCGACACGCGGGCCATCATCCGCTACGACAGCCTGCCCACGGGCTTCGCCAAGGCAGCTGGTGCCGCGGAGACGCCGATCACCACCGTGGACAGCGCGCGCGTGCAGTTCCGCATCCGCACGCCGGTGAAGCCCAAGGCACCCGTCACGATCGAGGTGTACGACGTGGACGCGCCCTCCGTGGGCCCGGACACGGCCGCGGCGCCACTGCTGGCGCTCTTCACCCCGGCGCGCCTGCTCGGCAGTCGCACCTTCGCGGTGGACTCGCTGGTGGACAGCGTGCGCGTGCCGCTCGACAACGCGAAGCTGCTCGCGAAGATCACCGCCAAGCAGCGCCTGCGCATCGGCGTGAAGCTGGTGAGCAGCGCGTCCGCGCAGCTCAACATCGGCACCACGCAGTTCAGCGAGCAGGCCACGGTGAGCTTCCGCGCCACGCCCGACACGCTCGTCGCGCGCCTGGTGTCCACGCCGCTCTCCCGGACGCCGCCGGACCTCGAGTTCCTGCAGGGCGACCTGGCGGATTACGTGATCGTGGCGAAGGCGAGCCCGCTCGCCGGCGACCGACTTTCCGTGGGCGGCGCGCCGACGCGTCGCTCGTACCTCCGCTTCGACGTGCCATCGAGCATCGTGGATTCGTCCACGGTGGTGCGCGCCACGCTGCAGGTCACGCAGGCGCCGCTGCGATTCGGTCCGAACGCCAAGGACACCATCAGCCTCTACGCGCAGGTGGTGCTCGCGAATGCGCGCGTCACCGAGATTGGGCGGCAGGCGCTCTTCCTCAGCTCCGTGGGGCAGTTCGGGCTCGACTCCCTGCGGCTGGTGCCTGCCGACAGCGGCCTGCGCCAGCTCGAGATGGTCTCGCTGCTGCGCGTCTGGGCGCTCAGTCCCATCACGGAGACGCCCCGCGCGATCGTGATTCGCTCCAGCTACGAGACGGAGGAGGGGATCCAGATCGACTTCTTCTCGCGTGAGGCGCCCAAGGCCGTGCGCCCGAGGCTTCGCATCACCTACGCTCCCCGCATTCCCCTGGCGCTCCCGTGATGCCCTCCCTTCGATACGTGGCCGCGGCCGCGCTGCTCACCCTCGTCGCGTCGAGGCTGGACGCGCAGGGCTCCCTCAGCACGCAGGGCTTCGGCTATCCCCCGGGCCAGTTCGGCACGCGCGCGCTCGCCACCGGCGGCGCGCTGGCCGAGATCGACCCGGTGACGCCAGTGAATCCCGCGTCCATCACGGGCGCGCTCACGTCGCTCATCTTCTTCCAGATCGAGCCCGAGTACCGCAAGGTCACGAGCGGCGGGAGCACGCAGTCGAGCTCCATCGCGCGCTACCCGCTGATCTTCGGCGCGCTGCCCTTCGGCCAGCGCTGGACGCTTTCCGTCTCCTCGAGCACGCTCCTCGATCGCACCTTCGAGACGTCGTCGCGCCGCACGTCGTTCCTCGGGCCCGACACGGTGCTCTCCACGGAGCACTTCCGCAGCGACGGATCCATCAATGACCTCCGCCTGGCCGTGGGATTCATCCCGCGCGCCGGCATTCGACTTGGCTTCGGCCTGCACGGCCTCACCGGCAGCGACCGGCTGAGCCTCACCGACGCCTTCGACGACACCACCCGCTACGGCAGCGTGACGCATGCGCGCGTCATCACGTACTCCGGCGCGGCGCTCTCCGTGGGCGGAGAACTCTTCGCCCTGGACAAGGGCAGCATCGCGCTCTCGTACCGCCGCGGGCTCGGCCTGAACACGAGCGTGCAGGACACGACGATTTCGCGTGCGAACGCCCCCGACCGGCTCGGCCTGTCGGCCGCGTTCACGGGCATCAATGGCACCACGCTCGCCGTGCGTGCCGCGCACGACAGCTGGTCGCGCATGAACGGGCTTGGCGGGGTCACGTCGAATGCCGTGGACTCGTGGGACACCGGCGCGGGTGCCGACGTGCAGGGTCCTCGCGTGGGCGACTACGTGCTGATGTTGCGCGCCGGCGGCCGGTGGCGCACGCTCCCCTTCCAGGCGGGCGGGCACTCGGTCACCGAGCAGTCGTGGTCGGCGGGGCTCGGGAGCTCGCTGTCGCAGGGACGCGTGCACGTGGACCTGGCCGCGGTGCACTCGACGCGCAGCGCGCCGGTGGGGAGCAAGGAGTCCGCGTGGACGTTGAGCGCGGGCCTCATGATCCGCCCCTGATCCGATAACGGCCACGATCGTGGACTCCAGCGCCCCGGCATCAGACGCCCCACTGATCCTCGTGGCCGACGACGTGGCCGCCAACGTCGAGCTGCTCTTCGACCAGCTGCACGTGCTCGGCTATCGCGTGGTCTCCGCGTACGATGGGCCGAGCGCCGTGGCCGCCTGCTTCGAGCAGAAGCCCGACCTCTGCATCCTCGACGTCTCCATGCCGGCGGGCGACCTGTCCGTGGACGACCGCTCCACGGGATTCGAGGTGTGCCGCCGCATCAAGCGCGACCCGCGCACCGCGCGCATTCCCGTCATCTTCGTCACCGCGCTCAACGACACCACCGATCGCGTGAAGGCGATCGAGGCCGGCGGAGACGACTTCCTCACCAAGCCGCACAATCGCCTGGTGCTGGGCGCTCGCGTCCGCAGCCTGCTCAAGCTCAAGGCCGCCACCGATGCGCTGGAGGAAAGCTCGCGCAAGCAGCGCGAGCTGGAGAAGGTGCGCGACGACCTGATGAAGATGATCGTGCACGACCTCAAGTCGCCCCTCACCTCGGTGCTTGCAACTCTCGAGATGATGCTCGATGGCGACTTCGGGCCCATCACGCCCGACCAGAAGCGCGCGATCGGCGAGGCCGAGTCGAAGTCGGAAGACCTGCTCGCACTGATCGAGGACCTGCTCGAGGTGCGGCGCATCGAGGAGACCACGCTCACGCTGAACCTCGAGCCGATCGCGCCGGCGGCGCTGCTCGGCGAGGTGGTGCACGAGTGGTCGCACCGATTCCACCAGGAGGGCGCCGTCGCCAGCGTGGACGTCACCGACGAGGCGCCGCTCTTCGAGGCCGACAAGCCACTGCTCCGGCGCGTGTTCAGCAACCTGGTGCAGAACGCCATCTCGCACTCGGCCATCGCCATCACGCTCACGCTCAGCGCGCGAAAGGAAGGGGACGGCATCCTCTTCACGGTGGCGGACAACGGCCCGGGCATCCCGCCGGAATATCACGAGGTGATCTTCCGGAAGTTCGAGCAGGTCAAGACCGCCAACGCGCCGCGCGTGCGTAGCTCCGGATTGGGCCTGGCCTTCTGCAAGCTGGTGGTGGATGCGCATGGCGGCCGCATCTGGGTGCAGAGCACCGAGGGGCAGGGAAGCGCATTCCACTTCACGCTGCCCGTCAAGCCGCCCACGCGGGTGGTGGACGTCGTCGCGCAGGGCTGAGCCGGCGCGGCGGGGCCCCTCCACGCTATCTTTCGATGATGGAAACGTCCCGCCCCACCGTCTACATCGAGACGTACGGCTGCCAGATGAACGTGAGCGATTCCGAGCTGATGCTCGGGAAGCTCGCGGCCAGTGGCTACACGCCGGTGGACGTGCCCGATGGCGCGGACGTGATTCTCGTGAACACCTGCGCCATTCGCGACCACGCCGAGCAGCGCGTGATCGGGCGGCTGGGTGAGCTCAAGCGGCACATGACGGCCACGTCCATCATGGGCGTCACCGGCTGCATGGCGCAGCGACTTGGGCCGCAGCTGCTGGAGAAGGCGAAGCACGTCTCGCTGGTGGTTGGGCCCGATGGTTACCGCACGCTGCCGGCCATGGTCGACAGTGCGCGCAACGGGCAGCGCACCATCGCGACCACCTTCGACATGGAAGAGCACTACGAGGACTTCACGCCGCGCCGCTTCGACAAGGTCAAGGCCTGGATCCCGGTGCAGCGAGGCTGCGATTACCGCTGCACGTACTGCATCGTGCCCACCACGCGCGGCTCGGAACGAAGCCGGCAGCTCCCGGACGTCGTCCGGGAGGTGGAGGGCGTGGTGAGCGAGGGGATGACCGAGGTGGTGCTGCTCGGCCAGACCGTGAACTCCTACAACGATGGCACGCACGACTTCGCCGACCTGCTGCGTGCCGTGGGCGCGGTGCGCGGCATCCGTCGCGTGCGCTATACCAGCCCACACCCGAACGACTTCAGCGACCGCGTGATTCGTGCGATGGCCGAGGTGCCCACGGTGTGCGAGCACGTGCACCTGCCGATGCAGAGTGGCTCGACGAAGACGCTCAAGCGCATGTTGCGCCGCTACACGCGTGAGGGATACGCGGAGTGCGTGCAGAAGCTGCGCGCCGCCATTCCCGGGCTGAGCATCACCACGGACATCATCGTCGGCTTTCCCGGCGAGACCGACGCCGACTTCGAGGAGACGCTCAGCGCCGTGCGCGAGCTCGGCTTCGCCGACGCGTTCATGTTCATCTTCTCGCCGCGCGACGGCACCCCGGCCACGCGCATGCCGGAAGAGCTCACGGTGCCGCAGGACGTTGCCGCCGAGCGGATGGCGCGCCTGGTGGAGACCGTCCGCGCCGGTGCGCGCGCGCTGAACCTGACGCAGCTGGGCCAGCGCCGCGAGGTGCTGGTGGAGCGCGAGGCGAAGCGCGGTGAGGCGATGGTGCTCGCGCGCTCGCGCGACTTCCGCAGCGTGCTGGTGCCGGGCGACGCCACCCTGCTTGGGCAGTATCTCACGGTGGAGCTCACGGGGACCACCGGGTCCACTTTCACGGGACAGATCGTGTCGGAAAGGGCCGCTCTGCCGCTGGCCGGGTAGAACTGCAGGGGCTTCGGTAACAGCGAGGCGTGGGGCTTCTGGCGGGGGCTGCAGTCGTCGGGCTGCGGTAACGTCGGCGTCGGGCTTCTGGCTGGAACAGATTCGGCTGGAGGAAGTTCCCCGCAGCCTCGCCGTTCAAGCCTGAGGCCTGTAGCCGCTCCGACCGCAGCCTGAAGACCCAAGCCCCAGCCAGAAGCCACAAGCCACGCAGTTACCGCAGCCCAGATTCGGTCCGACGGGCGTGAAACGGATGCAACACAGCAAGAGCTGCGTGCCCAGTCTGGGCAATGCCCCTGGTCACCGCACTGCTGCTCGCCTGGGTGGGAGGGCTGCTCCTCGGCTTCGCCGCGCTCGAGGGCGCGTTCGTCGCGCTCGTGCTCGGCGGCGTGCTGGTGACTGCCAGCTGGACGCTGCTCGAGCGCCGGCGCGTGATTCCCGCGCTGCTCGTGTCGGGACTCGCGGCGTGGGGCGTCGCCACCGCAACGAAGCGCGAGGACGACGACTGTGCCCGCCAGGCGGCGCGCGACGTCGGCTGGACTGCGCGCCTGGATGAATTCGCAGAGCCGGGCGCGATGGTCCACGCGTCGCTGGAACGCTGTCACGCGCGACTGATCCTCTTCGTGGCCTCCGGCTCCGCGCAGGCCGGCGCGCGCGTGCGCATCATCGGCAGCGTGCGCGACCGCCTCGGGCCACGCAGCGACCGGCTCGCGATCGAGAATGCGGCCGTGCGGCAGCTGGATCCGCCGTCGCTCCTGATGCGCTGGCGCACGCGCGCCACGGCATCCGTGAATCGCGTGTTCTGGCGCGATGCACCGCTGGCGCGCGCGCTGCTCGTCGCGGACATGAACGGCATCGACCCGGATGTGCGCGATGCGTTCGCGCGCTCCGGGCTGGCCCATGCACTCTCGATCTCCGGGCTGCACGTGGGCATCCTCGCCCTCGCGCTCACCCTGCTCGGGCGGATGCTGGGACTCACGCGCGCCTGGGCAGACGTCGTCACGGTGGCGGTGCTCGCCACCTATGTCGCCATGATCGGTGCGCCGCCGCCGGCGGTGCGCAGCGCGGCGATGTTGCTCGCGTTGCTGGTCGCGCGATGGCGCGGGCGACCCACGTCGCCCTGGGCGACGCTCGCCGTCGGCGCCGCATTTCCCCTCTACGATCCCCGGCTCGTGCTCGACCTCGGCTGGCAACTCAGCGTGATTGGCGTCTCGGCGCTGATCGCCTCCGAGGCGCTCGCGAGGCGTCTCGCGCAATCGCACGCCCGCTTCCATTCCCCCTGGCTGCGCGGCATGCTGGCATCGGTCATCGCGAGCGCGGCGTCCTCTCCCCTCGTCGCCTGGCACTTCGGGCGCTTCTCCCTCATCGGGCCGGTGGCGAACCTCGTCGCAGGTCCCGTGATCGGCGTTGCACAGCCCATGCTCTTCATGGGGCTCGCGCTGTCGGCGCTGAAGCCCGTCGCGCAGTTCGTGGGCGACGCCGTGCATCCCCTGCTCTGGCTCTTCACCTGGATCGCCGAGCGGTGCGCGGCGATTCCGTATGCAGCGCTCGACGTCACGCCCGATGCGCTCGGCGCGCTCGTGGCGGGGATCGCGGTGTCGGCCATGCTCGCGGCGTGCGTGATGCGCCACCCCGGCGTCGCCCTCGCCACGTCGGCCGCCGCCATCACGCTGCTCGTGTGGCGGCCGCTGATCCGGGCGGGCGCCGCGCAGACGGAGCTGGTGATGCTCGACGTGGGCCAGGGCGACGCCCTCGCGCTCCATACGCGCGGCAATCACTGGGTGCTCTTCGACGCCGGCGGCGCGTCGCCCGGCAGCGACGAGGGCGCGCGCACGGTGGTGCCGTACGTGAGTCGCGCGGGCGGCGACGTCGAGGCACTCATCCTCTCGCATCCGCACACCGACCACGTGGGCGGGGCGCCGAGCGCGATCGCGGCGCTGCACCCGCGGCGCTACCTGGACGCGGCCTTCGCCGGCGACGCGAGCGCCTATCGCGCGTCGCTCGTGGCCGCGCGCGCGGCGCATGCCGCATGGCATCGCGTGATGCCGGGCGAGCGCATGCTGGTGGACGAGGCGATGATCGAGGTGCTCGCACCGGACTCCGCGTGGACGGCCGGCCTTGCAGACCCGAACAACGCGAGCGTGGTGGTGATGGTGCAGGTGGGACGCGTCCGCATGCTGCTCACCGGCGACGCGGAGACGCCCGAGGAGGAATGGATGCTGTCGCATGGCGGGCAGCTGCAGGCGGACATCCTCAAGGTGGCGCACCACGGAAGCGCCACGAGCTCCACGCCGGAGTTCCTGGACGCGGTGCGGCCGCGGCTGGCGCTGGTGTCGGTGGGTGCGGGCAATCGCTACGGCCACCCGAGCGCGGACGTGATGTCACGGCTGGCCCGCGCAGGGGCACAGGTGGTGCGTACCGACCGGCTCGGCACCGTGGTCGTCCGGACCGACGGCAACTCGATCGAGGTCAACGCTCACGGAGACCGATGGACGCTGGCACCACGCGGCGCGGCGGCGCGCGCTCCACCCTGATGCGCTGGGCTGCGCATTTCATCATCGGAGAACAGGTCACCCTGCCGGCGGCGCTCCTCGAGCGCTGGCCCGAGCTGGGTCGCGTGCGCTGGCGACGGGGTGGCCTGCCGCCGCGCGTCGCCGGCTGGTGCCTGGGGCAGCCCACGGTGTCGGCCGTGACGCTGTGGTCAAATGTGTACCTGGGACACGCTGCCCCGCTCGACGAGGAACTCCTCTTGCACGAGTTCCGGCACGTAGATCAGTTTGTTTCCGATCCACTCTTTGCGGTGCGTTACATCGTGGAGAGCATCCGGCGCGGCTATCACCAGAACCGGTTCGAGGTGGACGCCCGCGACTACGCGGCCGCCCGCCTCCGCTCCGGCAGGGCCTCCCCCTAATTCCAGGACGGTTTCGTGGTCAAGCACACCGCGACCTCGGTCGTGACGATCGAGCGCTTCATCATCGAGCAGGAGCGCCTGCACCCGGAAGCCACGGGTGAGCTCTCGGGCATCCTCTACGACATGGCGCTGGCTGCCAAGATGATCGCGAGCAAGGTGCGCAGCGCCGGACTGGCCGACATCCTCGGCTCCGCCGAGAACGAGAATGTGCAGGGCGAGATGCAGCAGCGCCTGGACGTGCTGGCCAACGAGATGATCGTGAAGGCCATGGACCATGGTGGCCGCCTGTGCGCCATGGCCTCCGAGGAGGAGCCCGGCATCATCTCGATTCCCGAGCAGTTCCGCTGCGGCAAGTACTGCCTGCTCTTCGACCCGCTCGACGGGTCGTCCAACATCGACGTCAACGTGCCGGTGGGCACGATCTTCTCCGTGGTGCGCAAGATCACGCGCGGCAAGCACGGCGAGATGGAGGACATGCTGCAGCCGGGGCGCCGCCAGGTCGCGGCGGGTTACGTCATCTACGGATCGAGCACCATGCTCGTGTACACCACGGGGCAGGGTGCACACGGCTTCACGCTCGACCCGTCCATCGGCGAGTTCCTGCTCTCGCACCCGAACATCCGCATTCCCGACGACGGACGCTATCTCTCGGTGAACGATTCGTACGAGCAGCACTGGGACGACGACGTGAAGCTGCTGATGCGCCGCTATCGCGGCCTCGACGGCGGCGGCAAGCCGCTGAGCGGGCGCTACGTGGGTTCCCTGGTGGCCGATTTTCATCGCAACCTTCTCGGCGGGGGAATCTTCGCGTACCCCGCGAACCGCAAGTCGCCCAAGGGCAAGCTGCGGCTGCTCTATGAGGCGAACCCCCTCTCGTTCATCGTGGAAGAGGCTGGGGGCGGCGCGATCGACGGCGTGCGCGACGTGATGAACATCGACCCCACCGAGCTGCACCAGCGCACGCCGCTCTACATCGGCAGCAAGAGCGCCGTGGAGCAGGCCAGGCAGCTGCTGTCGGGGAGGTCGGAGCTGGTGGGCGCGTAGGACAGGTCTGAGGGGTTGGGGAGCTGGGGAGCTGGGGACAGCAGTCCTCAGCCCCTCAGCCCCTCTCCCCCTATCTTTTCCTGCATGTCCGAGCGCCTCTCCCCTTCCGACATTCCGATCGCGCCGGTCTACCGGCCCGAGGCGATCGACTACGACGCTGACCTTGGTGATCCGGGGCAGTTTCCGTTCACGCGCGGCGTGCAGGCGTCCATGTATCGCGGACGGCTCTGGACCATGCGCCAGTACGCCGGCTTCGGCACGGCCGCCGAGACGAATCGCCGGTTCCGGTTGTTGCTCGAGGCGGGGCAAACGGGGCTCTCCGTCGCCTTCGACCTGCCGACGCAGATGGGCATCGATTCCGACTCGCCGCGCGCGCTCGGTGAAGTCGGGCGCGTGGGTGTCGCGATCGACACGGTGGAGGACATGCACCTCCTCCTCAGCGAGATCCCGCTCGACAGGGTCTCCACCTCGATGACGATCAATGCGACGGCCTCCACGCTGCTCGCCATGTACATCGTGGCCGCCGAGGAGCGGGGCATCGAGCGCGCCTCGCTCTCCGGGACGATCCAGAACGACATCCTCAAGGAGTACATCGCGCGGGGCACGTACATCTATCCGCCTGAGCCGAGCCTCGCGCTGATCGCCGACATCTTCCGATTCTGCGCGACCGAGGTGCCGAACTGGAATCCAATCTCCATCTCCGGCTATCACATCCGGGAGGCCGGCGCGACGGCGGTGCAGGAGCTCGCGTTCACCTTTGCGAACGCCATGGAGTACGTGCAACGCGCAATCGACGCAGGCCTCCCCGTGGACTCGTTTGCGCCACGCCTCAGCTTCTTCTTCGCCGCGCACAACGACCTCTTCGAGGAGGTCGCCAAGTTCCGCGCGGCGCGCCGCATGTATGCGCGCCTCCTCACCGGGCGCTTCGGCGCCACCGAGGCCAGCGCACGGCTGCGCTTCCACACGCAGACCGGCGGTGTGACGCTCCAGGCGCAACAGCCACTGAACAACGTGGTGCGCGTCACGGTACAGGCGCTGGCCGCGGTGCTCGGCGGCACGCAGTCGCTGCACACCAACGGCTATGACGAGGCGCTCGCGCTGCCCACCGCCGAGGCGGCGACGCTCGCATTGCGCACGCAGCAGATCGTGGCGCACGAATCCGGCGCGGCCATCACCGCGGATCCGCTCGCGGGCAGCTACTACGTGGAGCAGTTGACGGACGAGCTGGAGCGCCAGGCGCTCGCGCTGCTGGCGCGCGTGGATGAGCTGGGCGGCGCGGCGCGCGCGATCGGCGCGCAGTTCTTCCAGGAGGAGATCGCGCGCAGCGCGTATGAGTACCAGCTCAAGGTCGAGCGAGGAGAGGTGGTGGTGGTCGGCGTGAACAAGTTCACCGACGGCAGTGAGCCGCCGATCATCCCCGCACCGAACTTCTCCGAACTCGAGAAGGGGCAAGTCGAGCGGCTCCGCGCCGTGAAGGCCGCTCGCGACGCCGCGGTGCACGCGCGCGCGCTCGACGCCCTGCGCGCGCACTCGGCCTCGTACGCCGAGGCCGACGGCGCGCGTGAGCCGCTCATGCCGCTGATCATCGACGCCGTCCGCGCGCGCGCGTCGGTCGGCGAGATCGCCGACGTGCTGGCGTCGCAGTGGGGAACCTACCGGCCGGCGTGACTTCTCCTTGCGCCACGGCCGGTTCGTGCGGATCTCGCGGACTGAAGAGCGGATCTCCGCGGATACGACAGCAGAAGCGGTTTGATGACTGCGAGGACCTATCGGTGCGAGATGACCCGATGGGTGTGCCGTTCCAAAAGTTCAGCCGCTGTCGCAGTCTCCGCGCATTCCGCTCTTCAGTCCGCGCTATCCGCGCGTACCGCAGCCCGCGCGACGGCCCGCGCGACGGCCCGCACAGCGCTTGTAGGCCACGGCCAGCGCGACTAACTTGTGCGGGCGCCTCCTCCTTGTCTAAGTCATAGCCTCATGCCGACTTACGAGTACCGTTGTCCTGACGGTCACGAGTTCGAAAAGTTCTGGCGGTCGATCAGCTCCGCACAGCCCGACGTCCCCTGTCCGGTGTGCGGCAAGCTCGGAGAGCGCCAGCTCTCGGCGTCGGGGTTCGCGTTCAAGGGATCAGGCTTCTATCTCACGGACTACGGCAAGAACGCGCATCGGGGAACGGGCACGCCTACGGGCACGTCACCGGCTTCCGAGGGCGCATCCGCCAAGGGCGAGAAGTCCGGCGGCGAGGGGAAGTCGGGTGAAGGCAGCTCGACGTCCGAGGGCAGTTCGAAGTCCGACAGCAGCTCGAAGTCCGAGGGCAAGTCGGGCGGCGAGTCCACGGCTCCCGCCGCAAAGCCGGCCGAGTCGGCACCGAAGCCCGCGGCTTCGCCGAAGCCCGCGAAGGGCGGCTCGGACTCCTGATGTCGACCGCCGACCAGCTGCGCGCCGAGCTCGCGCGCGCGGCCCGCGCGCTCGGCGCGCCTCCCGACGTGGCGCCGATCCTCGAGCGCCCGCGCGACCCCGCATTCGGCGACTGGACCAGCAACATCGCGATGGTGCTCGCGCGTCCACTCGGGCGCAAGCCGCGGGATGTCGCGGAGTCGCTGGTGCAGTCGCTCGACCTCGCGGCCGGCGGCATCAGGTCCACCGAGATCGCGGGACCGGGGTTCATCAACTTCCGGCTGGAAACCGGAACGCTCGCGGGCGTCCTGCCGGTGATCCTCAAGCAGGACGCGGCGTTCGGTCGCTCGGTAGTTGGGGCGGGGAAGAAGGTGAACGTGGAGTTCGTCTCGGCGAATCCCACCGGCCCGCTGCACGTGGGACACGGGCGCCAGGCCGCGCTCGGCGACGCGATTTCCGCGTTGCTCGAGGTCACCGGCTGGAGCGTGTCGCGTGAGTTCTACTACAACGACGCCGGCGTCCAGATCGCGAACCTGGCGCTGAGCACGCAGGCGCGCGTGCGCGACCTGGCTGGTGAGGCCACCGACGTTCCCGAGGGCGGCTATCACGGGGAGTACATCCGCGAGATCGCCGAGCGGTACGTCGAGACGTATCCGGCCGACGCGCACGGCGATGACCTCGACCAGCTCCGCCGTTTCTCGGTGCAGGAGCTGCGCAAGGAGCAGGATCGCGACCTGCAGGCGTTCGGCGTCCAGTTCCAGACCTACTTCCTCGAGTCGTCGCTCTACGAGAACGGCGCCGTGGATCGCACCGTGCGCGCGCTCGTGGACGGCGGCAAGACCTACGAGAAGGACGGCGCGCTGTGGCTCTGCACCACGGCCTACGGCGACGACAAGGACCGCGTGATGCGCAAGTCAGACGGCACGTTCACGTACTTCGTGCCCGACGTCGCCTATCACGTCACGAAGTGGGAGCGCGGCTTCGCGCGCGCCATCAACGTGCAGGGCGCCGACCATCACAGCACCGTGACGCGCGTGCGCGCCGGGCTGCAGGCCATCGGCATGGGGATTCCCGAGGGCTATCCCGACTACGTGCTGCACCAGATGGTGACGGTCATGAAGGCGGGCGAGGAGGTCAAGATCTCCAAGCGCGCGGGCTCCTACGTCACCGTGCGCGACCTGATCGACGAAGTGGGCCGCGACGCGGTGCGCTACTTCTTCCTGATGCGGAAGGGGGACTCGCAGCTGGTGTTCGACGTGGACCTCGCGCGCTCGCAGAGCGAGGAGAACCCGATCTACTACCTGCAGATGCAGCACGCGCGCATGTGCGGCATCTTCCGGAATGGCGGGATCGCCGCGCATGAGATCTCCGCTGACGGCGTGGACCTCTCGGTGCTCGGCGAGCCGGAGGAGCAGGAGTTGGTGAAGGCGCTGGCGGACTATCCGGCGCTGCTGGTGAATGCCGCGCAGGCGCTCGAGCCGCACCGCCTGGCGGGGTACCTCCAGGAGACCGCCGCGAAGGCGAGCAAGTGGTACCACAAGCACCACGTGCTCGACGAGCCGGAGCCGATCTTCAAGGCACGCCTGGTCCTCGCGCGCGCCACGCAGGTGGTGTTGCGAAATGGACTCGCGATCCTTGGAGTGGACGCGCCGGAGAGGATGTAGCAGGGCAGTAATGCAATCATGCAGTCCTGAGCCCCCCAGACCCGTGCTCCCGTGCCCCTTTTAGTCGTTGGTTCCGTGGCCCTCGACTCCATCGAGACGCCCTTCGGCAAGGCCGACCTGGTCCTCGGTGGATCGGGCACCTTCTTCTCCGCGTCGGCCAGCCACTTCACGCCCGTGCAGCTGGTGGGCGTGGTCGGCTCCGACTATCCGCTCGAGAAGCTCGACGCGCTCGCGCAGCGCGGCGTGGACCTCGCCGGCGTCGAGCACGCTGAGGGCGCGAGCTTCCGCTGGCGCGGTCGCTACCGCCACGACCTCAACGTGGCGGAGACGCTCGAGACCCACCTCGGCGTGTTCTCGCACTTCAGTCCCAAGATCCCGCCGCAGTTCCTCGATGCGCCCTTCGTGTTCCTCGCGAACATCGACCCGCGGCTGCAGGTCGACGTGCTCAACCAGGTGCAGCGCCCGCGCTTCGTGGCGTGCGACACGATGAACTTCTGGATCGAGAGCCGCCGCCCCGAGCTCGTGCAGCTGCTCGGCAAGGTGGATGCGATCACGCTGAACGATGGCGAGGCGCGCCAGCTGACCGAGCACGCGAACCTCGTGAAGGCCGCGCGCTGGATCATGAAGCAGGGCCCGAAGATCGTCATCATCAAGAAGGGAGAGCACGGCGCGTTCATGTTCATGAACGACTCGATCTTCTTCGCGCCCGCCTATCCGCTCGAGGACGTGTTCGATCCCACCGGCGCGGGTGACTCCTTCGCCGGCGGCTTCATGGGCTACCTGGCAAAGACGGGCGACCTCTCCGAGGCGAACCTGAGACGCGCCGTGGTGTATGGCTCGGCCATGGGCTCCTTTGCCGTCGAGAAGTTCTCCATCGATCGCATCCTCGAGATCGGTCCCGGCGAGATCGCCGAGCGCGTGGCGCGCATCCGGCAGCTCGTGTCCTTCGACCAGGAGCCGGCCGAGTGAGCCAGGCGCCGCTCAGCTATGCCGACGCCGGCGTCGACCTGCACGAGGCCGACGACGCGAAGGGCCGGCTGAAGGCGCTGGTCGAGAGCACCATGACGGCGGGCGCCCGCGGCGCATTCGGCGGCTTCGGCGGCATGTTCCGCGTTCCAGCCGGACTCCGGGCTCCCCTCCTCGTGTCGAGCGCCGATGGCGTGGGCACCAAGGTCAAGGTCGCCATCGAGGCGGGTCGCCACGGCACGGTGGGGCACGACCTCGTGAACCACTGCGTGAACGACATCCTGGTGCAGGGCGCCACGCCGCTCTTCTTCCTCGACTACGTGGCGTTCGGCAAGCTGGACGCGGCCGTGGTCGAGCAGGTCGTGTCCGGCGTCGCGGCCGGCTGCCGCGAGAACGGGTGCGCCCTGGTGGGCGGCGAGACCGCGGAGATGCCGAGCGTCTACACGCCCCCGGATTACGACCTGGCGGGGTTCATCGTCGGCATAGTGGAAGAAGATGCAGTGCTGGGTGCGGACCGGGTGGTCGAGGGCGACGTGCTCGTCGCCCTCGCGAGCAGCGGCCTCCATACCAACGGCTACTCGCTCGCGCGCCGGATCGTGAGCGAGCGCATGGGCCTTGGCCCTGGCGACGCGTTTCCGGGGGAGCAGGAGAGTACGGCCAGTGTGATGTTGCGCACACACCGTTCCTACCTTTCGGCGGTACGATCAATGCTGTCGAGGATTCACGCGATGGCGCACATTACCGGGGGTGGGCTTCCCGGCAACCTGAATCGCGTGCTGCCTCCGGCCATGGATGCGATGGTCGATGCATCCACGTGGCAGGTGCCCAACCTGTTCGTGCAGTTGCAGCGCGCGGGTGGAGTCGCTCGCGATGAGATGTTCCGCACGTTCAACATGGGGGCGGGCATGATCGTGATCTGCGCCGAGGCGGATGCCGACGCGGTGATCGCGAGTGCGGCTGCCTCCGCCGTTCCCGCATGGCGCGCCGGCACGATCGTGCGCGGCAGCGGAGTCGTTCACATCAGCCAGGAGTCAGCATGAAGGTATCTCGTCTGTTCGTCGCGTCGGCACTCGTCGTCGTCGCGTCCTCTGCCGCGCACGCCCAGTCGTCGCAGTGCCCGTCCGGGGCTCCCCTGAGCAATGCCCAGGTTTCCCAGGACGCGTGCCAGCAGGCAGTGGACCTCTATCAGTACATGTCGGCGCAGCTCGGCACGGCGATCGCCGGTGGCAACGCCACGCTCGGCCAGGGCGGCACCATGGGCGGGCTCGGGCACTTCTCGATCGGCGTGCGAGTGAACGCGGTCGCGGGCACGCTGCCGCAGGTGGACAAGTTCACGCAGAGCCCGAACGGCGCGCAGAAGCAGACCCTGCCCACCGAGGACAACAAGCCGGTCCCGATGCCGACCGTGGACGCCGCCTTCGGCATCTTCAAGGGCATCCCGCTCGGCCTCACGAACGTCGGCGGCATCGACCTGCTCGTGAACGCCGCGTATGCCCAGGACATCTCCGGCAACAACGTCGCGCTCACGGTGAACGGCTCCAAGTACAAGTTCGGCTTCGGCGCGCGCCTCGGCCTGCTCCAGGAGTCACTCCTCGTGCCGGGCGTGTCCGTCACCTACCTCAAGCGCGACCTGCCCGAGATCAACATCATCGGCACGTCGGGCAATGACGAGCTCACGGTCCGGAACCTGAACATCAAGACCACCGCCTGGCGCCTGGTCGCGAGCAAGAGCCTCGTGATCTTCGGCCTCGCGGTCGGCGTCGGCAAGGACAAGTACGACCAGTCGGCGCTCGTGCACGCGAAGTTCTCACAGGGCCTGCAGACCGCCACGTCGAGCGACGTGTCCCTCACGCAGGTCCTCGATCGCACGAACGTGTTCGCCGACCTCTCGCTCAACCTCCCGATCTTCAAGCTCGTCGGCGAGATCGGCCAGGTGAGCGGTGGAAGCGTGCCCACGTACAACAGTTTCGCGAACAAGGCCGCGGATGCCTCGCGCGTCTACGGTTCGGTGGGCCTCCGCCTTTCCTGGTAATGGCATGAGCCAGGCGACGCGCGCGGTGGAGGCGGACCTTCGCTTCCTCCGTCGCGCCGTCGTGCTGGCCGCACGGGGATGGGGACAGGCGGCGCCGAACCCAATGGTCGGCGCCGTCGTCGTGCGTGAGGGCGTGGTGGTCGGCGAGGGCTGGCATACCCGCTACGGCAACGCGCACGCGGAAGTCGAGGCCCTCGCACGCGCGGGCGAGGCCGCTCGCGGCGCTTACGCCTACGTCTCGCTCGAGCCGTGCAACCACCACGGCAAGCAGCCACCGTGCACGGCCGCACTCATCGCCGCCGGCGTGGCGCGCGTGATCGTGGCGGCGCGCGATCCCAATCCGAAGGCGAGCGGCGGCATCGAGCGGCTGCGCCAGGCGGGCGTGCGCGTGGACGTGATCGAGTTGCCCGAGGCGCACGAGATCAATGCGCCATTCTTCCACGCATTCGCCGGCCACGAGCGCCCCTTCATCACGCTCAAGCTCGCGCTCTCGAGCGAGGGCGCGGTCGCGATGCCCGGCGACGAGCGACGCTGGCTGAGCGGTCCCGAGTCTCGCGCCGAGGTCCACCGGCAGCGCGCCGACGCGGACGCGGTCGCCGTGGGCATCGGCACGGCGCTCGCAGACGATCCCGAGCTCACCGTGCGCGACGCGCCGCCCCCGCGCGTGCCTCCCACGCGCGTGGTATTCGACCGGGCCGCGCGCCTTCCTCCCGGCTCGCGGCTGGCTCGCACCGCCCGCGACCTGCCGGTGCTGGTGCTCGCCGAGACACCGGATCCCCAGGGTCGCGCCGCACTCGAGGCGCTCGGCGTTACCGTGCTGGCCTCTTCGGGCCTGCCAGGGGCCCTGCGAGCCCTGCGGGATCGTGGCATCCGCCACCTGTATGTCGAGGGTGGGGCTCGACTTGCCCGTGCGCTGCTGGATGCCGCCGTGGTGGACCGGCTCGTTATCTTTCAGTCCTCGGTCACGCTCGGCCAGGGGGCACTTTCTCCCTTTCCCGGCGACTGGCCGGAATGGGCGGCGCGGCTCCCAGTCGTGGCGCAGGCGACGTTCGGAGGGGACGAGATGACCATCTACGATCTGGAGCGGGCGCGGTGTTCACCGGCCTCGTAGACGCCACGGGCGTCATCGAGCGGGTGACGCAGTCTCACGCAGGCCGCGAATTCCGCATCCGCTGCGCGTATGAGGGGCTCACCGACGGCGAGAGCATCGCCGTGAATGGGGTCTGCCTCACCGTGCGCGAGCGCGGCACGGGATGGTTCGACTGCGCCGCCGTCGTCACCACCCTCGGCCGCACCACGCTCGGGGACTGGGAGGCGGGACGCGCGGTGAACCTCGAGCGCGCGATGCGCCTCGGAGACCGCATGGGTGGGCACATGGTGCTCGGCCACGTGGACGGAGTCGCGCGGGTGGAGCGCGTGCAGCAGGACGAGGACGCCACGCTGGTGGACCTCGTGCTTCCGTCGGAGCTCTCCGAGCTGATGGTGCCGCATGGCTCGCTCACCGTCGATGGCGTGAGCCTCACGGTGAACGCGCTGCCGGCGCCGGAGCGAGTGCAGTTGTCATTGATCGAGTTCACGCGGCGGCACACGACCCTCGGCGCGCTGTCCGAGGGAGACGCGGTGCACGTCGAGGCCGACGTCGTCGGCAAGTACGTACAGCGACTGGTCGCGCCGTACCTGGCGCGCTGACACATGGCATTTTCCACGGTCCAGCAGGCCATCGACGACATCCGCGCGGGGAAGTTCATCATCGTCGCGGATGACGAGGATCGCGAGAACGAGGGAGACCTCGTCTGCGCGGCATCGCTCGTCACGCCCGAGATGGTGAACTTCATGATCCGGCAGGCGCGAGGCCTCGTATGTCTTGCCCTCACCGGCGAGCGCGTCGACCAGCTCGGGCTGCCGGCCATGAGCGAGTCAGGAAACGTCGACGCGTATCGCACCGCCTACACGGTGAGCATCGATGCCTCCACGCGCTTCGGCGTGACCACGGGCATCAGCGCCGCTGATCGTGCCACCACGATCCAGGTCGCGGTGGATCCGGCGGCGACGCCCGCCGACCTGCATCACGGCGGTCACATTTTTCCGCTGCGCGCACGCGCGGGCGGAGTGCTGGAACGCGTTGGTCACACCGAGACGGCCGTGGACCTCGCGCGCCTTGCGGGACTCTACCCGGCTGGCGTCATCTGCGAAATTCTCAGCGAGGACGGAACGCTGTCGCGCCGCCCCCAGCTCGAGGCGTTCGCCGAGAAGCACCAGCTCGCGTTCATCACGGTCGCGCAGCTCGTGGCGCACCGCCTCCAGAATGAGCGCCTCGTGCACCGCGTGGCCGAGGCGCGGCTCCCGACCGAGCACGGCATCTGGAAGATCGTCGGCTACCGCAATGACGTGGACGCGCACGAGCACGTGGCCATCGTCTACGGCGACGTGAGCGACGGTGAGCACGTGCTGGTCCGCATGCATTCCAAGTGCCTCACCGGCGACGTCTTCCACTCGCTGCGCTGCGACTGTGGGTGGCAGCTCGACACCGCGATGACCATGGTGGCGAAGGAAGGGCGCGGCGTCATCGTGTACCTCGACCAGGAAGGGCGGGGCATCGGCCTGCTGAACAAGCTCAAGGCGTACCAGCTCCAGGACGCTGGCGCCGACACGGTGGAAGCCAACGAGCAGCTCGGCTTCAAGCCCGACCTGCGCAACTACGGGATCGGCGCGCAGATCCTGCTGGACCTCGGGCTCAAGTCCATCCGCCCGATCACGAACAACCCTCGCAAGATGGTGGGCCTCGAAGGGTACGGGCTGCAGGTGGAGGAGCGCGTCTCCATCGAGCAGCCATCGCACGACGAGGTCGCCGGATACCTGCGCACCAAGCGCGAAAAGCTCGGACACATGATCATCGCTTCGTAATGGCTGAATTCCAGGGAACGCCCGACGGCGACACGCGTCGCTACGTGATCGTCGCCAGTCGGTTCAACGAGTCGATCACCAGCAAGCTGCTCGACGGCGCCACCGATTGCCTCGTCCGCCATGGCGCGAAGGCCGGCGACATCGACACCGTCTCGGTGCCGGGCGCATGGGAGCTTCCCGTGATCGCGCGTCGCCTCATGGCGATGGGCCGCTACGACGCCATCATCGTGGTGGGCGCCGTGATTCGCGGCGACACGCCGCACTTCGACTTCGTGGCCGGCGAGTGCGCACGCGGCCTGATGGACGCGTCGCTCGAGTTCGAGGTGCCCGTGGGTTTCGGGCTCCTCACCTGCGACAACATGGAGCAGGCGGAAGCGCGCGCCGGTGGCACGCATGGCAACAAGGGGTGGGACGCAGCCCTCGCCGCGCTCGAGATGAGCGACCTGTTCGACCGGCTGGGCGGCGATGAAGACCAGGCTTGAGACGCGGGCGCGGTCGCGCGCACTGCAGGCGCTCTACGCGTGGGACCTGCGCCCCGGCGCCGACCTGCTGAAGATTGCGAACACCGTCTGGGACGACCTCGGCGTTGCGCCGGGGGAGCGCAGCTTCGCCAGCCTGATCATCCGCGAGCTGGCGAAGCACGGCAAGGAGATCGACGCCATGCTCGTGCAGGTCACGGAGAACTGGCGCCTCGAGCGCCTCGGCGTCATCGAGCGCTGCGTGCTGCGGCTCGCCGCCGCCGAGTTCCACCAGGAGGTCACGCCGCCGCGTGTCGTGATCCAGGAGGGCGTACGCCTCGCCGAGCGCTACGGCAGCGAGCAGAGCGCGCGCTTCGTGAACGGCGTGCTCGACGCTCTCGCCCGGCGCATGGGACGCCTCTAGTGCGCATCCTGCTCGTCAACTGGCAGGATCGCGACAATCCACAGGGCGGCGGCGCCGAGATTCACCTCCACGAGATCTTCGGGCGCCTCGCCGCGCGGGGCCACCAGGTCACGCTGCTCTGCGGTGGCTGGCCCGGCTGTCCCCCGCGCGCCACGCTCGACGGCATCGCCGTGCATCGCGTGGGCACGCGACACAGCTTTCCCTTCCTGGCTCGCGCGTACTTCCGGAAGCACCTCGCCGAGAGCTTCGAGGTCCTGGTCGAGGACGTGAACAAGGTGCCGCTCTACACGCCTCGCTGGACCACGAAGCCGGTGGTCACGCTCGTGCCGCACCTCTTCGGCGGCACGGCATTCCAGGAGCTTGCCGCCCCGCTCGCCGCCGCCGTCTGGCTGGCCGAGCGTCCCCTCGGGCCGGTGTATCGCAAGGTCCCCTTCGAGGCGATCAGCGACAGCACTCGCGACGACCTGGCCGAGCGCGGCATCCCGAAGTCGAGCGTGGAGGTGATCTATCCCGGCATCGACACGGTGAGCTACACGCCGCTGGCGGGGACGCGCGCTGCCGTGCCCACCTTCTCGTACCTCGGCCGGCTGAAGAAGTACAAGGGCGTGCACCTGGTGATCCGGGCGTTCGCGCACATGAAGCATCCCACCGCCGTGCTCGAGATCGCCGGCGCCGGTGACTACCGTGCCCGGCTCGAGGCGCTGTCCCAGTCGCTTGACCTCGGCGAGCGGGTGCGGTTTCTTGGGCGCATCGGGGAAGCGGAGAAGCTGGCGCTCCTGCGCCGGTCGTGGGCGCTCGTCTTCGCGTCACCCAAGGAAGGGTGGGGCATCACCAACCTGGAGGCCGCAGCATGCGCCACGCCCGTCGTCGCGTCGAACTCGCCGGGCATTCGCGAGTCGGTGCGCCACGAGGAGACCGGTTTCCTCGTGAAGCATGGCGACTGCGCGGCGATGGCGGCGGCCATGGACCGGCTCGCGGGCGACGTCGCGCTCGTCGAGCGGCTGGGGCTGCAGGCGCGCACCTTTGCCGAGAGCTTCACGTGGGAGCGCGCCGCGGAGCAGACGGAATCGCACCTGGCGCGCGTCGCCGCGCGCGCGTGAGCGCATGACGCCGGGACCGGCCACGCCCACCAGGCGCCCGAAGCTCACCGTGGGCCGCCTGCTCGAGCGCATGCAGGGCGAGCTGCAGCTGGAGGAGACCTCCGAGCCGTACGGCATGGATCGCGAGATCTCGAGCCCGAACATCTCGAGCCCCGGCCTCGTGCTCGCCGGCTACACCGAGCGCTTCCCCGGGCACCGGCTGCAGGTGTTCGGTGAGACGGAGGTGTCGTACCTCATGTCGCTCGAGGAGAACGAGCGGCGGCGCCACCTGCGAGTGTACTTCGCATTCCCGCTGCCCGCGGTCTTCCTCACCAAGGGCCAGGCCGTGCCCGCGGGCATGGAGGAGGAGGCGCGCTTCGCGAACGTGCCGGTGCTCCGCTCGTCGCTCAAGACCAACGAGTTCTACAACCGCATCAAGCCCTGGCTCGAGGACGAGTTCGCGCCGCGCACCACGCTGCACGGATCGCTGGCCGACGTCTACGGCGTGGGGCTGCTGTTCGTGGGCGCGAGCGGGATCGGCAAGTCGGAGTGCGTGCTCGACCTCGTGGAGCGCGGGCATCGCCTGGTCGCCGATGACCTGGTGCTCGTGAAGCGCCGCGGTGCCGACATCCTGCTGGGCGCGGGACACGAGCTGCAGCGTCACTACATGGAGATCCGCGGCATCGGCCTCGTGGACATCCCGGCGGTGTTCGGCATTCGCGCCGTGCGCCAGCAGAAGCGCATCGAGGTGGTGGTGAGCCTCGAGGACTGGCGACAGGACGCACCCGTCGAGCGCACCGGGCTCGACACCGAGACCGCCACCATCCTCGACGTGCCGCTCCCGAAGATCACGGTCCCGCTCAACCCGGGAAAGAACATCACCGTGATCGCCGAGGTGATCGCCATGCACCACCTGCTCAAGTACAGCGGCGTGAATCCCGCCGAGCGCTTCAACGAGCGCCTCATGAAGCACATGGCCGACCAGCGCGACGTGAACAAGTACCTGCAGGAAGACGATGAGTGACGCCGAGCCCGTCGAGCGACCGCGCGCGATCGTCGCGGGCCATGCGCAGTTCGCGCACGGGCTCGTGTCGGCCGTGCAGCAGATCACCGGGCGCGGCGCGGTGTTCCATCCCGTGAGCGTGGTGGACCTCTCCGGTCCCGACATCGAGGCGCTGCTGCGCGACACCATGCTGCGCATGGACATCCGCGTGATCTTCACCGACCTCCAGGCGGGCAGCTGCACCATGGCGGCGCGGCGGCTGCTCCGCGGCATGGACGACGCCGTGCTGATCTGCGGCGTGAACCTGCCCACCCTCCTCGACTTCGTGTTCGCGACCGGCGTGCCCGACAGCCAGGCCGCCCAGCACGCACTCGAGCGCGGGCGCGCCGCGATGAACGTCACCACGTCCTCGGGTTCGGCCCCCGGCACGTGAGCCTCGTCCTCCATCGCATCGACGATCGCCTCATCCACGGCCAGGTGGTCGTGGGCTGGGGGCAGCCGCTCGACGTGGGCTTCATCGTGCTGGTCGACGACACGGTCGCCGAAAGCGACTGGGAGCAGGAGCTCTATCGCATGGCGGTGCCTCCCGAGGTGGAGGTCTACTTCGAGACGGCACAGTCGGTCGTGGGCAGGTCGGCCGGATTCCAGGCGGATCCGCGTCCGGGCGTGCTCCTCACCGGCGACATCCAGACCATGCTGCAGCTGGTGCGGGCGCGGGTCGTGCGCGCCGTGAACATCGGCGGCGTGCATCACAGGGCGGGGCGCACCCAGCGGCTGCGCTACGTGTTCCTGGCGCCCGACGAGGAGGAGCTCCTTCGCGAGATGGAGCGCGAGGGTGCCACCGTCACGGCGCAGGACGTTCCATCCACCCGCCCCATGCCGCTCTCGGAAGTCCTCGACTCCGAGGGCGTCTACTAGATGTGGTACGACCTCCTTCCCATCGCGCTGCTCGGGGGGATCCTCGGGCTCGACGTCGTCAGCTTTCCGCAGGCGATGATCTCGCGCCCGCTGGTGGCCGCGACGCTCGGCGGCGCATTGTTCGGGCACGTCGAGGGCGGGCTGCTCGTGGGCGCCACGCTGGAGCTGATCGCGCTCGAGACGCTTCCCGTCGGCGCCTCGCGATATCCGGAGTGGGGCTCCGCGGCCACGGTGGGCGGCGCGCTCTACGTCTCCAACTCCGCACACCCCGCAGGCGCCCTGGTGGTCGCGGTGCTCGCGTCGCTCGCCACCGCGTGGATCGGTGGATGGACCATGGTCCGGCTGCGCCACTTCAACGCGCGCGCGGCGGCCCGTCGCCGCCCCGCGATCGACGCCGGCGCGCGCGGATCGGTGATCGGGCTGCAGGTGCTCGGCCTCACCGCCGACTTCGTGCGCGCCATCGTGCTCACCGTGCTCGCCTACGCTGCGTTCAGCCCCCTGGCCGAGGCGGTGCTGGGCCTCTGGACCGTGGACGCACGCCTCTCGCGCGCAATCGTGGTGGCGATCGCCGCGACGGTCGGCGGCGCCGCCGTCTGGAAGGTCTTTCACGCCGCATCCGGCGCGCGCTGGCTCTTCGTCGGCGGGCTGGCGGTCGGCTTCGCCCTCATGCTGCTGCGATGAGCCTGCTGCGATGAGCGCGTCCATGAAGCGCCTTCCCCTTCGCACCGAGGTCGCGATCTTCGTGCGGCTGCTCGCGGTGCAGGGCGCCTGGAACTACGAGCTGTTGCTCGGCAACGGCATCGGCTTCTCCGTGGAGCCGGCGCTGCGCCTGCTCCCTGGCGGCAAGAAGTCGCCGGCCTTCAAGGCGGCGCTGGCGCGGCAGAGCACCTACTTCAACGCGCATCCGTACCTGGCGGCCATCGCGGTGGGGGCCCTGGCGCGCGCCGAGCTGGATGGTGAGCCGCCCGCCCGCATCGAGCGCTTCCGCACGGCACTCTGCGGCCCCCTCGGCAGCGTGGGCGACCGGCTGGTGTGGGCGGGATGGCTCCCGCTCTGCTCCCTGCTGGCCCTCGCCGCCTTCGGGCTGGGCGCCGGCGCCGGCCAGGTCTTGCTGATCTTTCTTGGCCTCTACAACGTCGGGCACCTTGGACTCCGCCTCTGGGGGCTTCGCACCGGCTGGACGCATGGCCTCCGCGTAGCCACCGCGCTCGGCAATCCCGTGCTCCGGCAGGGCCCGGAACGCATCGCGCAGGTCGGCGCCTTCGTCGGTGGACTGGCCATGCCGCTGGCGCTGCTGCGCATCATCGGCCCCGGGCGCACCATGCTCGGCGTCGTGCTCGTCTCGGTCTTCGTCGGTGCCTTCCTCCTCGCCCGGCTCCAGCAGCGGATCGAGGGGTGGCGTCTGGCGGTTGGGGTCCTGGCCGCACTCGTCCTCATCTCGGTGGCTCGCTGATGGCTGAACGCATTGTCCAGATCGTGAACCGCAACGGCCTCCACGCGCGTCCCGCCGCGGAGATCGTGAAGACCTCGGCGAAGTACCGCAGTGAGATCACCCTGGTCCGCGAGGACCTCGAGGTGAACGCCAAGAGCATCATGGGCGTAATGATGCTGGCGGCCGAGTACGGGTCGGAATTGCTGCTCCGCGCCGTGGGCGAAGATGCCGACCAGGCGCTGGATGCGCTCGCGCTGCTGATCGCCAACCGATTCGGGGAGAGTTAGTGCACCGGAAGATCCGCGGGCTGCCGGCGTCGCCGGGCATCGTGGTCGGGCGCGTGCACCTCCTGCGATGGGAGGTGCCGGACGTGCGGCACCGCATCATCCCCGACGAGGAGGTGCCCGCCGAGGTCGAGCGATTCCGCCAGGCCGTCGAGCGCGCCAAGGAACGCCTTCGCCATGTGCGCGATCGCGTGGAAGCCGCCACCAGCCACGAGGAGGCCGCGATCTTCGACGTGCAGATCTCGGTGCTGGACGACCAGATCCTCCGCGGGAGCGTGGAGGAGCTCATCGGGCAGAACCTCGCCGCCGAGAAGGCCTTCGACCTCGTGATGCTCGAGTGGCGCCAGCGCTTTGCGCGCCACGCCAACGCGATGATGCGCGAGCGCGTCGGTGACCTGACGGACGTACACATTCGCGTGCTGTCACTGTTGCTCGAGTTGCCCGATCACGATCCGGTGGACGTGCCCAAGGGAGCGGACGCGATCCTCGTCACGCACGACCTCACCCCGGGGCTCACCGTGCAGCTCGATCGCGAGACGATCGTGGGCATCGCGACCGACGCGGGCACGCGGACCTCGCATGTCGCAATCCTTGCGCGGTCGCTCGGGCTGCCGGCGGTGGTGGGCCTGCGCATCGCCACGGAGGAGCTGCAGGGGGGCGAGCGCATCATCCTCGATGGCGGCACCGGCGTGCTGATCATCGAGCCGAGCGACGAGGACATCGCCGAGTATCGCGGTCGCGCGCGGCGCGAGGCGGAGCTGGAGCACGAGCTGCGGCAGTACAGCGCGCTCGAGTCCATCACGCCCGACGGCGTGAGCATCACGCTCCGCGCCAACGTGGACCTTCCCGAGGAAGCCGAGCTCGCCGCGACCAGCGGCGCGGACGGCGTCGGGCTGATGCGCACCGAGTTCCTGGTGGTCGGGCGTGCCAACATGCCCGACGAGGATGAGCAGTACCGTGCGTACAAGCGCGTGCTGGACGCCTTCGGCGGCAAGCCGGTGGTGATCCGCACGTACGACATCGGCGGCGACAAGCTGCCGGTCGGGGGCTTTCCCACGGAAGCCAACCCGTTCCTGGGCTGGCGCGCGATCCGCATGTGCCTGGACCAGCCGGACCTGTTCCGCACCCAGCTGAGGGCGCTGCTGCGCACCGCGGTGCATGGCGACCTGCGCATCATGTTGCCGCTGATCGTCACGCTCGACGAGGTGCGCGCGGCGCGCGCGATCATGGCCGAGGCGGCGGCTGAGCTGGTGGCGCGCGGGGTGCCGCATCGCTCCGATGTTCCCCTCGGCATCATGGTCGAGACGCCTGCCGCCGCGCTCGCGTGCGACCTCCTGGCGGGCGACGTCGCGTTCTTCAGCATCGGCACCAACGACCTGGTGCAGTACACGCTGGCCGTGGATCGTGGCAACGCGAACCTCGCCGCGCGCTTCACGCCCTTGCACCCGGCCGTCCTGCGGCTCATCCAGCGCACGGTGGAAGTGGGCGAGACGGCGAGCCTCGAAGTCTGCGTCTGCGGGGAGATGGCCTCGCAGCCGCTCATGGCCTTCGCGCTGCTCGGCCTCGGCGTGCGGCAGATGAGCGTGAGCCCCCGGGCCATCGCCCTGCTCAAGCGCGTCATCCGCTCGGTGCCGCTGGCGACGGCCACCGAGGCGGTGCAGGCGGCGATGGGACTCGCGACCGCGGCCGAGGTGGAACGGGAGCTCTCGCAGCGGCTGCATGCGGCGGTGGGCGACACGAGCTGGCTGGGCGGCGAATAGCGGCCTTCGCCCTGCCACGGGACCTTCCCATCCCTTAAGCTTCGGGTGCCTGCAGGGCCAGCCTTCCCTCCCACCACACGCCGCGTGTACGATCGTCACCTGTTCACCTCCGAGTCCGTCACCGAGGGGCATCCCGACAAGGTCGCCGACGCGATCAGCGATGCGATCCTCGACGCCATCCTCACGGACGATCCCAGGGCGCGCGTCGCCTGCGAAACGCTCGTGACGACCGGCATGGCCGTCGTGGCCGGCGAGATCACGACGAGCACGTACGTGCCGGTCGCCGACATCGTGCGCGCCACCATCGAGCGGATCGGCTACACCGATGCCGCCTTCGGCTTCGACCACAAGACGTGCGCGGTGCTCAGCACCATCGATCGCCAGTCGCCGGACATCGCGATGGGCGTGGACACCGGTGGCGCGGGCGACCAGGGCATGATGTTCGGCTACGCGACCGACGAGACGGCCGAGCTGATGCCGATGCCGATCATGCTCGCGCACGAGCTCACGCGCCGCCTGGCGGAGTGCCGCAAGGACGGCACGCTGCCGTGGCTGCGCCCCGACGGCAAGGCGCAGGTGTCCGTGCTGTACGAGGACAAGCAGCCGGTGGCCGTGGAAACGGTGGTCGTGTCCACGCAGCACGATCCGGACGTCTCGCAGCGCAAGATCAGGGACGGCGTGATCGCGGAGATCGTGGAGAATGCGATCCCGGAAGAATTGCGCGCGAAGAAGATCAAGTACCACATCAATCCCACCGGCCGCTTCGTGGTCGGTGGCCCGCAGGGTGATGCCGGCCTCACGGGACGCAAGATCATCGTCGACACCTATGGCGGCATGGGCCGTCATGGCGGCGGCGCATTCAGCGGCAAGGATCCCTCGAAGGTGGATCGCTCGGCCTGCTATGCCGCGCGCTGGGTGGCCAAGACGATCGTGGCCGCGAAGCTCGCGCGCCGCTGCGAGGTGCAGCTGGCGTACGCAATCGGCGTCGCCGAGCCCGTGTCGGTGATGGTGGACACCTTCGGCACCTCGGCGGTCCCGGAGCGCGAGATCATGCGCGCCATCCGTGAGGTGTTCGACCTCACGCCGGGCGGGATCATCGCGTCCCTCGAGCTGCGCAAGCCGATCTACTCGCCCACCTCGGCGTACGGCCATTTCGGGCGCACGCCCGAGAAGGTCGGGAGCGGGCGCACGGCGCGCACGCTGTTCACGTGGGAGAAGACCGACCGCGCCGCTGCGCTGAAGCGCGCGGCGCGCTGACCGCGCGCCGATGATCGAGGTGTTCGTCGCGCGCCTCGGGCTCGACGCCGCGTCGAAGTCGTACGTCGTGGTGCTCAAGGAGCTCGAGGGCGACCGCGTGCTGCCGATCTGGATCGGGCAGCACGAGGCCGAGTCGATCGTGATGGAGATGCACGAGATCAAGCGCGTGCGTCCGCTCACCCACGACCTCTGCAAGTCGATCATCGTGGGGCTTGGCGGCACGCTTCGCGGCGTGCACATCACGCGCGTGGAGAAGAGCACGTACTTCGCCGAACTGCACCTGCAGCGGGGCGATCACGTGGTCGAGATCGATGCGCGGCCGTCCGACTGCATCGCCGTGGCGCTGCGCCTGCGGGCCCCGATCTTCGCGGACGAGTCGCTGCTGCTCGACGTGCTGGACGAGGAGGAGGGCGACCTCGACCCGTCGCTCGGGGCGGAGGATGCCGACGAAGGAATGGAGGCCGACAGCGGCGAAGGGGACGACGAGGACGACGACGTGCCTTCGTACGCGCCCAGGGAGGAGGAGCGCGAGCTCAGCGCCGAGCAGTTGCGCACCTACCTGGAGCGCCTCCGTCCGGAGGATTTTGGCAAGTTCAACAGCTGACCATCGCCGGCGCCTGATGGTCGGCGTCGCGCTGGCGTGCGCGGCCCGCGTGCTGGGCGCGCAGGACGTCGGCGCCGGTGAGCCGCGACTCGTGTCGTCACAGGTCGTGATGCCCACGGCGCGCGAGGGCGCCGCACCCACGCCGGTGCCCGGACAGTGGGTGATCCTGCATCGCGTCGGCACCGACCGCGCAGGCCCGCTCGATTCCATGCGAACGGCTGCCGATGGCCGGTACACCTTTCATTATCGCACGAGCGGCCAGGCCGATGCCGTCTATTTCGCGAGCGTCACGTACGCGGGCATCGCCTACTTCTCCAATCCGCTGCGGCGCGCCGAGGTGAAGGGCGAGGAAGGGGAGATCTTCGTCTTCGACACCACCAGCTCGCGCGCCACGCTGAGCGTGCAGGGACGCCACGTGGTGGTTGCCGCACCGCGTCCCGACGGCACGCGCGAGATCGGCGAGGTGCTCGAGCTGGCGAACGACAGCGTGCGCACGCTGGTGGCACGCGATACCCTCACGCCCATCTGGTCGCTCGCACTTCCCACCGGCGCCACGGAGTTCAAGGTGGGCGATGGAGATGTCGCGTCGCAGGCGTTGGTCGAGCGCAACGGGCGCGTGGAGCTCTACGCGCCCATCAGCCCGGGCGTGCGGCAGCTCACCTGGTCGTATCGGCTGCCCGCGAGCGCATTTCCATTGTCGCTGCCCGCGCAGCAGTTCATCGTGCAGTTCGAGGTGCTGATCGAGGAGCCGCTGAGCCTCGCGCTCGGGCCGCGCGTGCACAAGCTCGCGCCGGTCACCGCGGGCGAGCGCGTGTACCAGCGGTTCCTGGTGGACAGCGCCCCAGCGGGCGAGGTGCTGCGCGTGCAGGTGCCCCAGGTGCATGCGTCGGTCAAGGCGTCGTCCATACGCGGCATTGCGATTGCCGTGGGGTCGGTGATGCTGCTGGCGCTCGCGCTGTTCGCCGCGCGTCGCACGCGGCCGATGGCCGGCGCACGGCCATCAAGTGCCGCGGCCGCAGCGCCCGGGGAGGGCGATGCGCAGCGCCTGCTCCGCGAGCTGGCGATGATCGATTCGCGACTCGAGTCGGGTTCCATGGAGCCCTCGGCGCGCGCGGAGCTCGAGGCGGAGCGCAGCGCGGTGAAGGCGCGCGCCAAGGCAGCGCTTGCCGCCGAGGACCCCACGGCGTAGCTTCACCGCACAATCGAAACGCGAGTGCGGGACACGGAAGCCGGTGAGATACCGGCGCGGCCCCGCCACTGTAACGGGCAGTTCTGCCGACGCTTCACGATGCCACTGACGAGAGTCGGGAAGGCGAAGCGCTCGGGCCCGGAGCCAGGAGACGACCCCATTCGCGCCACAACTCAGCTCCTCGGGGGAGGACTGGTGGCATCTCCATGGCGTCGGACGACGGCATAGGGCTGCGCGGGCATCCTTCCTCACTCAGGGTGCCCTCGTGCGTTTCAGCAGCCGCGTTTCCGTAGTCCTGTTCCTCGCCGCCGCGTGCGGTGATGGCGCTGGCGTGGCGACCACCACGGTGCCGGAGCCGGTCACGCTGGTCCCCACGCCAATCGCAATCGTCCGCGACGATTTCGGCGAGCCGCTGACCAGGCCGAGCGCGCCGGCGATGCGCGTGGTCTCGCTCAACCCCACCACCACCGAGATCCTCTTCGCCATGGGGAAGGGCGATCGCCTGGTGGGGCGCTCGCGCTGGGACCAATGGCCCGATTCCGCTCGTGCGGTTCCCGCGGTGGGCGACGGCATCCGGCCGGACGTGGAGTCCGTGCTGGCCGTGAAGCCCGACCTCGTGCTCCTCTACGCGAGCGCCGACAATCGCGATGCCGCCACGCGCCTGCGATCGATGGGCATCGCCGTGGCCGCCTTCAAGGTGGATCGCATCGCCGACTTCCGGCGAGTTACGATGGAGCTGGGCGAACTGCTCGGCGACCCGGAGCGCGCGCTCAGCGTGGTGGACAGCGTCCAGCGCACGCTCGATCGCGTGGCGGCCGCCACGGCGCAACTGCCGCGACCGAGCGTCTTCATGCCCGCATGGGAATCGCCGCTCATGACCATCGGCGGCGGCAGCTTCCTCTCCGAGCTGGTCACCATCGCCGGCGGCCGCAACATCTACGAGGCGCTGCCCGCGCCCTCGCCGATGGTCACCATGGAGGATGTTGCACGCCTCGACCCGGACATCGTGCTCACCGGGCCGGAGAGCGAGGTGAAGATTCGCGACAAGCCGCGCTGGCGCGTGCTGCGCGCCGTGCGCGAGGGGCGCGTGATGACCTGGGACACCGTGCTCGTGGGACGTCCCTCGGTGCGCATCGGCGAGGCCGCGCGCTCGCTCGCCAACCTGCTGCATCCGGGAGTGGTCCGCTGATCGTGCGCGCCATGTCGCTGCGCTGGATCGCGCTGCTCGCGGCGCTCGTGCTGCTGCTCGTGCTCTCCGTGAGCGTGGGCGCGCTGCACGTGCCCGTAGTGGACGCGTGGCGCGGCCTCGCCGGATCCGGCGACCCCACCGTGATCGCGGTGGTGCGCAGCCTCCGGCTTCCGCGCGCCGTGGTCGCGATGCTCGTGGGCGCCGCGCTCGGCATGAGTGGCGGTGCGCTCCAGGGCACCATGCGGAATCCACTCGCCGAGCCGTACCTACTCGGCGTGTCGGGCGGTGCGGCGGTGGGAGCGGTGCTCGCCGTCACGAGCGGGCTGCCGCAGCCGCTCGTTCCGCTCGCGGGCTTCGCCGGCGCGGTGGTCACCATCGGCATCGCCTTCGCCGTGGCGCACGCCGCGCGCGGGCGCGGTGATCCGCGCGTGCTCCTCATGGCCGGCGTCGTGGTCGGCGCATTCGCCAACGCGGCCATCATGCTCGTGCTTGCGAACGCGCCAGCGAGCACGGTGCGCGGCGCGCTCTGGTGGATGATGGGCTCCGTTGCCGACGCCAGCTGGACGCAGGCCGCGGCACTCGCGGCCTACGCCACGGTGGGCGCCGTGCTGCTGCTCGCCTGGGCGCGCGACATCGACGCGCTCGCGCTCGGCGAGGACACCGCCGCCGGCCTCGGCCTCGACGTGGAGCGCAGCGCGCGGCGAATCTACCTGGTGGCGGCTTTGCTGGCCGCCGCGACCGTAGCCGCGGCTGGCCTGGTGGGCTTCGTTGGCCTCGTGGTTCCGCACCTCGCGCGACGCATCGCCCCGGGGCGCCATCGCGCGCTCCTCGTGGCCTGCGCGCTGGTGGGCGCTGTGCTCGTGGTGGCGGCCGACCTCATCGCGCGCGTTGCGCGCTCGCCCGCCGAACTGCCGCTCGGCGCCGTCACCGCGCTGATCGGCGTGCCGTTCTTCCTCGCGCGACTGAGGAAGCTCTCGTGATCGCCTTTGCCGGAGTGACGCTGCGATATCCCGGCGCGACCAGCGCGGCGGTTGACGGCGTGACCTTCGACGCCGCCGCCGGTCGCCTCACGGCCGTGGTCGGGCCGAACGGCAGTGGCAAGAGCACCACCGTGCGCGCGCTGCTGGGGCGCGTGCCGATCGAGCACGGGTCCATCACGCTGGGAGGCGCGCCGCTCGGCTCCCTCGCGCGCGAGGCGGTGGCCGCGCGCGTGGCCGTGGTCGCGCAGCGCGAGGACCTCGTGTTTCCCCTGCCGGTGCACGAGTACGTGGCGCTCGGCCGGCACCCGCACCTGGGCGCGTGGGGCCGCACCGGCGCGCGCGATACGGCGGCCGTTGCCGATGCCATGCACCAGGCGGGCGTCACCGAGCTGCGCGACCGGAAGGTGGATGCGCTCTCCGGCGGCGAGTGGCAGCGCGTGCGCATCGCTCGCGCGCTCGCGCAGGGCGCTCCCGCACTCGTGCTCGACGAGCCCACGGCGTTCCTGGACGTGGCGCACGAGATGGCCGTCTTCGAGCTCCTCAGCACGCTCGCGCATTCCGGCCATGCGGTGCTGCTCGTGAGCCACCAGCTCAACCTCGTGGCCCGCTTTGCGGACCACATCGTGTTGCTCCACCACGGACGGGTTGCCGCCGCCGGCACCCCGGACGACGTGATGCGGGGCTCAGTCCTCGAGCCTGTTTATGAATGGCCCCTGCTCGTCACGCGCGACCCTGCGGTCGGCGCGCCTACCCTCGTTCCACTCCGGTCACGCGCCCGCGTGTCCACCCGCCCTCACGACACTCCATGAACTCCCGCACGCTCTCCCTCGCCGCAGCCGCCGTCCTCTTCGCGCGCATCGCCGCCGCACAGCAGGCCGACACCACTCGCCTCGCGCCACTCGTCACCACCGCCACGCGCGTGCCGGTGTCGGCGCTCGCATCCCCCTCGGCGGTCACCGTGATCACCCCCGCGCAGATGCAGGCGCTCGGCATCACGCATGTGTCGCAGGCGCTCGAGCAGGTGCCGGGCGCCATGCTCAATCGCGTGGGCTCGTTCGGCGGCGCCACCTCGCTCTTCCTGCGCGGCGGCGAGAGCAAGTACGTGAAGGTGCTCATCGATGGCGTGCCCGTGAACGATCCCGGTGGCGCCTACGACTTTAGCGCGCTCACCACCGACAACCTGGAGCGCATCGAGATCCTCCGCGGGCCGGCGAGCGTGCTGTATGGCGCGGACGCGGTTACCGGCGTGGTGCAGCTCTTCACGAAGCGCGGCGCGGGTGCGCCCAGCATGACCGCGTCGGCGCGCGCCGGCACGTACGGCAGCTCGGACGTGGACGCCAGCGTCGCCGGAACCGCGGGGAGCGCCGACTACACCATCGGCATGGGCCGTCACCAGTCGAGCGGGCTCTACGACTTCAACAACGACTATCGCAACACCACCGTGAGCGGGTTGCTGCGCATCGCGCCGGATTCGCTCACGACCGTGCGCGCCTCGCTCCGTTACACCGACCAGAACTACCACTATCCCACGAACGGAAGCGGCGTGGCGAGCGACAGCAACAACTTCAACGCGAGTGACCGTACGGCCGTCGGCCTGCAGGCCACGCGTCGCGTGACGAGTTCCCTCGAGCTCCAGCTCGACGCGAATGCCGTGCTCACCGACGGCGGGACCACCGAGGCCAAGGGGCAGGGTTCGACCACCGACTATCGCTCGCAGGATCGCCTGCGCCGTCGCTCCGTGGAGCTGCGCGGCAACGTGACGCTGGCGCCGTCGCAGCTGCTCACCCTCGGTGCATCGGTCGAGCAGCAGGACCAGCAATCGCAGAGCCAGGGCGACTTCGGCGGCTTCATCTCGAACTCGGTGTTTGGCGCGGCGCGCCGCAACCGCGCGGTCTTCGGCCAGCTCCTCTCCCACGTTTCCGAGCGCGTGACCACGACGCTCGGCGCCCGCCTCGACGACAACCAGCAGTTCGGGACGTTCGGAACCTGGCGCGCCGCCGCCTCCGCACGGGTCGCCGCAGGACTCCACGTTCGCGCCTCGGCAGGCACCGCGTTTCGCGAGCCCTCGTTCCTCGAGAACTATTCGACCAGCTTCACCAGGGGCAATCCCGACCTCGCACCGGAGCAATCGCGCAGCATCGAGGTCGGCGTGTCGCAGGAGCTGTTGCAGGGGCGCGCGACGATCGGCGTGTCGCGCTTCGTCCAGCGCTTCCGCAACATGATCGACTATCAGGGATCGTCGGCGGCCTGCGGCGCGAGCTACTGCAACATCGCGCGAGCCTCCGCGGACGGCACGGAGCTCGAGGCCTCGCTGCGCGCGTCCACCAGCCTCAGCGTGAGCGGCAGCTACACGCGACTCGACACTCGCGTCACCAATCCCGGGTTCGACAACACCAGCGCGGGCCTCTACCGCCGCAACGAGCAGTTGATCCGCCGCCCGAGGAACAGCGGCACGCTGCTGGTCAGCCTCACGCCGGCGACGCGTGCCCACGTGGAAGCCCGCGCCCTGTTCGTGGGGAGCCGCACCGACAAGGACTTCGCCCCGTTCCCCGCGGTCCCCGTGGTCGTGGCCGGCTACACGCGCATCGACCTGGGCGCCGACCTGGCGCTCACGCGCAAGGCCGCGCTTACGCTGGCCATCGAGAACCTGAACGACGCGCGCTACGAAACCGTCTATGGCTTCCGCACCCCCCGGAGAATGATCCTCGCAGGGCTGCGCCTGCAGTAAGCCGCTCCGGCCGTCGTGGCAGTTCCCCACACCTCAGCCCCTCATGCCGCAGCCCCTTTAGTTTTACCCCATGCTCCTCTCCACCGACGCGCTCGTCCTCCACTCGATGAACTACCTGGAGTCGTCGCGCATCCTGCGCCTCGCGACGCGGGAGGGGGGAGTGCGGTCGGTGATCGCCAAGGGCGTGCGCACCTCGCGCAAGCGCTTCGGCAATGCGGTCGACCTCTTCGCGCAGGGAACGGCGCAGCTCTACGTGAAGCCGGGGCGCGACCTCGACACGCTCAGTGCCTTCGATGTCTCGCATCCGCGACCCGGCCTCGCCCTCGACCTCGATCGCTTCTCCGGCGCCTCGGCCATCGCGGAGCTGGTGATGCGCTGCACCCGCGACGCATCCGACGCCTCGCTGTTCGACGAGCTGTCGCAGGTGCTCGACGACATCGCGGGCGCCGAGCCGCACGACGCCGGCCGCGTCGCGCTGCGCGGCGCATGGCGCATCGTCGCGGCGCTCGGCGTCGCGCCGTCGCTGGAGGTGTGCAGTGAATGCCACGCACCCCTCGAGCCGGACGAGCCCGCGCGCTTCCATCACGCGAGCGGCGGCGTGCTCTGCGTGCGCTGCGCCCGCCGCATTCCCGGGGGACGCCTGCTTCCCCCCGCCGCGCGCGCCGCGCTGCGCGCCTGGACCGAGGGTGGCGATGCGCCCATCGGCGAGCCGGCCGAGTTGCGCGCGCACCAGCGCCTGCTCCGCGAGTTCCTCGCCGAGCATCTCGCGGATGGCCGGCCGCTCAAGGCCTTCGAGGCCTGGGAGAAAGGCTGGAGCGCGGCGTGATCATCGGCACCGCTGGGCACATCGATCACGGGAAGACCACGCTGGTGCGCGCGCTCACCGGCGTTGACACCGATCGCCTCCCGGAGGAGAAGCGCCGCGGCATCACCATCGACCTCGGCTTCGCGCCGCTTGACCTGCCGGTCGGCCGCGTGGGCGTGGTGGACGTGCCCGGCCACGAGGCGTTCGTCCGTACCATGCTCGCGGGCGCTACCGGCATCGACGCCGCGCTGCTCGTGATCGCCGCTGACGAGGGCATCATGCCGCAGACGCGCGAGCACCTCGCGATCCTCGGGCTCCTGGGTGTGCATGGCGGAGTGGTGGCGCTCACCAAGTGCGACACGGTCGATGCGGAGTGGCGTGCGCTGGTGGAGGAGGACGTGCGCGCCGCGTTGAAGGGCACGTCGCTCGCCAGCGCGGCGATCGTGCACACGTCGGCGCCCACGGGGGAGGGAATCGACGCGTTGCGCGACGCGCTCGACGTCGTGCTGCGCGCGCTGCCCACGCGCGATGCGGGCGACATGTTTCGCCTCCCGGTCGACCGCGCCTTCACGGTGCGCGGCACGGGCACCGTGGTCACGGGCACGGTGTGGACCGGCAGCGTCGAGCGCGACGACAGCGTGCGCGTGTTCCTGCCAGGGGTGGAGGCGCCGATCGTCACGCGCGTGCGCGGCGTCCAGGCGCATGGCGAGGCGGCGTCCCGCGCGAACCCCGGCGCGCGCGTCGCGCTGTCGCTCGCCAACGTGGAAGTCCAGCAGCTGTCGCGCGGCGCCACGGTGATCGCCGGCGCCGAGTGGGTCGCGTCATCCACGTGGCGCGCCGACGTCGCGCTGCTCGAGGCCGCGCCCACGCTCGGCCCACGCACGCGCGTGCGACTGCACCTGGGAACCGCGGAGGTCGGCGCCCGGCTGGTGGTGGCCGAGGGCGCGCTCGCTGCCGGCACCCGGCGCTCGGCGCGCGTGGTGCTGGATGCTCCACTCGGGGCGCGGGCGGGCGACCGGTTCGTGCTTCGCCTCGCCTCGCCGGTGATGACGATCGGGGGCGGCGTGGTGACCGACCCCGTGTCGCCGCGGCGTGCGAAGCCACTGCCGCTCGGCGCCGGCGAGTCAGAACGGCTGCTCGAGTTGGTGCGGGATGGCGCCCGGAACGGCTTGGCGGTCACGGAGCTTCGCCAGCGACTTGGCGTGAAGGCGGGCTCGGAGGCCCATGGCGGGCCCGGACTGGAACTGGTGAACGGACGGCTGTTCCAGGCGGGCCTGCTCGTCCAGCTCCAGAACGAACTGGTTCGCGCCGTGGAGGGTCGTCATGCCGCATCACCCCTCGAACCGGGCGCTCCGCTACAGGAGCTTCGGGGGTCGCTCGGCGCCTCGCCGTCGCTGGTGGACGAGGTGGCGCGGCGCGCCGTGGGAGCCGGACGCCTGGAGCTGGAGGGCTCGCTGGTGCGGGTCGCAGGCTGGGCTCCCCGTCTCTCCTCTGATCACGAATCTGCTCTCGCGCGAATCCTTGCGCGGCTTGAGTCGGGGGGCGCGGAGCCTCCTTCGGTTGATGAGCTCTCCGTGGAATCGCCGGGGGTTCCCGTGCGGGACCTGCTTCGCCTGCTCGAGCGCCGTGGTGAGGCGGTGCAAGTCGAAGCAGATAGGTATTATACGCCTACTCACCTGGAGTCACTTGTCAACCGGCTGCGAAGCGCGCTTGCTGACGGCGCCGTCCATGCCCCTGGCGAGATTCGGGAGGCGCTCGGCCTTTCGAGGAAGTTCCTGATCCCATTCCTGGAGCATTGCGACCGCCGCGGGCTCACCCATCGAACGGACACCGGACGGAGCTGGCGCGGCACGTAATACGCGTAGCTACAACGACGTCCACTCGACTGGCCGTTCTTGACATCCCCCCGGGGGAGGTCTATGTTCGCGATACCAGTCGGCCAACCCACACCACAGGAGTCAAGGCACGATCCTGCATTGTTAGCTCGGAGTAAAACATGTTTAACCGCTGGGCAGCACTTGCGCTCGTGCTCGCCCTTTGGTTGACGCCAAAGCAAGCGGCGGGGCAGCAGTCGGAGCCCCGGGGGCGCAAGTCGGGGACTCTCGGACAGAACTTTCCGAACCCCTTCAATCCCGAAACCACCATTCCGTTCGCCGTCGGAGACGAGGGCTGTACGGATGGCGGCCAGCAGCACCAGGTATCCCTCAGGATCTACAACGTGCTGGCGCAACTCGTGGCCATCCCGATCCTGCAGGGCTCGGCCCAGCCGCTCAGCAACGTCGCGCTGACGTGCGGTCAGTACACGGCGTACTGGGACGGGAAGTACCTGAACACCGGAAAGGAAGTCGCATCCGGTGTGTACCTGTACGAGCTCGTGGTGGACGGCCAGCGCTCCGCGAAGAAGATGTTCGTCGCGAAGTAAGGCCCCACCGATCGACCGAAAGCGATGCGCGCCGGGGGGTCTCCCTCCGGCGCGTATCGTTTTTGCACATGGGGCCGGTGTGAACGCCGCCGCCCTCGAACCTTCCCGAGCGCCGGTCACGAGCGGCCGCTTCCTCAGCCGCTCGAGACTCACCGCGCGCGCCCTCTACTGGGCCCTCCGGATCGCCATCTCTCCCCGCGCCGAATCCGCCGGCGTGGCCCGCGAGATCGAGTCACTCGGCATCGGCGCGCTGGTCCTGGTGGTGGGCGCCTCCATCCTCGTGGGGCTGATTGCGATCTTCCAGGTGGCCTACCAGCTCGAGCAGTACGCCGCGCAGGCCTTCAGCGTCCGCGCCATCGGCTGGTTCGCAGCCCGCGAGCTCGGCCCGGTGGTGGTCGCGATCCTGGTCCTCACCCGTACCGCATCCTCGATCGCCGGCGAGCTGGGGGCGATGTCCGCAAGCGCCGAACTCGACGCCCTGCGCGCGATGGGACTCGACCCCGTGAAGTACCTGGTGGCGCCGAGGCTCCTGGCGCTGCTGATCGCCTTGCCCTGCCTCACGATCATCAGCGACGCGCTCATCAGCCTGGGTGGCTGGATCGGCTCGACCTTCTTCCTTCGCTACAACCCCGCCTTCTTCCTCGAGCAGATGCGCACCTCGTTCGAGATGCGCGACCTCGCCGTGGGAGTGGGCAAGAGCGTGATCTTCGCGGCGATCATCGCGATCGTCTCGGCCGACGAGGGGCTGAGCGTCGCACCAGAGGTCGGCGCCGCGGGACGCGCGGCATCGCGCGCCGTGGTCAACGCCCTGCTGCTCGTGCTGGCTGCCGACACGGTGGTGAACGCCGTGTTCTACTTCATTCCGGCGATGGTGGTCTGATGCGACCCACCGCCGGATTTGCCTCGCCCAGCATCACGCCGGCGCTCCAGGTCACCGACCTCACCGGCCCCGTGACTGCCCCGGAGATCTTCGACATCAACGTCGGCGTGCGCTGCGGCGCGAGCGCGCTGGTGCTTGGCGCCATCCATGCCGGCAAGTCCGTGCTGCTCCGCCACATCGTGGGCCTCGAGCGTGCGCAGCGCGGGCGCATCGTGGTCGGCGGGCTGGAGTTCGATGCGGCCGACCCCGCCGACGATGCGCTGCGCTCGGTGCGCTCGCGACTGGGCGTGGTGTTCGAGGGCTCCGCGCTCGTGCGGCGCATCTCGGTGATCGAGAACGTACTCCTCCCGCTGCTCGAGCACTCAATGCTCTCGCCCTCCGAGGCACGGGAGAGTGCGAGCGCGCTGCTGCGGGAGGTGGGGCTCACCGTATCGGACGACACCATGCCGCTCGACCTGGGGCGCGGCGAGCAGCGTCGCGTGGCGCTCGCGCGGGCCATCGCGCTGCGACCGGACGTGCTGCTGCTCGACGAGCCGACCACGGGCCTCGACGCGCACACGGCGCACGAGCTCGACCAGACGCTCACGGCGCTGCAGGCGCGCCACGGCTTCGGCCTGATGATCTTCTCGCGCGAGGTGCGCTACGCGTTCTCGATGGAGGCCGAGATCCACGTGATGGATGGCGGCCGCATCGTGGCGCAGGGCACGCGCGAGGCACTCCTCTCCAACGACCAGCCCACCGTGAGACGCCTCATGCACAGACGGAGCGCCTGATGGCCCATCGTGACCCTCGTCTTGGCGTGATCGGCTTCCTCGCCCTCACGCTGGCCGTGCTCTTCGGGCTGGTGATGTTCTCGCGCTACCCGAGCGTGCTGCGCACCGGCGTCGCGTACCAGGCGGTGTTCCACAACGTGGCGGGACTCAATCGCGGCGACGAGGTGCGCTACGGCGGCCTCCTGGTCGGCGTCGTCTCGAACCTGGATATCGACCCAAAGGACCCGGCGCGCATCATCGTGCGCTTTCGCGTGAAGAAGACGATCCCGGTGCGCTCGGACACTCGCGCCACCGTCTCCACAATCGGCATGCTCGGGCAGCCCTTCCTCTCGCTGGTGCCGGGCACCGTGCACGGGCGCGCGCTCGCGGAGAACGACTTCGTGCCCAGCGAGGATTCGCCGAGCTTCCAGGACGCCATGTCGCGGCTTGCGTCGTTCATCGACCGCGCGGATACGCTGCTGATGGGCGCCGAGCGCATCGCGAACACGTCGCCGCTGGAGCGCATCGACCACACCCTGCAGCGGCTCGATGAGCTCGTGACGTCGGCGCAGGGCGGATCCACGAAGACCTTCGCGCGCTTCGACTCCGCCGGGCTCAAGCTCGAGCACGTACTCGATCGCAGCGACCGGCTGCTCGCCACGCTCGACACCACCGCGCGCACGGTGGGTCCCGGGTTCCAGCAGACGCAGAAGGAGGCGCTCGACGCCGCCCACGAGCTGCGCCTGCTGCTCGGCTCCGTGCGCGAGGCGCTCGCGCAGGAGGGAGGCGCCGAAACCCTCGCGCGCAACCTGGCCATCACCACCGACAACCTGGCGCGCCTCACCTCGCGCCTGGAGCGAGATCCCACGAGTGTCCTCAAGAAGCGAGCACCAGTGAAGAAGACCGCGGGGCCAGACGCGCGATGATACTTCTCCGTAGTCATCCTGAGCGCAGCGAGGGATCTGCCGTTCGCCTTTTCCCGCTCCTGCTGTTGCTCCTCTCCGCGTGCCTCCGCTTCGGCGGCACCCTCCCCCCGCGCGAGCTCTATCGCCTCGGCGGCCTTGCCGACTCCACCGCCCGCCCCGCAATCCGCCTCCCGCTCCCGCTCTCCATCGCGCCCTACGAAACCCCCGGGATCTTCGCGAACGCGAACATCGCCTACCGCATAGACGACGGGGAATACGGCACCTACCCCTCGCGCGAGTGGGCGCTGCCACTCTCGGTGATGCTCGGCACCCTCACGCAGGACCGCCTCGCGTTCCTCGGCGCCCGCGCGACCGACGTGGTCTACGCGCCGCCTTCGCGCACCGGATTCCCCTATGAATGGCGCGGGCGCGTTCGTCGCTTCGAGGAAGTGGATCGCGGCACGGTGGTCAGCATCGCCGTGGAGCTGGAGGCTCGCATCATCCGGACGGCCGACGACTCAGTGCTCTGGCGCGGCAACTTTGCCGCCGAGCGCCCCGTAGTGAATCCCACGATGCCGGGGATCGTCGCTGCCCTCTCGGCCCTTGCCCAGGAGGGCATTCTCGCGCTCGGCCAGGATGCGTCGCGGGCCCTCCCCCTCAGGGTGCCGCCGGCGCAGTAGCTTTCCCCGCATGACCGGCCCCCACCGCCCCGCACGATGATCAACGCCGACCGCCTCACCGTGAAGGCAGCGGAAGCGTTCAACGACGCGCTTTCGCTCGCCCGCCGCAATGGCAATCCGCTGGTATACGACCTTCACCTGCTCCTCGCCCTGCTCGCGCAGGATGAGTCGATCGTGGTGCCGGTGCTCCAGAAAGTGGGCGCGAGCGTCGCGGCCATTCGCGACGCAGCTGAGAAGGAATCAGCGCGGTACCCCAGGCAGAGCGACGCGCAACCCTCGCTCGCGCGCGAGCTGAACCAGGTGTTCGACAAGGCCGAGGACGAGGCGAAGCGCCTCAACGATGCCTTCGTCAGCACCGAGCACATGCTGCTCGCGCTCGCGGGCACGAAGGGCGCCGAGAGCCGCAAGCTCCTCGAGACGGCGGGCGCCTCGCACAAGGCGCTCAACGATGCGCTCGAGGCGGTGCGCGGCACGCACCGCGTGACGGACACCACGCCCGAGAACCAGTACCAGGCACTGCAGCGTTACACGCGCGACCTCACCGAGGCGGCCCGCAAGGGCAAGCTCGATCCCGTGATCGGGCGCGACGAGGAGATCCGCCGCGTGATCCAGGTGCTCTCGCGGCGCACGAAGAACAACCCCGTGCTGATCGGCGAGCCCGGCGTGGGCAAGACGGCGATCGCGGAAGGGCTCGCGCAGCGCATCGTGAACGGCGACGTCCCCGAAGGGTTGCGCAACAAGCGCCTCGTGTCGCTCGACATGGGCGCGCTCATCGCCGGCGCCAAGTTCCGTGGCGAGTTCGAGGAACGCCTCAAGGCGGTGCTCAAGGAGATCGTGGACGCCGACGGGTTGTTCGTCGTCTTCATCGACGAGATGCACACGCTCGTCGGCGCGGGCAAGGCCGAGGGCGCGATGGACGCCGGCAACATGCTCAAGCCGATGCTCGCGCGCGGCGAGCTGCGCGTGGTGGGCGCGACCACGCTCGATGAGTACCGCCTGCACGTGGAGAAGGACGCCGCGCTCGAGCGCCGCTTCCAGCCGGTGTACGTGGGCGAGCCGAGCGTCGAGAGCACCATCGCCATCCTGCGCGGGCTCAAGGAGCGCTATGAGGCGCATCATGGCGTGCGCATCACCGACGGCGCGGTGGTGGCCGCGGCCACGCTCTCCAATCGCTACATCGGAGACCGCTTCCTCCCTGACAAGGCCATCGACCTGCTCGACGAGGCCGCGAGCCGCCTGCGCATCGAGATCGACTCCATGCCGCAGGAGATCGACGAGGTCGAGCGTCGCGTGATGCAGCTGCAGATCGAGCAGACCGCGTTGAAGAAGGAAAAGGATCCCGCGTCGCTCGAGCGTCGCGCGCACATCGAGCGCGAGCTGGCGGAGCTGCAGGAGAAGTCCGCCGGCATGAAGGCGCAGTGGCAGCAGGAGAAGGAGAGCCTTGGCGCCGTGGGCAAGATCAAGCAGGAGATCGAGGGCGCCCGTGTCGAGGCCGAGAACGCCACGCGCGCCGGTGACCTGAGCAAGGCCGCCGAGATCCAGTATGGGAAGATCCCAGAGCTCGAACGGCAGATGAAGGAGGCCGAGGGCAAGCTCGCGAGTGCGGGCGGCCGCCCCCAATTCCTCAAGGAGGAAGTGGGTGCCGACGACATCGCCGACGTCGTCGCGCGGTGGACCGGCGTGCCCGTGTCGCGCATGATGGAGAGCGAACGCGCGCGGCTCGCGAAGCTGGACGACGAGCTCGCGAAGCGCGTGATCGGCCAGCGCGAGGCGGTCGAGGCGGTCGCGAATGCCGTGCGTCGCTCGCGTGCGGGGCTGCAGGATCCGAATCGCCCGATCGGCTCGTTCATCTTCCTCGGCCCCACCGGCGTGGGGAAGACGGAGACGGCGCGCGCGCTCGCGGAGTTCCTCTTCGACGACGAGCACGCAATGGTGCGCATCGACATGTCGGAGTACATGGAGAAGCACGCGGTGGCGCGGCTGATCGGCGCGCCTCCAGGCTACGTGGGCTACGAAGAGGGTGGGCAGCTCACGGAGGCCGTGCGTCGCCGGCCGTACAGCGTGATCCTGTTCGACGAGATCGAGAAGGCGCACCCGGACGTGTTCAACATCCTGCTGCAGATCCTCGACGACGGGCGCCTCACCGACTCGCAGGGGCGCACGGTGGACTTCCGGAACAGCGTCATCATCATGACGTCGAACATCGGCAGCCACTTCATCCTCGAGCACGCGGCGGATGACTGGGCGATCGTCGAGACGCAGGTGACGCAGGTGCTGCGGCAGCACTTCCGTCCCGAGTTCCTCAACCGCGTGGACGACATCATCATCTTCCGCCCACTCGGCGAGGCGGAGATCGAGCACATCGTGGGGTTGCAGCTCACGCGCCTGGAGCAGCTGCTCGCCGACCGGAAGCTGACGCTCGAGCTCACGCCCGAGGCGAGGAAGTCGCTGGCGGAGGAGGGCTACGACGCGGCGTTCGGGGCGCGGCCGCTCAAGCGCGCCATCCAGCGGATGATCCAGAACCCGCTCGCGCTGCAGGTGCTCGAGGGCAAGTTCACCGAGGGCGACCGCATCCTCGTGAAGCCGGACGGGAAGGGAAGGCTGTCGTTCGAGAAGGCGACGTGAGCCTGGGGCTGGACGACGAGCACATGTGGCGCGCGCTGGACGAGGCGCGCCTCGCCGCCGCGGCCGGTGAAGTGCCGGTGGGTGCGGTGGTTGTTCGCAGTCATCCTGAGCGCAGCGAAGGATCTGCAGTGCCTGGTCATCCTGAGCGCAGCGAGGGATCTGCCGTTGGCAGTCGCGTAGTCGCCGTCGCCAACAATCGCACCATCCGCGACCAGGATCCTACGGCGCACGCCGAGCTCCTGGCAATCCGCGCCGCCGCTCGCGCCCTCGGCACCTGGCGGCTGGAGGGCTGCACCCTCTACGTGACCCTCGAGCCCTGCTCCATGTGCGCCGGGGCGATCGTCCTCGCTCGGCTCGATCGCGTGGTGTTCGGTGCGTGGGACGACAAGGCGGGGATGGCCGGATCGGTGGGGGACCTCCTCCGCCATCCGCGCCTGAATCACCGCCCGGAAGTGAAGGGCGGGCTGATGGAGCCCGAGGCGGCGGGGCTCCTGCGGGCGTTCTTCGCCGAGCGGCGCGGCGTTGACCCAACCCCATCGCCCCCATTATTTTAAAGGCTGTTGGATAGGTGGCCGAGTGGTTGAAGGCACCGGTCTCGAAAACCGGCGTACCGGCAACGGTACCGTGAGTTCGAATCTCACCCTGTCCGTGTTCCATGCCAGAAAAAGCGACGCGGCGGCACGGGCCGTCGCGTCGCTTTGCTTCGCACCGCAAGGGATCGGTGGCCGAGTGGTTTAAGGCGCACGCCTGGAAAGTGTGTGTACGTGAAAGCGTACCGTGAGTTCGAATCTCACCCGATCCGTTCAAGCCCCATCAGCTCGCTCGTGCTGGTGGGGTTTTGCGTTCCCGCCGTTCGAATCGTACAGTGCGAAACGGGAGTGGTGCATCCCTACCACTTGGGTGCGCACGGGGCCATTTTGCTGGCAACTTCCAGGGGGGTCGAGCGCGATGAGTCCGCGTGATTCGTGGCAGTCCGAAGCACTCAGCATGGACGAGAAGCCAGCGCAGCTCGTGGTCCGCGTCATCGCAAAGGTGCCAGAGCGCGACGTCGCCACGGTGACAGAGCTCGGACACGGGATCGTTCACAGCACCAAGGGACCCGTGCTCGCCGAGATTGCGATTACCAGTGAGGCACCAGAGGACCAGCCGCTACCGATCAAGCTCGTGACGAAGCTGCACTTCGACGACACCTCGCCGGTGTACGAGGTGGACTTCACGGAGCTCATCAAGGCCATCGTGAATGATTACCTCGCGCGTGTTCCAGGCGCGCGCCCCGCAGCGATCACGGAGCGCGGCGGCCCCTCCTGATCCGATCGTCCGGCCCTTCAGGGCTGCGCGCTGCCAGGATCTCGTGCACCCTCGGCGTCCAGCACCTCGCGGACCTTCTGGGTCAGCTCGCTGGGGCTGAATGGTTTCTGGAGAAAGGTCACGCTCGAGTCGGGCCCTGTCGATCGCAGTGCCGCGTGCTCCGTGTAGCCGGACATGATGAGCACCCGGAGCGACGGTCGCATCTGCGCCAGGATGCTGGCCAGTTCGCGGCCGCGCATTCCGGGCATCACCAGGTCCGACACCAGCATGTGAATCCGGCCGGCGTACGTGCGCGCCAGCGCAATGGCCTCGTCGCCGTTGCGTGCCTCGAGCACCGTGTAGCCGCTGGCCTGGAGCACCCGATTCGCCAGGCGACGCACCGCCTCCTCGTCCTCGACCAGCAGGATCGTCTCGTTACCCGCAGGCCGTCGTGCGCTGGCGACGGTTGGCGCCTCCGCGACGCCCTCCTCGGAGGCGAGGGGGAGGTAGATGCGAAAGGTCGATCCCTGGCCGACCTCGCTCGTCACCTCGATGTGGCCACCCGACTGCTTGATGAACCCGTAGACCATCGCGAGTCCGAGGCCGGTGCCCTCACCCGGCCCCTTCGTGGTGAAGAACGGCTCGAAGATGCGGGCGCGAATGGACTCCGTCATGCCCTGTCCCGTGTCCCCGACGGAGATGACGACGTGCCGTCCAGGCTCGACCTCGGGCAGCCGATCCGTTGAATCCGGCGGCAGGACGACGACCTGGCTCTCGATGGTGAGCGTGCCCCCCAGGGGCATCGCGTCGCGCGCATTCACCGCCAGGTTGATGATGGCCTGCTCGAACTGGCCTGGATCGATCTCGGTGAGCGCGTGGGCCTCGCTGCGCCGGAGGACGAACGTCACGTCCTCGCCGATCAGTCGCTCCAGCAGCTTGATGAGCTGCGCCAGCAGCACGTTGATGTCCATGATGCGCGGCTGGAGCACCTGCTTGCGGCTGAAGGCGAGCAGCTGGCGCGTGAGGGTCGCCGCGCGATCGCCCGCCTCGCGAATCTCGCTCAGCAGCTCGCGGCTGGAATCGCCCGTCGGCAGGTCCTCGAGCAGCATGGCACTCGACGCGTTGATGACGGTCAGCAGGTTGTTGAAGTCGTGCGCCACCCCGCCGGCGAGTCGCCCCACCGCCTCCATCTTCTGGGCCTGGCGGAATTGCTCCTCGAGTTGCTTCAGCTCGGTGACATCGCTGGAGATGCCCACGAGGCCGATGATGCTGCCCGCGGCGTCGCGAAACACGCTCTTGGCGGTCACGAAGGTGCGCGTGCCGGCGGGCGACGTCAGCGTCTCCTCGAAGGTCTGTGCGTCTCCCGTGGCGAGGATGGATCGGTCCCGCTCCATGATGGCGCGCGCAATGTCTGCGGGGAACAGCTCTGCGTCATCCTTGCCGAGGATCTCCTGGCGAGGCACGCCCCTGCTCGCTTCCCCCGCGCCGTTCATGAGCAGGTATCGGCCGGCGAGGTCCTTCACGAAGATCGCGTCCGCCGTCCCCTCCACGATGGCATTGAGGAGGCTGAGGTTTTCGCCTGCCGCGCGCTCGGCGTGCGTGCGCTCGGTGATGTCCTGGACCACGCCGAAGGCGCGGCGCGCGAGGCCGGTGGAGTCATGAATGACATTGCCAACGCTGTGGACCGTGCGCACCTCGCCACTGGGACGGACGATGCGGTACTGCACGTCGTAGCGACCCTCGCCACGCTGCGCGCTCGCGGTGGCGCTCGCCTGGATCATCCGGTCTTCGGGATGGATGCGCGCCACGAAGTCTGCCCGCGATGGCCGGTGCTCGCCGGCCACGAGCCCGAGGATGCGATAGGTCTCCGCGGACCAGGTGATGCGGTCCGTCTCGAGGTCGTTCTCCCAGTAGCCGACCTGGGCGATGCGCGCCGCTTCGTCCATGCGCGACTCACTGTCGCGCAGGCTCTGCAGCGTGGAGAGGACGGCGAGGCCGTCGGCGAGCCGGCGCGTGCTCTCCTCGAAAAGTCGTGCCTTCTGGACTGAGAGGCCGCGGGTCGAACGATGGAATCCCATCACCAGCAGCCAGCGCGTCTCACCCTTTGGGTGCACCGCGCGGACCACCAGCGACGTGGTGCCGGGGGCAATGCCCAGCTCAGGAAGGGGCTGGTCGCATTCCGGACCGAGGCAGATGGGCTTGTCCGCCTCGCACGCGAGGCCCATCATGGCCGCGATATCAGGCGTGGCCCGGAGGGTGACGCGCCGGAACGCGGCCGCCTCGCCTGCCTGTGCAGCCTGCAGCATCGTGACGCGATAGCGCTCGGCGTCCGGAGCGCAGGGGTAGAACAGGGCCGTCCAGTCGGCGTCGAAGAGCTCGCGCAAGGTATCGAGCAGCTCATGCGTCATGCGCTCGAGGTCATTGCTTCCCTGGATGGCGCGATTGACGCGATCCATTCCCTCCAGGAACGCGACGATGGCCTTTCGCGTCTCCTCGGCGTCGTGTCGCTCGGTCACGTCGCGGCAGACGGTGAGGACGTGCGGCGCGCCACGGTACTGCACGATCGAGCCGCGGGTCTCCATCCAGCGAATGCGTCCCTCGCGATCGCGCACTCGCCAGGTCAGGAGCTCGGAGCCGCCGGCCAGCAGGTCCGCCCACCACGCGGCGCCTGCCGAGGCGTCCTCGACCGTCGCGGCGAACTCGAACATCGAGTCGGGCAGGTAGGGGTACAGCGTGGCGAGTGAGGGGCTGGCGTACACGCTGTGCCCGGCCGTGTCGTGGAGCCGGACGAAATCCGTCATGCCATCCGTCAGCATGCGATGGAACGCCTCGCTCTCGCGCAGCGCTTCCTCGGTCGTCATTCGCGAAGCCATGTGAAGCCCTCCGGTTCGCTCCTGGGTCACGGCTAAAGCGACGAGTCAGGACGGTCTGTGTCCAGCAACGCTATCCGATACAGATGTTTCGCGCTTGCGCGGTCGCAGCGCGCGAGGAAATTAGGCCCTGCATTCGACTGTATTCTTCCTGATCCCGGAGCCGCATGTCCCGACTTCGCCTCGTCGCCGCTTCCGCTCTCTTCGCGCTGGCCATTGTTCCACCCGTACACGCCCAGGCGCGCGCCGGCCTGATGGGCGACCTGATCAAGGACGTCACCGACGTCGAGCAGAAGCTCGTCGGACTCGCAAACACGGTGCCGGTCGACAGGTACTCCTGGCGCCCCGCCGCGGGCGTGCGGTCGGTCAGCGAGGTGTACCTGCACCTCGCCAGCGACAACTACCTCCTGCCCTCGATGAACGGCGTGCAGCCGCCCGCATCCGTCGGCATCGACACGAAGGACTTCGCGACGCTCGACCGGTTCGAGAAGCAGTCGCTCACGCGCGAGCAGCTCGTGGCGGCGATGCACGCCTCATTCGACCACCTGCGCAAGGCGATGGCGGACACCCCCGACGCCAAGCTCGACGACAAGGTCACCTTCTTCGGGCAGACCATGACGGTGCGCGCACTGTGGATCGCCACGGCGACCCACCTGCACGAGCACCTCGGGCAGTCCATCGCCTACGCGCGCACCAATGGGGTCGTGCCCCCCTGGAGCAAATAGCCGCTACTGGAAATGCGCGACGCAGGTCACGTTGCTGGTGGGCACGAGGCGCAGTGACGTCGTGCCCTGCGGCATTCCGCTGCAGCCGGTGAAGCCGGTGAACGTGGCGGCGTGCGACTGGCCGAAGGGGCCGCTGGCCGGCACCGTGCCCGGAGTGGCGCTGATGGCGAAGGCCGTGCCGGCCGGACCGCTGGTGACGCACCCCGGGGCACTCGTCGCGTTGCAGTTATTGAAGTTCTGGTGCTGCAGCGCGCCGGTCTCCCAGCCGCCGGAAACGGTGCCCGGTCCCATGACGTAGACCGTCACCGTGACGGGCGCGCCGTTGCTCGCGGCGGTGAAGTTCGCGGCGACCTGCTTCGCGGAGTTCATCGTGAACACGCAGGGCGCCGTGCCGGCCGCGCATCCCGTGTTCGAGCCGGCGGACCAGCCCTGGAACACCGTCGAGAGCGACGCGTACGCGATGGCGACGCGCACCGAGTTGCCGGCAGGAATGTTCGACGTGCAGCTCGAGGTGCAGCTCGCGATGTGCGCGCCCGTGCTGGGGTTGTCCACGGAAATCGTACCCTGTGTGCCGTACTGCATGTTCAGCTGCAGGCTGAGCGGAAAGCTGGAGACCGTGGCGGCCGACACGGAGATGGCGCCGGTGGACTTCAGGCAGCCCATGCCGCAGCTGTTCCCGCCCGCGCCGATGACGTAGGTGCCCGCGGAGACGCTCGCGGGAATGGTGACCGCGGTGGTCGCCGTGGAAAGTCCGCCGCCACTGAGGCTCGGAATGCTCCGGCTCCCCACGGCGATCGCGGCGCCGGACGTTCCGCCCGTCGGCACGAGATAGAGCGTCTGCGTGCCGCCGCCGCCCGTGCCCGTCCCACTGTTCCACACCGTCTCGGTGATGTTCATGCTGGCGCCCGCGGCAGCGGTGGCCGGTGGCTGCGAGATGGTCGCCGTCACGACACCCTGCGCGAACAGCGTGGAACTGCCGACGATCATTGCCATCGCGGGGAGCAGCTGCATCGCGTGTCCCTGGAGCTTCTTCACGGGCGTTCTCCTCATTGAGCGCCGGATTCGCCGGCGGCGAGCGTGCGGTGGAGCATGAAGCAGGCGGTCACTTCGCGTGCGTCACTGCGGCGGCCAGTGCACGGTCCTCCAGTCGCTGCGGCCCAACTCGCGCCCCAGTGCGTCGAGGGCGAGCACGCGCCATCGCCAGCGACCATCCCGCGCGCTCGCGCGCAGGAACGACGGCACCTGGTACGCCTTCACTCCCTGCGCCGCGACGGCCGAGAAGGTGAGCGTTGCATCGGCGAGGGATTCGAGCTCCACGCGATAGTTCGCCGCGCTCCGCGCCGCACCCCACATCAGCGTGAGCGCCGAATCGCGCGAGACCAGCGCGCCGTCGCGCGGCCACAGGGCGACGACACGCCGCGACCGGTCGGTCCCTCCCGAGCCACCCACCACGTAGCGGAGCGTGGGCATCGGAAATGACGCCCCGCCTCCGGTGCGCAGCGCCGGACTCAGCCCCGTGGGGCCCGCAACGCCACGGGACTCGCCGTCATCGGTCGCCTCGATGCGCAGCAGCAGGAGGTAGGGTCCGTCCACGGTGGTCGGTATGCGGCTCGGATCCGGGCCACGCAGCACGGTGCGGCCGGTGGGCGCGAGGAACTGGTCGAAGCGATCGATCACGGTGTATCGCTTCTGCGCGCCGCGCTCGGCGAGCGGAAGCGATGCCTCGCTCAGGAGGTCGTGCGCGGTGGGCCACTCCTCGCCGGGAAACACCACCTCCCAGCGCCCGCGCAGCCGTCCACTTCCGTTATAGGCGATCTCCGCCGAGATCGGCGGCGCGGTCTCGCCACCTCGCACGAAGAGGATCGGGTGTGCCGGATCGGTGCGAAACGTGACGTTGGTGAGCGCGAAGGGCGCACCCACGCCGCCGCTGGTCAGCCGGCAGGTGACGACCACGTACTGGTCACGACGCAGTCGCGGGTCGGCCGACGTGCTCACGAAGCGGCGCACGTAGTAGAACACGCCGCTGCCCTGGCCGCTCGCCGCCGCCGCGTAGGCCTGACGCGCGATGGGAGCCGAGACCGACATCGCTTCCGTGAACTCCGCGGCCGCTCCAGGGCTCGCGGAGGCGATCGACGCGGAACGCCGCGCGACCGTGGCGGGATCGCACCGAAACCCGATGTCCGGTTCCGCGACCACCAGCGAGCCGCACCACGCCGCGTCGGCCGGCGTGTACCCGGACATCCCCGTGTACGAGAGGAAGACGGTGGTGGCCTCCTGCGAGTTGACGCGCACCGTGGCCGGAGTCACGCGTATGGATCCAGGTTGTCCCACCTGCGCAACCCCCGAACGCGGCGCCAGCGCGGCCAGCACCAGGGAGAGCAGGGCACTGCGAGCAATGGACATTGGGATTCCTAGAAGGCGCGCAGGGTGAGGCCCGACGAGACGGTCCACATCGAGCCCGCCAGGGCCGGTGGCGCGGAATTGCCGAGATAGATGAGTCGGTCGGACTGCTGCGCCAGTCGCACGAACAGCTGCGCCGTGGGCGAGTCCTCGCTTCGGTGCCAGAGGCGAATTCCCTGGGCGAACCCCACGTGCAGTTCGGCAAGGTGCGTGTCCTGCGCGGCGCCGGGGTCGCCGTTGCGCGACAGCGTGGCCTGCGCATCGAGCGTCGTGAGTCGCGTCGCCCGCCAGGTGCCCGTGAGGCTGCCGCGCTGCAGGGTGGTGAGCAGGTTGAACTCGTGCGCCTCGTGGCGCTCGCTGTTGAGGGCGACTCCCAGGTCCACCTGCGAACCGAGCGTGGTGGCCACGGTGATGCCATGGGACCGGGCTGCGAGGTCCGCGAGCTCTCGGCCCGGCTGCCGGTTGTCCTGCGTGCTCTGGTTGAATCGGTAACCCAGCTGCCAGCTGCCGGCCTGCCACTGCGCGGAGGCGTCCTGCACGACATCCACCTGGTCCGAGATCTCGCTGGGGAGGAACGCGGAGTTCGAGGGGAGGCCGGTGCCGTAGGGATGGAGCTGCTGGCGACCATACGAGAGGGTCGGCAGCCAGGCACCATGCGAGGTGACACGCAGCAACGCCGCGAGCGGCACGCTCGCCGTGGCGCCGGCAGACTGCGACAGGATCTTGAGGATCGCCGGCACGTTGTCGAGGTTGTTCGACGCCCGGGTGAACGTCACCTGGAGGTTCAGCGCGTCCAGGCTTCCCGTGAGGTCCAGCCCGTCGCTGGCGGCGTCGGACTGCGTCGAGACGGCAACGCTCCGATAGAGTGGCGCCACTCGCTCATCGCGCATCACGGCGTTGATCGAGAGCGGCACGGCACCCCAGAGCCTGGCGTCCTTCACCAGCGCGACGCTCAGCTCCGCGAATCGCCCGACGTGGGCGCGCTCCGGGACCGGCGTGCTGGACAGGTTCCCGCTCAGCGACGGATCGAATGGGCTGCGATAGCTGCTGCTCGCGACGCCGCCGGAGAACCTGACGCGCTGCCCGGGAGTACTGGCAGCCAGCTGTCCACCGAAACCCGAGCTTCGTTCGGCCGCGAACACTCCGCCCGACGAGTACCCGCCCTGGGGCAGCAGCGACCCCTTCACCCCAGTGAGGTCGACATGCAGCGCCCCGGGCTGCGACGGCAGGAGCTCGACCCCGAGTCCCGCGGAAAGCACCTGGTGCAACGGCTCCGCCAGTCCCACCGGGTTGTTCCAGCCCACGATGCTGCTTCCGTTCTGCGCGCCGAGGGTGAAGGTCGAGCCGCGTCCCACCATCGTCGCGAGCAGGCCCCGGCTGCCGAAGCTGCTGATCAGCAGGCGGTTGTTGCCGGAGCTCACGTTGCCGAGCGAGAGCATCGCCGACTTGCGGCCCGCCACGACCAGGAAGTCGGACAGGTCGACGAGCGCGGCGGCATCGCCCCGCTCCGCGTATCGCAGCGCTTCCGCGCGGCGCCCGGCGCCGATGAAGTGCAACTGCGATTGCACCGTCCATCCCTGCCGCAGGTGATCGGTCTGCACGCCGGCGGTGCCGCCCCAGTTCTGCCAGGTGGACCGTGCGGGTGCGAGCGCCGACCCGGTGTGATCCTCGGCGAGCTGCCCGGTGTTCGTCAGCTCGAGGCTCGGATCGAGCTGCGCCTTCTCGAATCCGAGGGGCGTCAGGACGTGAATCGGGAATCGCCCGATCTCGCGCCACTCCGCGCCGGACACGAGGAACGCCTTCACCTCGCTCTCTCCCGAGGGCAGCGCGATGCCCGGCGACTGGAATACCAGGCGCCCCCCGTTACGGACGAAGAGCGCGGACAGGTCCGAGGACCCGACGATCACCGCGAGGCGTCCCTCCGCGGCATCCGGCCAGCGACTGGGCGTGAGCTCGATCGGCGCGAGCGCCGCGACGAACTCCGAGCTCGAGAACCCCGGCGTGATGGATATGGCCGAATCCGCGCTCGCCAGGCGCACTGCGCCCGCAGCGAGAAGTGAGATGAGCAGTGGCATGGCCTGCGGAGGGAGGGAGTGCGACGCGCCCAACTCACGGGCGTGCGAGCGTCAGCGAACGAGCGTGATCGTTCCGACGTAGGTGCGCTTCGAGGCGGGGCCGGCGGACGGGCGCAGCTCGGCCCGTCCATCGCCGTTCACGTCGCCGACGGCAACGGATACGACGAAGGGGATCACGAGGGGTCCCGTGGGCTCCGCGCGAGATGCCGGCGCGCGGGAGAGCGTCAGGGTGCCCGCACCCACCTTCGTCCTTGCCGGCAACAGGAGCGCGACGAGCACGGCGATGATGTTCGGTGGGCCCTCGAGCTTCGGATCCTGCCGGCGCACGCTCGTGCGCAGGCTGGCCTCGTCCAGGACGACCGTGTACGAGCCCGGGGGGAGTTCGCCGAGCCTGAATGTTCCCGAGACGTCGGCGCTGGCCCGGAGCACCACGGCGCCGGCGTTGTTCTTCACCAGGACGCCGACTCCTGCGAGCGGCTGTTCGACCGCGCGCGGTGCACGCGCCTCAGGCGACGGAAGCGATCCCGCGCCACGCACTGGCGAAGGTGCGAGTGTCCAGGCAGCCACTGCGGCGACGAGCATGGTAGTGCGACTGCCCGTCATGCGTGAATCCTCGCGTGCGTCGAATGGGGGGAAGGAAACAATCGTCGCGAACGTAGGGACGAGTCGAAGCCACCGCAAGCACGAACAGGATTCCATGCTGCGATCCGCAGTGCGTTGCGTACACGCATCATGAATAATTCATGAGCGCGGGTGCGCGAACAAACATTCGCGCGCGCCTCGTTTCGCATCCGCATGCCTGCTATCGTTCGCGCCATGACGAGCGACGACGCCCGACGATAGTGCCCCTCATCTACTGGATCCGCCCCGCGCCGTCGCGGATCGTGGACGTCGAATGTGTGGGGCAGTTCACGCTCGCCGAGATCTCCGACACCGCGGCGCGACTCGCCGCCGATCCCGCGCTCCCGCCGCGGCCCATCATCCTCTTCGACGCGTCGCAGACCAACACGGCGCTGCACGCGAGCGAGTTGCCCCGCGTGCTCGCCGCGCTCGCAGACCTTCGCGAGCGCGGGCTGCGCAAGATCGCGATCGTCGCACCCGCCGGTTACCTGTTCGCGCTCGCGCGCGCATTCCAGACGCTCACGCTGCCGGTGCTCACGGTCGACATCTGCACCGACCGTGAGTCGGCCGACGCGTGGGTGCTGGAGAAGGAAGCTGCCAGCTAGCGGCTTCGCGCCGCGATCGCTGCTACTGCCCGATCCAGCTGGCCACGCCGCCGTGCGTGGAGCACGCGCCCTGGCGGTGCGCGGCGTGCGAGTACAGGCCGTCCTTGCAGCGCGCGATCGCGCCGCGCGAATCGTTGTCCTCTCGTGAGCCCGATCCACCGGTGGCGTTCGAGACGGGATTCCGCTCGCTGGCCCGCTCGCGCGCACGCGGCGCGGCCTGCGGCATGGGCATCGGGCGCGGCGCCGGTGTCGGTGCACGCGAGATTCCGCCGTGTCCCGAGCACGCGCCACGACCGCCGTTGCTCGTGGTGCCGTCGGTGCAGCGCACGGTAGCGTTCCGCTCCGCCACCTTTTCCTCCTTTCGCTCTACCTTCTCCGCGTTCTTCGCATCCTTCTTCGCTTCCCTGGCAGCGTCCTTCTGCGCCTTGCTTGCTGCCTTCGTTGCAGCCTTCTGCGCCTTGCTCGTGGCCTTCGCGTCCACGCCGCCATGCCCGCTGCACGCGCCTCGCCCGACGGTGCCGGAGGGTGAGCCATCCTTGCAGATCGAGCTGGCCGACTGCGCGTGCGCGGCCGTGGCTGCAAGCAGCGCAACGGCGAAGGTGGTAGTGAGCATCCTGGTCGGGCGCATGTCTCGTCTCCTGTATGGGGCGGCGAACTGGACCGGACGAACGCCGGCCTGATGATCCCAGCGCAATTGGCACGCCCCAGCCCGCCGTCATTGGGGGACTTCCCGCGTTGGGAGAATGACGGATCGATCATGTCGCCCACGACCGCAGTGGCGTGCCCCCTGCGTTGGGCAGCGTCATGAAATCGCCCCGGGCGCCGCGCATCGATCGTCGTCATGCCCTGGCCGGTGCGGCCGCATCGGGGGTCGCCGCGCTGGTGCTGCTCACGACGCACGCGGACGACGAGCCGGGTACGCTCGACCTGCGCGTGCAGCGCTGGATGCGCGATCGGCATCACGTGGGCACCCGTCGCGCGCTCACCCTCGCCAGTGTCGCCGGCACTGCACCGGTCTACGTGGGGGCCACCGTGCTCGCCGTGGCGCGCCTCGCCACTCGTCGCGGCCCCCGGCGCGCGGTGCCCGTTGCCCTCGCTCCACTCGGCGCGGTGCTGGCGCACACGGTGATCAAGCACCTCGTGTCGCGCGAGCGCCCGGCGGAGGCGATCGCGGAAGGAAATCACAAGCCGAGCTTCCCGAGCGGCCACACCACGCGCGCCACCGCGGTCTCGCTCACGATCGCGTACGCGCTGTTGCGTGAGCGCGCAGCACCGCGCGCCTTCATCTTGCCGGTCGCCGCGGGAATCCCGCTGGTCGTCGGCATCAGTCGCGCGTACACGCACCGGCACTGGACCACGGACGTACTCGCTGGCTGGTCGCTCGGCCTCGTGATCGCCGCGCTGTCGGCCGCGTGGATGGAGTCGATGCACGATGACTGAGGAACGCGCCGCCGATCCCGTCTCCATCGCGGGCACGCTGCTCGTGGTCGCCGGCGCCGCCGCAATCTTCACGCGCATCGCCGGGCGCGTGGGCTCGGGGGAGTCTGAGCACTTCGACCAGGAGTCGCGCGCATGGCTGCAGGAACATCGCGCGCCGTCGCTCGACGTCGCCGTGAAGCCGGTGACCTTGCTCAGCCTGCCCGCCGTGGTGGTGCCGGCCACGCTCGCCCTCGCCTGGCGGCTCTGGCGTGATGATCGTCGTGCGGCCGCACTGGCATTGCTCGCGGCGCCGGTGCTGGCGATGAGTGCGGGACTTTCCTTCTCGACCTTCCTTTCGCAGCGCAATCCACCCGATGCGGCGGATGCGCCGGGCGGTGAGGTGAGGGAGCCGAGCTTCCCGAGTGGCCACACCACCGGCGTCACCGCGGAAGCGCTGAGCGTCGCCTTCGTGCTCGGGCGCGAGGGCCTCTCGGGACCCGCAACGCTCGCGGCGCTGCTCGGCTGGCCGCTGCTGGTGGGAACCACGCGAGCGTACCGCGACCGGCACTGGGCCTCGGACGTGATCGGCGGCTGGGTGGCCGGATCCGGCGTCGCCGCAGCGTGCGCGCTGCTCTACCTGTTGCTGCCGGAGTAGGGTCGAGAGGCGCTGGAACACGGGAGGGGCAGGGTGGGTAGCCTCGGCAAGCCGCAGCTCCCTTCGTCGAGGACTCGAGCATGAAATCCATCGTCGGCTGGCGTTCCCTTTCCGGCCTGGCCAGCGCCGCGGGCCTGCTCTCATGCACGCACATCCCCACCACCGTGGTCGACGTCCCTGCCGAGGCGGGGCGCCGGATTGGGACGTATGCGCTGGTCTCCCTCGCTGGAGTGCCATTGCCCGCCACCGCGGGCGCCGGGACGACCGTGATCTCCAGCCAGCTTGTGGTGGCGAAGGACGGCAACTGGACCGAGGTGGAGGTGAACGAGAGCACGGCCAACGGGCAGGTGACGCGCGCCACTCGCACCGACGCCGGGAAATGGGCGGTCCAGTATCCCTCGTTCGTGCTCTTTGCTGGCGCGACTCCGCTCCGCTCCGGACCCTACGGTCCCGATTCCCTGGCGCTGACCAACGAGAAGGGCCTCAAGTACATCTACAAGCGATAGCGCGCGGTCCCGGCATTCGGCTTCTCTTTGCGGCTGCCAGTCGGCATATTTGCCCCACATGCCAACCAGGACGTCCACCCTCCTCGACGCCCGCGCCATGGCGCGAACCATCCGACGGATGGCGGACGAGATCGTAGAGCTGAATGAAGGCACCGACGACCTCGTGATCGTCGGCATCCAGCGACGTGGAGTTCCCCTCGCGCAGCGCCTCGTCGCCGCCATCGGTGAGCGCGAGAAGGGACACGTGCACCAGGGCGCGCTCGACATCACGCTCTATCGCGATGACCTCCAGACGGTGGGGCCGCGCCCCGTCGTCGGTTCCACCGACCTGCCCGTGGACATCGACGGCAAGGTGGTGGTGGTCGTGGACGACGTGCTCTACACGGGACGCACCGTGCGCGCCGCGCTCGATGAGCTGGCCGACTTCGGCCGACCGCGACGCATCGCGCTCGCGGTCCTCATAGACCGGGGCGGCCGCGAGTTGCCCATCCACGCCGACGTGGTCGGCAAGACCGTCACTGTCGAGAGCGGGCAGCGCGTCGACGTGATGGTGGAGGAGCTCGACGGCAAGGACGCCGTGATCCTCGCCAGGAAGGGGGAAGAGGAATGACCGCCCCGCTCGGCAAGGACCTGTTGGGGCTGGAATCCTTGTCGGGCGATCAGATTCGGTTGATCCTCGACACGGCGGAGCCGTTCAAGGAAATCTCCGAGCGCGCGATCAAGAAGGTGCCCACGCTGCGCGGCGCCACGATCGTCAACCTGTTCTTCGAGGCCAGCACGCGCACGCGCGTGTCGTTCGAGTTCGCCGAGAAGCGGCTCTCCGCCGACTCGGTGAACATCGCCGCGAGCAACTCGAGCGTGAGCAAGGGCGAGACGCTGGTGGACACGGCGCGCAACCTCGAGGCGATGCGCATCGACATGGTGGTGATCCGCCACGGCGCGAGCGGCGCAGCGCAGTTCCTGGCGGAGCGCATCGAGTCGAACGTGATCAACGCCGGCGACGGCACGCACGAGCATCCCACGCAGGGGCTGCTCGACCTGCTCACGCTGCGCGACCACTTCAAGCGGCTCGACGGCATCAAGGTCTGCATCTGCGGCGACGTGCTGCACTCGCGCGTGGCCCGCTCGAACATCTGGGGGCTCAAGAAGATGGGCGCCATCGTCGGCGTCTGCGGTCCCCGCTCGCTGCTGCCGAACGCGATCGACGACATGGGCGTCACCGTGTTCAACCGCATCGAGGAGGCGATCGAGTGGGCCGATGCGCTCAACATCCTGCGGCTGCAGCTCGAGCGCATGCAGGGGGGCTACATCCCCTCGCTGCGGGAGTACAACCGCGTCTTCGGCGTCACGCGGGAGCGGCTCGACCGCGTGAAGCGCGACGTCCTCATCCTCCATCCGGGCCCGATGAATCGCGGCGTCGAGATCGACTCCGACGTCGCCGATGGGCCATTCAGCGTGATCCTCGACCAGGTGACCAACGGCGTGGCGGTGCGCATGGCAGTGCTCTACCTGCTCAGCGGCGGAAAGCCCGAGCTCGCGGAAGCCGCGAAGAAGGGAGGCGAACGATGACGACGCGCGCGCTGCTGCTCCGGGGCGGCCACCTGGTGGACCCCAGCACGAACACCGACGCGGTGGGCGACCTCTTCCTCTGTGACGGCAAGGTCGAGGCATTCGGCAGCCGGCTCGGCGTGGACGACGACAACCCCGGCCTCGAGACGATCGACTGCCGCGGGCTCGTGGTGAGCCCGGGATTCATCGACGTGCACTGCCACCTCCGCGAGCCCGGCCGCGAGGATGTCGAGACGATCGCGACCGGCGCGCGCGCCGCGGCAGCCGGCGGATTCACCGCCGTATGCGCGATGCCGAACACCGATCCCGTGACCGACAACCAGGCGGCTGTCGGCTTCATCATCCGCCAGGCGCAGATCGCGAACGCATCGCGCGTCTACCCGATCGGCGCGATCACGGTGGGGCAGAAGGGAATCGCGCTCGCCGAGTTCGGCGAGATGATCGCCGCGGGCGCGGTGGCGCTCTCCGACGACGGCAAGCCCGTGGCGAGCGCGCAGCTCATGCGCACGGCGCTCGAGTACGCGCGCACCTTCGGCGTGCCGGTGGCGGACCACTGCGAGGATCCCACGCTCGCACTCGGCGGCGCCATGAACGAGGGCGCCATGAGCGCCAAGCTCGGGCTGCGCGGCATCCCGAGCGAGGCCGAGGAGATCATGGCGATCCGCGACATCCTGCTCGCGCGCCGCACCGGTGGCCACATCCACCTCTGCCACATGAGCACGAAGGGCTCCGTCGAGCTCATTCGCTGGGGCAAGGAGCGACAGGTCAACGTGACCGCCGAGGTGTGTCCGCATCACCTCTCGCTCACGGAAGACTGCGTGGATGGCTACGACACCAACGCGAAGATGAACCCGCCGCTGCGCACGCAGGCGGACGTCGATGCGCTGCAGCAGGCGGTGCGCGACGGCACCATCGACGTGATCGCCACGGACCATGCGCCGCACCACTACGATGAGAAGGAGCGCGAGTTCGCCGACGCGCCGAACGGCATCGTGGGACTCGAGACGGCGCTCGCGGTGAACATCACCTGGCTGGTGAAGCCGGGGATCATCGACGTGAAGACGCTGGTCGAGAAGATGTCGTGCGCGCCGGCGAAGATCTTCCACCTCCCGGGAGGAAGCTTCCGGAAGGGATCCGTGGCCGACGTCACCGTGTTCGACCCGAAGGCCACGTGGACGGTGGACGCGAAGCGATTTCGCTCGAAGGGGCGCAATACGCCCTACGGCGGCCAGGAGCTCACCGGCCAGGTGCACCTGACGGTGGTGGACGGCCGCGTGATCTACCGACGGCAGGACTGACCCGGTGAGCGACGCGGACGAGGAGCGGCTCCGCGAGGAGGTCGTCCTCGTTTGCCGGCGGCTCTGGGAGCGGGGGCTGATTGCGGGCCCGGACGGCAACGTCTCCGTCAGGCTCAGCGGTGGCAGGGTGCTTGCCACACCGAGTGGCCTGTCGAAGGGGCACCTGATGGCGGCCGATCTGGTCATCTTGACCGAAGCCGGCGAACTGCTGACCGGAAGCCGGTCTCCGTCGTCAGAGATACGGATGCACCTGCGCATCTATGCCCGGCGTCCCGATGTGAGGGCCGTCGTGCATGCACATCCACCAACCGCCACGGGCTTCGCCGTCGCCGGCGAAGACTTCATGCACCCCGTGCTTCCCGAAGTGATCCTGCAGATGGGAGGCGTGCCACTCGTGCCCTATGAGACACCGGGCAGCGAGGCGCTCGCCGCCCGTTTCGACCCCTTGCTCGACCGTCACGACGCCTTTCTCATGGCCAATCACGGCGCCACCACCACCGGGCCCACGCTGCTCCTCGCGCACCAGCGCATGGAGAGCCTGGAGCATGCGGCGCGGATCCTCCTCGTCGCGCGCACGCTCGGGCGCGTGAACGGGCTCACGCGCGAGCAGGTGCGCGCGCTGGGCGAGCCCGGGAGCCGCGCGTCATGAAGGCTGCGAAGCGCCCCCTCGAGGCGGTCACTGCGCTCATGGCCGAGCGCCGCCAGTTCGAGGCGTGGATCGCCGCCCTCGACGCGAAGCGTGACGGCACGCCCCAGCACGTCTTCGATCGCGTGAAGGGCGACTACACCTCGCGCCTCAATGGCGTGATCGAGAAGCTCTCGAGCCACGCGGGCGACCTCGAAGCGACTGCGACGCAGCTCACCGAGCGCGTGGCGGAGCTGGCGCAGCAGGAGCAGGCGAAGCGCGATGAGCGAGCCGAGACCGAGCTTCGCTCGCACGTGGGCGAGCTGTCGGAGCCCGACGCGCAGTCGGCGCTCGCGGCGTGTGACACGGCGATCGCCGAGTCCACCGCGTCGCGCGAGGAGACGGAGCGGGAGCTGGCGCAGGTGCGCGAGCTGCTCGACGCGGCGCGTGGCGCGCCTGGGGAGTCCACGCCGGTGCTGGCCGAGGAGACGGAGAAGCCCGCGCTGCCGGAGGAACCGGTCGCGGACCTGCTGGCAGGTCCAGGCGCCGCGACCGATGCGGAGTCGGCTGCGTCGAGCGCGCCCACGCCGCCTGCCGGTGTGGCGACGATCGAGCCTAACTCGATGCCTGCGCCGACGCCCGCGGCCGCGTCCGTGCCGGTGCCGGCGCGCAGCTCGGGCTTCGACGAGCTGGCATTCCTGCACTCGGTCACCGATCCGACGCCGCCCACTCCCGCGCAGGCGTCACCGGCTCCGTCGCCCGCGCCGGCCGTGCTACAGGCGCCCGCTGCGGCGCCTGCTGCGGCGCCTGTTCCAGCGGCGCCTGCTCCGGCGGTGGCGTCGCCCGCGCCCCTCGTGGAACACGACGAGTCCGAGCCCCTCGAGGGCGCGCTCGTGTCGCGCGCGGCGCGGCCCTCGGTGGCGCAGGAATTCGTCCGCGAAGGCGACGAGGATCGCTCGGCGTTGCAGGTGCCGCGCAGCACCGACCACATGCCGCGCCGCAGCGTGGAGGTGCCGATGTCCATGAACGTCACCGCCAACAACCCGATCGTCCTGCGGCAGTCCTCGGCGCTCGAGCAGCCCAAGACGCTCAAGTGCTCCGAGTGCGGCTCGATGAACTACCCCACCGAGTGGTACTGCGAACGCTGCGGGGCAGAGCTGGCGTCGCTCTGAGTTCCGTGCGCCGGGGCCGTTTCCTCGGACTTTCGCGGACGAACTGAAGCGGAGGTCTGCGGACACTGCAACTGCAACCGATTCAATTTGAAACTGCCCCAGCAATTTTGGGGAACCAGGATGGCGTGCAGTTCAACAAGTCGGTTGTTTTTCCTTCCGCGAATTCCGCTTCAGTTCGTCCGCGAAAGTCCGAGGAACGGGCCCCGGCGCAACGAACCCCTGGCGCAGCGATCCCGAACGCAAAAAGGGCCCGCTCTCGGAAGAGCGGGCCCTCTCTACGTGCGGAGCGAACTACTTGGCGGCTGCAGCGGCAGCGTTCGCGCGCTTCGCGAGCTTGCTCTTCTGGCGGGCAGCGGCGTTGCGATGGAGCAGTCCCTTGCGGGCGGCGCGATCGAGCAGCTGCACGGCGGTCATGGTCGCCTCGGGCGTGGTCTCGGCGGCCTTTGCCTTCTTGAGGGCGGTGCGGAGCGCCGAACGCTGGGCGCGATTGCGCACCGTGGCCGAACGCGTCTTCCTCATGTTCTTCTTCGCGGATGCGATATTCGGCACTGACGAACTCTCCAGAATTGGGCTTTTTGGGACTGCGGGTGTAGACGGGGAAAGCTAGGTTCGGCAGGCCTATATGTCAAGGCGCGGCATTGCTTTGGCCCCCCTGCGACGGCTACCTTTCGCCCCTCGATGCAACCCTTCCAGAACTTCCTGCTCATTGCGCCTGTCCTGCTCTTTTCGGTCATCGCGCACGAGGTCGCTCACGGCTACGCCGCCCTGAAGCAGGGCGACCCCACCGCCTGGCAGCTGGGCCGCCTGACCTGGAACCCGGTCAAGCACATCGACCCGTTCATGACGATCCTGCTCCCCGCGCTGCTCATCCTCACCCACGCGGGCATGATCCTCGGCGGCGCCAAGCCGGTGCCCGTGAACCCGCGCAACTACCGCAACTTCAAGCGCGGCGACATCATCGTCTCGCTCGCCGGCGTCGCCACGAACTTCGTGGTCGCCATCGCCTGCACGGCACTCATCGCCATCGTCCGGCCCATCGGCAGCATCCCGGCGCTCACGGAATCCGTGGCGATCCTGCAGATGATGTTCTCCTACGGCGTCTTCATCAACCTGTCGCTGATCGCCTTCAACCTGCTGCCCGTCCCGCCCCTCGACGGCTCGCACGTCATGAAGTACCTGCTGCCGCCGGCCTGGGCGCTGCAGTACCAGCGCGTCGGCTTCTTCGGCATCTTCCTCCTGCTGCTGCTCATGCAGACGCGCTTCTTCTCGTGGTGGATGACGCCGCCGATGTTCCTCACCGACGTGCTGCTGCGCCTGGTGGCCCCGCTCACGTTGCCGTCGCAGCTCGCGCAATGAGCGACGCGGTCGCGCCGTACACGCCGCCCGCCGACGGCCCGCCGCCGAGCTTCATCGTCGAGCTCTCCGCCTTTTCCGGACCGCTCGACCTCCTCCTCGCCCTCATTCGCGAGGAGCAGGTGGACATCTACGACATCCCCATCGCGCGCATCGCCCAGCAGTTCGTGGCGCGCATCCGCACGCTCGGGCTCAATGAGGCGGCCGAGTACCTCGAGATGGCCGCGCGCCTGCTCCGCATCAAGGCGCAGCTGCTGCTGCCGCGCAACGAGGAGGAGCAGTGGGACGACCCGCGTGCGGAGCTCGTGCGCCGGCTGCTCGAGTACCAGCAGATGCGCGAGATCGTGGACGTGCTCGAGAAGCGCGGCGAGGAGCGACGCAACCAGTTCTCGCGGGCCTGGCTGCCCTCGCAGCCCGTGCCGCCGCAGGCGCCCCTCGCGCTCTCGCTCAGCGAGCTGCTCGCGTCGGTCGACCGCATCCTGCGCGTCACGCGCCAGCCCGGCGTGCACGACGTGGTCGCGCGCGCGCTCGACGTGCCGGGCGCCATCACCATCATCCGCGCGGTGCTCGAGCTGCGCGAACGCCTTCGCCTCACGGACCTCCTCAACAATGGGTCCGAACCCTGGCAGGTGCTCTCCACCGTGCTCGGCCTGCTCGAGATGGCCAAGCTCGGCGAGTTGCGCGTGAACCAGCCCAAACCGTTTGCCGACGTCGAGATCTCGCGTGACACCGCTAGCGAAGCTGCTTGAAGCCGCGCTGTTTGCCAGCGCGCGCCCCGTTCCCACCGAGGAGCTGCGCGGGCTCGACCCCGAGTCGAGCCCCGCGGCCATCCAGGCGGCCCTCGAGGAGCTGCGCGAGCACTACGACGTGGACGGGCACGGCGTCGAGCTGATCGAGATCGGCGGCGGGTGGCAGATCCTCACGCGCGCCGAATACACCGAGGCCATCGAGCGCGCGCAGCTCGCGTCGCGCCCGCATCGGCTCTCCGCTGCGGCGCTCGAGTCGCTCGCGATCATCGCCTACCGGCAGCCGATCGGGCGACTGGAGGTGGAGGAGATCCGCGGCGTGAACGTGGGCAGCGTGCTCAAGTCGCTGCACGAGCGTGGGCTCATCGACGTGGTGGGTCGCGCCGAGGGACTCGGCCGCCCGCTGCTCTATGGCACCACCCCGCTCTTCCTGGAGCACTTCGGGTTGCGTCACCTGGAGGAGTTGCCGCGCGCCGACGAGCTGGCGGTCGCGCTTCGCGTGCAGTCGCCCGCCGTCGTCGCGGAGCAAGCTCCCATGGACGAACCCGTCGCGGCAGTGGCCGCCTCCTCGGGAAACGGCTGATGGGCGAATCCATGCGCATCCAGCGCGCGCTGGCGCGAGCCGGCGTCGCCTCGCGGCGGCATGCCGAGGAGCTGGTGAGCGCGGGGCGCGTCACGGTGAACGGGCAGGTCGCGACCATCGGCCAGAGCGTGGACCCGGACCGCGACACGATCGTGGTCGATGGCAAGCCGGTCGGCGCGCCGGCGAAGTTCGACACGTGGCTGGTGCTCAACAAGCCGTCGGGATACCTGACGTCGCGCGGCGACCCGCAGGGGCGGCAGACCGTGTTCGACCTGGTCCCCGTCACGCCGGGACTCACCTACGTGGGCCGCCTCGACTACATGACGGAAGGCGTCCTGCTGTTCACGACCGACGGGAACGCCGCCAACAAGCTCACGCATCCGTCCATGGAAGTGGATCGCACCTATGTCGCGACCGTGCGCGGCGATGCCGAGATGGCGGCGCGCATGGCGCGGAAGGGAATCGAGCTGGAGGATGGGCCCGTGAACCCGCGCGACATCGACGTCCGCCGGCTGGCGCGCGGGCTGTTCGAGTTTCAGCTGACGATCTCCGAGGGGCGAACCCGCGAGGTGCGTCGCCTCTGCGAGGCGCTCGAGCTCACCGTGGAGCGCCTCGTGCGGGTCAGCTTCGGGCCGGTGAAGCTGGGCGAGCTCGAGCCCGGAAAGACCCGCGCACTCTCGGCGCGGGAGAAGCGCGTGATCGACGTGCTCGTCGGGAACTGAACGTGCGATAGGTGGGTAGCTGGTAGGGCCGGGCAGTCTTCCTCAACCATCGGAGTTGGCAGTGGCCACACAGGCATCGTCGGCGGCAGACGCCCAACTCGTTCGCGACGTCTCGACTCAGGTCGCCAAGCGCGTGGTCGGGCAGGAGTACATGGTCGAGCGCCTCCTGATCAGCATCCTCACCGGCGGCCATGTGCTGCTGGAGGGCGTGCCGGGGCTCGCGAAGACCCTCACGGTCCGCACGCTGGCCGAGACGATCTCCACCACCTTCCAGCGCATCCAGTTCACCCCCGACCTGCTCCCCGCCG
>JAQBPX010000028.1 GCA_028287305.1 Gemmatimonadota bacterium
CGCTCTCCGCCTACGCCAACCCCCGGTCCAACGGCATCAAGGCCATCAAGATCGAGGACGGCGACGAGCTGATGGACGTGCAGATCACGAGCGGCACGAACGACATCGTGCTCGCCACGCGGCACGGCCTCTCCATCCGCTTCCACGAGCAGAACGTCCGCGAGATGGGCCGCGACACGACCGGCGTGAAGGGCATCGAGCTCGGGCCCCGTGACGAAGTGATCGGCATGGTGGTGATCAAGCGCGAGGCCAACCTGCTCGTGGTCTGCGAGAAGGGCCTCGGGAAGTGCTCGCCGATCGAGGACTATCGCGTGCAGCGACGCGGGGGCAAGGGCATCATCACGGTGCACCGCACCGACCGCACGGGCGACGCAGTCTCCATCAAGGAAGTGCTCCCCGACGACGGCCTGATGGTGATCACGAAGCAGGGCGTCGTGATCCGCATGGACGTGAAGGGCATTCGCGTGGCGGGCCGCAACACGCAGGGCGTGAAGCTGGTCAACCTCGACGAGAAGGACCTGGTGGTCGCCGTCGCCCGCATGGTGCCTGATGACGGCACCGAGGAAGAGGAGGGCGAGGACCTGGAGCCGGTGGGAGCGGAAGACCAGGAGTGAGGATGTGAGGGGCTGAGGATCAGGGGAAAATCGGAAGGACCCGGCATCATTGCCGGGCCCTTCTGCGTTCATCCTCCCCAGCTCCTCAGCCCCTCACTTCCCGAGCACCCGCGTTACCGTATAAATCCCCAGCCCCGCCATCATCACGGTCACGGCCCAGCCGGCGAGCGAGAGCGCGCGCGGATGCTGGTAGTCGCCCACCACGCGCGGAAGCCGCGCGGCCACCAGCATCGCGCCCAGTGAGAGCGGCAGGATGAAGCCGTTCAGCGCGCCCACCAGCACCAGCACCTTCACCGGCTGGCCGATGGCTAAAAAGATCGCGGTGGACACCACGATGAAGCCCACGATCACCACGCGCTCGTGTCGCGCGACCGCCGTCGATAGCGTGCGCAGGAACGACACCGAGGTGTAGGCCGAACCCACCACCGACGTGATCGCCGCTGCCCACATCACCATGCCGAAGATGCGGAAGCCCAGCTCGCCCGTGGCATGGCGAAAGACCGACGCAGGAGGATTGGCCGCGTCCAGCACCACGCCGCCCGCCACCACGCCGAGCGCCGCCAGGAAGAGCAGCACGCGCATCAGCGACGCGATGCCGATTGCCATCGTGGCGGAGCGCGTCACCTCCGGCAGCGCGTCGCGCCCCTTCACCCCGGCGTCGAGCAGGCGGTGCGCACCCGCGAAGGTGATGTAGCCCCCCACGGTGCCGCCCACGAGCGTGACCACGGTGAGCGGATCGAGGTCGAGCGGCGCGAAGGTGCGCACCGCCGCCTTGGCCAGCGGCGGGTGGGAGGCCACCGCCACGTACAGCGTGAGGGCCACCATCAGGAAGCCCAGCACCTGCGCGAAGCGGTCCATGGCGCGTCCGGCTTCCTTCACCAGGAAGATCCCGATCGCCAGGGCGGCGCTGAGCAGCACCGCCGAGGTGAGCGGAAGGCCCAGTAGTGCCTGGAAGCCCAGCCCGGCCCCCGCGACATTGCCCACGTTGAAGGCGAGGCCCCCGAGCGCCACCAGGGCGGCCAGGGCATGCCCAAGTCCGGGAGCCACGAGGTTGGCGACGTCCTGCGCCGGCCGTTCCGCCACGGCCAGGATGCGCCAGATGTTGAGCTGGGCCCCCAGGTCGAACAGCACCGAGAGGAGGATGGCGAATCCCATGCTGGCGCCCAGCTTCGCCGTGAAGACGGTGGTCTGGGTGAGGAAGCCCGGGCCGATCGCCGAGGTCGCCATGAGGAAGGCGGCGCCGATCAGGACGGACCGAAGGCTGGAGGTGGGCTTCGGCACGGCGAAAAGGTAGTGCTTTCCCCTCATGGGGGCGAATGCTACTATAGATCGCTCACCGCCTTCAGAGATGACATCGACGCTGCGCACCGACACCGAACCGCCCTCGCTGACACCCGTTCCTGACGGGTCGCCGGAGCCTGTCGGCGGGTCTCCGGAGCTCAGCGATGCGCTCCGCCAGGATCGCGCGGACCTGCAGAGTGAAGTCATCCTCTGGCAGCGCTGGGTGCGATACGCGGCGATGCTCACGTTCTGGCTCGCCTCCGTCCTGCTCAGCCAGGTGCCGCAGGAATCGGCGCTGCTGCCGCTCACGCTCGTCATCGGCGCGTACGTCGCGGTGGTGCTCGGGACGTCGCTCTACGTGCAGCGCACCACCAGCAACGTGCTGCGCGCCTGGCTGCCGGCGATCCTCGCCACCGCCGACGTCGCCGCCACCGCCGCGATCTTCTACTTCGCGAGCTCGCCTGAGCACATCGATCGCATGCTCGTGATCGGGCTCGCGCAGGTGCAACTCACGGTCTTCTACTACGGCCGCCGGCTCGGCGCCTGGTCGATCGCGCTCAACGTCGGCGCGTACCTGCTCGCCACGCTGGTGATCACGCCGTTCATGCCCGGCCCGCAACCGCATGCGTTCGACGTCGCCCTCGACGCCGCCGTGTTCGCGGGGATCAGCGGGCTGCTCGTGCACGTGTTCGGGCGCTTCCGCGAACGGATGAACCGGCTGCGACTCTTCTGCAAGCTGGCCGAGGAAGGCGACTTCTCGGGCCGGCTCGCGCTCGAGGAGGAGCGGCGCCCCGACGACCTCACGCTCCTCGCGCGCAGCCTCGACACCATGCGCAACCGCCTGGCCGAGCAGATCGGCACGGATGCGCTCACGGGTTGCCTCAATCGCCGCGCGCTCGAGCACCGGCTGCGCGCGGACTGGCGACATGCCAAGCGTCGCGGCTCGCAGGTGGCCGTGGTGGCGCTCGACATGGACCACTTCAAGGAGATCAACGACACGCGCGGCCATCCGGTCGGCGACATCGTGCTCCAGCAGCTCTCGGGCATCATGAAGGCCACCGCGCGCGACACCGACGCCGTGGCGCGCCTGGGCGGCGACGAATTCGTCGTGCTCCTCCCCGACACCGGATGGCAGGGCGCCGTGACGTTCGCGGAGCGGCTGCGCCGGCGAGTGGATGACTTCAGCTTCGGCCCCCCGGGCGGCGGGCTGGCCGTCACGATCTCGGTGGGTGTCGCGCTCGCGCGCGGCACGGACCCGATCTCCCCGGAGATGCTCCTCCAGGAAGCGGATCGCTCGCTGTACAAGGCCAAGCTCGGCGGACGCAATCGCGTCTACGCCTGACCCCGCGCGCGCCGCCGCGAGGCGCGCGATGACCGCACCCCCAGACGACGAATGACCGCATCCGCAGCATCGCACGTGCTCCTCACTCTCGACGACCTTCGCGCCGCGCAGCGGCTGCTCGCACCCGTGGTGCATCGCACGCCACTCCTGCCGCTGCACGCGCTCGGCGAGGAGCTCGGCGCGGAAGTCATGGTGAAGCCCGAGTCGCTGCAGCGCGGTGGCGCCTTCAAGTTCCGCGGGGCGTACCACTACCTGGCGCGGATGGACCCCGCGGAACGCGCACGCGGAGTGATCGCGCCCTCGAGCGGCAATCACGCACAGGCCGTCGCGCTGGCGGCGAAGCTGTTCGGCATTCCCGCCACGGTCGTGATGCCCACCACCGTGACGCCCGCAAAGCTGGAAGGATGCCGGCGACTCGGCGCGCGCGTCGAGCTGGCGGGAACGACGACTGCCGACCGCTTCAATCGCGCGCTCGAGCTGTCGGAGGGCGAGGGGCTGCACCTCGTGCCGCCCTACGACCATCCCTGGATCATCGCGGGGCAGGGCACGGCGGGACTCGAGATCGCCGAGGACATGCCCGACGTGGGCACCGTGATCGTTCCCGTGGGCGGCGGCGGACTGAGTGCGGGAGTGGCCACGGCGATCAAGGCGCTGGTGCCCGGCGCGCGCGTGATCGGCGTCGAGCCCGAAGGCTCGCCCAAGCTCACGAGGGCGCGCGAGGCGGGCGAGCCGGTGAAGCTCGCACAGTCATCGGGACTGCCCGACGGACTGCTCGCGGTGGAGATCGGCCACCTGAACTTCGCGCATCACCGCGAGCACCTGGACGACGTGGTGCTCGTCTCCGACGAACTGGTGATTCGCGGCATGCGCCACCTGATGGACCGCGCGAAGCTGGTGGTGGAGCCGAGCGGCGCGGTGTGCGTTGCCGCACTGATGGCGGGACTGGTCGAGCCGCGCGGCAGGACGGTGGCGATGATCAGCGGGGGCAACATCGAATGGGACGGATTGCTCCAGGTCCTCGGCCGCTGACGTGACCGTCACCGCGCGCCTGCTGGTAGCCGAGGAGGATGCCGCCGAGCTGCGGGTCCTCTGCTGGCTGCTGCGCTCGCGCGGCTTCGACGTAGTCGGCGTGTCTGGGCCGCACGAGGCACGCAGCGCGCTGGCGGGCATCGCGCCGGACCTGGTGCTCGTGGACTTCGCCGCCATGCCCGGCGCGCGCGAGGAGCTGGTGGAGCTGTTCCAGCAGGACAGCAAGCTGCGCGACGTGCCGGTGCTGGAGCTCGAGCACCCCATCGACGTGGCGTCGCTGCTCGGGCGGCTCGAGGCGTATGCCGCGCTCGCGCGCGAGGTGCGCGAGTTGCGCACCAGGCTGCGCGCGCGCGAGGCGGAGCTGGAGCGCCTGCGCCAGGAAGCGGCGAGCGGGCGACAGCTTGTGGACATCGTCCACGACGTCTCCGGCGAGCCGCAGGCGCCGGAGATCTACCGCATCCTCGCGCGTCGCGTGGCGCGCGCCCTCGGCATCTCGCACTGCTCGGTGGTGCTCGCGAGTGCCGAGGACACACGCGGAATGGTGGCGGCGGCCTTCGAGGACCCGAGCGTGCAGGACATGCCCGTGGAGCTCGAGCGCTACCCGGAAATCACTGCGGCGTTGCGCACGGGCCAGCCCGTGCTGGTGGAGGACGCTGCCAGCGACCCGCTGTTCGAGGATGCGCGCCGCCTGTGGAGCGAGGAGCATCGCACGGTGCGCATCCGGTCCGTGCTGGTGCTCCCCTTCGCGCTGGATCGCTGGCGAACGGGCGTGCTGTTCCTGCGCACCGAGCGGGATGAGCGCACGCTCGATCGCGCCGACGTCGCCTTTGCCGAGACCGTGGTCCGAGCCACCGCGAGTGCGCTCAAGCGCGCCCAGGCGCTCGAGGCGACGCGCGCGGACAACAAGCGGCTGGAGGCGCTGGCGACCACCGATTCGCTCACGCGGCTGCTGAACCGTCGCGCCCTCACGGACCGCCTGGCCGCGGAGCTCGACCGCGCGCGGCGCTTCGAGTTCCCGATCACCTGCCTGGTGGCGGACATCGACTTCTTCAAGGACATCAATGACCAGCGGGGGCACCTGGCGGGCGATGAAGTCCTGCGGCAGTTCGCCGAGTTGCTGGCCAGCGCGGCCCGGACCATCGACATCGTTGCGCGCTACGGGGGCGAGGAGTTCGTGGTCCTGCTGCCCGAGACGGCGCCGGATGGGGGAATGATCTTCGCCGAGCGGATGCGCGAGCGCATTTCCCACCATGTGTTCGCGCTCGCCGAGGGCGGCCCCGTTCATTTGACGGCGAGCATAGGCGTCGCCAGCTTTCCGAATCCTCGGGTCGAGTCGGCCGAGGACCTCTTTGCCCGGGCGGACGAGGCGCTGTATCGAGCCAAGTCCGGGGGGCGCAACCAGGTGTGCATCTGATGAACCGCTGTCCCGCCTGCGGCACCATGTACGGCGACGAATCCCGCTTCTGCACCAAGGATGGGACGAAGCTGATCGCCAAGCCGGGGGCTCCGACGCCTCCCGCGGCCGCGGCACAACCTGCGGGCCTGCCGCCGCTGAACTTCGACCCGCCGGCCCCGCGCGGCACCGCTGCCCCGGTGCGCGCCGATGCGTCCGCGCAGCCGGTGACGCACGCGAACCTGGTCGGCAAGGTGCTCGATGGGCGCTACCGGGTGGAGAAGAAGATCGGCGAGGGGGGCATGTCGTTCGTGTACCTCGCGATCGACGTCGCCACGCAGGAACGCTACGCCATGAAGGTGCTGTCGGCGGCGCTGAGCCAGGACCAGAATGCCATGGCGCGCCTGCGCCGCGAGGCGGCGCTGGGCATGCGGCTCGCGCACCCGAACGTCTGCCACATCATGCGCCTGGGCGAGACGCAGGACGGGCTGGTGTACGTGGTGATGCCGTTCGTGGAGGGAGAGATCCTCTCCGACCGCAACAACCGGCTGGGCCGGATCACCCTGGAGGATACGTCGCGCTTCGTGTACGACATGGCGAGCGGGCTGCAGGTGGCGCACGACCTCAAGATCGTGCATCGCGACCTGAAGCCCGAGAACGTGATGATCTGCCGTCGCGCGGACAACGTGGACTATGCCGTGGTGATGGACTTCGGCCTCGCCAAGGAGCGCAAGGCGGAGGGTGAGCTGCAGAAGCTCACGGCCACGGGCATCATCCTCGGCACCCCGGAATTCATGAGCCCCGAGCAGCTGCGCGGAAAGCCGCTCGACGCGCGCACCGACATCTACTCGCTGGCGCTCATGACGTACGAGATGCTCACCGGCAAGCTCCCCTTCCAGGGGCGGACGCAGCAGGAGATGATGATCGCGCGCCTGCGCAGCGACCCCACGCCGCTGCGGCAGATGCGGCCCGAGCTCGACTTCCCGGAGGCGGTGGAGCGAGTGCTGAACAAGGCGATGTCGCGGAATCCCGAGGATCGCTACCAGAGCACCGTGGAGTTCGCCGACGCGTTCGTGGGGGCGGCCGGCGGCACGGTCCCGGGACCGGTGACCCCGGGCGAGAGCGGGCTGCTCGGCCGGCTGTTCGGCCGGTGATCGCGCGCGCGCGACGCGCACTCGTTGCGCTGCTGCTCGCGGGCCCCGCGGTACGGATGGCGGGTGCGCAGCGTATCGAGGAGCTGAAGGCCCCGCCGGGATTCAAGGTCGAGTACTTCGCGAAGGACGTGGCGGGCGCGCGCATGATGGCGGTGGCGCCCGATGGCGCGATCTACGTCTCGCAGCCCTCGCAGGGGCGCGTGCTGCGGCTGGTGGATGCCGACCACGATGGCGTGGCGGACTCGCGCAACGTGGTGGTGAGTGGCATCGTCCTTCCGCATGGGCTCGCGTTCCACGCGGGCTACCTCTACGTCGCCGCAACGGGCGCGGTGATGCGGGTGTCGCTCGACGCGAATGGCGTGGCGAAGGGCGCCCCTGATACACTGGCGCGCTACAGTGGGGGCGGCGGCCACTTCAGCCGCACCGTGATCTTCGGCGCGGACGGCGCGATGTACGTCTCGATTGGCTCCACGTGCAACATCTGCGTGGAGGCGAGCGACGATCGCGCGGCGGTGCTGCGCTTCGACGACCAGGGACGCAATCGCACGATCTTCTCGAAGGGGCTGCGCAACGCAGTGGGGCTCGCGCTTCATCCCGCCACGCGGCAGCTGTGGGTCACGCAGAATGAGCGCGACATGCTCGCCCCGGAATACCAGGACCTGCCCCCCGAGGAGATCAACATCCTGAAGGAAGGAGCGGACTACGGCTGGCCGTACTGCTATGGCAACCGCATCCCGAATCCCGAGTTTCACGACGTGGAGCGATGCCGCGGCACCGTGCCGCCCGCGCTCGAGCTGCAGGCGCACTCGGCTCCACTGGGCATCACCTTCCTGCACAATGCGTCGAACTTTCCGCGTGAGTGGCGCGGCGATGCCGTGGTCGCGTACCACGGCTCGTGGAACCGCAACGTGCCCACCGGCGCGAAGCTGGTGCGCATCAAGGTCGCGAATGGCAAGCCGGTGGGCGTGGAGGATTTCGTCACCGGATGGCAGCGCGCGGACAACAGGCGATGGGGGCGGCCGGTGGACGTGGTGGTCGCCGCGGATGGCAGCCTGCTGGTGAGCGATGACCAGGCGGGCGTGATCTACCGGGTGTCGCATTGACCGTGCGGCAGTGGCTGGTGGCGCTGTGCGCGATGGCGATGGCTTGGGGATGCGGAAGCGCCGGCGACACGAGGGGAAAGGGTGCCAGCACAGGCAGCGCGCGCGGCCTGAGCGCTGCGGCGGACACGCTGCTGGTGATCCCGCTCAACAACGGGACGCACGGGATGGCGGCGCGCATCCGGTGGATGCTCTCGCCAGACGGTCATGCAATCCTTGCCATGGAAGACCCGGCGGGCGTCGAAGCGGAGCCGGTCCCGAATGGATTCGCGTTCGCCGACGAGGCGCGTGACGTCACCTGGCAGGAGGATGGCGCGTGGGACGTGGCTCCCTCCGCCGACTGGAAGCGCCTTGCCTACGCCAAGAGCTACCTGCTGCGCGCAAACGACAGGGACTCGGTGCTGTTCACCGAGTGGGTCGGGCTCGTCGGCTGGATTCCCGCCGCGGTCACGGCGCAACTCGCGCCGGGCGCGCGCACGCCGGAGTGGCAGCGCGCACTCGCGGCGCGGCTTCGCGCGCACGGCTTCACCGCGAGCGGAATGGCGATCGTGAGTGGCGTGGGGATCACGCACGTGGTGATGGTGGACTCGCTCGAGGCAGTCGGGTCGGGCCGCCCTGCCGGGGACGTGGCCGTGGCGCTCGATGGCTGGCGCGTGCGATGGACGAGGTTCGGTGACACGGTGGTCGTGGGCGACCATCCGGCGCGCGCGATGGACGACGCGCATCCGCAGCACTGGCTGGCGGTGCCGCTCCCCGCCGACACGCTGGTGCGCGCGTGGAAGGGCGACACCGCACAGCTCGCGCCTGCCACGTGGATCGCGGGGCCGGTGCTGGACATCTCCGTGCCGCTGGTGATGCCGAACGGCACGCTGGTGGTCGCGTCCACGAAGGATGGCCGCTTCCAGCTCCAGGTGCGCAAGCGCATGCACCCCGTCGAGAACGAGTCCCCGAATGAGGCAGTGCTCGTGCGCCTCCCGCGCGCGCGGTGACGCGCACGGTGATGCGCACGCGGAGGCTGCTGGCGTTCGTCGCGAGTGCGTCGCTCGTGCTTGCACCATTCCGCGATGCCAGTGGACAGCGTGCGCAGCGTGCCGACTCGCTGGTGCGGGCCGGCGCGCTCGACCTGGGTGAGTGGATGCTCTACCAGGCGGTGAGTGCCCGTCCGCGCGACGGTGCCGCGCGAGCGGCGCTCGGCCGCTACCTGCTCGGGCGTGGCGCGCCGCGCGTCGCGGCGGTGCTGTTCGAGGAGGCCGTTCGCTTCGGCGCCCAGCCCCTGTCGGTGGTGGACGACCTCGCGCAGGCCTACGAGTGGAGTGGCGACTTCGCGCCACTGGCGGCGCTCGCGTCGTCGCCGCTGGACACGGCGGAGCGGATGCGCGCGTGGTACCTGGCCCCGCGCACCGCGGTGACGTGGTTGAGTGATGAGCGCGCGACGCTCGGGCTGTCGCCCACCGTGGAAGTGGGCTCACTGTTCGAGGTGAAGATCGTCCTCGGCGGCCGCACGATCACGGCGGTGGTGGATCCGCGAGAGCGGGGACTCACGCTCGACGCGTCACTCGCGAGCGACGCCGCGGTTCGATCGTTTCCGCGGTCGAAGAAGGAACCGGCGGCAGTCGGCGTTGCATCGGTGGTCGGCGTGGGAGAGGCGACGCTGCGCGACGTGCCCGTGCGATTCGCGCTGCTGCGCGATGCCGGCCGCGCGCTGATCGGACTGGACGTGCTCTGGCGGCTGGCACCCTCCGTGGACGTTGCGGCGGGCACGCTGCTGCTGCGTCGCAGTGGCGATGCGCGCGGCGTGATCGGGCGGCGATATCCCCTGCTGTGGGCCAACGGTTCGGTGCACGTGCTGCTGCAGGGACGCTGGACGCCGCTCGCGGGTGAGCTGGCCGCGCCGCTGCGCGCGCGCCGGTGGACGCTCGATCCGCGGCTGGGTGAGCTGATCGTGGAGTAGCGGAACTGCAACTGCAGATCCTTCGCTGGGCCCAGCAACTCCGCCACACTGAAACTGCCTCAACTGCGACTGACTTGAGCCACGGGTTTCACGGGCGCCTGCTGCTCAGGCGCATCACTGGCATCAGATGCCAGTGTCAGCCGCGCAGCGGCTCAGTGCAACCCGTGACTCAAGGCTGTTGCTGTTTGGTTGTTTCAGTGGCGGCGAACTGCAGATCCTTCGCTGCGCTCTGGATGACCGCTTACCGCCCGATCCCCTGCAGCTCCACCAGCAGGCAGGCGTCCTGCACCACGTCGATGCCGGCGCGCGCGAAAGTCTCGGCCGCCTCGTCGTTGCGGATCCCCAGCTGGAACCAGACGCACTTCGGCTTCGCCGCCAGGATGTCGTCCACGTGCGCAGCGATGTCCTTCGGGCGGCGGAACACGTTGACCATGTCGATCGCGCCCGGCGCATCCGCCACCGTGCGCACCACCGGCACGCCCAGGATCTCGGTGACGTCCGGATAGTAGACCGGCACCGGGATGATCTCGTATCCCGCGCGCTGCGCATACTCCGGCACGTAGAACGCCGGCTGCCCGCTGTCCTCGGTCTTGATGCCTAGCACGGCGATCCGGCGCGTGTCCTCGAGGATGCGGCGAATGCCAGCGCCGTCGGTGACCAGGTGCTCCTTCCAGCGCTTTTCGGTGTCGGATGCGGTCGTCATGGTGTCGCGTGGGTGCAAGGAGCGTACTCCGCGGTTACTTTTCTGGGCCGCAGGTACGCAGGGAACGACCGAAAGGGAGATGCTTCGCATGAAGATGCTGGTACTCGGCGCTGGACTGCAGGGCTCGGCATGCGCGTACGACCTCCTGCAGGACCCGGAGGTCACCGAAGTCCGCCTGGCGGACATCCACATCGACCACCTGCCCGAGTTCCTGAAGCCCTATTCGGGGCCGAGGCTCATTCCCACCCCGCTGGACGTACGCGATCACGAGGCCGTGCTGGCCCTGATGCGCGAGTGCGACGCGGTGATGAGCGCCATTCCCTACTACTTCAACCTGGACCTGGCGCGCCTCGCCGTGGAGGCGGGCGCCCACTTCTCCGACCTCGGTGGCAACACCGAGATCGTGGTCAACCAGAAGAAGCTCGACGCCGCGGCGAAGGCCAAGGGCATCTCGGTGGTGCCCGACACGGGACTGGCGCCGGGAATGGTGAACATCCTCGCGCAGCTGGGGATCTCGCAGCTCGACTCCGTGGAGAGCGTGCGGATCTACGTGGGCGGCCTGCCGCAGGACCCCGAGCCGCCGCTCGACTACCAGATCGTCTACTCGCTCGAGGGCGTGCTCGACTACTACACCACGCAGTCGTGGATCCTCCGGGACGGCAAGCCGCAGAACGTGACGGCACTCTCCGAGCGCGAGGCAATCGAGTTCCGGTCGCCGGTGGGAACGCTCGAGGCGTTCCACACGGCAGGTGGCCTGAGCACCATGGCGCAACGGTACGAGGGCAAGATCCCCTCGATGGAGTACAAGACGCTGCGCTATCCGGGCCATGCGCAGCTGATGGAATCCATCCGCCAGCTCGGGCTGCTCGACCTGGAGCCCGTGGACGTGAAGGGACAGATGGTGGTGCCGCGCGACGTCTTCATCTCGGTGGTGGGTCCGCGCCTCACCAAGCCGAAGGGACGCGACCTGGTGGCGCTGCGTGTCACGGTCAGCGGCAGGAAGGCCGGCGCCGCGAAGACCCTCACGTGGGAACTGATCGACCGCTATGACGAGGAGCGCGGCATCAGCGCCATGATGCGCGCAACGGGGTACTCGCTCGCCATCACGGGCCTGCTGCAGGCGCGCCGTGAGATCCAGCCCGGCGTGCACACTCCCGATGAGGCGGTGCCGGCGGAGAAGTACATCGCCGAGCTCGCGCGTCGCGGCGTACACATCACGCAGGTCAGCGGGTGACGAGTGCCGGCGTCGCGCCAGACGCCGGCGTACATCGCGAGCGCATCACGGCAGCGCTGCTCGGCGTGCTCGCTGCGGCCTTCGCCGCATGGATCCTGGCCGGCGTGGCGGCGGCGGCGCCCGTGGGCTCGTTCTACGACGACGGGTTCTACGTCGCGCTCGCCCGCTCGATCGCGACGGGCGGCGGCTTCCACACCGGCAACCTGCCCGGCGCGCCGCCCTCCACGCACTACCCGCCGGGCTATCCGCTGGTGCTCGCGCTGCTCTGGCATGCGGCGCCATTCCCAGCGGTGCTCGCCACCTTCCTGCTGTTCAATGCGGCCTGCATGGGAGCAGTGGCCGCCGGCGCCTACTGGCTGGCTCGCCGCGTGCTCGCGCTCTCGGTCACGATCTCCGCGGTGGTCGCCATCGCCGGTGCGGTCTCCATTCCGCCGATGCTCCTCGGCGCGGTGGTGCTGAGCGAGTCACTCTTCCTCGCGATGTTGCTGCCCCTGCTGGTGCTCGCCGAGCGCTTCACGCAGCGCGATGGCGTGCGCGAGGCCGTGCTGCTGGCAGTGGTTGCCGGTGCGGCCACGCTCGTGCGAACGCAGGGCATCGCGCTGCTTCCCGCCGTGGCACTGGTGTATGTGCTGCGTGGCCGGCGACGTGAAGCTGCTGCATTCGCCGGGGTCTTCGTGGCGGTGGTGCTCCCCTGGCTGATCTGGCAGCGCGCATACGGAGCGCAGGCCGCGCCGGACATCCGGGGGCAGTACGAGCCCTATTCTGCCTGGCTCGTGACCGGCATGCGCGAGGGTGGGCTGCCGTTCCTGTGGAAGGTGGTCGTGCTGAACCTTCGCGGTGCGGTCGAGATCATCATCCGTCCGCTCGCCGTCTCATCCATCGGCATCGCGCGCGCGATTGCACTCGTCGCAGTGGTGGTGACGGTCATTCCCGGCGTGCTCGCCTGGAAGCGGCGCGCGCCAGTGTCACTGCTGTTCCTGGCCGCCTATCTCGCGATGGTCATCGCCTGGCCGTTCTCCCCGCTGCGATTCATCTGGGGCGCGTGGGTGCTCGTGCTGCTCGTGATCGGCGCGGGGGTGCACGCCCTGCGCAGCGACAGCCAGCGCGCGCTCCGCATGCTCGGCACCACGGCGGCAGTGGTCGTCGTGCTGGGAGGCGTGATGTTCAGCATTCGCGGATACACGCTCGGCTGGTGGCGCCCCGTGAATGCGCATGACGCCATGCGCTTCACCGAAGCGACGACCTGGATCTCCTCGCACGTGCCGGCGGGAGATGTCGTGGCGACCGAGAGCGAGGCGGCGGTGACGCTCTACACGGGGCGTCGCGCAGTGCCGGTGACGAGCTTCACGGCGGCGGAATACATCCGCCATCGCTCGCCGGCGGAGAACGTCGCGATCCTCGACCGCATCATCGCGGCGTACGACGCGAGGTGGGTGGTGGTGATGGACGCTCCCATGCGCGCCGTGTCGCGCGCGCTCACCGCTGGTCCCTCTCCGCGCCTGGTGCGCGTGGACAGCACCGCGTCGCTCGAGGCGTTCCGGCGGCTTCGCTAGTCGCGCAGGAAGTTCGCGAGGGTGGCGCCCATCGAGTCCATGGTCGCCTTCGCGTTCCAGCGGTCACCGCCGTTGTAGATGAACGAGAACGCGAGCAGCTCGCCGTTCTGCGCCGTGACGTAGCCGCCGAGCGACGCGACCGTGTTCGTGGTGCCGGTCTTCGCGTGCAGGTTGCCCTGCGCGGGAGTGGCGCGCATCCGGCCGCGCAGCGTCTCGGACTCACCAGCCACCGGGAGCGACGCGTGAAACACCGGCGCCCACGGCGCGCGGTCGGCGTAGCTGAGTAGCTGGATCATCATGCGGGGCGTGACCAGGTCGTTCACCGACAGGCCGCTGCCGTCGCTCGTGACGTACGACGTCGCTGCCGCTCCCACCTTGCCGCCCAGGAACGAGCGCATTGCGGCCTGTCCCGTCTCGGCGGAGCCGGGCTGGTCGGGCGTCACCGAATGTGCTGCGTCGCGGAAGAGCAGCTCGGCGTAGTGGTTGATGCTCTCGCGGTCCATGAGCGCCACGATCTTCGAGAGTGGTTGTGACGGAATGGACGTGACCTTCGTGGCTGCCGAGGGAGCGGAGCCGATGTGCGCCCCGCCATCCACGGTGACGCCCGCCTTCTCGAGGGCGGCGCGGAAGGCGCCGGCTGCGAAGAGGGCAGGATCGTCGATCACGAGTGAATAGCGCAATGGCCCGGAGCGCGAGCCGATGGAGCCACGCGCCTCGAGCGTCCCGTTCACGCGACGCACGGCGATGCTGCCGCCGCGACCGCCCTTGACCAGTCGCACCTTGTTGACGATGGCGACCGTGCTGGTTGCCGGCTCGAGCGCCACTTCGGCGCTGCTCGATCCGGGTCGCACGACGATCCACACGAGGTTCTCGTTCACCGAGAGCGCCGACACCGGCGCCGCGTACGACGCCGAGAGGTATCGGGACTGCCAGCCTTCGGGAATGCGGCGGGACTCGAAGGCGCCTGCGTCGCCGACCACGTCTCCCTTCACATGGCGAATACCCGTGGCGGCCACCGCGCGCGCAAGGGAATCGAAGGGACCCTCGTCGCCAGTGGTGAAGCGATACGAGAGGGTGGGATCGCCACCGCCGCGAAGATAGAGCGAGCCGGAGAGCGTGCCACCGGCCACCGCGCCGTCATGCAGCACGTCGGTGCTGAACTGGTGGTCCGGCCCGAAGTGGTCCAGCGCCAGCGCGGCGGTGAACATCTTCATGGTGGACGCCGGCTGCAGCTGCATGTCGGGGTTGTGCTCGAAGAGCGTGTCGCCGCGCGAGAGCGAGACGACGAGGATGCCCCACTGCCCGCTGCGCGTGTGCGATGCCAGCGTGGATCCCAGGTCGGACGCGAGCGCGCCCGCGGTGCGGGGCGAAGTCCAGGCGGGCGCCCTCGGGACGGCAGCCGCGCGGGTGACCCGGCGCCTGGAAGTGCGCGCCTTCGTGCGGCTCTTCGAGCGCTTCTGCGGGGTGGCCGCGGGCTTCCTCTTCACTGTTGCCCTGGCGGCGGCCTTCAACTCCGCCTGCGGCGCCTGCGCTCCGGCGGTCGCATGCCCGGCAGCCACTGCCAGGCAGGCGGACAACAACAGCGCCGCGGGCAGCGGACGCAGGGCGCGGCGAAGCAGGCTCGAGAACATATGGGAGCAGGAGGGCAAAGCGCGTTCCATGGCTGGCGTGCCGGTCAGACCTTGAAGATAATGTTTCGGCGGTAGAGGATCGCGAGGATCCCCATCCAGAGCAGCACGAAGGATAAGGCGAAGGCCAGCGACGCGTTGATCGGCGAGAGCCATCCCAGGAAGAGCGTGCGATAGATGGCGTCCTGGAGGGCGATGGTCTCCCCACCGTATGACACCTTGAAGATCGAATAGATGCAGCGGGCCATGACGCCGGAGCCCACGAACGCGATCATGGGGTTCACGCCGTAGATCACCCACGGCTTCGTCCATCGCGTGAACTGGTGGATGTCCACCACGTACATGATGGTCGCGAGGGCCACGCAGGCCATGCCGGCGGTGAAGACGACGTAGGAGCTGGTCCAGATCGTCTTGTTGATCGGGAACACCCAGTGCCAGGCGAGCCCCGTCATCATCGCCAGCGCGCCGGCGGCGAAGAGCCCGTTGAGGCGTGACTCCAGCGGCCGTTGGCGCTCCCCGATCCAGCGGCCCGCCATGTTGCCGAGCATGGCGGTACCCACGGCGCCCATGGTCGAGAGGATTCCCTCGGGGTCGTACGTCACGCCCCCGATCCAGATGTGGTTGCCGAGGCCGAATCGCGTCCAGTCCAGCGTGAAGCGGTCGAGCCACGCGGCCATGGTGACCTCGGGGCGGTCGAGCAGGAGCGCGCCGATGGTGCCGTTCGTTCCGGGCACCGGGATCACCGTCATCAGGATCCAGTAGCCGACCAGGATCCCGGAGAGGATCGCGACCTGCTGCTTGAGCGTGGTGCGAAGCCCGATGAGCGCGGCGATGGTGTACGCGATGCCAATGCGCTGCAGCACGCCGAGGAAGCGCCAGTGATAGAGGCGGTCCACCACGCGCTCGAGGAAGGTGGGATCGGCGATGCCGTCCACCTTCGCCCAGGTGAAGTAGGGAAAGCCGTTCACCATGAAGCCGAACAGGAAGATCAGGAACCCGCGGCGGAGCACCTGCTTCCGGATCGCGGCCTCATCGTCGTCGCGCGCCCGGCGCGAGGAGAGCGAGAGCTGCGTGGTGATGCCGGCGATGAAGAGGAAGAAGGGGAAGATCAGGTCGGTGGGCGTCCACCCGTTCCACGCCGCGTGCTCGAGCGGCGGGTAGATGCTGGCCCAGCTGCCGGGGTTGTTCACCAGCAGCATGCCCGCAACCGTGAGCCCGCGGAACACGTCGAGCGAGAGCAGCCGCTCGCGGGCCGGCGGGGCCTCGGAAATGGGCTCGTACCGCACGGAGGCCGGCGGGGCTTCGATGGTGGTGGGGGTCATGTGTGTTGGACGGTCGAGGCGCGTTCCGGGATACGGGGATGCTGTTCAACAACTGCAAAAGCTGTGGCCGCGGACGACCGCGGACTACCGCGGACGAACGGCAACTGCAACTGCCTTTGCCGCGGACGAGCGCGGACGAGCGGGGATAACGACAGGAGAAGTTGAGCGGTCCTGTAAGTCATCCTGCCTTGTTCGCGCTCGTCCGCGGCTAAAAAAGCAGTTGTAGTGGTCCACAAGTGCCTTGAGCCCCGGCGTGCCGGGAAACTGCCTTTGCCGCGGACGAGCGCGGACGAGCGCGAATAACGACGGGAGAAAGGTGAGCCCTCCTGTAGTTCATCCTGCCCGTTCCGCGCTCGTCCGCGGCTAAAAAGCAGTTGTCGTCGTCCCTGACAAATGCCTTGAGCCCCGGCGTGCCTGAGCAACTGCCCTTGCCGCGGACGAGCGCGGACGAGCGGGGATAACGACAGGAGAAGTTGAGTGGTCCTGTAGTTCATCCTGCCTTGTCCGCGCTCGTCCGCGGCAAAAAGCAGTTGCAGTTGTCCGCGGTCGTCCGCGGTCGTCCGCGGCCAATGCTGTTCACGCCCGGCGCGACGAACCCTACGCCCGCTGCGCGCTCTGCTGCGTATCCTCGGCCCCCGCCTGCTGCCAGCGGAAGAAGACCACCGAGATCACCGCGAAGAAGAACAGCCCACCCGGGATCCACATGATGAGGCCGCCGAGCATCTGGTCGTCCATCGGCGTCATGCCGAGGATGCGGGGCGCGCTGGAGTACGCCGGGTAGAGGGCCGCGTCGGCGTAGGCGATGTAGACCGCGACGATCGACATCGGGATGCTCATCAGGAACAGGTAGAGCATCTGGAGGGGATACGACAGCCGCGGCAGCTCGGGCAGGGGGCTGAGCACGGGCCACCACATGAGCACCGCGGCGACCATGAACATCAGGTGCTGCACGATGTGGATGTCGTGGTGCGCCATGGCCGTGTTGTACATCACGGGCAAGTGCCAGCCGGCCACCACCAGGTTGAAGATGGCGAAGCAGGCGCGCGGCGTGGTGATCGCCCGCGCGATGCGCGCGACGGCCGGCACCTCGAGCGCCGGGCGCAGCATCCAGCCGGGCGTGCCGAGGAGCAGGAGCGGGGGCGCGACGAGGGTGAGCAGCAGGTGCTGCACCATGTGCGCGCTGAACAGGTAATAGTCGCTGAGGTCGTGCAGCCAGCCGTTGAGGCTGAAGAAGATCACGAGCAGGCCGGCGGCGAACGAGGCGCGCTGCGCCGGCGAGGCAGGCTGGCCCGGCGGTGGGGCGTGCCGGGCGCGCCAGGTGTAGAGCGCGCCCAGCACCAGCAACCCGATGACCGTGCTCCAGTGCACGGTGAACGCGGTCCAGCTGAGGGTCGCCCCCGCGTGCAGCCACGGGGCGAACGGGAGGATCATCCGATGTGCAGGTGTCCGAAGAGGAAGAGCAGCGCGATGAGCGTGAGGCTCGCGATGATCAGCGGCCCCGTGAACAGCGCGCGAAAGAGCTTGTGGTCGTACTTGAGGTGCATGTAGAACATCACGACGATCACGAACTTCCCGGCCGACATGAACAGCAGGATCGGCACGAAGAGCTTCGACGCCACGAACGACGGGATGTAGTACGCCCACACCTCGATGACCGTGACGAGCGTGAGGATGAGCGCGACCCACTTGTACTGCTTCCATGTGGGGTGCTCGTGCACCTCGCCCATGGAGGCGTGGTCCGCGCCGGTCGGTTCCGCGTGGTCGGTCTGGTGCGAATGATCGGCCATGGGGAGTTACTTGATGAGGTAGACGAGCGTGAAGATCGCGATCCAGACGACGTCGACGAAGTGCCAGTAGAGCGCGCAGATGTCCACGATCAGCGCGTCCTTCGGCCCGAGGCCGCGACGCATGTCGATCGCGAACAGCGTCAGCAGCCAGAGGACGCCCACGGTGACGTGCGCGCCGTGGAAGCCGGTGAGCGTGAAGAAGCTCGACCCGAACAGGTTCGTGCGGATCGTGAGCCCTTCATGCACGAACGAGGTGAACTCGAACGCCTGGAAGCCGAGGAAGGTCGCGCCGAGGATCGCGGTGGCCATCAGCCAGAACTTCGAGCTGCCGCGGATGCCCTCGTAGCCGGCCTTGCCCTTGTTCTCCACGGCCTCGAGCGCCAGCACCATGAAGAGCGACGACATCAGCAGCACGAACGTCGACGCCGACGTCACCGGGATGTTGAGGATCGGCTTGAGCGCCACCGCGCACTGCGGCGGGTTGCAGGCCTCGTGCGGGAAGGGGCCGGTGACGGAGCGCCCCTTGTAGATCAGGTACGTGGAGATGAGCGACGCGAAGAGCATGCACTCCGAGCCGATGAAGGCCCAGATGGCCACCTTGCGGTTGTCGAGGCCCGTGGTCGTCGGCGGGTGCACGAAGTGCGGGGCCGCAGCAGCAGAATCCATGATCGATATGGTGTGTTGGGGCGGCCTAGTGATGCTCGGGCTCGAGTGGCGACAGCAGCCACGCGTAGAGGAAGCCGGTCATGAGCATCGCGCTGGTGATGATGACGGCCAGTGCGAGGCCCAGCTTGTCCTTGTGGATGAGCAGCATGCCGCTGAACATCGTCACCATGAACAGCGCGACGAACAGGGGCTTGATGGTCGGATAGGGCATCGGGATCCCGAGCTCCTCCGCCGTCTTGTGGTTGCGCTCGACGTGCGTGGGGCGCGACGCCCCCGAGCTGGCGCCCGCGGGGTTGCCGATCGCCTTGCCGCCGCCCACGTGCTGGCCCGCGGCGTCCACGTCGATGCGCTTCTCGCCCTCGCGCGTGTGCGGCACGTCGGTCGTGAGCTCCGGCGACTTGACGTCCCACAGCGGGTAGCGCGACGAGACCCTGGGGATCTCGGCGAAGTTGTAGTCGGGGGGCGGGCTCGGGATGGACCACTCGAGCGACGGCGCGCCCCACGGATCGTTGCCCGCGACCGCGCCACCGTGCCAGCTCTTCAGCATGTTGTACACGAGGAAGAGCGTCGCGAAGCCCAGGAGGTAGGCGCCGTAGCTCGACATCGCGTTGTACGTGTCCCAGCCCTGGTTCGCGTCGTACTGGTAGATGCGGCGCGGCATGCCGGCCAGTCCGCTGAAGTGCATCGGGAAGAACGTGAGGTTCATGCCGACGAACGACAGCCAGAAGTGCCAGTTCCCGATCTTCTCGCTCAGCATGCGGCCGCTGAACTTCGGGAAGTAGTAGTAGATGCCGGCGAAGATGCCCATCATCGAGCCGCCGAACAGCACGTAGTGGAAGTGCGCGACGATGAAGTACGAGTCCGTCTGCTGCAGGTCCGCCGTGGGCGACGCGTGCATCACGCCCGAGATGCCGCCGATCGTGAAGAGGCCGACCAGCGCGATGGCGAACTTCATCGAGACGGTGAAGTTGATGTTGCCGCCCCACATGGTGAAGATCCAGTTGAAGATCTTCACGCCGGTGGGGATCGCGATGAGCATCGTCGCGAGGCTGAACATCGTGTCGGCGATCGGGCCCATGCCCACCGCGAACATATGGTGCGCCCACACGCCGAAGCCCAGGAAGGCGATCAGCATGCCGGAGTAGACCATCACGGGATAGCCGAACAGCGGCTTGCGCGAGAAGGTCGGCAGCACCTCAGACACGAGGCCGAAGGCGGGGAGGATCAGGATGTAGACCTCCGGGTGGCCGAAGATCCAGAACAGGTGCTGCCAGAGGAGCGGGTCGGCGCCCGCGGCGATCGTGTAGAAGTTCGTGCCGAAGAAGCGGTCGAACTGCAGGAACACGAGCGCGATCGTGATCACCGGGAAGGCGAGCACGAGCAGGAACTGCACGACGAACGACATCCAGGTGAACATCGGCATGCGCATGAGGTTCATCCCCGGCGCGCGCATGTTGATGATCGTGGTGATGAAGTTGAACGCCGCCGCCAGCGAGCTGACACCGAGGATCTGGAGGCCGAGCACCCAGAAGTCGATGTTGAGCAGCGGCGAGTAGGCCATGGTGGTGAGCGGCGCGTAGCCGAACCAGCCGCCGTTCGGAGCCTGCCCCACGAACCACGAGAGGTTCATGAAGATGCCGCCGAACAGGTAGACCCAGTACGAGAAGGCGTTGAGGCGCGGGAAGGCCACGTCGCGCGCGCCGATCTGCAGCGGGATCAGGAAGTTGAAGAACGCGGCACTGAGCGGCATGATCGCAAGGAAGACCATGGTCGTGCCGTGCATCGTGAACATCTGGTTGTACACTTCCGCGCCCAGCAGCCGCCCGTTGGGATGCTGCAGCTGCGCGCGAATCAGCTCGGCCTCGAACCCGCCCATCATGAAGAAGGTGAGCGCGGTGAAGAGGTAGAGCGTGCCGATCCGCTTGTGATCGACGGTGGTGAGCCAGCTCCACAAGCCGGTGTTCGAGCCGTAAGCCATCAGTCTATGATCTCCGTAGTCGGCGAGTCGGTTACTTGAGCGTCAGCAGATATGCGACGATGTCGGCGATCTGCTGATCGTCGAGCCCTACCGTCATCTTCGACTTGGTCACCGGATTGTACTGGCCGACGCCGAGCGTCGGCATGATCACGCCCGGCTTCATCACCGGCGCGTTCTTGATCCAGCGCGCGAGGTGCTTCGCGTCCATCGCGTAAAGCCCCGCGGCCAGCGTGAGGCGCGAGCCCACGTGCGTGAGGTTCGGCCCGATGTTGCCCATCGCGCTCGGCACGCCCTTGATGGCGTGGCAGCCGATGCAGCCGCCCTGCCCCTGCGCGAACAGCGTGGCGCCGCGCGCCGGGTTGCCATACGGATCGGTGAACGCGATCTCGGCCGGCAGGGGCGTGGTGGGGATCACGTTGCTCGTGGCCACCCGTGAAATCGGGTAGCCGGTGAATCCCGCCGGCGTTGCGGCCGGCGCGGTGGCTGGCGTGGTCACCGCGGGCGCGTTCATCGCGACCTGCGCGCTGTCGCCCTTGCCGCCGCCGGGGACGTGCTTCGGGCGGTTGCTGTCCGCGGGCGTAGCCAGCGTGGGGGTGGCGACCGTCGCGGTTGCAACGGTGGTGCCCACCGCGGCGCCAGCCTGGTGCACCGTCCACTCCGCGAATTCGGCCGGCGTCACCGTGAAGGTGCGGAATCGCATGTTCGCATGGCTGGCGCCGCAGTACTCGGCGCAGAAGCCGTTGAACGCCGCCGAGCCCACGGAGTCCGGCGTGAACCAGAGGTAGTTGGTGCGATTCGAGATCAGGTCGCGCTTGCCGCCGAGCTGCGGGATCCAGAACGAGTGCAGCACGTCGTTGGTGTGCAGGGTGAAGTTCACCTTGCGCCCGATCGGCAGGTACAGCTCGTTGGCGGTGACGACGCCGTACTGCGGGTACTTGAACTCCCACCACCACTGGTGCCCGATCACCTCGACCTGCAGCGCGTCGGCGGAGGCGCGAGCCTGCGTGTTGAAGATCGAGCGAATGGTCGGGATCGAGATGACGATCAGGATCACCGCGGGGATGATCGTCCAGAGGATCTCGAGCGTGGTGTTGCCGTGCACGTGCTCCGGCTCGGCCTGGCCTTCACGCTTGCGGAACTTGACCAGCGTGACGATCAGCAGTCCTTCGACGAAGATGAAGACCGCCGTCCCGAGCCCGATCAGCAGCTTCCAGAGCACGTCGATCTCCCGATTGAAGTCGGAATGACGGTGGAAGATGGAATTGGGCGCGGCTCCGGAGCAGGCGGCGACCGCCGCCAGGAGCAGGAGGGCCGTCAGCGCGGCGCGAACGGGCACGCGCGGGCGGGTTGGAAAGGGCATGCGGTGTCCTTGACCGGCGTTCCGGGCGACCGCCCTCGCGGTGCGCCCAATGCACTGGGAAAAATCACGGGAAAGGTAGGGGGCGCGGAGGGTCGAATCAAGCGAAAGCGGGCGCTATCCGGCGGCGGCCTCGCCCTTCTTCTCCGCGTGCTCCTTGTGCTTCTCGATCGTCTGCGTGATCGCGATCTCGAGCGCCTGCTTGATCTGCGCGACGCCCTCTCGGTACGTCCGGATACGAATGATGTCGCTCGCGCCGCGGCTCGTGCTGAGGTTGACCGCCATCACCTGGTCGGAGATCATGCCGAACTGGTTCTTCAGCTTGCCCTGGAGGATCGGCAGCGTACGCCGGAGCGTGGCGAGGATGTGCCCGCCCGGCTGCGCACGCTTGATCTGGAGCGCGTACTGCTCGACCAGGGAGTGCACGCGCTGGAGGAGGGTGACGCACTCCTCCAGCGTGGCCATCTTCGCCTGCCCGGACCCATCGAGTTTGAGGCCTGCCATGGGGACAACATAGGGGCTGGGGAGCTGGGGGGCACGGGGGTGAGGAACTGCCTCTCCTCCTCAGCCCCCGAAATCCCGCCTACCTGACCTTCTCCAGCTTCGCATTCTCCCGCCGCTCCCGCCCCACCTTCGACTGCGGCTGGCCGTCCACGGCCACGATGTCCGCCGTGAAGTCGAAGCCCCCCGCGTACACCGCTCCGCCCACACCGTACGCATCCACCGGCACTCCCTCCTCCTCGAAGGCGCGGATGCGCTCGGCGTCGAAGCCACCACTCACCACGATCTTCACGTCCCCGAACCCCTCGGCATCCAGCGCGTTGCGCACGTTCCACACGAGCGAGGGATTCACCCCGGTGGGCTTGAACGCGCCCATCTGGCTCACCACTGACGTGTCCACCAGGTGCTCCGAGGTGTCGAGCCGCACCGCGCCCAGGCGATCGCCGAGCGCCCGCGCCACTGCGAGGCTCGTCGCCACCGAATCGTTCGCGTAGTCCACGAGCGCCACCACGGGCACGTCCTCCGGCGTGTGCTTCGCGAAGCGCCGCGCGGCCTTCACCGTGTCCCCGCCATACGCGGCGATCAGCGCGTGCGGCATGGTGCCGACCCCCCGGCCACCGAGCCAGGCGGCCTGCGCGTCGGTGCTCACGTCCTTCATGCCCCCCACCTGCGCCGCGAAGCCGTCGCCCGGCTGCATGGTGAAATGGTCGTCGCGCGCGCCGAAGAAGATCACCGGCTTGGACCTCGCGGCATCCACGCACCGTCGCGCATGCGTGCAGATGCCGGTGCGCCGGCTGAGGATGCCCAGCAGCGGCGTCTCGAGCATCGCGAAATCCTGGTACGGCCCCTCGATCGTGAGCACGGTGTCCCACGCCTCGCAGCGATCGCCCTCGTACAGTGCGTGCACCGCCAGCGCTCCCCAGTCATCGGTGCAGAGCCGCAGGATGGCGACGCACTCGTCGACGCCGCCGACCAGCCCCGCGCGCTTGCCGGTGACCTGCATCAGCACCGAGGGTGCGTGGCGATCCGCGCGCAGCACCTCGCGCGTGCGCACGAAGTAGGCATCGGTGTAACGCCCCGCCTTCAGCCCCTCGACGTCCAGCGCGAAGAGCGCCGGGTCCAGCCGCTTGCGCCTGCGCGGTGGCATGGATGCTACCGCGTCACGGTGCGCGGGGCGGTCATGGCATCGGGGTTGAGCAGGCGGTCGAGCTCCTCGCGCGTGAGCAGCTTTCGCTCGAGCACCAGCTCGTACACGCCGCGCCCACTCTCGAGCGCGAGCTTCGCGATCTCGGTGGATGCCTCGTATCCGAGCACCGGCACGAGCGCCGTCACGATCCCGATCGAATGCTCCACGAACTGTCGCATGCGCGCCACGTTCGCGGTGATTCCCTCCACGCAACGCGTCTGCAACACGCCGCACGCCGCGCGCATGGTGTCCGCCGAGCGAAGGAGGCGATAGGCGATCACCGGCTCGAAGACATTGAGCTGCAGCTGCCCCGCCTCGGCGGCCATGGTGACCGTCATGTCGCCGCCGATGACGTCGAAGCAGACCTGGTTCACCACCTCGGGGATCACCGGGTTCACCTTGCCGGGCATGATCGAGGAGCCCGGCTGCATGGCCGGCAGGTTGATCTCGCCGAAGCCGGCCCGCGGCCCGCTCGAGAGCAGGCGCAGGTCGTTGCAGATCTTCGAGAGCTTCACGGCGCAGCGCTTCAGCACGCCGGAGAGCTGCACGAAGGAGCCCGTGTCCGCCGTGGCCTCCACGAGGTCGGGCGCGGTGATCAACGTGAGCCCCGTGATGCGCGAGAGGTGCGTGCACACCGTATCCGCGTAGCCCGCCGGCGCGTTGATGCCCGTGCCGATCGCGGTGGCGCCCATGTTGATCTCCCGGATCAGCGCCTGGGCCTCGGCCAGCCGCTCGACGTCCTCCAGGATGGTGTGGCCGAACGCGGTGAACTCCTGGCCGAGCGTCATCGGGACGGCGTCCTGCAGCTGCGTGCGCCCCATCTTGATGTGCGGGGAGAACTCCTCCCCCTTCGCCAGGAAGGCAGCGGCGAGCGACGCCATGGCGATGCGCAGCGACTCGATGCTGTCGTGCAGCGCGAGCTTCACCGCCGTGGGATACACGTCGTTGGTGCTCTGGCTGAGGTTCACGTGGTTGTTGGGGTGCGCGAAGTGATAGTCGCCACGCTCGTGCCCACTGAGCTCGAGCGCGCGATTCGCGATCACCTCGTTCGCATTCATGTTGGTGGAGGTGCCGGCGCCGCCCTGGATCATGTCCACCAGGAAGTGCTCGTGATGCCGTCCGGCGCGGATCTCCTGGCAGGCCTGCACGATGCAACCCGCCACGCCTGCGTCGAGCAGCCCGAGCTCCTGGTTCGCCATCGCCGCCGCTTCCTTCACGCTGGCGAGGGCTTCCACGAGCGACGGGAATTCCCGCAGCGCCACGCCGGTGATCGGGAAGTTCTCGAGCGCGCGCAGCGTCTGGACGCCGTACATCGCGTCGAAGGGAATCTCCCGCTCGCCGAGCAGGTCGTGCTCGGTGCGGGTGCGGCCGCCGCCGAAGCCCATGGTGCGGCCGTGGCCGACGAGCGTGGCGTCGGTGGCGGCGAGGCGGCGTGAGATCGCGCGCGCCGCGCGGGCGACGAGCGCGGCGTAGACGGCGGGGGCGTCCTTCAGCAGCTCCTTCACCTGCGCGGCGTCGAGCACGCCCCCCTCGGTGCGGACGATGGCGCGCGCACTCGTGCCGTGCGTCGAGTCGTCGAGCAGCAGGCCCTCGCCGATCGCCTCGCCGGGGCCGAGGGTGGCGAGCCGCACCGGCCGGCCGTTCAGGTTCTTCTCGATGGCGACGGCGCCGGAGAAGAGGATGGCCAGGAAGGAGCGCTGCGCGCCCTCGACGAAGAGCAGCTCGTCGGGCTCGAAGATGCGGGTGGTGACGAGCTTCCCGAGATGGTGCAGCGCCGACTCGGTGGCGCCCTCGAGGAAGCTGGCTTCGCGGAGCTGGTCGCGGATGGCAGTCATTGGAGAGGCAAAGCTATCGCGGGGCTGGCCCGTGCGCTGCGGGCGGGAGCCAACTGCCGAGCGAGGACAACCGGTCGGTCGTGGGGTGCGCGTTGGGCTGGCACGCCGATTCCCTTCGAATGTTTGTGCGATGACGCGAGGGGCGTTTCGCAGCCATTCAGGAGGGAAGCCAGATGCGTAAACATATGTTCCTATCGGCCATGGCCATCGTCGCCTGTTCGGGCGCGTGCTCCAGCTCGGTCGCGCCGACCGACCGTCGCAGCACCCAGCCCGCGTACGGGGCGGCCCGCCGGCCGGCGGTGTCGGCCCGCGTGCCGGCGCGCACTCCCACGCGCGCGCTGCCCTCGCACTCGAGAGTGAGCCGGGCGGTCAAGACGGCGCGCTGAGGGGGAGGAGCGAGGCACGACTTGCCCGCGACTCCAACGGGGATTCATCTTGGCGCGTCGGTGGCGCGCTGTCGCCGACGTCCCCGAACCTCCCTCCCGTGTCCATTTCCCGTCGTGAGTTCGTGGGGGCCAGCGCGCTGGCCGCCGCTGGCGTCGCGCTCCCCTTCGACCTGGGCGCGCTCCCCGCCGGCGATCGCAGCGCTGCGCCGAACATTCCCATCGTGGTCGCCAGCGCGAACGGCATTCGCGGCGTGGCGCGGGCGTACGACATGATCGCGAAGGGCGCCGACCCGCTCGACGCGGCCATCGCCGGCGTGAACATCCAGGAGCTCGACCCCGACGACCAGTCGGTGGGACTCGGCGGGCTGCCGAACGAAGAGGGCGTGGTGCAGCTCGACGCGAGCGTCATGCACGGCCCCACGCGTCGCGCCGGCGCGGTGGCGTGCCTGGAGGACATCGCGACTCCGTCGCTGGTGGCCAAGGCGGTGATGGACTACACCGACCACGTATTCCTGGTGGGCGAGGGCGCGAAGCGCTTCGCGCTGAAGATGGGCTTCAAGCCGCAGGAACTGCTCACCGAGAAGAGCCGCCAGGCATGGCTGCGGTGGCGCGCGAACCTCAATCCGGGTGATGCCTGGATAGGGGGGCCGCCGGCGGAGGGTGCCCGCACCTCATCCGCCAACCGTGACAAGGTCCACGTGGATGCGAACGGCGTGGAGTACACGACCGGCACGATCAACATGTGCGCGGTGGATTCGCGCGGCGACATCGGCTCGGTGACCACGACCAGCGGCATGTCGTGGAAGATTCCCGGGCGCGTGGGCGACAGCCCGATCATCGGCGCGGGGCAGTACTGCGACAACACGGTTGGCGCCGCGGGTTCCACCGGGCGCGGCGAGGCGAACATCAAGGTGTGCGGGGCATTCCTCGCCGTGGAGCTCATGCGGCAGGGCAAGTCGCCGGAGGAGGCGCTGCACACCGTGATGGAGCGCGTGATCGCCATGACCGAGAAGCGCCTGCTCGGCGCGAATGGCCGGCCGTTGTTCGACCTCACCTTCTACGCGGTGGCGAAGGACGGCCGGTACGCCGGCGCCTGCGCGTACGAGGGAACGCAGTTCGCCGTGGCCGATGCGAAGGGCGCCCGTGTGGAGAAGTGCAGCTTCCTGTTCCGCGAGAGCGAGCGGCCCCGAGCCTGATGGCGGAGCGTTCCATCACGTTGCGCCACCTGCAGGAGCGGCTGGCCTTTGCCGCGCTGCTGGTGCTCGTGACGTTCGTCTCCGGCGTGCTGGGCTACCACGTGATCGGCGGCGACCAGCACACGTGGATGGACGCGACGTACATGACCGCGAACGTGCTCACCACCGCGGGATTTCGCGAGGCGATCGACGTCTCCGAGAGCAACAGCGGGATGCTGTTCACGGTGGTGCTGCTGATCTTCGGCGCCGGCACCGTGGTGTACGCCACGTCCATCATCACTGCCTTCGTGGTCGAGGGCGACCTGACGCAGGGCTTCCGGAGGCACCGCATGCGACGCGCGATACGCGACATGAAGGGACACCACATCGTCTGCGGCGCAGGCGCCACGGGTCACGCCGTGCTGCGCGAGCTGGTGAAGACGGAGCGCAGCGTGGTGGCGGTGGAGCTCGACGGGCAACGCGTGAAGGCGCTCGAGCAGGAGATGCCCGAGCTGCCGGTGGTGCAGGGCGACTTCACCGACGACCAGGTGCTGCTCGAGGCGGGGATCGCGCGCGCGAGCGGCATCGTGATCTGCACGGCGCAGGACAAGGACTCGCTGGTCACCACCATCACGGCGCGGCAGCTCAACCCGTCCGTTCGCATCATCGCGCGCGCCGCGAACGAGCGGTCGCTGGCGCGGCTGCGGCAGGCGGGCGCCGACGGCGTGGTGTCGCCCGCGCTGATCGGCGGGATGCGCATGGCCAGTGAGCTGGTGCGGCCGAGCGTGGTGAGCTTCCTGGACATGATGCTGCGGGACACGCACCGCAACCTGCGCATCGAGGAGGTGCCGGTGCCCGCGCAGTCGGCCTTCGCTGGCCGCTCGGTGGGTGAGCTGGACCCGCACGTGCGCGCGAACTGCCTGCTGCTGGCGGTGCGCACCTCGCCCTCGGAGTACAGCTACAACCCGCCCGACTCCACGATCATTGCGCCCGGCATGGTGCTGATCGTGATGGGCGATCCCGAGGGGATGCGGTCGCTGGCGCGGCTGCTGGCGGAGGGGACGCCCGCACTCGGGGTGGCGGTCGTCAGCTAGGCAACCACGGGACGGCCGGTGGGCCTCAGCGCATGCGGCGCCGGGGCACTCGGCATCGAGGCCCGCGAGTCCCTCCTCGGCTGCGGCTGCTCCCCCGTCCTCAGGCGCGCCGCGAGCTTCGTGAGGCGATCGCCCGCATTCGTCAGCGTGCTGGCGGCCGCGGCGATTTCTTCCGTGGACGCGCTCTGCTGCTCGCTCGAGGCCGCCACCTGCTCCATGGCCGCGGCGATGGATTCCACGCCATGCGACAGTGCTCCCAGCCGCGAGTTCACCTCACCCACGAGCGAGCTCGCCGCCGTCGCCGTGCTGCTGATCTCACTCGTCCAGGCCTCGAGCTCCGCGACCGCTCCCTCGATCAACCCGAACGAGAGCGAGCCCTGCTCCGTGGCGCTCCGCACGGCCCGCACGGTGTCCACGCTCCGGCCACTGGAGAGGCGGGTCGTCTCCACTCCCTTGAGCACCTGCGACACGATCTGCTCGGTGCGCTCGGCCGCGTCACTGGACATCGTCGAGAGGCGGCGTACTTCGCTGGCGACGACGGCGAATCCCTCGCCCTGGTCGCCGGCGCGCGCGGCTTCCATGGCGGCGTTGAGCGCGAGCAGCTTCGACTGGCGCGCCAGCTTCTGGACGAGCGTCACGAACGAGCGGATCTCTTCCGAGGCGCGGGCCAGCTCGGCCACGGCGGTGGCGCTGCCCTCCACCTCGCCGCCGAGCAACTCGAGCGCGCGAGCGCTCTCATCCAGGCGGGCCCGGTTCTCGGTGGCCAGGGCGCGAAGTCGCGCGTTGCGATCCACGCCGTCGCGCGCTCCTGCCTGCAGGGTGGTCGCGATGGTCACGAGCTCGCCGCTGGATTCCGTGAGTGCCTGGACGGCGGACGCCATGGTGCTCGCCTGCTGACTGAGGTCACTGGCGGTGGTTGCGATCTCGCCGGCGGACGCGGCCATCTCCTCGGCGCTCGCGGTGATCTCGGTGGCCATCGAGGCTGTTTCGTACGCGGTGCCCGTCAGGGATCCCGCGAGCTCGGTGAGCTCGGAGATCATGTGAGTCACGGCGCGCGAGAGGCGGCCGACCTGGTCCTTGGCTTCGTTGCGCTCGAGTCGCACCGTGAGGTCGCCCCTGGCGACCGCCTCGGCGGCGGCGGCCACCGCGGACAGGGGGGCGGTGAGCCGGCGATCCAGGACCCGGTCCAGGATGAGCGCGATGATTACGACCACCACCAGCCCGCCGATGCCCACGCCGTACAGCGCCCGCTGCAACTCGGCGGCCGTGGTGGTCCGGTCGGCCGCGACGAGGGTGGCAAGGGTGAGCGCGATGACGAGCGTCGCGATCACCGCGCCCACGACGAGCACGAGCCGCCGGCGGAGCGAGCGGGCGTGCGCCGCGTCGGCGGCTACGGGCTGGGAGAAGGATTTCATGTTAAATTGCAGGACTGAACATGACTGACAGCATTCGCGAGACCGCCGACGAACCGGCCGCCTACGATCCCGCCGCCGTCGAGCGGAAGTGGCAGGCACGCTGGGAAGAGCGCGGAGCCAATCACGTCGACCTCGGCGGTGAGCGTCCCTACTACACGCTCATGATGTTCCCGTATCCGAGCGCGGAAGGGCTCCATGTGGGCAACCTCTTCGCGTTCACGGGCAACGACATCCATGGACGATTCCAGCGGCAGCAGGGGCACACGGTCTTCCAGCCGCTGGGATACGATGCGTTCGGGATCCACTCGGAAAACTACGCACTGAAGGTCGGGGTGCACCCCTCCGAGCTGATTCCCCGGAATATCGACAACTTCCGCCGGCAGCTGAAGCGAGCTGGCCTGATGGTGGACTGGAGCCACGAGCTCTCGACCACCGACCGGGACTACTACAAGTGGACCCAGTGGGTCTTCCTGCAGCTGCACGAGCGCGGGCTGGCCTACAAGAAGCGGGCGTCGGTCAACTGGTGCCCGAACGACAAGACCGTGCTCGCCAACGAGCAGGTCATCAACGGCGAGTGTGAGCGCTGCGGCGCCAGGGTGGAGCAGCGCTCGCTCGAGCAGTGGTTCTTCCGCATCACCGACTATGCCGGCCGCCTGCTGAAGAACCTCGACACCATCGACTGGTCGGAGAGCACCAGGACGGCGCAGCGGAACTGGATCGGCCGCTCCGAGGGCGCCGAGCTGGTGTTTCCGGTGCAGGACGTGTACGAGTACGCGGGCAGCGCGACGGTGAGCGGGATGAGCGGCGAGATGACCGCCGAGCAGCTCGCCGTGCGCGTGTTCACCACGCGCCCGGACACGATCTTCGGCGCCACGTACCTGGTGCTCGCACCCGAGCACCCGCTCGTGGCGCAGGTGACCACCGACGAGCAGCGCAGCGAGGTGGAGGATTACCAGGTGCGCGCGTCGAAGCAGGACCTGGTGGCGCGGAAGACGGTGAAGGAAAAGACCGGCGCGTTCACCGGTGGGTACGCCACGAACCCGGGCACGGGTGAGCTCGTGCCCATCTGGATCGCCGACTACGTGCTGATGGAATACGGCACCGGCGCGATCATGGCGGTGCCCGGTCACGATGAACGGGATCACGAGTTCGCCCTCGCCTTCGGGCTGCCGATCGTGCGCGTGGTCGGCGCCGACGCGCACCATGTAGCTGCTCCCATGGACGCGGCCGACACGGAGACGGATGGTCGCGTGCTGGTGAACTCGCGGCAGTTCAGCGGGATGACCGTGGATGCGGGCAAGAAGGCGATCATCGGGTGGCTGTCGGAGCGCGGCGCCGGCACCGGCGTCACGAATTACCGGCTGCATGACTGGTGCATCTCGCGGCAGCGTTACTGGGGGCCGCCGATCCCGATCATCTATTGCGACGCGTGCGGAACGGTTCCCGTGCCGCAGGGCCAGCTGCCGGTCGAGCTGCCCTTCGTCGAGGACTTCAAGCCCGACGACTCCGGCATCTCGCCGCTCGCGCGCGTGGAGAGCTGGTATCGCGTGCCCTGCCCCACGTGTGGCAAGCCGGCGCGCCGGGAGACCGACGTCTCTGACACCTTCCTCGACAGCGCCTGGTACTTCCTGCGCTATCCGAGCACGGGGCACGATGAGGCAGCCTTCGATCCGGCGATCACGAAGAAGTGGCTGCCGGTGAACTCGTACATCGGCGGCAACGAGCACGCCGTGCTGCACCTGCTGTACTCGCGGTTCATCACGATGGTGCTGCACGACGCGGGGCTGCTCGACTTCGAGGAGCCGTTCACGAAGTTCCGCGCGCACGGGATGATCGTGCGCGAGGGCGCCAAGATGTCGAAGAGCAAGGGCAACGTGGTGAATCCCGACGAGTACATCGAGTCGTGGGGCGCCGACTCGTTCCGCACCTACCTGATGTTCCTCGGCCCCTACGAGGAGGGCGGCGACTTCCGCGACAAGGGCATCTCGGGCGTGAAGCGCTTCCTCGACCGCCTCTGGGCATCGGCGCAGGTGGCCGAGCGCGTTGGCGAGGGCGAGCGCGCGGTGCTGCGCAAGCTGCACCAGACAATCCGGAAGGTGTCGCAGGACGTGCCCGCGCTCAGCTACAACACCGCGATCGCGGCGATGATGGAGTACATGAACACGCTGCGCAGCAACGAGCGCACGCCGCACCTCACGGAGCTCGAGCCGCTGGTGCAGCTCGTGGCACCCTTCGCGCCGCACATCGCCGAGGAGCTCTGGGAGCAGCTCGGCCACGAGGGGAGCGTGTTCGACGCGGGCTGGCCGGCGTTCGACGCATCCCTCGCGGCGGAGAGCGAGGTCACGCTCGCGGTGCAGGTGAACGGCAAGACGCGCGGGACGGTGACGCTGCCGATCGATGCCGACCAGTCAGCTGCGATGTCGGCTGCGATGACCGACGCGAGCATCGCGAAGTTCGTGACGGGCGAGCCGAAGAAGGTGATCTTCGTGCCGAAGCGGATGCTGAACATCGTGGTGTAGTCCGGTGCGCGCCGGGGCCGTTGCCTCGGACGTACGCGGACGAACTGAAGCGGAAGTTCGCGGAGACGGCAACAGCAACAGCTTGGGAACTGCCACTCAAGATTTGTGGAGCGCAGTTTCAAAAGCACTGCAGTGGCAGTATCCGCGAAGGTTTCCGCCCTTCAGTCCGCGCCATCCGTGCGCACCGTCCCCGCGCACCGCCTGACTACGTGAGCGCCTTTGCCACCCACTCGCCCACGTAGTACCCCACCGCCGCCACGCCTACGCCTACCACGAACATGTCGAGGCCGCTGCGGAACACGCTGCGGCCGGTGAAGGTCGAGCGCGCCGCGCCAACCAGGAAGTGCGACAGCATCGCTGCCACGAACGAGATCGCGATGGCCGTGGTGCCGCTCCACACCAGGAATGGGAACACGGGGATCAGCGCGCCGATCGCCGTCGCGCTGCCGGTGATCCACGCCTCGCGCATCGGTGACATGTCCGGGTCCGAGATGCCGAGCTCGTTCTGCACCTGCTCCTCGAGCATGCGCTCCGGGTTCGCCATGATGCGCGTGGCGATCGCGTGTGCCTCCGCCGCGGGCATTCCCTTGGCCTCGTAGATCAACGCCAGCTCGTCACGCTCGATCTCTGGCATGAGCGCCACCTCGTCGCGCTCCATCGCGATCTCGTGCGCGTACACCTCCTGCTGGCTCTTCGCGGCGAGGTACCCACTCGATCCCATCGAGAGCGCGTCCGCGATCAATCCCGCCACGCCCGCCAGGATCACGGTGGCGTGCTGGTTGGCCGCACTGGCGCCGATCACGCCGGCCACCAGCCCGAAGTTCGCCGTGAGCCCGTCGTTGAACCCGTACACCACGTTGCGCACCATGCCGCCCGACTCGGTGCGGTGCCAGGGCTCCCCGGTGCGGCCCGCGATCTGGTTGAGCGTGGTGGCGTGTTCCGCGGATTCCTTCGCGAGCAGCAGCGCCTCGCCATTTCCCGCGACTCCAGCAGGCGTCGACCGGTGCATCGCGAGGTAGCCCTTCACCTCGCGACCCTCCTCGGCCAGGAGCATCGGCAGCAGGAACTTCGGCCCGAAGCGGCGGCCCAGCCAGGCGAGCATTCGCGTACGTCCCGTGGGCCGGAAGGGCCTCGGCGTGCGCCCGTGCTGGCGCAGCAGGTCGCCCCAGACCTCCACGTGCCGGTCCTCCACCTCCGCCAGCCGTCGGTAGATGTCGCTCTTCTGCTGGTCCGACTCGGATTCCGAGAGGATGCGATAGAGGAACGCCGCGTCGGCTTCGTCCTGCCAGTGGTGCTCGAAGGTGTCGAGGTCGGGGGTGCCGGCAGCGGGAGGAGTGAGGGTCGCCATGACTGAAAACTACGCCATCCGGCCGGGGCCGGGAAACCCTGCGACGCGTGGCCGTGTCAGACCAGCGTACCCCTTTTGCAGAGGTTCCTCCATGCGAACGCACAGCATCGTGACCGCGGCGCTCCTCCTCACCGCCGCGGCACCGCAGGTCAAGGCACAGTCGGCGAGCGCCGGCACGCTCCGCCCCTCCATCGCGCCGCGCGCCGGCGGATCCTACTCCTACAGTTTCAGCGACGACGACTCGCCGCGCGCGGTGCTCGGCGTGAGCACCAGCACCAGCGGCAGCAAGCGCGACACGCTCGGCCTGCTCATCTCGACCGTGGCCGCTGGCGGGCCCGCCGAGAAGGCGGGGATCGAGGAAGGCAACCGCATCTCCGCGATCAATGGCGTGAGCCTCAAGGTCTCCGCCGAGGACGTGGAGGACTGGGAGTCGTCGGGCGTCGCGAGCCGCCGCTTCACCCGAGAGCTCGGCAAGGCGAAGGTGGGCGATGAGGTGGAGCTCAAGGTCTACGGTGGTGGCCAGACGCGCACCGTCCGCGTGAAGCTCGCCGATAGCGACTCACTGTACCCGAACGAGCGTCGCGCCTATCGCATCCCCAAGCCCGAGGACCGCCCCGCACTGGGCGTGAACCTGGGCAGCACGGGCAGCAAGCGCGACACGATCGGCGTGCTTGTCATCGGGGTGACGGATGACGGGCCGGCCGCCAAGGCCGGGATCGAGGAAGGGTCGCGCATCGCGTCGATCAACGGCGTGAACCTGAAGCTGAGCAAGGACGACATCGACGACAACTCGATGTCATCGAACAAGGTCAATCGCCTCCAGCGCGAGATCGCCAAGCTGAAGCCGAACGACGAGGTCGACCTCCGCGTCTATGCGGCTGGCCAGTACCGCAACGTGAAGGTGAAGCTTGGCAACCAGAAGGAGCTGTCGAAGGGTCGCGGCGGCATGGTGTTCATCTCTGGTGGCGAGGGCGGAATGCTGATGCCGACCATGAGCCCGGTTCCGCCGATGGCGGAACGGCAAATGCGTCAGGAGATGGAGCGGGCGATGACCGGCGTGCGGATGCAGCTGCGCAGCATGCAGGGGGGAGAGCTGTCGCCCACGAAACGAACGATCGTGATCCCCCGTACGTATAACCAGCAGGACGACGAGCAGTCTCTCGAAGAGGCTGCCCGGGTCCGACAGGAAAAGGTGAAGGTGAAGGGGAAGTCTGCGCTGACCGTTTCGCGGTCGGCGTGAAGCGCGGAGGAAGAAGCCGCGCCTGCTAGGTGAGCGCGCGTCCAGGGGTGGACGTGCGCTCGCCGTGCATCCGGGGATAGGTTACCCCGCATGCGACCCTCGACCGCGCGGCTCCTCCCGCTGTTCCTGCTCGCGACGCTCGCCGGCTGTGCCGCCGCGGCCGCGACGCAGGCGCCCACCGCCGACGTCATACCCGGCATCGAGGTGGCGCTCGGCGACTCGCTCGGCGCGCTTCGTGGAAAGCGGGTCGGGCTGATCACCAATCCCTCCGGGCGCGACCGCCGCGGCACGAGCAGCATAGACCTGCTCGCCCACGCTCCGGGCGTGAGGCTGACCGCCATCTTCGGTCCCGAGCATGGATTGCGCGGCGGGGCGCAGGCGGGCGAGACCGTCGCCACGAGCGTGGACTCGGCGACCGGCGTGACGGTCTATTCGCTCTACGGCGCCACGAAGACGCCCACGTCGCAGATGCTCGAGCAGGTGGACGTGCTGGTGTACGACATCCAGGATGCGGGTGCGCGCATGTACACCTATCCATGGACGATGGCGCTGGCCGCCGAGGCGGCGGAGCGCGCAGGCAAGCCGTTCATCGTGCTCGACCGGCCGGCGCCCATTCGCGGCGACCGCGTGGAAGGCGGCGTGCTCGACACGGCGTGGCGCTCGTTCGTCGGAGCGTACCCCGTGGCCACGCGATACGGACTCACCCCCGGTGAACTGCTGCGCTACCTCGTGGGCGCCGGACTGGTGAAGGCACGCGTGTCGGTGATCCCGATGCAGGGCTGGCATCGCTCGACGTGGTACGACGAGACCGGGCTGCCCTGGGTGAATCCGTCGCCGAACCTGCGGAGCCTCGACGCGACGCTCCTCTACACGGGCACGGTGATGTTCGAGTCGGTGAACGTGAGCGAGGGTCGCGGCACCGACGCGCCCTTCCAGCTGGTGGGCGCCGAATGGCTGCATGACGCAGGCGCGATCTCCGCAGCGCTGAACGCGCGACGCATTCCCGGCGTGCGCTTCGACTCGACCATGCGCACGATCGAGGCAGGGCAGAAGTTCGCGGGCAAGGCGATCCCGATGATTCGCGTGACGGTGACGAATCGCGATGACGTCGAAGCCGTGGCCGTGGGCGCATACATGATGCGCGAGATCTACGCGCGACACCGGGCCGACTGGGTGTGGCGCCCCGACTGGATCGAGCGGCTGACCGGCAGCCGCCGCATGCGCGAGGCGGTGGAGCGGGAGGGTGGCGTGGAAGCACTCCTGCCCGTGCTCGCTCGCGAGAGCGCGGAGTTCGCGCGCGCAACGCGCCCATACCAGCTTTATCCGCAATGAGAATCCTTCCGCTGCTCGTGCTCGCGGGGGCGCACGCGTTGCGCGCCCAGTCGTTCGACACCGTGAGCGTGACCATGGTGGCGCCCGGGGTGATGCTCAAGCACCTGCACGAGGCGACGCAGCCGTGGGACGCGCGCGTGCTGGTGATCGACCTGCGACACCGCGAGCTGCAGCTGGCCGGCGCGCGCGCCATGGGTGCGTTCCGCGGGCGGGAGAGGGTGTCCGACATCGTGCGGCGCAACAGCACCCACGATCATCGCGTGGTGGCGGCGGTGAACGGCGACTTCTTCATCCTGGCGAATGGCGAGGGTGAGGACGACCAGGTGTGGAGGGAGCAGTGGATCAAGGGCGTTCCGCTCACGGACTCGTCGCGCGCCGCGGGCAGGCGCGTGCGCACCGAGCTCGCGATCGGTCGCGACGGGCGCGTGATGATGGATCGCTTCGCCTTCGACGCCTGGGTCAGCGGCGCGGGGCTGCGCACGCGCCTGCATGGACTGAATGCCGTGCCCGGGGCGGGGCAGCTCTCACTCTTCACCAGCGCGTATGACGCGGCCGCCCCAGCCGACTCGACCACGCGCGGGGATGCCGAGCTGGCGCTGGTGGTGCGCGCTCGTCACGGTGACACGCTCGACCTGCGGCCAGCAGGCGCGGTGGGCGCGCCGCGCGAGTTGCGCCCGTCGCGCGACACGGTGGTGTTGATGGGCGGCGCGGGAACGGAAGGGCTGCTCGCGCGCCTGGCCGGAATGCGCAGCGTGCGCGTGACGCTCGCGTCGTCACCGGATCGCGGGCCCCTGCGCTCGATGATGGGTGGCGTGGGGCGACTGGTGCTCGAGGGACGCGCGGTGGGCGACAGCACGGCGCACGCCGAGTCGGCGTCCGAGACGTTCACCGGGGGACGTCACCCGCGCACCGCGATCGGCATCTCGCGCGACAGCCTGACCGTCACGATCGCGGTGATGGACGGCCGTGGCGAGAGCGGCTCGGGAATGTCGATGGGCGAGATCTCGACGTTCATGCGCGACCTGGGCGCCTGGAACGCCATGAACCTGGACGGCGGCGGCTCCTCCACGATGGTCGTGGACGGCCGGGTGGTGAATCACCCGAGTGACCGGGAAGGGGAGCGGACGGTGGGGATGGCCCTTCTTCTTTTTCGCGACGAAGGGCCGTCGCGAAAGGGGCTGAGGGGCTCGGGTGCTGGGGGGCTGGGGAAGCCGCATCGCCGTTAGGTGAGCCGCCGTTGCAGTCCCCACACCCCCGGCCCCCCAAACCTCAGCCCCTGCAGTTCAGAACTCCACCTGCGCCCCCAGCTCCACCACGCGATTGGGGGGGATGCCGAAGAACTCCGTGGCGCTGCGGGCGTTGCGGGACATGAGCACGAACAGCTTCTTGCGCCAGCGCGCCATCTCGATCTTCTGCGCCTCGGGCACGTCGGGAGCGCGTCGCGCGCCCTCGCGACCCTTCTGCTTGCGGTCGAGCACGATGATGCGCTCGCGCCCCAGGTAGAACGTGGTCTCCGAGGGGCGCGCCTTGAGTCCCTGCACGCGCGCCACCGACAGGATCTCGTTCACGTCGGGCGTCTGCATGAAGCCGTAGCGCGCCATCACGCGCCAGAAGCCGTGCTCCAGCCGCTCGGCCGACACGCGCTGCTCGGCGGGCACTTCCGGCACCTCGTCCACCAGGATGGACATCAGCACCACCTGCTCGTGGAGCACCTTGTTGTGCTTGAGGTGATGCAGGAGCACCACGGGCACGCCCTCGGGGCTCGACGTCATGAACACCGCGGTGCCGGCAACCCGGTGCGGCTTCCGGCGCTCCACGTCGCCGAGGAACAGGTCGAGCGGCAGTGAGCCGGAGGTGAGGATGCGCGTGAGCATCACGCGGCCGCGCTTCCAGGTGCTCATCAGCGTGTAGACGCCGAGGGCCATGAGCACCGGCACCCAGCCGCCGTGCTCGATCTTCACCAGATTGGCGCCGAAGAAGGCGAAGTCGACGAAGAGGAAGAGCGAGGTGAGCGCGCCGATCTTCCAGAGCGGCCACTCCCAGCGCTGGCGCGCCACCACGTAGTAGAGGATGCTCGTGATGGCCATCGTCCCCGTGACGGCGATTCCGTACGCGGCGCTGAGCGCGCTCGAGTTGCGGAACATGAACACGAGCAGGATGCAGCCGGCGCGCAGCAGCTTGTTGATCTCGGGGATGTAGATCTGGCCGGCTTCCTCCATCGAGGTGTGCACGATGGTGACACGCGGCGAGTAGCCCAGCTGCACGCTCTGCTGCGTGAGCGAGAAGGCGCCGGAGATGAGCGCCTGGCTGGCGATGATCGCGGCCATGGTGGCGAGCAGCGTGAGCGGGATCACGAGCGCGGCGGGCGCCAGCAGGTAGAACGGGTTCTCGGCGGCCTTGGGGTCGCGCAGCAGGAGCGCGCCCTGGCCGAAGTAGTTGAGCAGCAGGCAGGGGAGCACCATCGCGAACCACGCCATGCGGATCGGCTTCTTGCCGAAGTGTCCCATGTCGGCGTAGAGCGCCTCGGCACCGGTGACGGCGAGGACCACCGCGCCGAGCACCAGGAAGCCCCCGACGCCGTGATTCACGAAGAAGCGGACGGCCCAGATGGGGTTGAGCGCCGACATGATCTGCGGCTCGTGCACCAGCTCGCGAACGCCGAGGGTGGCGATGACCAGGAACCAGAGCGCCATCACCGGGCCGAAGAATCGGCCCACCATGGCGGTGCCCTTGTACTGGAAGCCGAAGAGCAGCAGCAGCACGAGGATGGTGACGATGACGACGATGTTCTCGGAGAGCGCCGGGATGGCGACCTGCATGCCCTCCACCGCGGAGAGCACCGAGATGGCGGGAGTGATCACGCCGTCGCCGTAGAGCAGGGCCGCGCCGAAGAGGCCGAGGCCGATGAGGAGCATGCGGCGCTGGAGGTCCTCGTCGCGGCGCGTCTGCTGGAGGAGCAGCGCGAGCAGGGCGAGGATTCCGCCCTCGCCGCGATTGTCGGCGCGCATGATGAAGACGATGTACTTCACGCTGACGATGAGCAGCAGCGCCCAGACGATCAGCGAGAGGATGCCGTAGACGTTGGCCTGCGTGGGGAGCAGCCCGTACTCGCCCTTGAAGCACTCGCGGAGCGCGTAGAGAGGGCTGGTGCCGATGTCGCCATAGACGACGCCCATCGCCGTCAGGGTGAGCAGCGCGAGGCGCTTTCCCTGGGGGTTGGCCTCGACGTGCTGGCGCTCGGGCGGCAGGCGGACCGGGATGACTTCCCCGGTCGTGGTCCTCAACGGCGCCGTATTTTCGCCGCCCGTGGGGCGGGTTGACTCTGCGGTCATGTGCGAAAGAAGGACGGGCCGCGAACATCGCGACCCGTCATGCAATCTACCGGACACGTCCCTGCGGAGAAGGGCCGGTGTTGCGGACTACTTCGCGCTGTCGTCGAGGGCGCCGAGCTCCGCTGCGGCCCGCTCGAGGATTTCCCTGATCTTCTGGAGGTGCGCGCGATCGTCGAGCCGCTTGGTGGCGGTGCCGTACGTGGCCTGCGCCACCTTCTTGAATGCGACGTTGACGTCGGTCATGGGCGCGTCGAGGAAGCCGTCCACGAAGCGCGCGATGCGCTCGAAGATGCCGTCCACGGTCTCGCGATGCTCCGCCAGGTAGGCGCGGCCCTCGTCGGTGATCTCGAAGATCTTCTTGCCGCCCTCTTCCGGCGTCACTCGAGCGTAGCCGAGGTCTTCGAGCATGGTGAGGGTGGGATAGACGGTGCCCGGGCTGGGCGAATAGGCGCCGCCGAACTTCTCCTCGAGCTCCTTGATGATCTCGTAGCCGTGTCGGGGCTTTTCCTCGAGGAGGCGGAGGATGACGTACTTGAGGTCTCCCTGCTCGAAGACGCGTCCGGCGCGTCCGCGGTGCTTCCATGGTCCGCCGCGGGGCCCTCCCCAGAAGTCGCCGCCGCCGGGAAAGCCTTCCCAGCCCCACTTGGCGTGTCGGGGTCCGCAGTGGTCGTGGCCGAGTGAACCGATGTACATCTTGAACATGAGCTATCTCCGATATGTCGTCAACTGACGATATATCGAAGATACAGTTACGGCAAGAGCGGGCTTTGGGCTTTGGGCTTTGGCAACTGCCCATGGCCACGGTACGCCGTTTGCAACTCTCGGTCGGCGTGGGAGGGTTAGTACCGTACGGCCGGCCGCGGACCGAGACCCCTGGGTCGAATCCGTGTCGTGCGAGAGGGCACCGTCGTGGGGACGGTGCCCTCTTTGCGTTCCAGCCTGCCGCGGCCCGTACTGCGATCGCAGCTACTCGTAGCGCAACGCCACGATCGGGTCCAGCGCCGCCGCCCGACGCGCCGGCCACACACCGAACACCACGCCCACCACCGCCGAGAACGCGAAGGCGAGCACGATGGCGCTGGGTGAGATCTGCGTGTTCCACTTGAAGACCTGGCTCATCGCCATGGCCCCGCCGCCGCCCACCACGATCCCCACGATCCCGCCCAGGCAGCACAGCACCACCGCCTCGATCAGGAACTGCAGCAGGATGTTCGGCTTCGTGGCGCCCAGCGCCTTGCGAATGCCGATCTCGCGCGTGCGCTCGGTGACCGACACCAGCATGATGTTCATGATGCCGATCCCGCCCACCAGCAGGCTCACGCCCGCGATCCCCGACAGCAGGTAGGTGAAGACCTGCGTGGTCTCGCCGAGCGTGTTCAGGAAGTCCGCCTGGCTGCGCATCTGGAAGTCATCCGCCGCTCCCTGCCGCAGGCGATGCTCGCGGCGCAGGATCTTCTGGATGTCCGCCATCGCGTCCGGGATCTTCTCCTCGTTCGGCGCCAGCACGCTGATCGAGCGCAGGCGGTCGGTGCCCATCACGCGAAAGCGCGCGGTGCTGATCGGGATCAGGATCTGGTCGTCGGGATTGCCGAAGGGCGACGCCTGCCCCTTCGACTCGAGCACGCCCACCACCTGGAACTGCAGTCCGCGGATGCGCAGGCTCTCGCCCAGCAGCGCGTCCGCCGTCTCGTAGCCCATGTTCGTGGCGACCGCGGGGCCGATGACCGCCACGCGCTGCTTGCCCTCGTCCTCCTGCGACGTGAACATCCGCCCCGACGCCAGCTTGTAGTTGCGCACCGTCAGGTAGTTCGGCGACGTGCCGACGATCGACGTGCTCGTGTTCTTGTTGAGGTACGTGACCTGGAGCGTGCGGTTCATCTCGGGCTGCACGCCGGCGATGTTCACGCCGCGGTCCTCGAGGGCCTTGGCGTCATCCATCGTCAGCTTCGCATTCTGGTCGGCGATCACGACGCCCATGCCGCGCTGCTGGCCGGGATTCACGGTGAGCAGCGTGGTGCCGAGCGACGAGATGCGGTCCTTCACCGCCTTCTGCGCGCCGGTGCCGAGCGCCACCATCGCGATCACCGCGGCCACCCCGATCACGATGCCGAGCATCGTGAGCAGGGAGCGAAGCTTGTTCGCCCGCAGGGCGCCGAGCGCCACGCTGAATACTTCACCGTAGAGCATCGTCGGCTCCGTTAACGTCCGCCGCCGCCGGCGGGGCGAGCGGCAGCGCCACCACCGCCGCCGCCACCACCACCGCGCTGCTGCTGGCCGCCCTGGGCACCACCTGCCGCGCCGCCCTGCTGCAGCCCCGGCACGCCGGCGTTCTGGCGGAAGCGATCGTTCTGCGCCTGTCGCGCCGCCTGGAGCGCCAGCGCCGACAGCAGCGCGACCTTCTCGCCTTCCTTCAGGCCGCTCACCACTTCGGTGTAGTCGAAGTTGCCCTGGCCGAGCATCACGACGCGCGGCTTGAAGGTGGTGCCTTCCGACACGAACACGAGGCCGGGCCGGATCTTCGTGCGCGGCGCCTGCTCCGCGTTACCGACCTGCAGCTTCGGGCCACCGGCCACGCCTGCGGCACCGCCCGTGGTGCCGGCCGCGCCACCGCGATTGCCACCGCGAGTGGCGCCCTGCGTGCCCTGCGTTCCGCCGCCCTGTCCGCCCGGCTGTCCGCCGCCCTGTCCGCCGCCCTGTCCACCGCCCTGGGCCTGGCGCTCCTTCTGGCGGCACGCACCGGCGACCCGCTGGTCCACGCCGACCGCCTTGTAGATCGCCTGCATCTGCTCGCGAGCGGCCGTGCGGTCGAGCGTGCCCGCCTGCATCTGCGCGCGCATGTCGTCCATCTTCTTCTTCTCGGCCGGCTTCTTCGCGAAGGCGGCCGTCACGGCAGCGCAATCCTTCTCGGAGACGTCGGGCATCTGGAAGCCGCCCTGCCCGCCCTGTCCCTGCTGGCCCTGCTGGCCCTGCTGCGGCGCAAGCTCCACCTCACCCGGCGAGCTCTGCGTGCGACCACCGGCGTTGCCGCCCTGGCCACCCTGTCCACCGCCGCGACGACCGCCACCGTTGCCGCCGCCACCAGCGCCACCCGAGTACTGCGCCTTGAGCTGCGCCTGCACGGAGTCGGGGTTGAGGCCGAGCATCGTGGCCGTTGCCGTCGCCTCGCGCATCGACTTGAGCGCCTCGTTCGGCACCGCGAGCACGTTGTCGCGCTGGTCCACGAGCACCGAGACCTCGCCATTCATGCCGGGCTTCAGGAAGCCCTCACGATTGTCGAGCGTCACGAGCACGGGGAACATGGTGACGCCCTGCTGCACGACGGCCTGCGGCTCGATCTTCTCGACCGCGCCGGTGAAGCGGCGGTCGGGGAACGCGTCCACGATCACGGTGGCGGCCTGGCCGGCGCGCACCTGGCCGATGTCGGTCTCGTTGAACAGCGCGCGGACGCGCACGCGATCCAGGTTCGCCATCTTGAGCAGCGTGGTGCCGCCGCCGAAGGTGCCCGTGGCCGAGGTGATCACGGTGCCGAGCGACACGGTCTTCTCGATGATGGTGCCGGCCACCGGCGCCGTGACGGTGGCGTCTTCCATGCGCTGCTTGGCGAGGTCGAGGTTCGCCTCGGCGCGCACCTGGGAGGCCTTCGCGTTCGCGTAGTCGAGCGCCGCGGTCTCGTGCTCCTGCGCCGTGATGACGCGCGCGGCGAACATCTCGTCGGAGCGCTTCTTCTGCGCGCCGGAGACGTCGAGCTTGGCCTTGGAGGCGTTGACGTCGGCGGCCGCCTGGTTGTAGCCGTTCTGCACGTCGCGCGTGTCCACCTGCACGAGCAGCGCGTTGGGCTGCACGATGTCGCCGGTCTCGACGGTCATCTTGGTGATGATGCCCGAGGCCTTCGACTTCACCTCGATGATGTTGATCGGCTCCACGGCGCCGGTCGCCTGCGCGTCCACGATGATGGTGCGGCGCGTGACGGGAACGGAGTCCACCTTGATGGCGGTGTCCTTCGCCTTGCTGCAGGCGGCGGCGCCCGCGATCAGGGCGGCGGCGGCGATGCGAATGGTGCGGTAGTTCACAGGTCTCTCCCGATGATCGCTTCGATCTGCGCGCGGGCCAGGCGATAGTCCTGGCGAGCCTGGATGAGTGCGGCGCGCGCGGCGTCGAGCGTGGATTGCGAGGTGAGCAGGTCGAGCAGGGTGGATGCGCCCAGCGTGTAGCGCTGCTGCTGCACGCGCAGGTCTTCCTGCGCGGCGGCGACGGACGCCTGCTGGATGCGGATGCGCTCCTCGGCGGTGCGAAGGGCGGCGAACTGCGAGACGAGGTTCTGGCGCGCGAGGAGTCGCGCGTCACGCAACGCCGCCTCGGCGTTGTCCTGCGCCACGTCGGCGCGGACCACCGCGTCCTCGCGCGTCAGGTTGTTGAAGAGCGGGTACGACAGGCCGAGCGACCAGGTGTTGCCATACGCGAGCTGGCCGCCACCCAGGCCGTAGCCCTGGTCGAAGCCGCTGCCATTGCGGTTGAAGCGGAGGTCCACGCTCGGGAGGTAGCTCGACTTGCTCGCCTTGTACGCGGCGCGCGAGGAGCGCAGGGCCGACGTGGCCTGTTCCACCGCGGGACCGCGCTCGGCCAGCTGGAACAGCGAGGAGCTGTCGATCGGCGTGGCGCGCAGGTCGAGCGTGTCGCTCGCGAGCGCGGTGACCGTCTGCTCGGATCCCACCAGGCGGCTGAGCGCCGCGCTGGCGACGCGCAGGTTGTTCTGCGCGACGAGCAGTGCGAGGCGCGCATTGCCCACCTGGATCACGGAGCGCAGGGAGTCGGAGATCGTGGCGGCGCCGGCCTTCACGCGCGCCGACGCGTACGTCAGCTGTGCATTGGCCTGCTGCAGCTGGGCGCGCGCGGCGGACTCGGACTCGCGCGCGGCGAGGATCGCGGCGTACTGCGTCTTCACCTGGAGCGCGATGTTGAACTGCTGCGCGACTTCATTCGCGCCGGCGGTGAGCACGTCGGCCTTGCGGGCCTTGATGTCGGCGAAGCGGCGCCCGCCGTCGAAGAGGTTGATCGACGAGGAGAGCCCGGTGCTGTAGGACCACGGCGCCGCGGTGTAGGGGACCAGCTTGCCCGTGTTGTCGAAGCGCTGGCCGCCCTGCTTGCTCTGGTTGAGGCTCACGCTGAGGCTGGGAAGCAGCGCGGCGTAGGCGGAACGAACGCTGGAGGCGGAGGAGCGCAGCTGCCCGCGCGCCTGCACGGCGGCGGGAGCGTTCTCCTGCGCCATGGTCACGGCATCGGTGAGCGAGATCGCGCGCATCGTGTCGGCGGCGCTCACCTGCTGGGCAAGGAGCGCGGTGGGGAGCGCGGCGAGCGCGACGGCGGCGAGCGCGGCGCGACGGAGGGACGAGGTCAGGACTTGCATGAGGAGTTGTTCTTGTCCCGGGAATTTCGGGTGTTGGCTTCGGCAAGGCGCGCCTCGAGCTTGGCGCGCTGGGTGGCGTCGAGCAGGCGGAGCATCTGGTCGCGGCCTGCCTTCTTCATCGAGTCCATCTGCGGGCGCATGGGCTTCATGATCGCGCGCATCTGGCAGTTGCGCACATCGAGCAGGGAGTCCATGGCGCCGCGCTGCGCGGCGGAGAGGGCGAGGTCGTCGTACATGGCCTGCCGGCCGCCGGCGTGTGCCTTGCGCGGCATCACGCGGCCGGCCGAGAAGCCCAGGGCGCCGCCCACGAGGATGGCGCCGAGGAGGAAGGCGAGCGCCTGCTGCTTGGAGCGCTGGAGGGTGTTCATGGGGATGGCCAGCTCAATGCGAAAGGAAGAAGCCGAGGGTCGCCTCGCGCTCCTGGACGCCGGGGCGCAGGGAGGCCTCGGCGGACACGGGGGCATTCGGCGTGAGGATGGATTCGTAGGCGAGCTGCTGGTCGGCCTGTTCGCCGCGGAACAGCGCGACGCCAGCGGCCAGCATCAGCACGGCGGCGGCGACGAGCGCGGGACGCATCCAGCTGTCGAAGACGCCCCACCAGCCGCTGGCCTCGGGGACGCGCGCCATGATGCGGGCTTCGAGCTCGCTCCAGTAGCGCTCGTCGGCAGGCGGCGCGAGCAGGTCGCGCAGCGCGTGCGTGATCTCCGGATCGTCGCCGCCGGTGGTGTGCAGGGTGAGTCGCGTCATCAGTCGCTCCGTAGGTCGGTCAACAGCCTGCGCAATGAGGCGCGGGCGTGGTGCAGGTCGGATCGTGCGGTGCCTTCAGGTATGCCGAGCATCTGGCCGATCTCGCCGTGGGTGTAGCCCTCGACGTCGTGCAGTACGATTACCGACCGCTGGCGCTCGGGGAGCGTCACGAGCGCCGCGGACAGGCGGCGTCGCAGCTCGTCACCCACCCCGGGATCGCGAAAGGGCATCGCGAGCGTTTCGGGGAGCTCCTCCGCATCGCGCACCTTCCTGCGTCGCACGAGATCGAGCGACGCATTGGCGACGATGCGGGAGAGCCAGGCACCGAACGGCTGTCCGGGGATGAAGCGGTCGAGCGCGCGAAAGGCGTGGAGGAACCCGTCCTGCACCGCATCCTCGGCGTCCTCGTGCGTGAGCACGATGGCGCGAGCCACGGAATAGGCGCGCCGCTGGTGCAGGCGCACCAGGGCGGCGAACGCATCGTCGCTGCCCCGCTGAGCCGCGAGCACCAGCTCGCGTTCCCGTTCCACGCCCTCAAGGCTGGGTGCCGTCAATGTCTCGGCATCCTTCCGCGCAATTGCCGCTGTCATCCCTCGAAGAGCTGGTCTGTCTCTTCTACGCCCGGCGCGCCGTCAGCGTTGACGGGGCCGTCGGGGGGATGACCAGGCGGCCCTCACGCCGCCGGCGTGCCGGCGAGGTCCAGCTGGGTGGCGGCGGCGCGCATGGCGTCCACGACGAACTGAATGTGCGTGTCCAGGTCCACTCCGAGCTCCTCCGCTCCCACGGTGACGTCCTCGCGGCTCACGCCGCGCGCGAATGCCTTGTCCTTCATCTTCTTGCGGACGGAGCGCCCATCCACCTCGAGCACGCTGCGCGAGGCACGGACGAGTGCGGTGGCGGTCACCAGTCCCGTGAGCTCATCCACGGCGAAGAGCGCCTTCGCCATCCGGCTGGTCCGGGCGACCCCGGAATACGTGGCGTGTCCCATGATCGCCTCGAGGATGTCCTCGGGCCATCCCCGGGCGCGCAGGATGCGGACGCCCTCGGCGGGATGCTCCTCGGTGGCCGAGTGTGCGGCGTTGGGAAAGCGCTCGTAGTCGAAGTCGTGAATGAGGCCGGTGAGCCCCCAGCGCTCCTCGTCCTCGCCGAAGTGGCGGGCGTAGGCGCGCATGGCCACTTCCACGGTGAGCATGTGGCGGCGCAGCGACTCGCTGGCCGTGTACTCGTGCATCAGGGCGAGGGCTTCCTCGCGGCTCGGCAGGGGCGCGGTCATGCGGGAAAGATAGGGTGCCCGGGAGCGCCCGCGAGGCTGCCGCGCGCCTATCTTGGGAGATGCCCCACCTGCGGAGCCTCAGCTATCGTCCCCCCGACCCGGCGGCGCGCGATCGCTTCCCCTTCTCGGTGCCCGTGGTGCGCGCGCTGGACACGCTGGACCTGTCGGCCCAGGTGACGTTCCTGGTGGGGGAGAACGGCTCCGGCAAGAGCACGCTCCTCGAGGCGCTGGCGATCGCCGCGGGGCTGCCGACCGTCGGCAGCGAGGGGGTGGACCGTGACGAGACCCTCTCGGCGCAACGCGAGCTGGCCGGGGCGCTCCGGCTCACCTGGAACAGGCGCGCGAAGCGCGGATTCTTCCTGCGGGCCGAGGATTTCTTCGGCTTCACGAAGCACCTCAAGGTGATGCGGGCCGAGCTGCAGCAGCGCCTCGCGGAGCTGGACGAGGAGTACGAGGACCGCTCGGCCTACGCCAAGGGGCTCGCGCAGGGTCCGATGCGCGCGTCGCTGGCCGACATGGAACGACGCTACGGCGTGGACCTCGACGCGCGCTCGCACGGCCAGGGCTTCCTGCACCTGTTCGAGGATCGCTTCGTGCCCGACGGGCTGTTCATGCTGGACGAACCGGAGGCGCCGCTATCGCCGCAGAGCCAGCTCGCGCTGCTGGCGATGATGTACGGGATGCTCGACCGCGGCGCGCAGTTCGTGATCGCGACGCACTCGCCGCTGCTGCTGGCATTCCCCGGCGCGCGAATCATCGACTTCGACGATGTGCCGGCGCGCGAGGCGACGTATGAGTCGCTGGCGCACGTGAGGCTCACGCGGGAGTTCCTCGCGGCGCCGGAGCGGTACCTGAGGCACCTGCGGGCGTAGCGTATCGTGCGCCGCGGCCGGTCTCCTCGGATGGCGCGGACTGAAGGGCGGAAACCTCCGAGGAACCGGCCGCGGCGCACGGAACTACTTCGTGGCGGCTGCCGCTGCGGGATGCTCGCTGGCGTAGTGCGCGTTCGTGAACTTCACGATGCCGAACAGGAGCGCGCCCAGCACCACTCCGCCGATCACCAGTCCCATGAACGCGGCGCGCATGTCGGCTGCGTGGTCGCGGGGCGCCGAGGGCGCGTGGTCGGCGTGGCTCATGCGACGCGCACCTTGGTCATCACGTCGTTCTTCGTGATCGACTTCATCGCATCGAGGCCGTCGGTGATCTTGCCGAACACCGTGTGCACGCCATTGAGGTGCTTGGTGTTCTGCTCGCTCAGCACCATGAAGAACTGGCTGCCGCCCGTGTCCTTGCCGGCATGCGCCATGGAGAGGGAGCCCACTTCGTGCTTGCGCGGGTTGCCGGCCGTCTCGCACTTGATCTTCCACCCGGGACCGCCGGTGCCCACGCGCGGATCGCCCTCGGGCAGGTCGCGCGACAGCGGGTCGCCGCCCTGCACCACGAAGTCGGCGATGACGCGGTGGAACTTGACGCCGTCGTAGAAGCCGTCGTTGGCGAGCTTCTCGAAGTTGGCGACGGTGGCGGGCGCGTCCTGGTCGTACAGCTCGGCCACGATGGTGCCGCGATTGGTCTCGAACGTTGCGTGCTTCATTCGACTGAGATCGGGGTGGGGGAAGTGTGCGGCCGAAAGTTAGCGTCGCGCCGGAGCGCTCGCCATGAAGTGATAGGTGCGCGGCACCTTGCACCCGGCGAGCTCGGCGGGCTTGAAGGTCCACTTGCCGATCACGCCCCGCACGTTCGTGGCGAACCACGGATTCGAGGCGGTGATCACGGTGAAGGTCTTCATGTCGGCCTTGCCCAGCGTATCGATGAGGACGTCGACCTTCACCTCGGCGCTGCCATCCTTCCGCCATGCGGTGCGCGGCACCTTCTGCAGCGGCGCGGGCTTCTGCACGAGTGGCCGGGGGATGCTGTCCACCACAAGGTCGGGCTTCTCGGCGGCGCGCCGGCGCGCCTCCACGCAATCGCCGAAGGCCACGGGCTTGTCGGCGGGGGCTACACGAACGTTTTCGACCGCCGGGGCGAGCTCTGGCTCCGGCTTGGCGGCGCAGGCAGCCATGCTGCCGGCCGCGCCGGCGAGGAGGGCGATCAGGGCGACGCGCGTGCGAGTCATGGTCCGTTGGCGAAGGGAAGCGCGAATCATACTCGGGCAGAGGGGCAGAGGTCCACCAGCACGCATTCCCCGCAGCGCGGGGTGCGCGCGATGCACACCTGGCGCCCATGCTCGATGAAGAGGTGCGAGAGCATGGTCCACTGCTCGCGCGGGAACAGCTTCACCAGGTCCTTCTCGATCTTCACCGGGTCCTCGTGCTTCGTCAGCGCGAGGCGCTGGCTCACGCGAGACACGTGCGTGTCCACCACCACGCCCTCGTCGATCCCGAACGCGTTCCCCAGCACCACGTTGGCCGTCTTGCGCCCCACGCCAGGAAGGCTGGTGAGCGCATCCATCTCGCGCGGCACCTCGCCGCCATGCCGCTCGACGAGCGCCGTGGCCATGCCGACGAGTGACTTGCTCTTGGCGCGGAAGAACCCAGTGGTGCGGATGACGTCCTCCACGTCCTCCAGCTTCGCCGCGCTCAGCGCCAATGGATCGGGATAGCGCGCGAACAGCGCCGGCGTCACGATGTTCACGCGCTTGTCGGTGCATTGCGCGCTGAGGATCGTTGCGGACAGCAGCTGGAACGCGCCCTCGTGGTCGAGCGCGCAATGCGCGTCGGGATATCGCTTCACGAGGCGCGCATGAATCTCCGGAGCCCGGGCTCGTGCCGGCGCCAGCTTCTTCCTGGCCATCAGTGACGGGCGCTCGCGAAGGCGAGCACGCTGTCCACGCTGCCGCAGTTGAGGATGTCGCCCGGCTCCAGCCAGCCCTTTCGCGCCATGCCGATGCCGATCTCCATGTAGTCCAGCCCCGCGGTGGAATGCGCGTCGGGGCCGATCTCGATGCGCACGCCCAGCTCGCGGGCGCGCTGCAGCAGGCGCCAGTCGATGTCGAGGCGGTGCGGATCCGCATTCAGCTCCACGGCCACGCCCTTCGCGGCCGCTTTCTGGAGCACCGCGTCCATGTCGATCGCGTAGGGTTCGCGATTGAGCAGCAGCCGGCCGGTGGGATGCCCGAGGATGGTCAGCATCGGATCATCCATGGCGCGCAGCACGCGTTCCGTCATCGCATCTCCGTCCATCGCGAAACGCGAGTGCACCGAGCCGATCACGTAGTCGAAGCGCGCGAGCACGCGCGCGTCGTAGTCGATGCGGCCGTCCGCCAGGATGTCCGCCTCGATGCCCTTGAGCACGCGCACGCGATCCTGCGACTCATTGAGCGCGTCGATCTCCTCGTGCTGCGCGAGCAGCGCGGAACGCGAGACGCCCCCCGCGTAGAACGCCGCCTCGGAATGGTCGGAGATGCCGAGGTAGCTCCAGCCGCGATCCGCTGCGGCGCTCGCCATCTGCGCGATGGTCGCCTTGCCATCCGAGTACTGCGAGTGGCAGTGCAGCACGCCGCGCACGTCGGCGAGCGTGACGAGGGTGGGCAGCGCGTCGCGCGCTGCCGCCTCGACCTCTCCGCGCCCCTCGCGCATCTCCGGCGGCACGAAGGCGAGGCCCGCGGCCCGATAGAGTGCCTCCTCGCTCGCCACCTTCACGCGCTTGCGCTTCGCATCCACCAGCCGGTCGCCGGTGAGGCGAAGCCCGCGCCCGGCGAGGCGCGCGGTGACCTGCTCCACGTGCGACGCGCTCCCCGTGGCGCGCCAGAGCGCCACCGCGAGCTCGTCATCCACCACGCAGTGCAGGTCGAGGCGCGCGCCATCCACGTAGTGAATGCAGACGCTGGCGCCGCCCGCGCCCGTCACGCGCTTCACCCCCGGCGCATTGGTGAACGACGCGGCCACCTGCGCGGGGTCCGCGCTGCATCCGGCCGCGATGTCGACGTCCTGCACCACCTCGTTGTGCCGGCGGATGGAACCCGCGACCTCGGCGCGAACCACGTCAGGATGCTGCAGCACCAGCGCCAGCAGCGGGCGCGACTCGGCGAGCGCGTGGGGATAGAGCACGAGCGCGCCCGTCTCGCGCATGAACGCGATGGACTTGAGGACCTTCTCGGCGGTGCGCGCACCGAAGCGCGGCAGCTTCGCCAGTCGCCCGTCCTTCGCGGCGTCCTCGAGCTCCTGCACCGACTGGATGCCCAGCCCCGCGTGAATCCTGAAGATCTTCTGCGGGCCCAGGCCGGGGACGCGCAGCATCTCGAGCAGCCCTTCGGGTGTCGCGGCGCGCAGCTCCTCGAGGTAGCGCGACTCACCGAGCTGGATGAGGTCATGCACCACCGCGAGCGTGGCGGGACCGAGTCCGGGCGTGGCGTGAAGGTCCCGCTTCGCGAGGGCGCCAAGGTCATCGGCGTTGAGCGCGAGGAGCGCGCGCGCCGCCTGCTGGTACGCCTTGATCTTGAAGCGATTCTCGCCGGCGAGCTCGAGATACGCGGCGATCTGGTTGAGGACGGCCGCGGCAGTGCGGCTGTCGGTCACCCCGAGCTTTCGACTCCGGCGTGGTTCCGCAACCGGTCCACGCACTCGTGCAGCTGGCGTTCGGTGAGGTCGAGCTCCTGCGCGGCGCCCTCGACGTCGAGCAGCCCGGCGCGCATCGAGATGGCGACCTGGTTCAGGTAGCGGATCTTGGAGAGCACGTCATCCGTCGCCTTGCGCAGACCCACGTAGCGGCGCTTCTCGGCGAGCGCGCGGCGATAGCGCAGCTCGAGCTCCTGCGGAGTGAGCCGCTGGGCGAGCGCGATGACTTCCTCGCGGTTGCGGCCGGGAAGCGCGCCGCGATCGGGAATGCCCGAGTCATCCCACGAGTCGTCCGCGAACCAGAGCCGGCCGACGTACTCCACGCCGTCGAACGCGACGCGGCAGGTGACGTCGAGGCGACGTCCCTGGTACTCGATGGTGGTGACGTGCGGCTGGATGATCTCGTGAAGGGCCATGCACTCACATGGTCAGGAATTCTTCGATCGCGGCGAACAGTGCCGACGGTTGCTCCACGTAAGGTACGTGCCCGCAGTCTTCCAGGACGACCAGGCCCGCACCCAGGGCACGCGCGCAGGCCTCGGAGCTGGCCAGGGGAATGGGGTCCTGCCTCCCGTGGATCACCAGGGACGGCACCCGGATGCCCGCCAGGGTGTGGTCGGCGAGCAGGTCGAACTCACCGAGGCTGTCCCATACGGACTGCTGCACCCGCCCGGTCACGCGGAAGGGGGTGAGGTCCCGCGCGCGGCGCGGGTCGCTGAAGTACCCGGCGACGCTCAGCTCGAAGGCTCGGTGACGGTACGCCTCGGGGTCGGTGGTACGCAGGTCGCTGTCGGCGAGCTCCTGGCGGAGCGCCTGGACATCGGCCCCCGCCTGGCGACGGGCGAACTCCGCCTCGAACTCGGCGCGCCACGCGCGCGTGAGGGGCGCGGGGTCGAGGAGGACGAGGCGCTCCACCCGGGGGATGCGCGCATCGCGGGCTGCCTCGCCGGCATACAGCAGCGCGAGCAGGGCGCCCCACGAATATCCCACCAGGGTGAGGGGCTCGAGCGCGAGTTCCCGCACCACGGCCGCGAGGTCGGCGACGTGAGCCAGCCAGGTGACTGGCGATCGGTCGTCGCTCTTCGACTGGCCGCCGCCGCGCTGGTCGTAGAACAGCAGCTCGCGCCCGCCGCCGCCGGCCAGCTGGAGCATCTGCGGCAGGAGGTAGTCATGAGACGCGCCAGGTCCACCGTGGAGCACCAGCACGCGCCCGGCGGGCGGATTGTCGGGTCCGTACGCGCACCAGTAGAGGGGGAGCTCCGTGCTGGTGGTCATCCCCGAGCGGTCGGGGGGAGGGATCGGCGGCATGGGGGAAAGCTAGAAGGGCCCGGCGCGATGCGCCGGGCCCTTCTCATTACGAAACGGCAGATCCTTCGCTAGCGCTCAGGATGACCTGACGCGAGTGCGAAGCACCTGCGTCAGGTCAGTTGCAGGCGGGCTCGCCTTCGCCAGCCGTGGTGACCGTCGGGTTCGTCGTGTTCACGCCGATGCCGCAGGTCTTGCCGGAGAGCTGGGAGTGCGAAACCGTGGCGGTCCAGAAGCCGGAGCCGGTCACGATGGTCGGGGCGTTGACGCCGGTCGACTGCTTGAAGTTCAGCGCGGTGGTGCTCGTCGAGTACTTGGCCGAGTCAGAGAAGAAGGCCTCTTCGGCGGTGACGAGGTTGCGAAGGTCGGACTTCATGGCCGTGATGTAGGCCTTCGACTTCGTGTTGGCGAACTTCGGAATCGCGATCGCGGCAAGAATGCCGATGATGACGACCACGATGAGCAGTTCGATGAGGGTAAAGCCCTTGCGAGTGCGAAGCATAGTGTTCTCCGGTGGGGACGAGGTGGGGTTTGTGTGACACCCAGTAAGGCAACGGCCGGACCACTCGTGGGTGGCATGTGTAACAAGCTGTGAAGCAACGACTTGCGACGTTACTGTACGGTGCTGAACGGCGTCCCGGCCCCCGCGTTCTGCATAGAGTCTCGCATCCTGCGTGAGAATTGCATGAACGAAAATCGGCCTTACGCGAAAGCTGCGGCGATCCGCGCCGTGCTCACGTGGACCGACACGGAGTCCTCGATCCTCGCCCCGTATCCACCGGAAATCGTCACGCAGACCGGGATGCCGACATCGCGACAGGTCTCCATCACCATCGCGTCACGGCGTGCCAGCCCCTCGAACGACATTTTCAGGCGACCAAGGCGGTCACCCTCATGAGGGTCCGAGCCGGCCAGGTAGACCACGAGTGCGGGCGACGACTGGGCCAATACCACCGGCAGCGAGTCCGCCAGCAGCGCGAGGTACTGGTCGTCCCCCGTGCCATCGTCCAGCTCCACGTCGAGCGTGCCCGCCACCTTGTGGAAGGGATAGTTCCTCCGCCCGTGCATGCTGAAGGTGAAGGTGGACTCGTCTCCCGCGAATATCGCGTGCGTCCCGTTCCCCTGGTGCACGTCCAGGTCGACGATCGCCACGCGTCCCACCCTGCCTTGGGCACGCAGCGCACGGATCGCGATGGCCACGTCATTGAAGACGCAGAAGCCCTCACCGTGATCGGGGAACGCGTGGTGCGTGCCGCCGGCAAGGTTCATCGCAATGCCCTGGTCGAGCGCCCACGCCGCGGCTTCCATGGTGCCGCCCACGGCGCGATACGAGCGCTCCACCAGCGCCTCCGACCAGGGAAACCCGATGCGCCGCATCTCCTCCGCCGTGAGCTGCCCACGCGTGAATCCGTCGACGTAGGCGTCACTGTGCACGCGCAGCAGGTCGTCGCGCGAGGCCCGCGCCGGCTCGTGCATTTCCTCCGGCCGCACGATGCCCTCGCTCAGCACCGCTTGGCGAAGCAGCTGGTACTTCGCCACGGGAAAGCGGTGGCCGTCTGGCAGCGGGAACGCATACCGCGCCGAGGACCAGAGGTGAAGCGCCACGCCCGTGCTATGGGCGCGCGGCCAGGGTCACCGTGAGTGGCGTGCGCACTCCGGCGCGCAACACGACCACGCCCACCACGTCGCCCGGCTTGTGCGAGTACAGCGCATTCGTGTAGCTGTAGATGTCGCTGACGTCCTTGCCGCCGAACTCCACGATCACATCACCGGCCACCAGCCCACCCTTGTCGGCGGGACTTCCGGGGCGGACTCCGCTGAGGCGCAACCCCTTCACGTCGCCCGCGCTCATGTCGGGCACGGAGCCGAGCCACACGTTGCTGCCCTCGCGGTTCATCGTGACACCCTGCGTGACGGGTGCGCGCACGAAGGTGAGGCGCGCGGGGCGATCGGCGATGCTCCGTATCACGCGCTCCGCCATCACGAGCACGCGCGCCTCGCCTGCCGCATTCACCTTGTCGGCGTCGTCACTCGCGCGATGATAGTCGTCATGGATGTCGGTGAAGAAGTGCAGCACCGGGAGGTTCTTCGCGTAGAACGACGCATGATCCGAAGGCCCGAAGCCATCGCCCACGGCGCTGACCCTGAGCTGGGTGGTGGCGTTCGCGCTGTCGAGGATGGCCGGCAGCTCCGGCGCGGTGGCCACGCCGTACACGATCAGCTTGTCGTTCTTCAGCCGGCCCACCATGTCGAAGTTCACCATCGCCACGGCCCGCTCGAGCGCGATGGACGGGTGGTCGGTGAAGTACTGGGAGCCGAGCAGCCCGAGCTCCTCGCCGGTGAAGTTGGCGAAGATCACGGAGCGCTTCGGCGGGTTCGCCTTCAGCAGGCGGGCCAGCTCGAGGACCGCGGCGGTGCCGGAGGCGTTGTCGTCGGCGCCATTGCGGATGACGTCCTTCGCCTCGGGGTCCATGGCCCCCTCGGTGGAGCGGCCCAGGTGGTCGAAGTGCGCCCCCACGATCACGTACTCGTTCGCGAGCGCGGCGTCGCTGCCGCGCAGCAGCGCGATCACGTTCTGCGTGGGGAGCGACCGCGCCGCGCCGCCACTGTGCGCCGCCACGGGATGGGCGACGAATGGCTGGAGGTACCCCGGTGTGGTGGCCGCGAGGCCCAGCGATGCATAGCGTCGCGCAATCCAGGCGGCGGAGGAATCATTGCCGGCGCTGCCGGTGCCGCGTCCCTCGCGCGCGTCGTCCGCCAGCCACTCGATGTCGCGCCGGATGCGCAGCGAATCGGGCGCAAGCGGCGCGGACGAGCCGAGCGTGGGCCGGCAGGCCGCGAGTGCGACGACGAGGCAGGGCAGCAGCGAATGGGCTTTCATCACGAAGAAGTGAGGGACTGCCAACGATACATCGCGTGCAGGGCGCGGGCACCATCATTTTCGCCTGAAGTGCCGAGAAACGCGACAGTGTCATGGTGCTGGCGTGCGCTGCGTTGTCGTCCTAGCTTGCGTTACCCTCTCCTCAACGCCGTAACGGCGCGACGAAGCTGCCGCTAATGAATCATTCCGCCACTTTTGCACGCTATTTCGCACGCCTCGTGTGGCTGCTCATTCATGAGTCCAGCAACATCGAGGAACAGAAGGCTGCCCTGCGGGTCCTGGTCGTCGAATCCAGGGAAGGGGAGTACGTTCTCGCGACGCGTGACTGGCACCTGTTCGCGAACGACGAGGAGATGCCGGACGCCATGACGGGGGTGCAGGACGCGGCCGCCCAGATGATCGGGCATGCGCTGGCCAGCATTCGCGTTGGTGCGGGCTCGCCGGCGGCCGACCTGCTGGGCGTTGCGCGCATCCTGGCGGCCGAGGCGATGGCGGGAGACGGGGGCGACGCAGCCAGCGCCAAGCTGGCCGCGCTCGGCGCCTCCACGATCAGCTTCGAGCGGGTGCCGCGCCCCGAGCCCGAGCCTGCGGCGGCGCCCTTCGTGACGGGCAGCGACATGCTGATGGGCGGCGTGGTGGGCGTGGCGACCCCGCCGATGGGCGTCGACTCCATGGATTCCGTCGTGTCCGGCGGGCTCTCGGGGCTCCTGAGCGACGACTCCTCGAGCGGCAGCATGTTCCACCACTTCGCCGCCGCGAGCGCGGTGAAGGATTCGTCGGACGAGCTGCTCGCTCGGCTCGACCGCGCCGATTCCGTGGACAGTGCCACGCGTACGCTCGATGACCTGGTGACCGTGGCGGAGAATGCCGCGCGCGAGGGAAAGCCGCTGGTGGTGGGTGACGTGTTCCACGGCGTGGTCGCGCGCGAGGCGCGGGTGCCCGAGGGCGACATGAAGCGTGCGTTCGTGATGGCGATCCGTCGCCTGTCGAAGCCGATCCTGCTCCGCAACGTGGCGATGATGCTCCCGCGCAAGCGCGAGCGGCTCGCCGACTACGTGGCGGTGCTGGTGCGCACGGGCGAGGACGGCGCCGACGCGCTGATCGACCAGCTCACGCAGGCGCAGACCGCGGACGATCGCCGCGTCTACTACGACGTGCTGATGCAGCTCAACGCCGGCGTGCCGGCGCTGCTGCACATGCTCGGCGATGCGCGCTGGTTCGTGGCGCGCAATGCGGCCGACCTGCTGGGCGAGATGGGCGCGAAGGAGGCCGAGGAGCCGCTGATCGGGCTCCTGCACAACAGCGATGATCGCGTGCGCCGCTCGGCCACGCACGCGCTGATCGGGCTCGGCACGCCCAAGGCGATCCAGGCGATCCACGACGCGATTCGCGACGGGGCGCCGGAGGTTCGCATGCAGGCCGCCGCGGCGATCGCGTCACGCCGCGAGGCGGCCAGCGCGACCACGCTGATCAAGGCGCTGGACGACGAGCCGGATGGCGACGTGCAGCTGGCGATGCTCGCCGCGCTCGGCAAGCTGGCAACGCCGGATGCGGTGCGAAAGCTGGTCGCCGCCGCGGAGCCCGAGGGCCGCCTGTTCAAGAAGAAGACGGCAGCGTTCCGCGTCGCGGCCGTGCAGGCGCTCGGCGAGGCGAAGACGACGCAGGCCATCTCCGCGTTGCGAGAGCTGGCCACGGATCGCGAGAAGGACGTGCGCGACACCGTGCAGCGACTGCTCTCGCTGGTGGGACGCTAGCGACGGCTAGCGCGCCGTGAAGTCCGTGCCGTCGCTTACCGACCGGCAGGTCTCTGCGATGAGCGTCGCGGCGTGGTCCACGTCGAGGAGGCTCACCATCTCGTTCGGCGAGTGCATGTAGCGGTTGGGAATGGAGAGCACTCCCGTCGCCACGCCCTCCTTCGCGATGTGGATCGCGTCGGCATTCGTCGAGGTGTCGCGCCCCACCGCGTGGATGCTGTACGACATCTCGAGCGCCCTGGCGGACGCCCGCATCAGGTCGTACACCACGGGCGAGATCAGCCCGCCGCGCGAGAGCACCGGGCCGCCGCCGAGCTTGTGCTCGCCGAGCTCCTTCTTCTCGATGGTGGGATGGTCGGTGGCGAAGGTGACGTCGACGACGATCGCCATCTTCGGGCCGATCGAGCTCGCGCAGACGAGCGCGCCGCCGCCGTGCCAGGCGATCTCCTCCTGCGTGGTGGCGCAGGCCACGACGCGCGCCTTGCCGGGGTTCTCGGCGTAGCGGCGCAGCGCCTCGAGCACCACGAAGGCGCCGATCCGGTCGTCGATCGAGCGGGAGACGATGCGATCGTTGGGGAAGTCGAGGGTGCGCGAGTCGATCACGCCCGGGTCGCCGAGCTCGATGCGCGCGAGCGCCTCGTCCTTGCTGGTGGCGCCGATGTCCACCCACATGTCGGTGAAGCCGCAGACCTTCTCGCGGTCGGTGGGCTTCATGAGGTGGATGGGCTTCTTGCCGATCACGCCCAGGACGTCGCCGTCCTTGGTGATGAAGCGGATGCGCTGGCCGACCAGCACCTGCGCGTCCCAGCCGCCGATCGGGGAGATGTAGACGAAGCCCTCGTCATCCACGTACTGCACGATCACGCCGATCTCGTCGATGTGCCCGTCGAGCATGATGGTGGGCGAGCCCTCGGGGTTCACCTCGGCCATCACGTTGCCGGCCACGTCACTGCGGACGTTGACGGCGAAGGACTCGGCCTCCTTTCGCCAGGCGCGTGCGGCGGGACCCTCGAAGCCGGAAGGCGCCGGCGTATCGAGGAGGCGCTTGAGGAAGGCGAGCGAGGACGGGCTGAACATGGGCGTGGCAGGGGAGCGAGACAGGGGCTGGTGCAGGTGATATGCTAGTGCAGGGCCTGCGTGCCCGGAAGACACCAGAACCCTTCATCCAGACTCGAATGCTGCTCTTCCTGGCGATTGGACTTGGCGCGGGCGTGCTTTCCGGCCTTTTCGGCATCGGCGGTGGCGTGGTGATCGTGCCCGCGCTGGTGCTGATAGCGAAGATGCAGCCGCAGTCGGCCACCGGCACGTCGCTGGCCTCGCTGCTCCTGCCGGTGGGTGCACTGGGCGCATGGACGTACTACAAGGCCGGGCACGTGGAGATGAAGGCCGCGCTGCTGATCGCGGCCGGGCTGTTCTTCGGCGCCTATTTCGGTGCGCGCATCTCGCAGACGCTGTCGGCGGACCTGCTGCGGCGGATGTTCGCGGTGTTCCTGGTGGCGATCGCGGCGAAGATGTGGTTCAAGTAGGGCGGGTGTGGGGTTTGGGGGGCTGAGGTGTGGGGAACTGCAACGCCACTGCGGCTAGCTGCGGCTAACTACGGCGCGGTGTAAACGGCTTTTCCGCCTACGTAGGTCGCGAGGATCTTCGTGCCGAGGATGTCCTTGTCGGCGACCGTCATGATGTCGCGGTCGAGGATCACGAAGTCGGCGTACTTGCCGGCGCGCAGCGATCCCATCGCCTGCTCCTGGAAGGCGGCGAACGCCGGCCAGATGGTCATGCTCTTCAGCGCCTCCTCTCGCGTCATGCGCTGCTCGGGAAACCAGCCGGCCGCGGGAAAGTTGTCGGCGTCCTGGCGCGTGACCGCCGAGTGGAAGGAGTAGAGCGGATTGATGCTCTCGACCGGCGCATCGGAGCCGTTCGGGATCACGGCTCCCGTCGCCAGAAGCGAGCGCCACGCGTAGGCGCCGAAGAGCCGCTCGGCGCCCAGTCGCTTGCCTGCCCAGTACATGTCGCTCGTCTGGTGAACGGCCTGCATGGAGGGGATCACGCCGAGCTGCGCGAAGCGCGGGATGTCGTCGTGATGGATGATCTGCGCGTGTTCCACGCGGAAGCGATGGTCGGCGGTGGGAACCGCGGCCAGCGCCTTCTCGTAGGCGTCGAGCACCAGCCGATTGCCGCGGTCGCCGATCGCGTGGGTGTTCACCTGGAAGCCGACGCGCAGCGCACGGGTCGCCACGTCCTGGATGTGCGCGGGAGCCGAAACGAGCAGCCCGCTGTTCTTCGGGTCGTCCGAGTACGGGTCGAGCAGCGCGGCGCCTCGCGAGCCGAGCGCGCCATCGGCGTAGAGCTTGATGGCGCGCACCCAGAGCCGGCCGTCGAAGAGCGCCGCGCGCGGCCCGAGCTGCATGTAGTGCGCGATCGCGGCGGAGTCGTCGGAGATCATCACGTAGAGCCGGAAGTCGTACTCGCCGGCCCGCGCCATTTCCTCCATGAGGTCGATCACCTGGCGCGACTCGCCGGCGTCATGCAGCCCGGTGAGCCCCCAGCGCTGGCTCTCGCGGATGCCGGCGGCAAGTGCCTGGCGCAGGTCGGCACGCGTCGACGCGGGGATCGCGCGCTGGATCAGTCCCTCTGCGTTGTCCACGAACACGCCGGTGGGCGCGCCGCTCGCGTCGCGCTCCAGCCGTCCGCCGCTGGGATCTGCAGTGGTGGCACTGATGCCCGCGGCCTTCATGGCGGCTGCGTTGGCGAGCACCGCATGCCCATCCACGCGGCCGAGCGCCACTGGATTGTTGGGCAGCGCGCGACTGAGTGCGTCGTGCGTGGGGAAGCTCGTGTTCGCCCAGTCGTTCTGGTCCCATCCTCGCCCCACGATCCAGCTGCCGGCGGGTGATTCCTTCGCGCGCGCGACAACTCGAGCGATCACCTCGTCGTAGGACTTCGTGCCGGTGAGGTCCACGTTGCGAAGCGACTGCCCGAGGCCGAGCAGGTGCGCATGGGCGTCGACCATGCCGGGAATGACTGTCTTGCCGCCCAGGTCGAGCACGCGCGTGGCCGCGCCGCGGAAGGCATTCGCCTCACGGGCGGAGCCGGCGAAGACCACGCGCCCGTCGCGCACGGCGAGCGCCTCGACCAGGGGACGCGTGTCGTCCACCGTGTAGATGCGGGCGTTCGTGAGGATCAGCGCCGCGGGTGCCTGGGGCGGCGGGGCGGCGGGCGCGGTGGAGACCTGGGCGGCGGCGGGGAGGGCGACACCCGCGACGAGGAGGAGGGAGGCGAGTCGCATCCCGGAAAGAGAACTCCCCGCTCAGCCGCCCGGTAGCCTCGTCCAGATCACGATCACGCCGCAGGACGAATTTCCGTTGTGCGAGGTGAGCTCCGGCGGCAGCGCGGCGGCGCCGTTGTAGATCTCGATTCCTTCGACGTCCATGGGGTTCATGTCGTCGATGTTGAACAGCGCGGGCCGAACGCCGTCCACCACGTACTCCACGGGACAGTCCACGCGATTGGCGGAGCTGGTGATCGAGCGACCCATGCGCAGCCGCGCCTTGCCGTCGTTGCCGAGGGCGACGCGAACGCCGGGGAGCGTGCGCAGCAGGTCGCTGAGGTTGGTGGGGTGGCGACGCTCGATCTCGGCGCGCGTGAAGTACCAGCCGGTCGCGCGCGAGCGACGGCGGTTGAAGTCGGCCAGGCGGTCGTGCAGGGCGTCCACCTCGGGATCGGCGATGGCGACGTCGGAGCCCTCGAGCACGATCTCGAGGGTGTCGCGCTGGGTGGCGCTGACCTCGACGTTCAGCCGCCGCATCTCGAAGCCCAGCTTGCGCACGAGCACGGCCACGTGGCCCTCGCTGAGGTGCTCGGCCACGAAGCGCCCGGTGGAGTCGGTGCGCAGGAGCGGGGTGCCGGCGACGATGACGTCAGCGTCAGCGATGGGCGCGCCCTTCACGGTATGGACGGCGCCGATGAGGCGCGCAGCGGGTTTCTGGGCGGCCGCCTGGACAGTGACGGTGGTCGCCAGGGCCAATGCCAGCTGGATGCGATGCATGCGAGGTCCCTCCCCTGATTGAGCATGTGAAAGTTCATGCTCCTCGGCAAGGGCAGGCACCTACTGGCGGGGCTGAACGACATTTTGCCGCGGACGACCGCGGACGACCGCGGACAACTGCAACAAATTTTGCCGCGGACGAGCGCGGACGAGCGCGGAGGAAAACAACAGAGTTGTTAGGTGCGCCTTCGCCCGATTTCTAGCCTGCTCGTCCGCGGTAGTCCGCGGCTAATGCTGTTAGGGCTGTTGCCTCAGCAGTTGCCCGTCCCTACGACGACCTCCCAACCCGGTACAACGGCACCGCCACGAACAGCACGAACGCCACGATCGCCACCAGCGCCGAGGTGCCCAGCGAGCCCACGAGCTTGTCGAGCGAGATCGCCGTGTCGAGCTGCTTCGCCGCGAGGCCCGCAAGCAGCACGCCCATGATGGCGCCTCCCGCGATCAGTCCCGAGGAGAACAGCACCCCCGGCCCGGAGTCGGCGCCCGAGCCGGCGCGCTGCTCGTCCGTCATGCGGCGCTCGACCAGCCATCGCACCACGCCGCCCATGAACATCGTGGCGCTCGTCGAGATGGGCAGGTACACGCCCACCGCCACGGGAAGCGAAGGGATGCCCACGAGCTCGATGGCGATCGCGAGGAAGGCGCCGATGAGGATGAGCCCCCACGGCAACTTCTGCGTGAGGATGCCATCCACCACGAGCGCCATGATCTGCGCCTTGGGCGAGTCGAGCTTCTGCACCTCGCGACCGTCCCAGTTCTTCGTCTCGCGGCCGCCGATGCCGGGATCCACCAGGAACTTGATCGCGCCAGCGTCATCCACCAGGTAGCGGCCCGCCGGCGCGTTGCCGGTGAGCTCGAACAGGTGACCCACGCGGTAGCTCCTGCCCTGCGGGCCGACCATGGGCGAGCTCTCGAACTGCGAGACCGCGACGCCCGGATAGTCGCGCGCCACGATGGTCGTGGCGCCGGCATTGAGGAAGGTGATGATGACGCCGATCAGCAGCGCGCTGCTCGTGACGCCGAACAGCAACCCGATCTGCTGGCGCGCGGGGGTCGCGCCCACCAGGTATCCGGTCTTGAGGTCCTGCGAGGTTGCGCCGGCCACCGCGGCCGCCACGCACACCACGCCACCGATCGTCAGGGCGAGCACGCGATGCTCGATGCGCGTCCAGCCCACGGCGAGAAAGATCAGCGCGGTGAGCAGCACGGTCGCCACCGTCATTCCGGAGATTGGGTTGGCCGATGCGCCGATCTGTCCCGTGATGCGACTGGACACCGTGACGAACAGGAAGGCGAAGAAGAGCGCGAGCACCGCGCCCACCAGCACGATGTTGATCTGCGGCAGCACCACCATGGCCGCAACGCAGAGCAGCGAGCCGATCATCACGACCTTCATCGGGAGGTCGCGCTGCGTGCGGGGAGTCGCGTCGTCGCCCTGCGCGGCGCCCACGTCCTTCAGGCCGCTCACCAGCGCGCTCCAGATGGTGGGCGTGGTGCGCGCGAGGCTGATCAGCCCTGCGGCGGTCACCGCGCCGGCACCGATGTAGAACACGTAATTCGCGCGGACCTGCGCTGCCGTCATCTCGTGAATGAGGATCGTGGCCGGGAACATCGGCGCGGCGAGTGCGTCGCCGAACAGCTTGATCGCCGGGATGAGCACGAAGTACGAGAACACGCCGCCGCCGAACAGGTAGCCGGCGATCCGCGGCCCGATGATGTAGCCCACGCCGGTGAGCTCGGGACTGATCTCCGCCTGGATCTCCCCGAAGAGCTGCGTGTTGCCGTTCGGGAGCAGCCGCGTGAAGGTGTGCTTCGGCACGCTGGCCCAGAGGTTCAGCCCGCTGTTCAGGAACTTGTAGAGCGCGCCGAGCCCGAAACCGCCGAACACCAGCTTCGCCTGTGCGCCGCGCTGCTCGCCGACGATCAGCACCTCCGCCGCCGCGGTGCCCTCGGGATACCTGAGGTTGTCGTGCTCCTTGACGATCAGGCTGTGCCGCAGCGGGATCATCAGCAGCACGCCGAGCAGTCCGCCGACCAGCCCGACCGCGGCCACCTTGCTCCACGGCAGCGCGTAGCCGAGCAGCAGCAGCGCCGGCAGCGTGAACACCGTGCCCGCGGCGATGGACTCGCCCGCGGAGCCGGTGGTCTGCACCATGTTGTTCTGGAGGATGGTGGCCGGCTTGCCGCCGAATGCCCCGCTCATCCAGCGGAAGATCGTGATCGAGAGTACCGAGATCGGGATCGAGGCACTCACGGTGAGCCCCACCTTGAGCGCGAGGTACACGCTCGATGCGGAGAAGACGAGCCCGAGCACGATGCCGAGCACGATGGTGCCGACGGTGAGCTCGCGCGGGGACTCCGAGGCGGGAACGTAGGGCTGGTGGGTCATTCGCCGAATATGCGGCGGGGGTGGGGATTGTCCATATTCCCCGCCATGCCTTCTCGCATCGCGATGTCCATCCTCGCGGCCATTGCCGCTCCCTGCGCGCTTGCGGCGCAGGATGCCCGCGGCCTGGGACTGCCGCGACCGGCCATGTCGGCGCCGATCGCCGACGTGCGCTACGCCCTGCGATTCCGCCACGACAACGCGACGGAGCGCCGCGTCCACGTCACCACGACCTTTCGCAGCGCGGGCGCGGGTGACGTCATCCTCTCGCTGCCGGCGTGGACGCCCGGCTCGTACGAGCTGGTGGACTTCGCGAAGTGGGTCGTGGGCTTCAGCGTCACCAGCGAGGGGAAGCCGCTCTCGTGGGACAAGCTGGACCAGGACAGCTGGCGAATTCGCGTCGCCGCCGGCCGCGCCGTGCAGGTGACCTACGACGTGATCGCCGACTCGCTGGACGTCGGGCTCGCCTGGTCGCGCAGCGACGTGCTGATGGTGAACGGGACCGCGGTGTTCATGTACCCGGAGGGCCGGTCACTGGTGTATCCGTCGCGCGTGTCGGTGGAGTCGGAGCCGGAGTGGCACGTGGTCACGGGCATGACGCCAGCGGGAGCGCGCCAGTACAGCGCACCGAGCTATCACGACCTGGTCGACATGCCCTTCCTCATCGGCCGGTACGACCTGGACAGCGCGCAGGTGGAGGGGCGCTGGTTTCGCTACGCGACGTATCCGGAAGGGAGCGTGTCGGGCGCGGCGCGCGCCGGGATGTGGAAGCAGCTCTCGGCGATGGTCGCCCCCGAGGCGCGCGTCTTCGGCGGCGTGCCGTGGGCGACGTACACGCTGATGCAGATATCGGACTCCGCATCGCAGGGCGGGAGTGGGCTCGAGCACCAGTCGTCGCACGTGGACATCGTGAACCCGGCGTTCCTCGGGGACCCCGTGATGCACTCGCTCTACGCGCACGAGATCTTTCATGCGTGGAACGTGAAGCGGCTGCGCCCCGCGGAGATGTGGCCATACCGCTATGACCGTCCGCAGCCCACGCCGTGGCTGTGGGTGAGCGAGGGGATCACCGACTACTACGCGGACCTCGCTGAAGTGCGGGGCGGCGTGGTGGATGCGTCGGGGTTCTACGCCCTCACGGCCGCGAAGGTGGAGGAGGTCGAGTCGGCCGCGTCGGTCGCGCTGGAGGACGCGTCGCTCAGCACCTGGATCCATCCGGCCGACGGCACGGCCACGCTCTACTATCCCAAGGGTTCGCTGGCGGGGCTGATGCTCGACATCATGATCCGCGACGCGAGCGACAATGCGCATTCGCTCGACGACGTGATGCGCGAGACCTATCGCGCGACGTACGCGAAGGGACGCGGCTTCACCGCCGCCGACTGGTGGGGCACGGTGCAGCGCATGGCGAACGGCAAGTCGTTTGCCGACTTCGACGCGAAGTACGTGGACGGCCGGGAGGCCTACCCGTGGGACGACGTGCTCCCGCTGGGCGGCATGCGGCTGGTGCGCGAGCAGGTGCCCTGGCTGGGCGTGACGAGCGTCCAGGACTCGCTCGGCGTGCTCGTGACCGCGGTGGACAGTGGGGGCGCCGCGTACGGCGCAGGCATCCGCCCGGGCGACCACCTGGTGTCGGTGGGCGAGATCCCGGTGGAGGACAACCAGTTCGGCTCGCGATTCCGCGCGAAGTTCAGCGGGGTGAGCGAGGGGGCGCCGCTGGTGATCCAGGTGAAGCGCGCGGGACAGCTGGTCACGCTGGCGGGACGCGTGAAGCTGGCGCCGGCGCAGCCGAGGATCGTCGCCGACCCGAATGCCACACCGAAGGCGAAGCGCATCCTCGAGGGAATCGTCAAGGGACCGTGACGGAGGCTGGGGGCGAGCCACCCTTTCGGGGGCGCGCGTCGCGAGGCAGAATTCGGCAGCAGCTCCTTCCCGGTTCCTCCCAGCCTATCCATGAGCCGACTTCGCCATGCCGCGCGCGCCGCCACCGGTGCCGCACTCCTGATCGCCGCGCGGTTGCAGGGCCAGAATCCCACCGCGCCCCCGGCGGCCGCGCCTCCCGCGAGCTCGATCAGCGCCCGCACCGCGGGGATGGCGAAGCAGGAGGGATTCGTCCCCATCTACCTCGACAATCGCACCGACCGGCTGCTGCTCGAGATCCCGCGGGACTCCACTCGCGTGCTCTTCTTCGTGACGCAGGCCACGGGGCTCGGGTCGAATCCCGTGGGCATCGATCGCGGGGCGAACGGCATGGACCAGGTGGCGCGCTTCGACCGCGCCGGCGATCGCGTGCTGCTGGTGTTCGAGAACTGGAACTATCGCTCGGTGAGCGACAACGCCGCGCACCAGCGCACCGTGGCCGAGGCGTTCCCGCCGAGCACCGTGGCGTCGCTGCCGCTGGTGGCGGAGGAGGGGGGACGCCTGCTGGTCGATGCGACGGACCTGCTCTTCCGCGACTGGCTGGACGTCGCCGGAACGCTGGCCGGTGGTGGGCAGGGGAACTACGTGGTGCAGCGTGACCGCAGCACCATCTATCGCCCGTACACGAAGTCGCTGCCGGTGAACACCGAGCTGGATGCGTCGCTCACGTTCGTGGCGCAGGGAAGGCCGGGGCGCATTGTGGGATCCATCGCGCCGGATGGGCGCGCGATCACCATGCGACAGCACGTGTCGCTGCTGCCGCTGCCGGATGGCGGATTCCAGCCGCGCGAGCAGGACTCGCGCGTGGGCTACTTCGGCATCTCATTCAAGGACTACGCGCAGCCGCTGCAGCGCCCATTGCAGCAGGAGTGGATCTCGCGCCACCGGCTGGAGCGCGTGAACCCGGCGGACCCGCGGAGCCCGATAAAGAATCCCATCCGCTACTACGTGGACCGCGGGATCCCGGAGCCCCTGCGCACGGCCACGCTGCAGGGGGTGAAGTTCTGGGAGCAGGCGTTCGACAAGGCCGGGCTGGTCGGCGGCTTCAAGGTGGAGCTGTTGCCCGAGGGCGTGGACCCGATGGACGCGCGCTACAACGTGGTGCAGTGGGTGAATCGCAACGAGCGCGGCTGGTCCATCGGTGGATCGCTCGGCGACCCGCGCACCGGCGAGATCATCAAGGCGATGGCGCGCATGGACTCGCACCGCAATCGCACAGACTACAACATCTATGCGGCGCTGATGGGCGCGGATGCGGCGGCGGCCGACACGGCGTACGTGCTCTCGCGCATCCGCCAGGTGAGCTCGCACGAGGTGGGGCACACGCTCGGGCTTTCGCACAACTACATCGCGAGCAGCTACGAGCGCGGGTCGGTGATGGACTATCCCGCGCCGCGCGTGCGGCTGGATGCGAACGGCAACATCGACCTGTCGAAGGCGTACGACGTGGGCCCGGGCGCGTACGACGTGTGGGCCATTCACTGGGGATACGGGATCTTCCCGGCGGCGCAGGAGCAGGATTCGCTGCGCGCGATCGTGGCGGACGGGTTGAAGCGCGGCTTCCTCTACCTGAGCGATGCCGACGCGCGCCCGGAGTTCGCGAGCGACCCGCGCACCACGCTCTGGGACGACGCCGCGACGCCCACCGAATTCCTCAGGCACCAGATGGCGGTGCGGAAGGTGGCGCTTGCGAAGTTCGGCGAGCGCAACATCCGCCCCGGCGACCCGATCGCGCTGCTGCAGGAGCGGCTCGCGCCGCTGTACTTCTTCCACCGCTTTGCGCTCAACGGCACCGCGAAGACGATCGGCGGCATGGAGTACACGCAGCCGGTGCGCGGCGACATGCAGCAGGCCACGCGGCCGGTGAGCGGCACGCGCCAGCGCGAGGCGATCCGCATGCTGTCGGAGGCGCTGCAGCCGGAGGCGCTGGCGATTCCGGACTCGGTGCTCTCGCTGATGGTGCCGAATGCGAGCAGCGTGACGAATGGCGTGGAGCTGTTCGGCACGCGCACGCGCCCGTCGTTCGACGAGCTCGGCGCGGCGCGGACGCTGTCGCAGATGATCGTGGACATGATGCTGCAGCCGGCGCGGATGGCGCGCGTCGCGCAGTTCGAGACCAGGTTGGCTGGGGCGGAGCGCATCACGCTGAGTGAGGTGATGGATGCGCCGGTTGCGGCGACGTGGGGACGGGCGGTGCCGGCGAGCGCGAAGTTCGCGGCGCTGCAGCGTGCGGCGCAGCGCTCGGTGGCGGACCGACTGATCCTGCTGGCTGCGGATTCGCTCGCGGCGCCCGAGGTGCGGGCGATGGCGGACCTCAAGCTGTCGCGGCTGATGGTGGACGCGGGCGGCCGTGCGCGCGCCGCGGGGACGGATGCGGCGAAGGCGCACTGGATGACGATGGCGACCGACATCCGGCAGTGGGTGGAGAAGCGGGAGGTGCCGAAGCTGACGGCGGCGCTGGTGGCGCCGCCGGGGGATCCGTTTTAGCGCCGGGACGCTGGCACACTGAAACTGCCTCAACTGCAACTGACGTGAGCCACGGGTTGCACGGGCGCCTGCTGCGCAGGCGCGACACGGCGATCACAGGGCAGTGCCAGCCGCGCAGCGGCTCAGTGCAACCCGTGGCTCAAGGCTGTTGCTGTCTGGTTTTTTCAGTGAGGGAACGTCAGATCCCTCGCTGCGCTCAGGATGACTGCAAAAAAGAGGGGACCGGCGAATGCCGGTCCCCTCTTCCCTTGCTGTTCCTCAGCCCCTCATACCCCAGCCCCTCATACCTGCAGTCAGGCTAATAAATCGCGACGTTGTCCATCCAGGTGTTCGGCAGCGTCTTGTAGGCGCGGAGGCCGAGGCCGGCGCGGGCGACGTTGCAGGAGCTGTAGATGTACTGCTTGGTTCCGTTCTGCGTGGCGTTGTCGGTCGTCACGCCCGGTAGCGCCGTGCCGTTGATCAGCAGGTTGAGTCCTGAGACCGTGGCGCCCTTGGTGGTGTTGTTGCCGTTGGACGTGAGCTGGCCGCCCACGAGCACGATGCCGTCCCACATGTTCGAGCCGGAGATCGTGAAGTCGGAATCGGCGATGATCAGCCCGCGGCCGGCGTTCGGCAGCGAGTAGTTGTTGGTGTGGATGCGGATCACCGGCCAGTAGCTGGTGTCGGCGAACTGCGTGACCGTGGGGAAGGTGCCCGGTCCGATCGTCACATCGGCCGCGATGCCACCGCCGATGATGGAGGCCCAGTCGATCTGCACGGCTGCCTTGAGCTGCGTGAGGTTCTTGGTCTGGTCCAGGGGCGGATTGCCGCTGAACGCTGATGGATCCCCGTTGAAGTCGCCGGCCGTCGTCATGCCACCTGCCACCGTCGCCTTCTGGCCGCATTCATCCACGCCAGTGATGTTGCCGGCGTTTCCGTTCTTCGTGATGCCGGAGAGGCTGGTCCAGCTCGAGAGCACGTTCATCACGATCGTGCTGAACGTGGTGTAGACGCCCACGGTGCGCTCGGCGTACTGGTTGTAGCCGGCACCACCCAGCTTGGCGGTGGTGTCCACGCCGCGCGACGTGATGAAGTACAGCGCGGGCTGCGTGGCGCTCAGCTCCCCGCGGATCTTGTGCGAGACGACCTGCGCGTAGCCCCCCGGCACCGGGACCGTGGTCCACTCGGAGTCGGCGACCGGCGGAGCGTTCGCTCCGGTGAGGGTGCAATTGCTGCAGAAGCCGGATTCCGAGCGACGCACCAGGAACTGCTCGAGGCCCGTCTGGGCGATGGCGTACGCGCGATTCTGCCCGCGAGTCGAGCTGACGGTGGCGATCTCGGCGCTGGTGGCTGCAAAGCCGGCGGCGATCGCCGCGGTGAGCACCGCAATGACGAGGATCGCCATGGGGAGCGCGAAGCCGTCGCGGTTCTTCAGGTTCAGGCTGGGAGTTTTTCTCATTTGTCGGTCCTAGAAGGAGCGGACGTTCTTGAAGTACACGGCGGTAGTCAGCTTCGACTGCTTGACGGATGCATCGCCGACGAGCGTGTTGACTGCAGCCCCATTCAGCACCAGGTCGAGGCCCCGGATCTTGTCGAGCGTGGGGACAGTGACCTGCGAGGTGTCGGTGCCCGTGATCCAGAAGCGGAATCGCGAGCTCGTGTCGAAGGGGGCGATGAGCTCCTCGTTCGTACCCCCCTCTGGCTGGCGCCAGAGTGCGACACGACCGGAATACGTGGTAGAGCTGGCGAACGCGTAGGTAATCTTCTGGAAGGCGAAAATTGGCGTGCCTGCCGTCAACGCGGCGTTTCCGGGCTTGAACTCCATCACGGAGCCGGCGCGCCCGTTGAGCGTGAGCGTCGCAAGCTGCGCCTGGCCGGAGCCGTTGCCCGTGCAGGTGGGCGTGCTCGCCGATGCAGCGGGTGCGTCGGAGCTCAGCGGATTGCTCGGCTGGACAATCACGTAACGGCCCGCGGCATTGCGATACGCATACCCGTTGTACGTGGCCAGCGCCTTGGTTGCCGAATCCACGGGCAGCATGCTCGCCGTGAGTGTGCCGCCGGTGCTCGAGCAGACCAGGCCATACCAGTACGGCACGATCACCGTGATCGACTTGCCATTGGCGGCGGCGACCGTCACGCCACCCGAGTCCTGCACCATGCGCAGGTCCGAGGTGAGCAGGTTGATCGAGTTGCGGCCGACCTGGCGGGCCTGGCGCTTGGCGTAGTTGCGGTCGAAGAAGCGGGCCTGCGAGAGGATGAGCCGCGTGAAGGCCACGCCGATCACCGCGAGGATGACCATGGACATCATCAGCTCGATCAGCGTGAAGCCCTGCCGGCGACGCATTGAGATTGACGGCATCGGGGTCAGCATCCGGAGCAGAGCGGATTCGCAGTGGTCGCCTGCGAGCGCGTGATGACCACCGAGTCCTTCTTGGTGGCATCGCGCGTGGGCACCACCACCAGCGTGATCGTGTAGTACTTGCCGTTCGAGCTGGCGGTGCGCGTGATGCGGCGCGTGTAGGGAAAGTCGGTCGTGGTGAATACCGTGGTGCCCACCGTCTGCTTCGAGAGCGAATCGTATGGAATCCCACCCCAGAACGCGGCGAGCTGGTTGAGCTTCGCGTTGCGCATGGTCGAGATCTCGTTGTTGGTGCCGCGAGATGACACGAGCACCTGCAGCTTGGCGAGCGAGGTCAGGATGATCGCGAGCAGGGTCATCGCGATCATGACCTCCACCAGCGAGAATCCGCGCCTGTCGTTTCGGGAGTGCTTCATGGCGTGTAGGACTGGATGATCCCGCCGCGCGTCATGCGCACGCGCCGCGAGAAGCCGTTGGACGAGAAGAGGATGTTCAGCGTGTCCGTCGCATATCCGCTGGGCATGATCTCCAGCAGCGGGTCGGTGGCGCGCGAGAAGCTGATGTTCGACGACGTGAGATTGAAGCCGGAATTGCCGCTGAAGCCCACGCGACGATAGACGGTGCCGGCGCGGTCGCGGATCTGCAGCTGCAGCGCGGACGACACCCACTTGATCTGCACCGGCTTGCGACTCCGCCCGGCGAGCGCGAATGCGAACTGCAGGTTCTGCTCGACTGCCGATGCCGCCTTCTGCACCCGCGTGTGCGTATTCTGCTTGCTGATCGCGCCGATGGAAATCGTCGCCATCACGCCCGCGACGGTGAGCACGAGGATCAATTCGATGATTGTAAAGCCGGCGAGCGACCCCAGGTGGGACCTGCGGGGACGCTGATACGTGCTATTCATGTATGCCTGGGGTGGCAAGGAGTGAACCGGGCATGGCTGTAGTGCGAAAGACCCGTGACAGCAACGACTTACGGCCTTCCACCAGCCCCTGTTCACTGGACGAGCTGTTTATTCTGATGCAACATGACTCAATTATTGCAAATCGCGGTGACGCCCGTCACCCGCACTAGCTTTCCCTCACTCTCGCCGGGTGATGCTTTGTGACTTCCGTTGACCTTCCGGGCGTGTCGCGCCCTGATCTCTCCCCGGGCCGCACACTGCGGACCCGCATCCGCAAGCTCGGCGTGGTCGGCGCCGGCACCATGGGCAACGGCATCGCTGCCCTCGCCGCCTCCGCCGGCGTTCCGGTGGTGCTGCTCGACATCCCCGGTCCCGAGGGCGACCGCAACGCGCCGGCGAAGGGAGGGCTCGATCGCGCGAGGAAGTCGAAGCCCGCGGCGTTCATGGATCCCGACCGCGCGCAACTCGTTCGCATCGGCAACACCGAGGACGACCTGGAGTTGCTCTCCGACTGCGACCTCGTGATCGAGGCGATCATCGAGCAGCTCGAGCCCAAGCGCGCACTCTACGAGCGACTCGAGAAGGTGCTTCCACCCACCGCGATCGTCGCGAGCAACACGAGCGGCATCCCGATGCACATGCTCGTCGAGGGGCGCAGCGAGCGCTTCGCGCAGCGCTTCGTGGGCATGCACTTCTTCAACCCGCCGCGCTACCTGCACCTGCTTGAAATCATACCCACCGGGCTGACCTCCTCCGACGTGCTTGCAGAGGTGCGCCGCTTCAGCGAGCGCACCTTCGGAAAGGGCATCGTGGTCGCCAAGGACGTCCCCGGATTCGTGGCCAACCGGCTCGGCGTCTACGGGATGGTGCTCGCGATGCGGCTGATGGAGCAGTACGACCTCACCATCGACGAAACCGACTTCCTCCTCGGCACCCTCACCGGGCGCGCGAAGAGTGCGGTGTTCCGCACTGCCGACCTCTCGGGCGTGGACGTCATCTGGCACGTGACCAGGGGGCTCGCGCAGACCACGGGCGAGGACTTCGCGCTCCCCGCATGGGTGAACACGCTCGTCGAAACCAAGCGCCTTGGCGAGAAGACCGGCGCGGGCTTCTACAAGAAGGTCGGAAAGGAGATCCAGGTACTCGACTGGAAGAACGACACGTACGCCGCGTCGAGGAAGCCCGAGGCGCCGGAGCTCGAGAAGCTGCAGCGCAAGCCGCTCGCCGAGCGACTGGCTGCGGTGAAGTCGATGGAAGGGAAGTACGGCGACTTCACGCGCGAGATGCTGCTGCGCTTTTCCCACTACGTGCTGGAGCGTGCCGACGAGATCGCGTACGACCTCGCCAGCGTGGACCAGGCGATGGAGTGGGGCTACGCCTGGGAGGCGGGTCCCGTGAAGCAGGTGGACCTGCTCGGCGTGGAGTTCGTGCGCGAAGGCTTCGCGAAGCTCGGGCTCAGCGAACCGAGGCTGCTGTCGCAGGTGCATGCCGCCGTGTCGCAGGGAGCGGCCGCGGGGAGTGCGCCGAGCGGGCAGCTCAAGCTCGACGACCTGCGCAAGCGCGGCGCGGTGATCGAGGAGACGAAGGACGCGGCCATCCTCGACCTGGGCAGCGACGTGCTGCTGCTCGAGTTCCGCAGCAAGATGAATTCGCTGGGCGAGGGCGTGATCACCATGCTGCACAGGGCGCTGGAGCAGGTGGCCAGCGGCGGGTATGCAGGGCTCGTGATCGGCAACGACGATCCGCGCACCTTCACCGCGGGCGCGGACCTCTTCCAGGTTGCAGCGGTGGTGCAGGCGGGCGAATGGAAGAAGCTCGACGCGGCCATCAAGGCGTTCCAGGACACCTCGATGGCGCTGCGCGCGGCGCCCTTCCCCGTGGTGATCGCGCCCTTCGGGCTCACGCTCGGAGGCGGCTGCGAGTTCACGCTGCATGCCGATCGCGTGCAGTCGCATGCGGAGTTGTATTGCGGCCTCGTCGAGGTGGGCGTCGGGTTGATCCCCGGTGGCGGCGGCACCAAGGAGCTGCTGTTCCGCTTCACGCAGGAGCTGGCGCCGTACGACGAGGCCGACCCGTTCGAGGGCGTGAAGCGCGCGTTCAAGCTGATCGCGATGGCCGCCACGAGCACGAGCGCGCTCGAGGCGCGGAAGATGGGCTTCCTCCGCGAGGGCGATCGCATCTCGATGAACCGCGACCTGCTGATCGGCGACGCGAAGCAGCGCGTGCTCGACCTGGCCCCGGACTACGTGACCCCGCAGCCGCGCACGATCGTCGCGCTTGGCCGCGAGGGCGTGGGCAACCTCGACTACGCCGCGTGGGCGATGAAGGAGGGCGGCTATGCGAGCGCGCACGACGTGAAGCTCGCGCACGAGGTGGCCTACGTCCTCTGTGGCGGTGATGGCCCGAGCCGCGTGGTCACGGAGCAGGACATTCTCGACCTGGAGCGCGACGCGTTCCTGCGACTCCTCGGCACCAGGGAGACGCAGGAGCGGATCGCGTTCACGCTGAAGACCGGCAAGCCCCTGAGGAACTGAGCAATGCGTGAAGTGGTCATCGTATCCGCGGTCCGCAGCGCCGTGGCGCGCGGCAAGCGTGATGGTTCGCTCTACTCCACGCACCCGGTGGAGCTCTCGGCGCAGGTGATGCTCGGCGCGATCGCGAAGGCGGGGATCGATCCCGCGAGCATCGACGACGTGGTGTGGGGATGCGCGATGCCGGAGGCGAGCCAGGGACTCAACGTCGCCCGGCTCTCGGCGCTCAAGGCGGGACTGCCCGTCGAAGTGCCGGCGCAGACCGTGAACCGGTTCTGCTCATCGGGCGTGCAGACCATCGCGAGCGGGGCGATGCAGATCATGAGCGGCATGGCCGACGTCGTGCTCGCCGGTGGCGTCGAGATGATGAGCCAGGTGCCGATGAGCGGGTATCATGCGCGCCTCGCACACGAGCGCGTGGAGAGCTACATCGGCATGGGATTCACCGCCGAGAACGTGGCGGAGCGCTGGAAGGTGAGCCGCGAGGACCAGGACGAGTGGGCGTTCAACAGCCAGCAGAAGGCGGCGAGGGCGGTTGCCGCGGGGACGTTCGATGCGGAGACGCACCCCGTCACGGTGAAGCGCGCCACGTGGGACGGCGCGAAGAAGTCCGAGAGCGAGGTGCAGTTCGCGCGGGAGGAATTGCCGCGAGCCGAGACCACGCGCGAGGGACTGGCGAAGCTGAAGCCGGCGTTCAAGGCGAGGGGAACGGTGACGGCGGGCAACGCGTCGCCATACTCCGATGGCGCCGCGGCGCTGGTGCTGATGAGTGGAGATCGCGCGAAGGAACTCGGGCTCACGCCGCTCGCGCGCTTCGTGACCTACGCGGTGGCGGGAGTGGACCCGGACATCATGGGCGTGGGTCCGATCAAGGCCGTGCCGAAGGCGCTCAAGCAGGCCGGGATGACGATGGGCGACCTGTCACTGATCGAATTCAACGAGGCATTCGCGGCGCAGGTCGTGGCCGTGGTGCGCGACCTCGACATGCCGGTCGACAAGGTGAACGTGAATGGCGGGGCGATCGCGCTGGGGCACCCCCTGGGAGCGACCGGTGCGAAGCTCACCACGCAGCTCATCCACGAGCTCGGGCGGCGCGGCGGAGGCAAGGGGCTGGTGACGATGTGCATCGGCGGCGGCATGGGAGCCGCCGGAATTTTCGAGGTGTACGGGAGGTAGTGCCGCGGCCGCAGCCCTACTGGTGCGACGGCGAACCCTCGAACACCTGCTCCTGGTCGAGCAGGAAGAGCGCGCTCTTCACGTCGAGGGCCACATTGCGGAAGCGGTCCGCATTCGCGCGCGGCACCGACACCCGGCTGAAGAGGATCACGGCGAACAGGTCGCCGGTGCGCAGCGAGCCGCCGAAGCCGATCACCGACCGGATGCCGTGCGGCACCACGAATTCCTTCTGCGCCGGGATGTACGGGCTGCCCAGCGCCTCCTCCACGTGGAAGATGCCGTAGGTCCGGTCGAAGCGCTCGCCCACGATCGTGCCCTCGTTCGGCTGCACCAGGTCGGCGAGGTCGAGGCCGAACTGCCGCACAAGCTGCGCAATCATCGGGGCCTGTTCCACGAGCTGGGGCGTGGGCAGCGGGATGGCCTGGTGTCCCTGGGATGAGCGGCGGTCGTTCCACGCTTCCTCGTCCCCCGCGGTGCCGATGAGCGTGAGGCACTTCATGCTGCTGGCGATGTTCGAGCCCTGCTCGAAGCTGCGCGACGCGAATGCCTTCAGGTCGCGCGGCAGCCGGCTGTACGGTTGCGTGCAGTAGAAGCGCACGAGCGCGCACTGCCGCGAATCATCGGCCGTGTTGCGGAAGCCGTCGTAGAGGATCCGGCAGGCGCGGCGCGCGGCGTCCTCCACCGTGGGTGCGCCGAGCATGCCTCGTCGCATCTCCCCGCCACAGCGAAGCATGTCGGCCAGCTCGAACCGCGAAATGTCGTAGGGCATTCGTGAAGGATGGAGTGGCCCGGTGCTATTGCAAGGCCTGCTCCGCCGCGCTTCCCAGCGCGCGCACGGCATCACCCAGTCGCGCGAAGCGCGGGTCGGCGGTGAGCCCGGCGCGATAGCGGGCGAAGATCTGCTGCGCGATCACCGCAATCTTGAACAGCCCGAAGCCGTGATAGTAGCGCCAGCGCGACAGGTCACGCCCCGTCGCCCGCGCGTACCGCTCCACAACCTGCTCGCGCGTGAGCGAGCCCGGCAGTTGCGTGACCCCGAGGCCGAGCAGGCGCAGCGACTCCGAGTCACCGCGTTCCACCCAGTACCCGAGCGTGGTGCCCAGGTCCATCAGCGGGTCGCCGGCCGCGGCCATCTCCCAGTCGAGCACCGCGCGCACGGTGAGGTCGCGCGGCTCGAGCACCAGGTTGTCGAACTTGAAGTCGTTGTGCACCACCGTGAACGCGGCATCATCGGGGCGCGATGCCTGGAGCAGCTCGATGGCGCGCTCCATCGCCGGAACGTCGTCGGTCCGACTGGCCGCCCAGCGCTTCGACCAGCCGCCCACCTGGCGCTCGACGTACCCGCCGCGCCGCCCGAGCTCGCCCAGCTGCGCGGCGTCCACGTCCACCGCGTGCAGTGAGACGAGGGTATCCACCAGGGAGTTGCACAAGCGCGTCATGGTGGCCGCGTCGAGCGTGACGCCCTCCGGCGGGCGCTCCCGCAGGATCACGCCGCTGACGCGCTCCATCACGTAGAAGGGCGCGCCGATCACTGAGTCGTCATCGCAGCTCGCGAGCGGCTGCGGCACCACGGGGAGTAGCGGATGGAGGCGCGAGAGGATGCGGTGCTCGCGCAGCATGTCGTGCGCGACGCCCTTCGGCACGCCGAACGGCGGGCGGCGCAGCACCAGCTCCCGGCCCCCTACGCGCAGGAGGTAGGTGAGGTTCGAGAAGCCACGCGGGAACTGCTCGACTTCCATCGGTCCGGTGAGCGAGAGCGATCGCTCGAGGAACTCCGCAAGGCGCACGCGGTCGAGCTCCTCGCCCGCTCGAACCGGACTCGCGCTATCGAGCGCCGAAGCCATAGGCCTTGAGCATGCGCTTCGCCACCACCGTCTTGTGCACCTCGTCCGGCCCGTCGTAGATGCGCGCCGCGCGCTCGTGGCGATACCAGAAGGCGAGCGGCGTGTCGTCGGTCACGCCGAGTGCGCCGTGCACCTGGATGGCGCGATCCAGCACGCGCTGCAGCACGCCGGCCACGAAGAACTTGAGGGTGCTCACGGCGTCGCGCGACGCGTGCACGCCATTCGCGTCGATCTGCTGCGCCGCATCGAGCACCAGCAGTCGCGCCGCATCCACCTCGGCGCGGCTGTCGGCGAGCATGTGCTGCACCGCCTGCTGCTCGGCGAGCGGATGGCCGGGGGAGAGCTCGCGCGACACCGCGTAGCGGCACGAGAGGTCGATGGCGCGCTCGCAGATGCCCAGCCAGCGCATGCCGTGGTGGATGCGGCCCGGGCCCAGTCGCTCCTGCGCGAGCGCGAATCCTGCGCCCTCGTCGCCGATGCGATTCGTCACCGGCACGCGCACGCCGTCGAAGCGCATCTCGGAGTGCGTGGGCCAGCCGTCGCCGGCATGTCCCATCACGGAGATGTTGCGCACGCGCGTCACCCCCGGCGCGTCCATGGGCACGATCACCTGCGACGCGCGCGCATGCGGCGGCGCATCGGGATCCGTGACGACCATGATGATGGTGAACGCCGCGCCATCCGCTCCGGAGGTGAACCACTTGTGCCCGTCTATCACGTAGTCGTCGCCGTCACGAATGGCGCGCGAGGACATGAACACCGGATTCGACCCGGCGTGCCCGGGCTCCGTCATTGCGAAGCAGCTCCGGATGTCACCACGCGCGAGGGGCTCGAGCCACTGGACCTTCTGCGCCGCGCTCCCGTGCGCGTGCAGCAGTTCCATGTTGCCGGAGTCGGGCGCCTGGCAATTGAACACATAGTGCCCGAAGGGACTCTGGCCGAGCGCCTCGCCAACGCGAGCAAAGGTGAGGAAGGGCAGCTCGAGGCCGCCGAGCGAGCGCGGCACCTGTGGAGCCCACAGCCCGAGCGACTTCACCTCGGCGCGCAGTGCGTCGAGTCGCGGCTGCACCTCGCGAAACGGCAGGGTGATGAAGTCGCGCTCGAGGGTCGCGTCGAGCAGGCGCTCGCTCACGAACGCCCGGATGCGGGCGAGCGCGTCAGATGGTGTATCCACCGTCCACCATGTATGTGCCACCCGTGCAGAAGGAGCTCGCGTCGCTGGCGAGGAAGAGCGCCATGCCGGCCACGTCATCGGGCTGCGCAAGCTGCGGGAGTGGCTGCTTGCGTTGCACTCCCTTGAGCAGCTTCTCGTCCTTCCAGAGGGCGGAGCTGAAGTCCGTCTGGATGAGGCCCGGGCAGATGGCGTTCACGCGAACCTTCTGCGGCCCCCACTCCTTCGCGAGCACCCTGGTGAGCGACAGCAGTGCTGCCTTGCTCATGCTGTAGATGCCCAGGTAGGGCTCCGGCGACACGCCACCGATGCTCGAGATGTTGATGATCGAGCCGCCGCCGCGCGCGACCATGAGCGGATACGCACGCTTGGCGATCTCGAAGGGGCCCTTCACGTTCACGGCCATGATCTTGTCGAACGCGCCCTCGTCCGTCTCGAGCGCCGGGCCGAAGACGGGATTCACCGCGGCGTTGTTGACCACGATGTCCACGCCGCCACAGAGGCTCGCCACCTGGTCCACCAGCGCGCGCGCCTCCTCCATGCGCCCCACGTTCGCCGGGACTCCGTCGGCCCGGAGTCCGTCGGCCCGGAGGGCCTCCACCACTGCGGCCACGGCGTCGGCCTTGCGGCTGCAGACCACCACGCGTGCGCCGGCTCGCGCGAACTGGGTGGCGATCGCGAGGCCGATGCCGCGCGTGCCCCCGGTGACGAGGGCGACCTTTCCGGCGAGGGACTGCGGGCTGGTTGTCATCGAGGGGTGGTGGGAGGGCGGGCTAGTGCTCCGGAGGATAACTCCGCACGAGCGCCGCGTCACGCTTCGCGGGCCCCGTGAAGGGCTGGCGCATGAGCGCCTCGATCTCGGCCATCTCCCGCGGGGCCTTCGAGAGCCACTCCGCGCCCTGCGCCGTGATCGCGTAGTCATCCTCGATGCGCACGCCCATGTCGCGATACCTGTTCACCGCCGGCGCGAGCTTCGCCCGCAGCGAGCGATTGGCGGGCGTGTCGGGCAGGTAGTCGAGTGCATCGGCCCGCACGTAGATGCCGGGCTCGATGGTGAACGCCGAGCCCAGGTTGATCCGGCCGTCGCTGGTCCACGGATTCGGGTCGTGGACCTCGAGCCCGATCCCGTGACCCAGCCCGTGCATGTAGAAGAGCCGCGACTGGCGACACTGCCGCTGCGGCGCGCACTCGTACGTGGCCGTCGGTGACTCGATGAGGCCAAGTCGCGTGAGGCCGGCGGAGAGTGTCGCGGTGGCGGCAGAGTCCACCGTGCGCCACTGTGCGCCCGGCTTCGCCTGCGCCTCGGCCGCGGCCTGCGTGGCGCGCACGATCTCGTAGAGCGCGCGCTGGAGTGGCGAGTACGTGCCGCTTGCGGGCACCGTGCGCGTGACGTCGGCGGCGTATCCCTGATAGGACGCGCCGATGTCCATCACCACCAGGTCGTTGCGGCCGATCACGCGGTCGTCGGTGTTGTAGTGCAGCGTGGTGCCGTTCGGGCCCGAGCCCACGATCGTGGAGAACGAAGGACGGTCGGCGCCGTTGCGACGGAAGGTGTACTCGATCAGCGCCTGCAGCTCGAACTCGTTCATCCCGGGCTCGATGGCCGCCATCGCCTCGCGCTGCGCGCGGACGGTGATGTCGATCGACTTCCGCAGGAGGGCGAGCTCCGCCGGGGAATGCGCGCTGCGGAGGGCGCCGAGCATCGCGTTCGCGCTGCGAACCACCAGCCCGGCGTGTCGCGACACAACGGCGTCGGCGAACTGCTGGTCGGCGCTCTTCACCGGCGCGCTGCCGCTCATCTCGCCGGCAATGAGCAGCGGCACGGAGGCCTGCAGCAGCGAGTCGAGGGTGACGTCGAGCGCCGAGCGGTCGCGACCGGCAACTCCCGTAGCGGCTTCAACACGATCGGCGCCGAGCCGCGTACCGGTCCACGTTTCGCGCGCCGGGTCGCGGGCAATCACGAACAGCAGCTGGCGCACTTGCCCGCCCTGCTTCGAGAACACGAGCGCGGCGTCGGCCTCGGAGCGAAGGCCCGTGAGGAAGTAGAGCTGCGGGGACTGGACGAACGCCTCGTAGTCGTGCGGCGGCTCGGGCGCGCCGAGCACCACCGTCACCGAGGGATCGGGCAGCTTCGCCACGAATGCGTCGCGACGCTGCTGGTACTCGGCGCGAGAGACTTGTGCGGCGGCGGAAGTGCCCAGCATCGCTGCAAGGATGAGTGCACGCGTGATCATTCGGATTGCCCTTTAAAAGGGGGAGGCCCTCAGGCCCGCAGGCCCGCTAGCCGGAGCGTTAGAAGTTCAAGCCGACCCGAACAGCCCACTCACGGTAGGCGTTCGGCGAGATCTCGCTCGGCTTGATCTCCGAGCGGCCGCCCCAGAACACGTTCGTGTACGCAACGGGAATTCCCGCCTCGACCAGGTGCTCGTCGATGGCCCGCTTGTGCGCGAGCACCACGTCCTTCTCGGTGCCGTGCGCCACCGCCATGATGTTCACGTCGGCGAACTCGGGACCGCCCTCGCGCCAGTACGCGTGCGTGAGGACGTGGTGGCGCCCCACCTCGCGCCCCGCCTCGATCTCGCGGCCCACCGGCACGCGCCAGTGAAAGAGCGCGTTGTAGCGCGTGACGCGCGCGCCGGTGCTCGATGGCTTCACGTGCTCGAGAAAGGTGGAGAAGCGCCCGATCACGCCGCGCTCGGCGAGTGACCGGCCCACGCGCAGGAACTCCTCACGGGTCACGCCTGCTTCCGTCGCACGAATGGTCCATGGGTCGGCGCCGATCTCGGCCACGGTGAACTCGCGCTTCAATGCCTCGAGCACCTGCCAGTCGAGCGCGCCCAGCTCCACGATGTTGGTGTCGATCACCTGCCCGGGCTCGTCGGTGCGGCTGCCGGCCTCCATCCCGCGGCGGCGCACATGTCCCACGCCCAGGGCGAAGAGGCGCTTCGCGGGCATGGTGCGATACGCGGTCGCCCCGATCTTCTCCATGAGGAAGTCGCAGTGCGCAGCCATCGAAGAGCCCTGCGGCACCTTCAGCGTGGTCCAGAGCCGGTAGGCCGAGCCGGGGGTCTCCGCATCGGTGGAGCGGATCACCACGTGCCCGGAAAACGGATCTTCCTTCGACAGGTACTCGAAGCCGGCGTCGAGCTTCTCGGGAGCGATCTTCCACGCCACGAGCGCGCCGGGCGCGAGGTTGGTGGCCATCAGCGTCTGGCGAATGCGCCGGATCGTGCCCGACGCGAGCATCGCGCGAAGGCGCTCGTGCACGGTCTCGACCGGCACCCCGGCGAGCGCGGCGATCTCGGCGAACGGCTCCTCGAGGAATCCCTGGATGCGGTCCTCGGAGACGGCGAGGATGCTCGCGTTCACCGGGTCAGCGATGTCGGTGGGAATGGTCAGCACCCCCGAAATCTATCCCGGCGCCAGGGCCTCGGCCTTCATGCGCCCGTCGGCGTCCAGCTGGCGGAACCAGAGGGTGAACACCGCGCCCTCGCCTTCGTCCGACTCGGCGGTGAGGCTCCAGCCGAGATACTCCGAGAGCGAGCGGGAGATGGCGAGCCCCAGGCCGGTGCCGCCGAACCGGTGCTGCACCGAGGAGTCACCCTGCTCGAAGGGCTCGAAGATCACGCCGAGGCGCGCGCGAGGAATGCCGATGCCGGTGTCGCGCACCTCGATGGCCACGGGCGTGCGATCCTCGTGGATCACGCGAATGGCCACGCTGCCCGCCCGCGTGAACTTGAAGGCGTTGCCCAGGAGGTTGATGAGCACCTGGCGGAGCTTCGACGGATCGGTGGAGACCGGGTCGAGCCCCGCGGGGAAGTCGTGGTCCACGCGCACCCCGGGATGCACCTGCGTCTCGAGCTCGGAGAGCACGTCACCCGCCAGCGTGCCGATGTCCACGAGCTGGATCTCGAGGCTGGTGCGGCCCGCCTCGATCTTGGAGAGGTCGAGGATGTCGTTGATCAGCGTGAGAAGGTGCTGCCCGTTGCGATGAATGCGCTCAGTCCAGTCGAGCTCCATCGCAGGCAGCGCCTGGGAGCGGTTCTTCAGCAGCTGGTACGAGAACCCGATGATGCTGTTGAGCGGAGTGCGCAGCTCGTGGCTCATGCGGCTGAGGAAGACACTCTTGGCGCGGCTGGCCTGCTCCGCGGAGTAGAGCGCCTCGCGCAGCGCGCCCTCGGTCCTCTTCTGCTGCGTGATGTCGATGACGCTGCCCAGGTAGCCCACCATGGAGCCATCGGGGCCGCGCACGGGATCGGCCGCGCCGATCACCCACACCGTCTGGCCACTGGTGGTGCGCATGCGGTACTCGAGGCGAAAGCCGCGCTCCTCGCGCATCGAGCGCACCCACTCGGCGCGCATGGCGGTCACGTCGTCCGGGTGGATCAGCGAGACCCATCCCTCGCCGGCAGCCAGGCCCGGCGTGGACTCGGTGAGCTGGCAAAAGCGATCGTTCACGAAGATGCAGCGGCCCTCGGTGTCCGTCTCGAAGATGCCGACCGGTGCCTGGATGGCGAGCGCCGCGAAGCGTTCCTCGCTCGAGCGCAGTGCTTCCTCCGTCGCCTTGCGACGCGTGATGTCGGTGTGCGTGCCGACCATGCGCAGCGCGCGCCCCTGCTCGTCGCGCGAGACTACCTTGCCGCGGTCGAGCACCCAGATCCAGCCACCCCAGCGCGTGCGGATCCGGTGCTCGGACTCATAGGTGGGCGTGACGCCATGAAGGTGGCGGTCCACCGCGGCCGACACGCGAATCACGTCGTCGGGGTGCACGCGTGAGAAGGACGAGGGAAGGTCCTGCTGGATGTCGCCGGGCGAGAACCCCACCATGCGAAAGTACTGCGGGCTGTAGTAGACCTCGTCCGTGGAGATGCTCCAGTCCCACAGGCCGTCGGCGGTGGCCTCGAGCGCGTATGCCAGCCGTGCCTCGCTCTGGCGCAGCGCGGCTTCCGCCTCGCGCTGGGCGGTGATGTCGCGGATGGTGGAGATGACGCCAGATGGAAGGCTGTCGGGCGCCGCGCCACGCGCGCGAATGGGCCGGCTGTCCACCACCACCCAGGATATTCGCGGTGACTCGCGATCGCGCTGGAACCCGATGATGTGGCCCGCCTGGGCCTCGCCCGTCTGCAGCGCGACGATCGCGGGGTGGCTCTCTCGGCTGGCGCGCTGGCCGTCCGCGTTCAGGGAGCGCCAGGGGATGTCGAGGAAGCGCAGCCCCACCACGTCGCGCGCGCGAATGCCCATGATCTGCTCGGCGCCGGGATTGACGGCGATGATCACGCCGTCGGCGTCGAGCACCGTGACACCCGCCGGGATCACCGAGAGGATGTCGGCGGCGAGGAGCTTGAGGACCTCGATGGTCACGGCACGCCGCCGGCGACGTCCAGCGAGCGCCAGAGGTACCAGCTCGCGAGGGTGCGATAGGGAGCCCAGCGCGCGCCGAGCTTCTCGACCTGCCTGGGCAGCGGGCGTTTCTTCATCTTGTACGCGCGCTGCACGCCGTTCTGGATCCCGAGGTCCAGGATCGGCAGCACGTCGAGGCGCCCGAGGCGGAACATGAGGAACATCTGCACGGTCCACGTGCCGATGCCCTTCACCCTGGTGAGCTCCTCGATGATCGCCTCGTTCGACAGGCGGCCGAGCGAGGCGAGCGGGATCTCGTCGCTGTTCGCGCGAATGGAGAGGTCGCGGAGGTAGCCGAGCTTCTGTCGTGACAGTCCCACGGACCGGAGCGTCTCGTCGTCCAGCTCGAGCAGCGCGCTCGCGCGCGGGGCGTTGCGTGGAAAGAGCGCCTGGAAGCGGCCGTGGATCGTGGCCGCCGCCTTGGTGGAGAGCTGCTGCGAGATGATCGAGCGCGCGAGCGCCTCGAAGTGCGTGCCCCTGGCGCGCGGCTCGAATTCGCACGGCCCCACCGCCGCGATCACTTCCGCGAGGATGGGGTCGACGCGGCGGAGGTGTGCGACCCCGTCCGCGTGCGGGGCGCGCCGGCTAGTGGCGCGCGTAGGTGCGGGAGCCACCCGACCGATCGAAGCTGAGCACGTCGTAGTGCTGCGGCGCGCCGCCTTCCATCCCCGGCGACCCGGTGACCATTCCCGGCACGGCGAGGCCCGCGACCTTCGGATGCTCGCGCAGCAGCCGCTTGACGTCGTCGGCGGGCACGTGGCCCTCGATCACGTAGCCATCCACGAATGCGGTGTGACACGAGGCGAGGTTGCCGGCCACGTGCGCGGTGCGCTTCACGCCCTGCATCCCTTCAGCCGTGGTGTCCTTCACCACCACCGTGAAGCCGTGCTTGCGGAGGTGTTCCACCCACGACTTGCAGCAGCCGCAGTTGGGATCCTTGTAGACCGTGATGGTCGGCGATGTCGCGTGCTCGTGCGCATCGGCGGCCACCGGAGCGGCCAGCAGTGCCGTGAATGCGCCGAGCAATGCCAGGCGAAGGGGCGAGCGAAGGCGGGAAGGACGCATGGCGGAAGATAATGCTCAGCTGCGGTGGCAGGGGACGCGAATTCCCCGCACCGTGGCGGTGGGCGTCGCATTCCGGAGGTCCGCGACGAACGCGCGCGCGACGCCGACGAGCGTGTCCCCCTGATGGGAGCGATCGAACTCGACGCTCACTCCGTACGGCCACCATGCCGGATAGAGCATGAGCAGCGAGTCGCCGCCCACGGTGGGCAGGCGTCCCGCATCCTCGCGGGGCTGTCCGGCGGGGCGCTCGCCGCTGGGGGCCGCGGCATGGCCGGCCGCCGCGGCGTCGAGCTTCGGCGTCCACGTGCCGAAGGTGAAGGTGAAGCACTCGCTCGGGCGCGGATCGGGCTGCTGTGCCGCAACGGGCGCGACACGCGACGCGATGGCAACCGTCGCGATCGTCAGGAGTCGAAGGGCACGCCGCATCCCGGATGATACCCCGGTTCGCGCTACACGTTCTCCGGCCGCCGCGCGACCACGCCGCTGAAGCGCGCCCGCAGCGCCGCGATGTCGGGCTCGCTATCGCCCGTGGGGATGAACGGGGGCATCAGCTGCACCGAGCGCGTGCGATAGTCGAGCGCCACCGGCACGATCGGCACGCGCGCGCCCACCGCGATGTGCCAGAAGCCGCTCTTCCACCGCAGCACCTTCCGGCGCGTGCCCTCGGGCGAGAGCGCCAGGACCATGCTGTCGCGGTTGCGGAATTCGTCGACGATCTGCGAGACCACGTCATGCGAGCTCGCGCGGTCCACCGGGATGCCACCGTGCCGCTTCCAGATTGCGCCCCAGGGTCCGCTGAAGATCGTGTGCTTTCCCAGCCAGTGCACTTCCACGCCGATCGCGAGCAGCGCACTGAATCCGACCACGAAGTCCCAGTTCGAGGTGTGCGGCGCGACGATGGCCACCAGCTTGGCGCTGTCGGGAAACGTGCCCTCGAACCGCCACCCCATGATGCGCATGATGGTGCGCCCCACGGCGCGCGCGATGGGTGCGCGCCGTTTCGGGAGCCTGGGACCGAGGACCGGCTGGAGTGTGCGCAGGCGCGGGGACGTGGCGAGTGGGAGGGAACAGCGACCGCAAGGTAGGCCGTCATTGCGAGCGCGGCAAACGCGCCGTAGCGTTGGCGTCGTCACTCCCTCCGCCCCACTCCCCGCAGCGCCCCCCAATGCAGACCATTCCGCAGGCATTCCTTGCCACCGCGCAGGCGTACGCCCCCAGTGCCGCGCTGAAGGTGAAGCGCCAGGGTGCGTGGCAGGTGACCACGTGGGCCGAGTACGGTGGCGAAGTGCGCCGCGCCGCGCGTGCACTCATCGCGCTCGGCGTGGACGCCGGCGCCGGCGTGACCATCATCGGCTTCAATCGCCCTGAATGGTTCGTGGCCAACATGGCCGCGATCTGCGTGGGTGCGCTTCCGGCGGGGATCTACACGACCAGCAGCCCCGAGCAGTGCCAGTACATCACGGCACACTGCGACGCCGCCGTCGCGTTCGTGGAGAATGCCGAGCAGCTCCGGAAATATCTCGCGATCCAGGGTGAGCTGCCGGCGCTCAAGGCGATCGTGGTGATGGAGGAGGGCGACGCGACCGGCGGTGCGCTCACGTGGTCGCAGTTCCTCGCCAAGGGAGACGCAGTGCCGCAGGCGGCGGTCGACGCGCGCATGGCGACGCAGCAGCCGGATGACGTGTGCGCCCTGATCTACACGTCGGGCACCACCGGCGTGCCGAAGGCCGTGATGCTCAGCCACGACAACATCATCTGGACCACCGAGGTCGCCACGCGCATGGCCGGGTTCGCGGCTGGCGACGACGTGATCAGCTACCTGCCCCTGAGCCACATCGCGGAGGCGGGCGTCTCGATGTACGGGCCCATTCACCACGGACGATGCGTGTGGTTCGCGCAGAGCCAGGAGACGCTCAAGGCGGACCTGCTGGACGCACAGCCGCACGGGTTTCTCGGCGTGCCGCGCGTGTGGGAGAAGATCCAGGAGGGCATCGCCGCCGAGGGCGCGAAGAACCCGCCGCTGAAGAAGAAGATCTCCGCGTGGGCGAGGAAGATCGGGCTGGCGGGCGGGTATGCGGAGCAGGAAAAGCGCGCGAAGCCGCTGCTGTGGCCCCTGGCGAACGCGCTCGTGTTCAGGAAGGTGCGCGGCGCGCTCGGCCTCACGCGCGCGCGCATCCTGGCGACGAGCGCCGCGCCGATCTCGAAGGACACGCTCGAGTTCTTCCTGAGCCTCGGGCTGCCGATCTGCGAGATTTATGGGATGTCCGAGTGCACCGGGCCGGCCACGATGTCACAGCCGCACAAGTACCACACGGGCAAGGCGGGCTTCTGCCTGGAGGGTGCGGAGCTGAAGATCGCGGAGGACGGCGAGATCTGCATGCGCGGCCGTCACGTGTTCAAGGGCTACTTCAAGGACGCGGAAAACACGGCGCTCACGCTGGACTCCGAGGGGTGGCTGCACTCGGGTGACATCGGCACCATCGACGCCGGCGGCTTCCTGCAGGTGACGGACCGCAAGAAGGAGCTGATCATCACGGCGGGCGGGGAGAACGTGGCGCCTCAGCTGGTGGAAGGCGCGCTGAAGGGCATTCCGGTGGTGAGCCAGGCGATGGTGATCGGCGACCGCCGCCGCTACATCAGCGCGCTCGTCACCCTCGACCCGGCGCGCGTTCCGATCGATGCGGCGACCGCCGGCAGTCCCGCGCGCACGCCAGAGGAGGCCGCGGCCTGCCCGAAGTTCAACGCGTGGCTCTTCACGCAGGTGGAGCAGGTGAACGCGAAGCTGGCGCGAGTGCAGAGCGTACGAAAGGTGAAGATCCTGCCGCACGAGCTGACGATCGAGAGCGGGGAGCTCACGCCGACCATGAAGCTCAAGCGGCGGGTGATCCTCGAGCGGTATGCGGGCGAGGTAGAGGAGCTCTACGCCTGACGGCGGGAGCTGGGGGGCTGAGGTTTGAGGTGTGAGGACTGCAGTGGTTGTCCCCATTCCTCAGCCCCTCACACCTCAGCTCCTGCAGTTCACGCGTAGTAGCGCAACAGGCTCGCCGCCACTCCGTCCAGGTCCGGGAACAGCCTCCGCTCGTCGAGGCCCACCAGGTCCAGCTGGTCGCGAATGTGCGGCACCTCGCGCTGCGGGATCACGTACTTGGTGAGCGCGCCCTCCAGGCCGTGATCCATCAGGAACCGGTCGAGTGACCGCGTGGTGTCGTTCGACAGCGTGAAGCAGGCCGCCTGCGCCACGATGCGGTTGTCGAGGCTGGGCGGCTCCAGCAGGCAGGCGAACGGGCGTCCTCCATCTCGGCTCTGGAACAGTTGCCACGGCGTGAAGTGCTTGTCGTCGCCCAGCAGCCGATCGAGGTCGGTGGTGAGCAGGGAGAGGCGCGGGAAGCCGAAGGTCTCATGCAGCAGCTGCCAGTCGAGGCGCCAGATGGCGCGGTCGGTCTCCACCGCGTGCGGGCGCGTGGCGAAGAAGGTCGCGACCAGCGGTGAGTACGACCAGTCGAGCAGCCGTGTGGGCACGCCGTGGTGCTGGGCCGAAATGAGGTACTCCCACTCGTTCGCGGATTCACCGCCCACGTAGGGCCGCGAGTAGCGAATGAAGTTGCGGAGGATGTGCTCCTCGAGGTCGCGCTTGGCGTGCGGGGTGGTCGCCCCGCCCAGCTTGTCGAGGCTGGTGAGCAGCGGGGAGGACGCATCGAACGCGCCGCGGTACACGCCGCTGTCGCGCCGCCGGCCGGACTTGGGGTCGGGAACGTCGGGAGTCACCAGGTCGATGAGTTCGCCGAGCGTGCCGATCGTGATCTCGTTGATCGCCATTCGCTGGGGTGGGGGTGGTCGTCCCGAATGCTGCACCCGCCGTACGCAATTCGCCAGCGGCGCGGTCCCCGAATAAGTTGGTGGCATGTGGCGCTCCCTGCCGCTGGAGCGGAAGCTCCCGGCCCTGCTCAGCCTGATCCTCATCCTCACCATCGCCGTGTCGCTGGCGGTCATGGGGCGCACGCTGTCCGCGTCGCAGCGGTCGGCGGCTCGCGAGCGCACCAGCCAGGCGGCTCGACAGCTCGCAGCCACCGTGAACTACGGCACGGCGCAACGCCTCCAGCTGTTGCGCCGGCTCGTGCGTGACAGTTCGCTGGCGCGCGCGCTGCACGCCTCGGACTCCGGGCGGGCGATCGATTCCGCCCTCAGTCGCTCGGTGCAGCTCACGCTGAAGAAGTTCATCGTGATCCCGGATACACTGGCGCGCGTCGAGCTCTGGGATCGCGACGGCAAGCCGCTCGTCACCATCGGTCCCCCGCCGCGCTCCGATGCGCGCGCGTGGGCGCCCGGGCGCGACGCGTTCGCCCCATCCGCAGCGGGAGACGTGCGCCTCCGCACGCCGCGGGACACGGTGATCAACGGTCCCTTCTTCGGCGAGGGAAAGGCCGTGCGATACTGGGTCACGGCGCCGGTGATCGAGGGCGCCGCGCTCACCGGATTCGTGGCCACGGAGCGCGAGATCCCGCGCGATCCGCAGGGAGCAGGCGCCCTCCGCGCGCTCGTGGGGAACGACCTCGACATCTTCTTCCGCAACGCGGACGGCAGCTTCTGGTCCACGGTGACGGGGGATCCCACCAGCGCGGTGAGCGAGGCCTTCAAGGACGCCGACGGCCCGGTGGCGACGCGCGAGGGACGCGGCCATGTACTGCTGAACGAGGCGCCGCTGGCCGGCACGCCGTGGATGATCACGGTGGAAGCGCCGCTCGACTCGGTGTATGCGCGCACCAGGAAGACCATCACGCGCATGGGCATGTTCAGCCTGCTGCTGATCATCACCGGCGCGGCAGCCGCATGGCTGATCGGTCGCCGCATGGTGGGCCCGATCGGCTCGCTCACCACGGCGGCGGAGTCCATCGCGCGCGGCGAGGACGTCGTGGCCGTCCACGGGCGCGGCGACGACGAGGTGGGACGGCTGGCGGCGAGCTTCAACCAGATGGCCACCGAGGTGGTGGCGAGTCGCCGCACGCAGGAACATCGCGTGGCGGAGGCCACGCGCGCGGCCGGGCAGCTCGAGGAAGCCAATCGCCAGCTGCACCAGGCGATGCTCGAGGCCGACGTCGCACGACAGGACGCCGAGCGCGCGAACCGCGCGAAGAGCGACTTCCTGGCGGTGATGAGCCACGAGCTGCGCACGCCGCTCAACGCGATCGGCGGCTATGCGCAGCTCCTGGAGATCGGCATCTACGGGCCCATCGCCGAGACGCAGCGCGACGCATTGACCCGCATCGCGCGCAGCCAGACGCACCTGCTGCGCCTGATCAACGACGTGCTCAACTTCGCGAAGCTCGACGCGGGGCAGGTGGAGTACGCCCTGACCGACGTGCCCGTGCACGAGACCGTGCACGAGATGGAGACGCTGGTCGCGCCGCAGGTGCGCATGAAGGGAATCCAGCTGCACACCGAGGAGATCGACGTGCGCATCACGGCGCGCGCCGACCGTGAGAAGCTGCAGCAGATCCTGCTGAACCTGCTGACGAATGCCATCAAGTTCACTCCCTCCGGCGGAAGCGTGACGGTGGGCGCGGTCGCGCTGGGGGACCGCATCCAGCTCACCGTGCGCGACACGGGTCCCGGCATACCCGCGGAACGCCTCGAGACGATCTTCGACCCGTTCGTGCAGGGCGACCGCGCGCTGAACCGCCCAAACGAGGGTGTCGGGCTCGGCCTCACGATAAGCCGCGACCTTGCCCGGGGCATGGGCGGGGAGATCGTCGCGCGGGCCGCGGGCGAACCGGGGGCCATCTTCGACGTGAGCCTGGGACGCGGGCTCGACCTTCCGCTGGTACGCACGGAGCAGGCGGCCCGCCCGGCGTAAACCTTCGAAATCGAGGGTAGGGGGCAGGTAAAACCCGGTCCGCTTTATGCCCGTATGGTAGGCGTATGCCGCTCACGTATTCCGTCGACGCCGACGAGCCGCTGGTCATCCTTCGCGCTGAGGGAGAGCTGAGCGCGAGCGACCTGCTCGCCGCGCGCGAGCAGTACAAGACCGACGACCGGTTGACGCCCGAGCACCGCGGCCTTCTCGACCTGCGCCTGGTCACGAAGTTCACCCTGCGCAGCGACGAAGTGCGGATGCTGGCGGGCTCTCGCAGCACGATCGGGAAGATCACCACCCAGACCTACGTGGCGATCGTGGCCAGCTCTCCCGAGTCGTTCGGGCTCGCGCGCATGTACGAGCTCGCGCGCAGCGACGCCAGCGACACGATGCGCGTGTTCGACCGCTACGATGATGCGCTGTCCTGGATCCGCGCCACCTATCCTCCCGAGCTGCGCGAGCGCTTTCACCAGCGCGACGCGGGCGGCAGCGTCAGCGCGCACGAGGACGGGCTAACCCCAGGCGCTGTCGATCGCGCGGCGGATATCCGCTAGCGCCTTTCCCTGGCCGGCGAGCTTGCCCACCAGCTCCCCTTCCTCGATGCATCCATTGCAGCCCGTCGCCTGGTCGCTCTCGTAGCACGCGAGCAGCGAGCGATGACCCATGGAATCGCGACAGCGGCAGGCGCAGAACACGCCATCGAAGAGCACCGGATACTGCCGCGCGAATGCATACACGCCCCGCACACGCTTGCGGTCCGGAAGCTTGGCATCAGGGAGCACGTGCTCCGCGGTGATCCCCTCGCGCGGCTCGGGGTGGTCGAACGGCTTGGGGGTGCCCGGCCTCGCGCGCGCGGCGGGGAGCATCGGTGCCACCACCAGCGCGCCGAGCGACTTCAGGAATGCGCCACGGGAAATGCGGTCTGCGTGCTGCATGACGAATCCTACGCGAGTGCGGGTTTCCCGGGCAATGGCCGTGCTGTAAGATGCCCGCAATGACTGCGCCCAGCTTGCCCCGCCGACTGCGCTCGATCATGGGGGGATCCGCCGGCAACCTGGTCGAGTGGTACGACTGGTACGTGTTCTCGGCGCTCTCGCTGTACTTCGCGAAGGCGTTCTTCCCGGCGGGGAACGAGACGGCGCAGCTGCTCAACGCCTCCGCGGTGTTCGCGGTGGGGTTCCTGATGCGCCCGGTGGGCGGCCTGGTGATGGGGCGCTATGCCGACCGGCACGGGCGCCGCGCCGCGCTCAGCCTCTCGGTGCTGCTGATGTGCGCGGGGTCGCTGCTGATCGCCGTCACGCCGGGCTACGCGACCATCGGGATCGCGGCGCCGGTGATCCTGGTGATCGCGCGCCTGGTGCAGGGGCTGAGCGTGGGGGGCGAGTACGGCGCGAGCGCGACGTACCTGAGCGAGATCGCCGGCGACGATCGCCGCGGGTTCTGGTCCAGCTTCCAGTACGTGACGCTGATCATGGGGCAGCTGCTCGCGCTGGGAGTGCTGATCGTGCTGCAGCGATCGATGAGCGCGCACGCGCTCGAGACCTGGGGCTGGCGCATCCCATTCGCGATCGGCGCGGCGTGCGCGGTGATCGCCGCCTGGCTGCGGCGCGGGCTGGACGAGACGCCGGCGTTCGAGGCGTCGCGCGGGAGCGGTGCGCCGCGCGCATCGCTGCGCGCATTGCTGGCACACCCACGGGCGGTGCTCACGGTGATCGGCCTGACCGCGGGTGGCACCGTGGCGTTCTACACCTTCACGACGTACGCACAGAAGTTCCTGGTGAACAGCGCGCACTTCACCCGGGACGCGGCCACGCGCGTGTCGGCTGCATCCATCTTCCTGTTCATGCTGGTGCAGCCGCTCTACGGGCACGTCTCGGATCGCATCGGCCGCCGGCCGATCCTGATGGCCTTCGGCGTGGTGGGCACGCTCGCCACGGTGCCGCTGCTCGACGCGCTGCATGGCGCCGGCTCCGAGCTGCGGGCATTCGTGCTGCTCTCGGTCGCGCTGCTCGTGGTGAGCGGCTACACCTCGATCAACGCCGTGGTGAAGGCCGAGCTCTTTCCCACCGAGATTCGCGCGCTCGGCGTTGCGCTTCCCTACGGGATCGCCGTGTCGCTCTTCGGGGGCACCGCCGAGTACCTCGCGCTGCGCGCGAAGGGCGGCGGCCATGAGCGCTGGTTCTTCTGGTACGTGGCCGCCTGCATCTTCTGCTCGCTGCTGGTGTTCGCCATCATGCCCGAGACGCGGCGCGTCTCGTTCGAGGTCAGTCCACCAGCGCCGGACGATCGCGCACCGTCATGATCGTCGCCTGCATCACGGCGACGCTCGTCTCCAGCTGGTCATCGATCGCGAACAGCTCGCCGGCGCAGACGGTGATGGTCCGGCCAGCCCGCAGCACCCGACCTGTCGCGCGAAAGTGCGTACCGCTCGCCGGCGCCAGCATGTTCAGCTTGAACTCCACGCTCAGCACCGCCGCCCCTGGCTCCATGAGCGTGAGCGCGGCATAGCCGCAGGCGGTGTCCACCGCCGAGGTGACGATCCCCGCATGCAGGAAGCCGTGCTGCTGCGTGAAGCGCGCGTCGAATGGAAGTGCGATGTCCACCTCGCCCGCCGCGACGTGCGTGATCGTCGCGCCCAGGGTCGCCATCAACGGCTGGCGCCCGAAGCTCGCGCGCACGCGAGCGTCGAACGCCGGGTCGCGCGGCTCGTGGCTCAGCGACCGCCCCACTCGCTGCGGTAGAGCGCCGGGAACTGCGACTTGAGGTGCTCGACCTTCGGCGCATCGTTGTAGACGATGTACGGCTGGTCGGGGTGATGCACCATGTAATCCTGGTGGTACGCCTCGGCCTGGTGGAACGCCTTGAGCGCGACCACCTGCGTCACGATCGGGCGCTTGTAGGCCTTCGCCGCGGTGAGCTGCGCAATGTACGCCTCGGCTGCCTTCCGCTGCGCGTCGTTGCGATAGAAGATGGCGGAGCGGTACTGCGTCCCGACGTCGGGCCCCTGCCGGTTGAGCTGCGTGGGGTCGTGGGCGACGGAGAAGTAGACCTGCAGGATCTGGCCGTAGCTGACCTGCGAGGGGTCGAACACCACCTGCACCGACTCGGCGTGCCCGGTGTCGCCGGAGCTGACGTCGTCGTAGGTCGGGCTGTTGGTCGTGCCGCCCGCGTAGCCACTCGTGGCGCTCTTCACGCCCTTCATGTGCTCGTACACGGCCTCGATGCCCCAGAAGCATCCGCCGGCGATCACGGCGGTGTCGAGGGGGCTGGCGATGGCGGAGCTGGCGGTGTCGTCGCCGGCATAGGCGGGAATGTCGATGGCGGCCTCCGCCGAGGGACGACGGGAGGCGGTCATTGCTGCTGTGAAGGCGACGGCGACCGTCGCGGCAAGTACCAGTCTCATTTGTCTCATCCGTTGGCTTTCCCCATGAATCGGCGGCGGGGCGCAGGAGTTCCGCTCCCTTCAGTCACCAGCGAGGGCCAGGAGTTCCTCGGCGATCTCGGCGATGGGCTCCCAGCCGGGCGGGACAGTGCTCACCCAGCGGAACGAGGACTGTGCGAGGGCGCTCGAGATGATGAGCTCGTAGCCCACCGAGCTTGCGAGCGCGGCCTTCATGGGTGCGAGGGGAATGGCCGTGCGCTCGAGTCGATCGGTCGCCTGGCGGACGCGGGCCACCGGAATGGTGCGCTGCGACTTGCTGCCGCCGGCGTTCACCTGGATGGTGGCGTCGTTGAAGCCCATCTCGATGCGCACGCGAAGCTCCGGTGCCGCGTCGGCGGCCTGGCGGACCTCGATGGTATAGAGCGTCGCGGACATGGGGGAAAGGTACTGCGGTTTGGGGTTTGTGGTTTGCGGTTTGCGGCAACGCTGCCTCGCGGTACGGCGCATGCGAATGGGCCGGCAACCACTCGACGGGAGAAGAGCGTGAGCAAGTTGCTGCGTGGCATGGCGGCCGGATACGGCGCGAAGAAGATGGGCGGCGGGTGCTTCAGCACGGTGCTGATCTTTCTCGTGCTGTGGTGGGTGCTGGGGCATTTCGGGATCTTCAAGTAGCAGGAGTCGGGGGCACGGGAGCTGAGGGATGGGGAAAAGAAAAGGGCGGCCGCGTGGTTCGCGGCCGCCCTTCCTTGTCAGTGCTCTCCTGAGCCCCTCACATCCCGAGCTCCTGAGCCCCTGAAATCGCTCTACCGCGCGCTCGCCTTCTCCAGCGTGACCGTGGCTCCATCGCGGAAGCTCAGGTAGACCACGCCGCCTTTGCCGAAGCCGATGATGCTGCGGCCGGCCGGAACCTGCACGCGATCCACGAGCTCACCCTTGCCGTTGATCACGTCGTAGATGGGACCGCCCGGATAGGCCTTGGTCGGGATAGTGCGCACCCATGCGTTGCCGTCCGCATCCGCACGCGTGGAGCCCGCGAAGAACGGCGGCTTGTAGTCGGGCAGCTCGCTCGGGCTCACGAAGTTCACCTGCGCCTGGGGAGCGCCGGCACCGTTGGGGCCGCCCGCGGCGCGCGGTGCGCCACCAGGTCCGCCGGGCCCGCCGCCGTCACCCATGCGAATGACCATCTGCGGCGCACCACCCCCGGCGCCCTGTCCGCCACCACCGAACGCGGTGGTCGGGCCGCCGCCGGACACGATCGTCTGGCCGGGGCCCTGCTGCGTGGCCAGGCGCGCGCGCTGCGCCTTCACGGAATCGATGAACGCGATCTTGTCCTCGTCGGTCAGTCGCTGCCAGTCGAAGGGCATCTTCGCCACGGACTGCTGCGTGCCGTCGGGACGCACGATGTCGGCGTGGTAGTCGCGCCCGCGCAGCAGCATCAGCGTGCCATCGGTGAGCACCGCCCAGTCATCCACGAGCGGCAACGGGTTGATCTCGGACGACATGGTGGTGCGGCCATCGGCGTCCGTCGTCATGTTCATCCTGATCTTCGGGATCTTCATCCACGCGAGCGTGTCCACCTTGCGCGACGCGAGGTCGATGCGGAGGATGGCGCTCGAGTCCGGGAACTCGGGGGGAGAAAAGACGCCGTTCGCCGTGCGCGGCGGCGGCGAGAAGCGGAAGCCGGCGCGATAGATGAGCCGGCCCTGCGAGTCGAAGCCGGGCATGCCCTGCAGGCCGGCCAGCGTGGACGCATCCTCGGGACGCGGCACCGACATCACGCGGCCGATCTTGCCGCTCGGGTCGATGACGAGCATCGAGAGCGACTGGGGGTCCACGAAGAGCGTGGAGTCACCGCGGTACGGCACCAGGCCGGCGATGCGGCCGCTGTACGCGTTCGCCGTCTCGCTGGTGGAGTCCGCGATCACCCTGGGGGAGCCGAGCGATGCATCGAGCATCACCACCTTCCGGCCCGACGGGTCGTTGACGAGCAGGCTGCCGTTGGGCAGTTGGCGCACGCCGCTCACGTTCCCGAACTTCTCGGTGGTCTTCGCCACCACCGCGCCGAGCTGGCGAATGGGCGGCAGCGCCTGCGCGCCCAGGGGCGCCGTGGCGCCCGAGAGGGCGAAAAGAGAAAGGATTGTCTTCTTCATGTGTCAGGTCCTGATGAGGGTGAAGCCCTTCTACTGCCGAATGATTACCCGCTGCCCATCTCCACCACCGCCAGCCGCGAACACCTGCTGGTTGCCGCCACCGCCCACGAACTGGCTGCCGTTCGTGAAGGTCGCGGTGCCGTTGCGGATCGACGCGAGGTAGCGCGGGTCCAGGTAGCTCGTGATGAACGACGGCAGCTTTCGCTGCTGCTCCGCGCTCAGCACGCCCTTCACGTTGCCGCTGAGGGACGAGAGCAGGTCGATCGAGGCGTGGCGCGCCTGGATGAAGTGCTCGTACGCCTCGTCATGGTCGTACTTGTCGGGCAGCGCGGCCAGGAACTTCGCGACCGGCGTCCAGATCTGGTCGAGCTTGATCGTGAAGTAGCGGTTGAGCATCGCGATGCTGTCCGCCTGCTGCGCGGTGAGCTTGAGGCTGTCCTGCTGGCGCAGGATCGTCGCCATGGGGTTCGGCACGCTGCCCGAGCCGTAGATGGCCTTGATGAGCTGCTCGGGCAGCTTGTCGCCGTCCGAGGTGCGACCGCGATCGAGCTGCATGCTCAGCGACTGGCGCTCGCGCGTGGGGCCCACGTCGAAGCGCATCAGCGCCGTGAGCGTCACGGGAGCGCGGAAGGCGTTGAAGGCCGGGTTCGTGGACCCGAAGCGCTGGTTCACCTCGTATTTGTACTTGTTGGTGGCCGCGTCGAAGCCGCGCACGTAGAGCAGCGACTGGTCGACGAAGTTTGCCTGGCCCCACCCGCGCAGGTTGTTCGTGCCGTGCAGCGCCATGTCGGCGGCGCCGAGGGGGTTCGAGACCTGGAAGGAGAGCGATGCGCGCTGCGGCATGCGCACCTTCACCGGGTTGAACGAGATGGACATCGACGCGTTCGTCGTCCACGGACCCTGACAGCTGTTCCTGCTCGCGAGCAGGCCGAGCTGGCTGCGCAGGCACTGCTTCGCCTGGTCGGAGCCGTGATCGAGCAGCGCCTGCATCCCCGCCGCGACCGTCGGATCCACGCCGGCCTTCGCGGGATTGAAGATGTACGCGCGGTCGTTGGAGTACCCGTCGCCGTTCACGTCGCCCACGATGCCGGGCGTGAAGGGACTGCCCGAGCGGAAGCTGCCGAACCAGCTGACGCGCACTGCGTCGAAGAAGTTGTAGCCCAGCGAGTACGTCACCTGGTGGTGCGAGTCGAACGACGAGCGGCCCGACTCGACCAGCAGGGGGTTGCCCGACGTGCTGCTGAAGCCGCGCGACTGCTCGGTGACGCTCGACCAGACGTAGTTCAGCCCCCAGCTCAGCGAGGAGCTGAAGTTCGCCGGGTTGAGGCTCACGCGAACCTGCTTGCTGTCGGAGTGCAGGTCCGACAGGATCTCGCTCACGCGGGAGAAGCTCACCGACTTGCGCGCATCCCGGCTCGCGATGGCGCCGGTCGCCGGAACGATGCTCGATGAATTGACGTACACGGGGCGGTTGGCCTCGTCCGCCAGCGTGAAGCGCGTGGTGGGGTCGAAGTTGAGGTCCACGCTCGACTGCTGCCCGAGGTTGCGCGAGTAGGTGCCGTCCACCGTGACCGAGAAGCGGTTGTTGAGCACGGGCCCGTTCCACTGGAGGTTCGAGCGCACGCTGCGTGGCGACACGAAGTCCGGCGAGAAGAGGGCGACGTTGGGCAGCGTGTTGGAGAACACGGTGCCGGTGGTGCCGTCGGCGCACGCGGTCGGGATCGCGCCCTGGCTCGCGGCGTACGCCGTCCAGTTCGGCACCGGCGTCGCCGCGCCCACGCACGACAGCTGCTGGATGGCGCTCGCGAGGCCGGTGTTGTCGATCGCGCCGTTGATGCTCTGCGTGCCCGGCGTGTTCTGGAACATGCCCACGCCGCCGCGGATCACCGCGCGCGGCGCGCGCTGCGCACCGTCGAAGCTCGCGATCTGGCTTGCGGTGCCCAGCGTGTAGGAGAAGCCGAGCCGTGGGCTGACATACACCCGGTTCGGCACGTTGTCGTTCGAGACGTTGAACGCCGAGAGCACGGCGGGGTTCGTGTTGGGGTCCGCCAGGAAGCGGTTGGCATCCACGCGCACGCCATACTGCAGCTGCAGGTTGGGGGTGCGGCGCCACGAATCTCCCAGCGACACGCCGCCGACCACCTGGCCGGCGCTCGAGTGACGCTCACCGAGCTGGCGCGAGAAGCCCGCGGGCGTGTTGCTCGCAAGGTCGGCCAGCGAGTTGTACGTGAAGGTGCCGAGCGTGTTCGAGGCCGACGCCTGTGCGTAGGACTCGTGGCGCAGCTCGGTGGTCAGCTTGAGGCGATGCTTGTTGTTCACGCTGAACCAGGACAGCTGGTTCAGGAAGTTCGCAGTCGTGTTGGTCGAGGCGGTGCCGAGCCCCTGGTTGCCACCGAACGAAAGCGACGACACGCCGTTGCTGCCATCGTCGAAGGTGGAGTTCACGCGCACGCGACCGTCGGGCAGCTGCAGGTACGGCGAGCCGTAGTTGCGGCTCGCACTGAAGCCGAACGAGGTCTCGGTGAGGATGGTCGAGTGCAGGTAGGCGTTGTTGCGGCCCGTGACGCCCACGCGCCAGTTGGTGCGCTCGCCGCTGTGCGACGGCAGCTCGGTGCTGGAGCTGGCCGCGGTCTGCGCCGGCGCCTGCTTGGTCCAGCTCGCGTCGAAGCCGAGGTTGTACGCGCTGCCCCGCGTGCTGCTGGGCGGCGCGAAGTCCAGGCTGCCGAAGAGCGAGCCCTGGTCGCTCGTGCGATTCTTCCGCAGGCCACCCACGGTGCTCGGGATCTTCGTGGGAACAAGCAGCCCGAGCAGGCGAGACACCGAGTCGCTCGACACGCCCGCCGCGCGGAAGCCGACGGCGTCGGTGTTCAGCAGGTTCTGGTAGTCATTCGAGCGGCGGCCCAGCTGGTAGGAGATGGAGTAGAACGCCTTGTCGAACACGATCGGGCCCGCGGCCCGCCCGCCCAGCGACACGTTCGTGAACTGCTGGCCGAGCGCCTGCGCGGCGGGATCGGTCCACTGCAGCTGCGGCGCGTCCAGGTTGAGGCTCATGCCCCGGCTCACGAAGTTGTTGCCGCCGCTCGAGCGCAGGGAGAACTGTGCGCCGCTGAAGCCGCCGCGGCTCACGTCGTAGGGGCTCGTGGCCAGCGACGACGACACCGCCGCGTCGCGTGGCAGGTTCGAGCCGCCGAAGTTCATGCCGTTGAGCGTGGTGTTGTTCTGGTCCGCGCCCAGGCCGAGCACCGAATAGCCGTTGCTGCCGTCGGCATTCTGCGCGCTCTGCACGCCCGGCAGCTGCGCGGCCATCGCCGCGAGGTCGCCCAGGTCGGCGGCAGGGACGCCCGTGTCGGTCACGCGCTGCTCGGTGCCGGAGATGTCGGGCTGTGCGGTGTCGTTGCGCCGCACGCGCTCGCGGTCGGCCGTCACCTTGAGCGCATCGAGCGTCACGGCCACCCGGCTGAGCTTCGCGTCGGCCACGAGGATGTCCTCGTCGGCATTGCGCTTCACCTCGAACCGCTTCGCGCCGAAGCCGAGCGCGGCAAAGGCGACCATGTAGTCGCCGTCGCCATTCGGGAAGGTGATCGTGAAGCGACCATCGCTGCCGGTGCGCGTGGATCGATTGACGTTGCCGGAGATCGACGTCGCGGTAACGGTGACGGCGGCAATCGGCAGGCTGTCGGGGCCGATGACGCGGCCGCGAATGACGTCGGCGCCCTGCGCGTGAAGGCGGGCAGGGTGTATGACCGCGGCGGTGATGACCGCGGAGGCGAGGCAGAGGAATCGGCGAAGTCGCACAGAAGGCACCGGTAGGGTAGTGCTGCTGGTCTGGCTATGGTACGTGCGTCCCCGCGCCGTGGTTGGCGGGGGGTCGCATCTTGGACCGCAGGGGGGTGGGAAGGGTTTACGGCGCGGGACGAGCGGCGCCGACTTTACCCTTTCCAGACACTACGCCAGCTGGAACCCCCTGTTTCAGGGCGCGGCGAGAAGTGTGCGGGTCACGTCGCCCTCGAGGGTGACGCCCGCTGTAGACAGGTAGGCGTGGCCCTCCGTCACGGAGAGCTCCCACGACATGCGCCGGTCGAGGCGCGGCACGAGTTCGGCGAGCAGCCCCCGGTCCACGGCGTAGAGCTCCACGAGCTCCACCTTGTGGATGCGGGCGTTGCCCCAGAGGCGGATGAGCGACTGCGGGTCGCGGTGCGTGTAGATGGCGACCCGCGGCGCGGCCTTGCTTGCCTTGTGCACGCGATCGGCGTCTGGCGAGCCGATGTCGATCCAGGCCTTCAGCGCCCCGGTGAGGTCGCGCACCGCGATCGCGGGTTCACCCGGATCGGCCAGGCCGGGAGAGAAGCTGATCCCCTCGGCGTATTCCAGGCAGTAGGCGAGCACGCGCGTGAGGAGGTACTCCTCGGTCTCGGATGGGTGGCGGGCGACCTTGATCGCGAGGGTCTCGTACACGTTGCGGTCGACGTTGGAGAGGTTGACGTCGAGGTTGTAGATCGTTGCGCCCTGGGCCATGTGGGAAAGGTATGCGGTGTGGGTGAAACGGGGGCTGGGGTTTGAGGTGTGAGGTGTGGGGAACTGCGGCACTGCATCACTGCGGCACTGCGGCACTGCAGCACGGCGGCACTGCAGCACGGCGGCACTGCGTTACGGCTTCTTCCAATCCCTTGTCACGTGCGTCGCGGCGGCAAGGCGCGGCTCGTGCGCCGAGAGGAGGTCGCTGCGGGAGAGCATGCCAACGACTCGCGCGTGATCCGCGCGCGACACGACCGGCAGGCGTCCCACCTTGCCGAGCACCATCTGGTCTGCGGCGTCGCGGAGGGTGCTGTCTTCGAAGACCACGACCGGGGCGCGGTGAACGAGGCTCTCCATCGTGTCGTGCGCCGCGACGGCTGGGTCGAGCACGTCGCGCCTCGTCAGGACTCCGCGCAGCGCGTCGTGCGCGTCGAGCACGGGGAAGCCCTGGTGCGTGGTGCCGCTCGCGCCACTCGCCAGCCACGCGCGCACCTGCGCGACGGTGTCCCCGGCGCGCAGCGCCACCACCCCGCGCGCAGCGACGTCGGCGACGCTGACGTGTGCCAGGTGATCCACCGCGTATTCGGTGCGCACGTGCACGCCGCGGCGCGCCAGCTTCTCCGTCATGATCGAGTAGCGACTCATCAGGAGGCTCACGAGGTAGCTCGCGGTGCAGCCGGCCAGCAGGGGAAGCAGCCCCACGGGCTGGCGCGTGGTCTCGAAGGCGAAGACCACCGAGGCGAGCAGCGCGTGCGACGCGCCGGCGAACATCGCCGCCATGCCCACGAGTCCCGCCACATGCGGGTCCACGCCCAGTGCAGGCAGCCCTTCGGAGATGCGCGCGCCGAGCCAGGCGCCGGTGCCGCCGCCAATGGTGAACAGCGGGGCAAGCGTTCCGCCGGAGGTTCCACTTCCGAGGTAGACCGACCACGAGACGAGCTTGAGTGCCACGAGCACGACTAGCTCGCGGCCCACGATGTCGCCGCTCAGGGCGCCCGTGATGTTCGAGTAGCCTACGCCCAGCGTGCGCGGCTCCACGATGCCGATGACGCCGACCGCCACCGCGCCGAGCATCGGCCACCACATCCAGTGAATGCCCGTGCGCTCGCCCAGGTGCTCGAAGAAGTCCTCGATGCCGTACGAGAGGCGCATGATCGCCACGGCCAGCACGCCGATCCCGGCGCCCAGCACGGTGTAGCTCGCGAGCGCGTAGCCGCTCGGCTGCGCGAGGGGCGCGATGGCGAACGCGGGGGCGCTGCCCTCGAATGCGATGCGAACCGCCGTCGCCACGCACGACGCGAGTGCCACCGGAATCAGCGAGCGCGGCCGATACTCGAACAGCAGGAGCTCGATGGCGAGGAGCACCGCGCTCACCGGCGTCCCGAAGGTCGCGGCCATGCCCGCCGCGGCGCCGGCCGCCAGGAGCACCTTTCGCTCGTCCACGGTGACGCGGATCATCTGGCCGAGCAGTGAGCCGAGCGCCCCGCCGGTGGCGATGATCGGGCCCTCCGCGCCGAACGGCCCGCCCGTTCCGATGGCGATCGCCGTGGAGAGGGGCTTGAGCACCAGCACGCGCACGCCGATGCGGCTCTCGCCGAGGAGCACGCGCTCCATCACCTCGGGAATGCCATGGCCGCGAATGGCCGCCGATCCGTAGCGAGCCATGATGCCGATCACGAGTGCGCCGCCGACCGGGATCAGCAGGATCGCGAGCCACGGGCGATGCGTGAATGCAGGGTCCACGAATTCGGCCGAGAGCCGCGAATACCAGGCGATGTTGGTGAACAACCCGATGAGTCGCGTGAGCAGCTGCGCGGCGGCCCCGCCGAGGAGCCCCACGAGGATGGACAGGCCGGCGATGGCGACCGTGCGCTGGTCCACGGGCTCGTATTCCGCCGGCACCACCGGAGTGCGGTCGGCGGGTGTGGACGCGGTCATTCCTCCTCGAGCAGCATCGTCGCCGGCACCCGTCCGAGTCCGGCGTCGGTGATCCACTGCTCGAGGGCCGCGGCGAGGGCCGCGCGCTGCCGGGGCGTCATGGCGCCGAGGCCCTCGAGCAGCCGCTCCTGCACCGTGGGCCCGGCGCGCGCCACGATGCGGCGTCCCCTGGCGGTGAGCGTCAGCGCGCGAACGCGCGCGTCGCCCTTGGCGGGCACGCGCGCGACGAGGCCGGCCTTCACGAGCCGACTGACCACCTCGGAGATGGTGCTCTGCTTGGCGAGCGTGCTCGCGGCCAGCGCGCCCATGGAGATCTCGGGGCTCGCGCCGACCTGGCGCAGCACGAACAGCTGCGCGCCGCTCACGGAGCCGCGCGGCGCGACCTCGCGCGCGGAGGTGCTGAGCGCGCGCACGATGCGGCGCAACCCGTCCATCACGCGCCGCGCGCTGTCGTCGCGCGGCGGTCCCGCCTTGCCGGTGGCCATCCCCCAATATATCGGTACCGATGGAATCCGGCACCGCGGGATGCGCCGGCCCCGGCTAGAACTCCCGGCGCTTCATTTCCTTGAAGAAGGCGTTGCGCTCGAGGTTCGTGTCGTCGTCGTCCTTGTCGATCGGCGGACGCGTCGCGTCGAGGGTCTTGTCGTACGTCTTGCTCTGGCGGGCCTTGGCGAGCTTCTCGGCCTGCGCGGCGTTCTTGCGGATCAACTTCGCGAGCTGCTTCTCGTCCATCGGGTCTCCAGCGGGGTGAAGGGTCTATCCATGGGACGACCGGGCGGCCGGAATGGTTGCGGCCGCCTGTCGCCGGTCGAACTCGAGCGTCATGGTGCCGCCCGGGGGGAGCGCGATCCACTCCCCCTGTACTCGGTCCATCAGTTCCCGTACGGCTGCGAGCTCTGCCTCGCTGAAGCGGCGGCCGGTCGTGATGGCCTTCGTCTGCACGAGAAGGTCCACATGCTCGTTGAGCTGGCCTGCGGTGAGATTCCGTTCGCGATCCAGGATCCCGACCAGGTGCTCGACGACGATCGCCTCGGCGGGAAGCGGGCCACGCGCGCCCTTTCCCCCCGTGTCCGCCAGCTCCCAGCCGTCGGCGATCAGGCCGAAGAAGCCATGCGTCATCCCGAGCGCCGTCTCCACGGAGTAATGGGCGAGGTCGTGAAGGGGGAAGAACAGCGCGGTCTTTCCCTGGTGGCGCTGGAAGGCGTCGGTTCCGTTCGCGCGCACCCAGCGGAGCGCGGTGCCGCCGTCGCTTCGCTTGCTGAGCTCCAGGCGAAGCTCGGGCCCGTGCATCAGGCGCGCTCGAGGAGCACGATGCCGGAGAACTTCCGGAAGACTTCCTTGCGCGACTTCGGCATGAAGAGTGACATGACGCGGAAGAAGGGCGCGGCGCCCATCTCGCGCTTCAGTCGGCGCGCTTCCTCCATGGATGAGCGAAAGACCTTCTCCGTCCAGCCGAGCGGCGCGAAGAACGCGGTGCCCTCGGGGGGCGCGAACCTGAATGGTGCGTTGCCCGCGGCGACCGCCTTGCCCCAGGAGCGCGTCATCATCTTGAGCAGCTCGGGGTGCGCGAGGTCGATCATCCACCACTTGAAGCTCGGCTGCGCATGCAGCGCGCGCGCGAGCGACTCGACCTGCGCGCGCTCGAGGTAGATCAGCAGCCCCTCGGTGATGACGAAGACGCGCTTGCCGCGGGCGCCGAGAGTGGTGAGGATGGCCTGGCGCACCTTGTCGTCGGTGAGGTCGGCGTCGATGGACTCGTAGTGGAACTTCGGCGGCGCGCTGCCGATCACGTCGCGCTTGTACTGGGAGATCTCGGGGAGGTCCACGTCCACCCACTGCAGGGTGGACGGCAGGTCGAGGCGCCAGGGTCGGGCATCGAGCCCCGCGGCGAGGTTCACGACGAGGTCGACGCCCTGGCCCTTGATGGTGTCGACGAGGATCTCATCCATCACCGCGGTGCGGACGATCATCGCCCAGGCCATCGAGCGGCCCTGCTTCATGGTGTTGACGATCTCCTGCCCGCGGTCGCCGGCGAGCTGGCGCGCGAAGGGGTCGCGGAAGATCGCGTCCGGGCGCTCGGTCTCCATGGCGCGGTAGATCGCGACCCACCGGGCAGTGTCGGAGATGTTCTCGATCGGCATGCCGCTAAGGTATTGCGGCTCGAGTGGCTATCGCCAGCCGCAGGTGACGTAGTCGCCGATCTTCGCGGCGGCCCACCTTGCGGCGTCCACTGAGCATTGGCTGCCGTTGTCGGCAACGAGGACGTCGGGCGAGACCTTCTGCGCCACCTTGCGGCTCTGGTTCGGTTGCTCGGAAGTGGGCGGGCGGGTGGTGCGGCCGGTGCCTGCGTTGGTGCGCGCGCGGTCGTCCACGCCCGGGAGGGCGTGCGGGTTGCCTGTGCCTACGCTCGTGTGGATGCAGGAGAGCGTGGCGAGCAGGGGGAGAAGTCTGAAGCGGTGCATGAAGTAGGATAGCGTGCTGCGGCCAACTGCGGCCAACTGCGGCCAACTGCGGCCAACTACGGCTAAATACGGCTAACCGCGGCTAGCGGCTAGCGGGACAGACAACTGCACGGGCGGAACTGGAGCGGCTAGTTCGGCCACGGCGGCCACTACGGCTGGCGGCTTGCCGCGCGTGGCAGTTGCGCCAGCTGCAGTGGCCGCCCGCAGCCGTCGTGGCCGCTCCAGTTCCGCTCCTGCAGTTGTCCGTTCCGCTAGCCGCTAGCCGTCGTTATCCGCCGTTAGCGGTTAGCCGTTAGCCGTTAGCCGAATCCCTACTGCCGAGTAGCCGCATTGAAGAACTTCTCGAGATCCGAGCGCAGCTTCTTCATGCTCGGCTCGTCGATGTACATCATGTGGCCCGCCGAGTAGCGCTCCACGGTGATGTTGCTCTTGGCGATCTTCGGGTCCACCGACATGTGGCTGAGCGTGTACTCCACGGCGCCCAGCGGCGTGGCGGCGTCGTAATAGCCCTCGGCCACGAACAGGCGCATGTACGGGTTCTTCGCGAACGCGCGCTCGAGGTTCGGCACCACCGTGGCGTACTGGTTCTGCGGGTAGTTCCAGCGGCCGATGCCGCCGCCGAGGATGTAGTAGATGTCCTCGTTCTTGTAGTTCAGCTCGCGGCGCGTGTAGTCGGTGAGCACCGGCGTGAAGGTGTTGCGGATCACGACTTCGCTCGGGTCGCCCACGCCACCGCCGCCGCCGCGTCCGCCGCCGCCGCCGCTCAGCAGCGGCGAGTACGCGGTGAAGCGTCCGTCGAGTCGGCCGACCTGCTGGCGATCGCTGCGCAGCAGCTCGGAGTCGAACGTCCCCAGCGCCACGCGCAGCTCGTTCTGCTCGATCACGTCGCGATCCAGCCCGGTGAAGCGCACCATCTGGTCCGTCACCGTCTTCAGCTCGGCCGGCGTGAGCTTGTTGCCCTTCATCAACGCCGCCGCGTACTCGTTGCTCGCCCAGCGCTCCGCCATGCTGGTCACTTCGCCCACGGACTTCGACTGCAGGTCGGCGGGCAGCTTCTTGTGGTACCAGGCGGTGGCCGCATACGTCGGGATGAAGCCGATGAAGCCCAGGTCATTGCCGCGCGTCTGGGCTGAGTAGCCGAAGTTGAGCACCGTCGAGAGCAGCACGACGCCGTTCATCACGATGCCGTCATCGGCCAGGTTGCCGGAGAGGCCGGCCGCGCGCGTGGTGCCGTAGCTCTCGCCGGCGAGGAACTTCGGCGATCCCATGCGGTCATGTCGCACGAGGTAGAGGCGAATGAACTCCGCCACCGAGCGAAGGTCCTCGTCGAGGCCCCAGAAGTTGGCGCCCACCTGCTGGCTCGTCGCGCGGCTGTAGCCCGTGCCGATCGGATCGATGAACACGAGGTCGGTCTGGTCGAGCAGCGTGTTCTCGTTGTCCATGTACGAGTAGGGCGGCGGCGGCGCGCTTCCCTCGCTCGTGAGCTTTACCTTCTTGGGCCCGAAGGCGCCGAGGTGCAGCCACACGCTCGCCGAACCCGGTCCACCATTGAAGGTGAAGGTGATCGGTCGCGTCGACGCGTTCGTGTTGTCCTTGAGGTAGGCCACGTAGTACATCCCGCCTTCCACTGCGCCGGAGGCGCCGTTGCGCATCGGCAGCATGCCGGCGACGGCGGTGTAGTTGATCGTCTGCCCGCGCACGTTCACCGAGTGGTGCGTGACGCTCGGCGCCGCATCCGCCTGTGCGATGATGTCGCGCGGGACCGCCGCGCTCACGCCCGCGCCGAATCCCGCCCCGCCACCGAAGTTTCCGGCCCCGCCGCCGCCACCGCGACGCGCGCCACCACTCGAGTCTGGGGGCGTACCCACGGCGGGAGCGGCGCCGCCGCGCGGGCCACCGCCGCCGCCGCGCGTGCCGGTGGGCGCGGGCTGTGGGGTGCCCTGCGCGACGGCCGCGGAGGAGGCGAGGGTCAGGGCGAGAATGCTGCGGCCGAGGCCGAGGCGGGAGATGTCCATCGAGTGGGGCTCCGGATCAGGATTCGGGGGCGCGGGAAGGGGCGCCCCCGGATGGGGAAGGACCTGCTCTGACGGTGTTACGCGGCCATGGGCCGGGGCGCTGGATTCCTACCGGGCCATGGAGCCAAGGCTGCGCTCGAGGGCCCGGACCTCGCGCACCAACGGCGTGAGGTCCTGCTCCACGAGCTCGGGGTGGTTGAGCTCCCCCGCCTCGGCGCGATGGAGGAAGCGCGCGATCTGCGTGTCGGAGGCACCGCGCGCCAGGAGCGCATAGACCTCGTGCGCGTACGGCTGGTACTCGAGGTGCTCGCCCGGGGACTCACGCACGGCGAGGGGATCCCACTTGAGGAGCAGGAGCTGCTCGATGGCGTTCTCGGCGAGCTGTCGGGTTTCGGTGGACATGCGAGGTATAGTGCAGCGCGCGGGGCCAAACAGCAAAAAAAGGGCTGAACAGGAAAGGGGCGGACGTCCAGGACAACGGCGGATCTGAATCATCGGTCGGTCGGCTCCTATCCCGTCGTTGTCTGCAGTTGTCCCTGCTAGGCTTTTTTCTTCTTTGGCCTCTCCGTCCGGTGCCTCAGCCCATCCCGGCAGAGGTCCATCACTTCCTTGAGGCGCGCGGCCCTCGTCTCCGGGCGCTTCGCGGAGTTGAGCCGGAACAGGTAGCCCTTCCGCGTGGTCATGGACACGGAGTCGAAGTACGCCTTCGCCTTCTTGTCCTTCGCGAGGGCCTTCGCGAGCTCGGGCGGGATCACGAATGCCTCCACGCCGTCGATGCTCTCCCACGCGCCATTCTGCTTCGCGACCGCAATCGACGCGAGCCCCGCGGGCGCCATGAGCCCCTCGTCGACCAGTCGCGCGACGCGCGTCTTGTTCAGCTTCGACCAGGTGCTCTTCGGCTTGCGGGGCGCGAAGAACTGCATGTACCGATGTTCGTCGAGCGGGCGCACGGTGCTGTCGATCCAGCCGTAGCAGAGCGCCTCCTCCACCGCATCGGCATACGACAGTCGCTCTGCGCGGCTCGTCTTCTTGTCGTACACCAGCCAGATGCCGGACGACTTCGCGTGTTGCCGCGCGAGCCACTTCCGCCAGGAACGGCGGTCGGGGACGTAGACCTGTTCGGCCGTGGCGAGGATCGATGCGGGGCGGGGAATTCGAGCCTCCGGAGGGGTGTTCCATGAAAATGCAAGGCGGAGAATCGCCTGTCACGTGCCCACGCGTGGGGCCCATCCGGTTATCTTTCAGTACAAGGAGTACGCCTTACCCAAGCCGCGAGAGTATCCGATGGGCGAGATTCAGTTCGAGGAAGGTGGTCGTACGTTCACCTGTCACGTGGCGCCTTGCGTCGCCACCCCCGACACCTCGTGGTGGTGGGTGAGTGTTGCCGGCGACGGACAGCGCTACGCCGCTTTCCACGCGAATCCCAAGGAATCCAAGACGGCCGTGAAGAAGCGCGTCGTCGCGTACTACGAGCAGGTGCTGGCCGACCGCGCCCGTCCCCCGGTTCCGCGGGCCGAGTTCGTGGCGAACCGCATGGCCGCGACCGCGCGCAAGAACGCGGCAGCCGCCGCGAAAGCCGCCGTCGTCGAGTAGGCGGCTCGCAGGACCGCCGGCTCAGTTCCCCGTGGGAACGATGCCGGCATTCTCCACCATGAGGATCACGGTGCGCACGGGCGCTCGCGTCCTGTGCATCACGCCCCGCGGCACCACGTAGCCCTGCCGGGGGCCGAGCTCGATCACGGTGCCGGGTGACCCGTCGTCGCGCTCGTCGAGGTCGATGAGGAACAGTCCCTCGATCACGTAGAAGAACTCGTCGTCGCCGTCATGCTTGTGCCAGTGATACTCGCCCTGCATCACGCCCATGCGCACCACCGAGTCGTTCACCCGGCAGAGCGTCTGGTTCCACCACTGGTCCTTCACGCCGTCGATCACCGGCTGCAGGTCGATCTTCTCGAGCGCCGGGAACCTGACGTCGAGGTGGGTCACGTAGGGGTAGTCGGTCATCCCTGATTATGGTCAAGGCACCGGCGACGCGCTACGATTACGCGCATGGACACCGGGCGACTCGAGGCATTCACCGACGGCGTGATCGCGATCCTGATCACGATCATGATCCTGGAGCTCAAGGTTCCGCATGAGCCCACGTGGAGTGCGCTTGGGCCCATGCTCCCCGTGTTCCTGACGTACGTGCTGAGCTTCATCTACCTCGGCATCTACTGGAGCAATCATCACCACATGCTGCAGGCCGCCGAGCGCGTGAACGGCGCCGTGCTCTGGGCGAACCTGCACCTGCTCTTCTGGCTCTCGCTCGTGCCGTTCGTCACGAGCTGGATGGGCGAGAATCATTTCGCGCCCATTCCCACCGCGGCGTATGGCGCGGTGCTCTTCTGCGCCGCGATCGCCTACTACATCCTGCAGGGCGCGATCATCCGTGAGCAGGGTCCGGGCTCGACGCTCGAGCGCGCGGTGGGCGGTGACCTGAAGGGAAAGCTCTCGCCGATCCTGTACCTCGTGGGCATTGGGCTGGCGTTCGTGCGCCCGTGGCTCTCCGACCTGTTCTATGCGGCGGTGGCGCTCATGTGGCTGGTGCCCGATCGCCGCATCGAGACTCAGGTGGCGCGCGCGTAGCGTTCCTTCTGGGCGGCCATGAACGCGCGCACCTCGGGCGCCTTCACCAGGATCACGAACGCGAGCACCTGCACGCCGCCGGCGATCGCGAAGACCACGCGATCGATCCAGTCGAGTCCCTTCATGGCGAAGGCGATCACGAGGATGGCGGCGCCGGCGAACACCGTGAAGAGCCCGAGCGCCCAGAGTGCGCGACGACTGCCGCGCCACACGAGCACGCAGCAGAGGGCGATGACGGCCAGGCGTCCCCACGTCGCCACTGGATTCGAGCCGGCGGAGCCCGCGGCCAGCCACGTGACCACGGCGGAGACCCAGAAGATTCGCCAGAGGTTCACGCGAACGAGCGATCGCCCCTCACGCAGCTCGAGCTCGTCCCCGGGGTCGGGCAACGTCAGCCGGCGGAGCTCCCCGACATCACCGTGGGGTCGCCCTCGATGAGCGAGAGCATGAACTCGCAGGCCGCCGACTCGTCGGGGAACATCCGCTCGCGCGTGGGCATGTCGCCGAGCGTCGAGTAGACGATCCATCCGTACGTCTCCTTCGATAGCACGTAGCGACTGGTCGAGGGTGAGGCGGAGAAGGAGTACGCATCGGCGCGCACTCCCCGCTCGGCGAGCTTCGCTTTGAGGTCAGCAATGGTCACGCGAATAGATTAGCATGGGAACGCTGCGCTGTACAACCGTCAGCGTGCGATTCATGCAGCAGTCAGGATTGCCGACGACCGCACCGTGTAGCTTGCCTCGAATGGAATACGACAGCGAAGAAGAGTTCGACCTCGGAGACGGCACCGCGGAGACGGAAGCCTGCGTGCGCTGCCCGTACTGCGGCGAGTCCGTGGAGATCGCGCTCGACCCCGGGAGCGGGGAGCAGCAGGAGTACGTGGAGGACTGCGAGGTCTGCTGCCAGCCGTGGCGCGTCAGCCTGTGCTACGACGCGGAGGGAAGGGCTGAGGTGAGCGTGTCGATCCTGGACGAGTGACAGCGAACGACAGGTCCCTCGCTGCGCTCAGGACGACAACCTGCTCATTCGTCCGGCTGTGACTTCCGCTCGCGCTCGCTGAAGAGGCGCGCGGCGGGCGCCGTGCGCAGGGCGTGCGAGTACGAGCTCACAGTGGGCTCGGCCACGAGTCCATCGCCGCGCAGCAGCACGGCCTGTGCGCTCTTCGCGAAGCCGAGCAGGCCGGCGCTGAAGGTGGCGTCCAGCCGGCGCACGTCCACGCGGGCGATTACCTGCGCGACACGCCCCTCCTTCGCCACCACCTCGATGCGGTTGCCCTCGAGGGTGCCCCACGTCTCGCGCTCGGCGCTCGAGTCCGGTCCGGCGGACAGCACGGCGCCCAGGCGGGCACGGTAGTCGGCCGGCAGCGCACCGCCCGTCCACCAGTCGGTGGTGCGCACGGTCTCGTCGGTCAGCGCGCGCGGCTGCTGCATGGCGCGATGCGGCACGAGGAAGAACTCGACCTGCCAGGGCGCCAACGCTATTCCTCGGTGAGGCCCGGGCGCGTGGCGCGAATCTCGGCGCGCTCCCGGAAGGAGATGGTCTTGCCGCACTGCGTGCAGATGTAGTTCCCGGTGCGCTCGCCGGCCGCGTCGTATTCCTTGGCGAACGCGGGGTGGTCGCAGGGCTTGTCGCCCCACGAGTCGCGCAGCTCCTCGGCCTTCTTCTGTTTCATGGCGTCCTGTTCCGTACGGTGTCCCGAAAGCTAGCCAGTCAGGGCTTCGGGACCGCAATCCACCCGGGGCCGTCGGCGGGCGGATCGAGCCTGCGGCAGCTCCAGAGCTTCGCGCGCGATCGGTAATCGCAGACGGTCGGCTTCTGTCCGCCGTACCGGAACGAGAGCATGTACGCGTCGCCCTGCACGCGATACTCGAGCGGGTGGAAGTACGGGTCATCCTCCACGCGCGGTATCGACCAGATGTCGTGCCCCACGATCTCGCGCAGCGAGGGCGGATAGTGCTTCTCTCGCGCGTGGTACTTGCCGAGTGCGTAGATCATCGGTCGCGCGAGCTCGAAGTCCCGCTCCGCGAACGGCCCGCCGCCTGCATCAGGCCCGCTGCAGATGGTAAGCATCAGGACGGTGAGCGCGAGCAGGCCGCCAGCCAGGCAGCCGATGGACTGCGCGGAATTCGTGCGCTCCATCCCGCCCCTTCCGAATAGCCGGAGCGAGACCTTCGGCCCCGCCCATGCGACGAGCGCGCACGCAATGAGGAAGCCGAGAAGCTTGCCCACCGCGTACGCGCTCATGCTGTTCCTTCCCTACTTCATCGGCGGGTCAGTGCGCGGCCTCACCTTGTCGGCGGGGCGCGTGGGAATCACGTGCCGCTTGGTGGCCATCTGCTTCATGACCTCCTGCACGGCGCGCTCGAGCTGGTTGTCCTTGCCCGCGAGCACGGACGCGGCGTCGTTCTCGACTTCGATGTCGGGATCCACGCCGTGTCCCTCGATGATCCACTGTCCATCGGCGCTGGCGAGCGCCGACGTGGGCACGTTGACGTTGCCTCCATCGATCAGCGGCACGCCACCGTTGATGCCCACCACGCCGCCCCACGAACGCTTGCCGATGAGCGGCCCGAGCTTCGCCTGGCGGAACATGTAGGGGAAGATGTCGCCGTCGCTCGATGAGTACTCATCGAGGATCGCCGCCATCGGCCCCACGAAGACGTTGTCGGGATAGGTGCCTGGCAGGTCGCTGGTGCGCGCGTAGTTCACGCCGAGCAGTTCGCGACGCAGGCGCTCGATCACCATGCGGGAGATGTTGCCGCCACCATTGGCGCGGACGTCGACGACCAGGCCTTCCTTATTCATCTGCGGGTAATACCACTTGATGAACTCGCGCAGGCCGCCCGCGCCCATGTCGGGAATGTGGATGTATCCCACCTTCCCGCCGGTGAGCTGCGACACGCGCCGCTGGTTCGCGAGCACCATGTCCAGGTAGCCGAGGTCATTCTCGGTGGTCACCGGACGGTAGCTCACGTCGTGCGAGCCGCCCCCCTGCGCCGAGGTCGCGAGCGTGAGCGTCACGGGACGGTCGGACTTGCCGCGCAGCATGCGATACGGATCGTCGCCGGCTTGCAGCGGCTCGCCGTCGATGGCCATGACGTACTCGCCCACCTTCGCGTTCACGCCGAGCTCGGTGAGCGGCGAACGGTAGATCGCCTCCTCGTTCTGCCCCTCGTAGATCTTCGAGATGCGGTAGTGACCGGCGGCGGAGTCGAGCGAGAACTGCGCACCGGCCAGCGCGACCGGCGTGCGCGTCGCCTGCTGCCAGTCACCGCCCGCGATGTAGGCGTGCTGCACGCTCAGCTCCGAGATCATTTCCTGGATCACGTAGTTGAGGTCGGACCGATGGTCCACGAATGCGACGAGCGGCTTGTACTGGTCGTGCAGCGCCTGCCAGTCGTAACCGTGCATGTTCTTCGCGTAGAAGTAGTCGCGATAGCGGCGCCACACTTCCTCGAAGATCTGGTTCCATTCGGCGCGCGGGTCGCGGTCCACCTGCAGGCCGTCGATCGCCACGGCCTTGCGGCTGGCGGCGGCGTTCGGTCCCACGTCATACACGCCGAAGCCACCGGAGCCGACCAGCACCTTCTTGCGATCGCGCGAGAAGGCGTAGCCGCCCGCGTTGTCGAGGAGCAGTGTGGTCTTGCGGTCCTTGAGCGAGTAGCTGTTGAGCACCGGGCGGCGCTCGGGCTGCCGCGAGTAGTACGGCGCGCCCGTCACCTGGTAGATGAGGGCGCCCTTCGTGGCGACCAGGTCGCCGATGTTCTCGGACTCGATGGGCACGCGGGCCACGCGCGACTCGATCCCGTCGAAGTCGATGCGGACTTCGCGGCTCGATGCCGCGATCGCGTCGGGACCACCGCTCGGCGCCGGAGTTGCCGGCGCTGCAGCGCCGGGGGCAGGCGTCGCCGGATTCTGCGGCCGGCGCGCCGCCATGGTGTCCACCGTGACCTCGTCGTTCTCCATCGGGAAGGGGTTCTTCACGTCCCTGCGCAGGGCGAGGGCGAAGATTCCTGTCTGGCGCACGGTGGCGTAGTTGAACTCGTCCTGCGAGAGCTGCGGCTGGTAGTCGCGGTTGCTCAGGTAGAAGAGGTAGTTGCCGTCCGGGTCCCACGAGGGAGTGAACTCGTTGAAGCCGACGGTGGTGACTCGATGCGCCTTCGCATCACTCGCCTGCCACACGTAGATGGACGAGGTGCGCTTGTCCTCGACGTCGGTCTGGCTCCAGGCGAGCGAGTTGCCCGTGGGGGACCAGGTGTAGTCGGTGATGCGGCCGGAGAGCTCGTCGGCGATTTCGCTGACGTTGCGATCCGCCACGCGCAGCACGTACAGCTTGCCGTCCTTGTCGCTGAAGGCGATGCGGGAATTGTCCGCGCTCCACTGCGGGTTGAAGCGCTGCGCCTTGCCGCCGGTCGTGAGCTGCACGGGCTTCGAGGAGCCGTCCTGCGCCACCGTCCAGACCTCTTCCTCGCCGCTGGCGTCGGAGATGTAAGCGATGCGCGAGCCGTCGGGCGACCAGTCGGGCGAGCGATCGTGCGCGCCGCTCGAGTGGGTGAGGTTGCGCGTGTAGCCGTGCTCGATGGGCACCGTGAAGATGTCGCCGCGTGCGGCGAACACTGCGCGCTCGCCCTTGGGGCTGAGGCTGGCCGCTTCTATCTGGCCAGCAGCCGAGACGCGTGATGGGCGCGTGGTGACGTTGTCGTCGGTGGCGGTCACGTGGATCGCCGAGACCTGTCCGCTCTTCGTGTCGAGCACCGAGAGCTCGCCGCCGAACTCGTAGATGATCCGGCCGGTGGCGACGTCTGCGCTGGGCCAGCGCACGTCCCACGTGGTGCTCTTCGTGAGCTGCGCGATCGCGCCGGTGGCGACGTCGTACGAATACAGGTTGAAGGTGCCGTCGCGATCGGAGTTGTAGTAGATCTTGTTGCCGATCCACATCGCGTCGCGCTCGGCGCGCGGGCCCTTGCTGATGGTGCGGGCGGAGTTCTTCGAGAAGTCGAAGATCGCCAGGTAGTTGGCGAAGCCGCCGCTGTAGCGCTTCTCGGGGCGGAAGTCGCGGAAGACCTTCGAGTAGACGATCTGCCTGCCGTCGGGCGAGTAGGCACCGGAGCCGGCGAGGGGCATCGGCAGCGCTACCGCGGAACCGCCCTGCGGGCTCACCGTGTAGAGCTTCGTCTGGCCCAGTGTCCAGGAGCCGCGCGTGCCGCGGAAGAGGATGCGCGAGCCGTCCCTGGTCCAGCCGTAGACCTGGTTGTCGTAGCCCCAGCGCTCGGCGCGCGGGCCGCCAGAGGGATACCAGGTGAGCTGCTTCGGGGCGCCGCCGGTCGAGGGGACCACGTAGACCTGCTCGTCGCCGTCGTACTGGCCGGTGAAGGCGATCCAGCGGCCGTCGGGCGAGAACTTGGCGAAGACCTCGATGCCGGGGTGCGACGTGATGCGGGTCGCGGTGCCTCCCGTCGCCGGGGCGGTCCAGATGTCGCCGCCGTGCGAGAAGGTGATGCGATCGCCGTGGATGTCGGGAAAGCGGAGGAGCTTGGTCTGTGCGGAAGCGGTGCCTGTGGCCAGGAGAACCAGAGCCGCGGCGCGCGCGAGCATGAGTCGTGTAGGCATGCGTAAGATGTGGCGCCGAACGGGGCACCCGCGCAAGAACCCGACGATGTCCGAACAATTTCCGGATGTGCGGGGAACCGAAAGCGACGCCGGGCGATAGGAGACAGGTGAACGAGGGATCCGCGGTGCTGCTTTCGGTGAACGTTGGCGGCATTCGGCAGGTCGAATGGCGCGGCCGCCTGATTTCGACCGGTATCTGGAAGACCACGGTCGGCGACGCGCCGATGGCAGTTCGAGGTGTCAACCTCCAGGCAGACGACCAGGCAGACCGCATCGTCCACGGTGGTCCCGACAAGGCGGTGTATGCGTATGCGGCCGAGGACTACCTGCACTGGCACGAGGTGCAGGGCGTCGCGACCGCGCCTGGCCTCTTCGGCGAGAACCTGACGACGAGCGGCGTCTCGCTCACGCACGCGGTGGTGGGTGAGCGCTGGCGGGTGGGAAGCGCGCTGCTGGAGGTAGCCCAGCCGCGACTGCCATGCTTCAAGCTCGGCGTTCGAATGAATGACGCGGGATTTCCCAGGCGCTTCATGCAGGTCGGCCTGCCGGGCGCCTACCTGCGGATCATCGAGGAAGGAGTGCTGCGACGCGGTGACGCCATCGACGTCATCGAGCGGCCGGCACACGGCATCACTCTCAGGAACATGATGGAGGCGGTGCACGATCCAGCTCGAGCGCCGCTCCTGCGGATGCTCCCGAGACTGCCGGAATGGTGGCGGCAGTTCGCGTAGGCGGCGCAGCCGGCCGCTACATCCTGAGCGATCCGCAGCTTCCGCCTCCCGGCAATTCCGGCTTGCGCTGCTTCATCATGGCCTCGACGTCGGCGATCTCGCGCGGGGCGCCCTTCGAGAGCCAGTCCACGCCCGTGGCGGTCACCGCGTAGTCGTCCTCGATGCGAACGCCGATGCCCATGTACTTCGCGAGCGCGGGCGCGAGCTTCGCCTTCATCGCGCGATTCTTCGGCGTGTCGGGGAGCGACGCGAAGAACGCGCTGTCCACGTAGATGCCAGGCTCCACGGTGGTCACGTCGCCCACTGCGAACCGGCCGGTGTAGTAGTACTGCGCGGGGTCGTGGACCTCGAGGCCGATGCCATGGCCTCCATAGCCGTGCGGCAGGTAGAGGCCCGCCTGCGAGCAGTCGCGCCGGTCGCAGGTCATGCCCTCGGGAGGATCGAAGGTGGCCGTCGCACTTTCCATGAGGCCGAGCGCGATGAGGCCCTTCGTGGCCACCGCGCGACCGGAGTCGCTCGCCACCGATTCGGCGACGCCAGGCTTTACCTGCCGCACGTACGCGGCCTGCGCGTCGAGCACGATCTGGTAGATGTCGCGCTGTGGCTTGCTGAAGGTGCCGTTCACGGGCACGGTGCGCGTGACGTCGGCGGAGTAGTGGTCGAACGACGTGGCGGCGTCGATCAGCAGGAGCTCGCCGGCGCGCATCACGCGATTGTCGTCCATGTAGTGCAGCGTGGTGGCGTTCGGGCCGGAGCCCACGATGCTGCCGTAGGCGGGGCGGTCTCCGCCGAAGCGACGGAAGGTGCCGTCGAGCAGCGCCTGGATCTCGTTCTCGCCGCACTGCGGGGCAACGGCCTTCATGGCTTCGACGTGCGCGCGAACCGATATCTGCGCAGCCTTGCGGAGCAGCTCGATCTCGGCGGGCGACTTGTTCGCGCGCATCGCGTCCACGCGCGCGCCGAGCGAGCGGGGCTTGAGCCCCTGCCGGGCGAGCTCCTGCGCCAGGCGGCTGCCGCGCGTGAGTGAATCCTCGGCGGCGTAGTCGCTCGCCTGGATGTCGGGGACGGAATAGAAGGGGAGCTTGGTGGCGGCGAGTGAGTCGAGGGTGGCGCGAAGCTGCGAGATGTCGCGCCCGGGAATTCCGTACTTGCGGTTGAAGTCGGCGACCGAGGTGCGGGCGCCGTTCCATCGCTGCTCGAGCGCGTTGCGTGTGGGCGCGAACAGCACGGTGGCAGTCTTGCCACCCTGCTTGGTTATAAGGAGCACCCCATCGGTCTCGCCGAAGCCGGTGAGGTACTGGAACGCCGGCAGCTGGAATGGATTGGGCCAGTAGTTCACCGGCTCCACCACGCCATAGGCCACGACGACGCCCGAGTCGATCGACGCCAGCAATGCGTTGCGGCGGGCCGCGTAGTCGATCGAGGGCGCCTGCGCCGAGAGGAGGGCTGGGAGGGCGAGGGCGACGAGGGCTACGATGCGCTTGGTCATGCATCGAAGCTGGCAGCGCCCGGCGCGTTCCGCGACCCTCGTGGTTGCTAATTCCTCGTAAGCTTGATGGTGACGTCCTCCGAGAGTCCTTCGGCACTCGTGAGTGTGACCGTGACGTCGATCCGGCCTTTCTGCACGGTGAGATGCTCCGCGGTGAACACGATGAGCCGTCCCCACGGTATTCCCGTACCACCGGGTCCTTCCTTTTTCCAGCTGCCGCATCCCCCGGCGCGGGAGCTGACCGCCTTCGTCTCCGCGCTCCCTCGCGACATGGCCTCCACGCTGAGCGAGAAGACCTTGATGTTCGGGTCCGGCTCGCGGGTAATGCGCAGCTTCACCCGTCGCAGGATCCCCTTCGCCGACGCCGTGGACTCGGTGGCATCGATGATGTCATCCGACACGTTGCTCACGTAGCCGGAGTCGCTGACCACTCCGTTCTTGTCCTGCGGGAAGCAGCCCTTGCTCCCCCACCTCGATTCCTCGATACCCTTCGACGTCAACTCCGACGAGCCTTCGGTATCGATGTACGGCGGCTCGCCGGGCTTTCCGTGGGAAATCACGAACTTCCATGTGTCCTGCTCGTGCTGGTCGAGCTTCGAGATCTGCTGGCCGGTCGGATCTCCGTTCGGCTCCACCACATTCTTGTGCACGTTTGCCGTCCGCGAGTAGTCGAGGGTGCCGACCCACGGGCAGATGTCATACTCCATCGCCCGCAGAGGCGCGAGGATCCCCTCCACGAAGTCATGTGCGCTCCAGTTCCACCCGTCGGCATCCATGCGATTGCGCATTGGCACCTTGCCGGTCGCCACGTTGTACATCGTCGCCGAGGCGTAGCGGCCCGGTGATTCGTGCGTGGTGCCGGTGGAGCCGAACTCGAGGCTGATCACGATCTCGGCCCCGACCAGTTCCGCAATGCGCTCGGTCATGTCCTCCGCGCTTCCCGAGATGAGCGCCTTTTCGCGGTCGTTGTTGGCCATCATCACGACGTCGTCAACCGTTCGCACGTTGGCGCACGGGAAGAGCTCGCGGACCTGCTGCTCGACCTGCGCGTAGATCGCATCGGCCGCCGCGGCATTCACGTTGCGCACGAGCTTCGGTCGCAGCAACAGGATGCGGAACTGCTTCGGCGCGCCTGCCGCACGAGCGGGGGCGTTCGGCGTCGCGCCCGGGACGAGCAGCGAGAGTGCACACATCAGCGTGGTGAGTCGGGGCATCATGGCTTCATCCTCGCCGCGTTGAACGTTCCCTTGAGCGTGACGACGATGTCCTTGTCGTCGGCATCGTTGCCGCACAGGCGAAGCTCGAACCGACCGGACACAGCGGCCGCGGTCGCGCTCGAGATCGAAACGGTTCCCGACTGCCCGCCGGCAAGCCACGTCGGCGTCAGCGGTGGGCCCCCTCGAAGGGTCACCGCCACGTCGCTCCGGGGCGGCGGCGGCGCGTCGTCGTCCGGTTCTTCGGGTGGGTCATCGTCTTCGCACGGCGATTCATGGATCGTCAGCACGCCAGGGTGTGCCGAGGGCGCGCCGACTGGACGCTCGATGACGATCGTGGCACGGGCCGCTGCACTGCCAGCGCTGCTGAGGACGACGAGCAGCGAGCCATCGGGCGCCACGCGGAACGCTGCGCGGCCCTCGAGGTGCGCGGGCGACGCGCCGGTCATTGTCGCTTCGAAGCAGTTACTCGTGCACGCCGCCGGCATCGGAGACCTGGCGAGCGCGAGCAGGGCCAGTGCGGCGAGTGTGTTGATCTGGCGCATCAGCAGTGCGCCGGCAGGTCGGTGAACGTCGCCGTCAGCTTGGCGCCCTTCGTCTCGCCCGATTGGTCGATGCCATCTGCGACAATCGTGAGGGACCCACTGAACGTCTTGCCGGCCTTCGTGATCGTCAGCGTGCCGCCGGTGGCCGAGAACGAGTTCGCGGACGTGCCGCTCCGGGAGAAGCCTACGGTGATCGTGGACGAGCCTTCCACGGCGATCGGGTAACTGCCCGGGCGCAGCCGCGTGTTGTTCCCAGTGATCAGGCCGACGCCGCCTTCGCCGGTGAGCTGGATGACGAATAGACTCTCGCCGCCGACCATGCAGACGGCGCCGGTGCCGCTCAGGGGGCCTGTCGGTGTCGTGGCCACGAACGTCCCGGCCGCGGCGAGCTCACGCTTCTCCCCGGCCGGTGGTACGGGACTGAGGCCGAGGGTCGTGGTGGTGACGGTGCCGGGTGGGAGGTGTCCCTTGCGGTTCCAGCGTTCGACATACATCTCGAATTCCTCGACCGCGAAGCCCTTCGAACCGACGGCGTGTCGTCGGGCGACGATTCCGACGCCGGTCGCGTCCATCTGGAGCACGGCCGGTGGGGCGAGCGTGGGAGGGCGAAGCACGAGGGAAAACGTCCGCTCCGCCTGCGGCGTCGGAGAGGCACTCGAGCCGATGGTGGCCGAGAACCACTTCTCGAGTTCGAGACCGCGAGGGATCGACGTCGTGATCCGGATGTTCGGATGGTCGAAGCCAGGTCGATTCTCGCCCCTGATGAAGTCGCCCTGGAGCTGTACCGAGTCGAGTGTCACTGCCTGAATGGTCTGGCCATCGACCAGAACCTGGAAGTTGGCGCGGAGGCAGTCATTTCGATCGGTCGAAGCCGGGATCTTGGTCGACGAAGGGGTGACCGGCGCGTATGAGCCCGGACGAAGGACCACGGTCACGTTGCAGGCATCCTTCGACGAGGCATCGAAGGCGCCGAATGTCACGGAGAGGACCTGCGCGTCGACGGCCCTCGAGGTGAGCGTCGGCGTGCCGTTGAAATCGGTCGTCACGACATCGAAGGTCGTGCGCTGTCCGTCCAGGAAGGCGTCGAGCATCTGGATGAACGCCGCGTTCGGCCACTGGAACGTGACCTCGATGTCGTCCTGTACCACCCGTTGTCCCAGCTTCTTGTCCCGCGTTCCAAACTCGTCGGGCCCCTGTGCCTCCACGACGCCGTAGCGTGCCCCGCCCCTCAACGTCTTGACGGGGAGAATCGCAGAGCTGCCGACCTGGACGAACACCTTGGCAACCGTGTACGTACGTTCGTCCGCGGCCGCTCCCCCGGATCGCATCGCCAGCGGCGAGATGGCCACCAGCACCATCCAGAAGCGCCTCATTTCGGCGGCCCCTTCGCCGCGCCCTCACACCCCGCGGCCTGGCCTGCGTCGAACGTCCCTTCCGCTCGCACCACCTTGCCTGCGCCACCCTTGGCCGCGGCGGAGAACTTGAAGCTGCCCGTGACGTGCGTCGCGTCGATGCGGCTGAACGTCACGGTGCCCTCCGTCGCCTCGTAGCGCGTCCACCGCACGGGTTCCTTCCCCGTGGTCTTGTCGGTCACCCCGGCCGTCACCACGCCATCGCCGATCACATGGCTGCCCGAGGTGGGTGCGCCCTTCGACGACGCAATCTTCACCGCCCATTGCTCGTTGTTCGCCGCGAAGGCGAAGACGCTGATGGTCATCTTCCCGAACGTGGCGCTCGTGGTGCAGAAGCCTCCGTCGTGCATCTCGACGCTGCCGCTCTTGCCCCCCGAGAGCGTCATGCTCACGCGTCCCCCGGAGGCGAGCGCCAGCGACGCAAGCGCCGCGAGCATCATCGCGCGCGCGCTCATGGGACCTTCACCAGCTCGACGCGACGATTGGCCTGGCGTCCTTCCGGCGTGGTGTTGAGGGCGACCGGCTTGCCCTGCCCCATGCCGCGCGGCGTGAGGCGACCCTCTCCCACGTGCAGCGTGCCAGTGAGATACGCCACGATCGCCTGCGCGCGCTTCTGCGACAGTGCGAGGTTCGCCGCGGGCGTGCCCGAATTGTCGGTGTGCCCTTCGACCACCAGCTTGAGGTCCGCATGCTCGGACAGCATGTCACCGATGATCTTCAGCGTGGGCGTCGACTCGCCACGAATACGGTCGCTGCCCACGTCGAACAGGATGCCCTGCGTGGCCACGTGGCCATCGGCGAGCAGCGCGTCATACAGCTTCTTGCCCCCCGCATTCACGCTCAGGTTGCCGATGAGCGGAAAGGCCTGCTCGGTCGGCCCGTCGTACTCGAAGATGATCTTGTTCGCGCGCCCGAAGTCGGCGTTCGGGATGTTCGCGATGCGCTTCTCATCCATGTACACCTTCACGTAGCGACCATCCGCCTCCATGCGGATGTGGAAGACGCGGCTGTTGTCTTCCTTCTCGCCGCCGAACATGTCGGGGTACTGCGTGCGCGGATCCACCAGCGATCCCTCGGTGCTCTTCGCGCGCGTCACGCCCGCCGTGGGTCCCGTGAAGAGCACGGTGGCCACGTCGCGATCCGGGGTCTGGATCCCCAGCTTGTCCGCCCCGGCCGCCGAGTAGAACGCGAACCCATTCCACGGAATGGTTGCGTCGAACTCCATGGTGAAGCGCTGCCCCAGCTTCTCGGGCAGCGGGACGGCGAAGATCGTCGGGCTGCTCATCCGCAGCCAGCGGCCGCCCTTCCACTCCACCACCTCGGCGTTGCCACTCACCAGCTCGAGGCGCTGCGGGAAGTTGCCCACGCGGTCCTTCGAAAAGTCCTCCGAGAAGAGCACGCGCTCACCCGGCACGAAGTCGAAGTTGCTCCAGGCGCCCTGGCCCGGGGCGCCCGCCTGCTTCGGCGCGTCTGCGCTGCCTTCGCCCGAGGCGGGAGCCGCCGCGGCAGGCGCCACGCGTGCAGGAGAGTCCTTCGGCTGCTTCGACGGCGGCAGCACGGTGCCTGAGCTGTCCGTGAGCACCACCTTCTTGCCCGCCTCCTTCGCGCGCTTCGGGCAGTCCGCATCGCCCACGATGCATGCGAACGCCCCGTCGAACTCCTCGAGCACTCGATCCTCCGCCTGCTCGACCTTTTGCTCGGCGCGCTCCTTCACCTTCTGCTTGAGCCGATCGCCCAGCCCCTGTGCCTGAACGCCCGGCAGGGCGAGAACGAGAAGGGCCAGTACAACTAACGAAGTACGTAACGAGCGTTTCATGACGGAACCTCGGGGGGGTGGGAGCATCGGGACTTGCCTATCCAGCCAGCGCGGATACGATTGCTTCGGCGCGTTATTCCCGTGTTTCGCCAGCCGTTACCTGCGCAGGTAACGCCCGGAATTCTCCCGTTTCCCGCACGAAAGCGTGATCCACCTCAGGTTGCTGGGCACCGTGGACGCGCGGGACGACCTCGGCGCGCCGCTCAAGCGGATCATCGCGCAGCCCAAGCGGCTGGCGCTGCTGGCGTACCTGGCGCTTGGAAATGGCCAGCTTCGCATGCGCGACCTGCTCCTCGCCCAGTTCTGGCCGGAGCTCGACACCACCCACGCGCGAGCGGCGCTCCGCCAGGCGCTGCATCACCTGCGTCGCGACCTTGGGGAGGGTGCGATCACCGGTGAGGGTGAAGGCCTCGCGATGAACATGGCCCTTGTGCAGTGCGACGCCTGCGACTTCGCGCGACATGTGACCGCGGGCGACGATGCAGCAGCCCTCGACTGCTACGGCGGCACCCTGCTCGACGGCGTGCACGTGAGCGATGCCTCCACGGAATGGGAAGCGTGGCTCGATGGCGAGCGCGCCAGGCTGCGCGACATGGCGCTGGCCGCGGCGCGGCGCCTCGTCTCCGCGGCGCGAGCGCGCGGCGACCTGGAGGGCGCGGTGACGCTCGCTCGTCGTGCCTGCCAGCTGGCGCCGGACGACGACGCGACCGCCTGCGCGCTCGTGAGCGCACTTTCCGCACAGGGTGACGCGTGCGGCGCGCTGCGCGTCCACGAGGCGTTCGCCAGGCGGATGCGGCGCGAGTTCGAGCTCGACGTCTCGCCGGAGATGACCGCGCTGGTCGCGCGCATTCGCAGCGAGGAGCGGTCGGCACCGGGCATCATCACGCCGGTGGAGGCGGCGGCGATCATCTCGGCCCCGCACGCGGTGCGGAGCACCGAGCGAAGCTGGCCGAGGAAGCGCGCACTGGCGGTGGCAGTGATGGCGATGGCCGCATTCGCTGCAGCGCTCGCATGGCGGGCCAGCCATGCGCCGGAACCCACGGTGCTCGCCATCGGCCTCATTCGCGACCACACCGGCTCGCCGGAGCTTGCGGCTGCAGTGAGCGAGCTGCTCGCAACGGACATGGCACGCGACGCGGGGTCTCGCGTCATCAGCACCCCGCGCATGTTCGAGCTGCTCACGCAGGTGGACAGCGCGGGCGGCGAGCGCCAGCGCATGGCTCGCGCTGCGCGACTGGCCGGCGCCGACGAATTCCTGGAGGGTGCACTCTACCGCGACTCCACCGGCCTTCGGCTGGAGCTCGACCGCGTGGACCTCCGCACCGGTCGCGCGGTGAACTCGCGCACGATTTCGGGCGCCGATCCATTCGTGCTCGCGGAGCGCGCGACGGGCGGCGTGCTCGGCACCATGCGCATCGGCCCGCCGCGCGGGCGACTGCAGGACGTCGTCGCCAACTCTCCCATGGCGCTGCGCTTCTACCAGGAGGGAGTGCGCGCTCGATCGCAGAACGACATGGCGGCGGCCAAGCGCTTTTTCGCCGCCGCGGTGGCGGAGGACTCCTCCTTCGCGATGGCCACCTTTGCGCTCGCCGTGATGCAGGACTCGGTGGGCCCGCTGCACTACCGGGCGCTCCACCTGGCCGAGCGGACTTCCGATCGTGAACGCCTCCTGATCCAGGCCACGCTCGCTCACACCTTCGACGATCCGGCGGCGCTCGCATTTGCCGAGACGCTGGCCGTGCGCTATCCGTCCGAGCCGGACGGCGCGCTGATGCTCGGCCAGGCGCTGGTCTATGAGGGCCGGCCCGCCGAGGCGATCCCGCCGTTGCGCCAGGTGATCGCCATGGACTCGGCGAGCCTGCGCTCGAGCGACGCCTGCCGCGCGTGCGAGGCCTACTCCGAGCTGGCGTCGGCGTACACCCACATGGATTCGATGCAGGCAGCGGAGCGCGTGGCGCGGGAGTACCATGCGCGCGCGCCGGCCCGGGTGCAGTCGCTCTATCCACTGATCGACATCCTCGACGACCAGCGGCACTTCGACGAGGTGCGCGCCCTGCTCGGACAGATGGAGGTTGCCAACGGCTCCGCGCTCGGCGAGTACGGACACCGGGCGGACCTCCTGATCAAGGAAGGTCGATTCGGCGAGGCCGAGGCCTACCTGCAGCGCGTGATAGAATCGACGCATGGCGACGACCGCGCGAACGCGCAGTGGGGATATACCATCCTCCTGCGCAACGAGGGACGATATCGCGAGGCGCTCGCGCTCGCCGAGGTGCTGCGCCAGCGCGACGCCCGCCCGCCGGCGGCATTCGCCCAGCGATACTGGAGCGGCGGGATGCGCGCAATGATCCTGCACGACATGGGACGCTACGCCGAGGTGATTGCGCTGCGAGATTCTTCCATGCGGACGCCCTATGGTTCGACGCTCACGCGCAAGTCACGCAGCCTTGCCGGCGAGATGACGCAGGCGGCCGCGGCGCGCGCGGAGATGGGTGACACCGCGGGGCTGCGGACAATCGCCGAGCAGGTCGAGTTTCACGGGAGCCGCACCGGATATGGAATGGTGCGCCGGTTCCATCATTATGTTCGCGGCCTTCGGTACGGACTGCTGGGGCGGCACGAGGACGCCGTGCGCGAGCTGCGCGCGTCCATCTTCTCCCCGGTCACGGGCTTCGTGCGCGAGAACTATGAACTGGGCAAGGAACTACTGGCCGCCGGACGCCCGGCCGAGGCGGCGTACTGGTTCGACGCCGGGTTGCGTGGGCCGCTTGGCGCTGGTGGCCTGGGCGTCACCCGACCGAAGCTCGAGTTGATGCTCGGGCGCGCCCGCGAGCGGATGGGCGACACGCTGGGTGCCGTCGCCAGCTACGAGTATGCGATGGCAGCCTGGGAGCACGCCGATCCGGTCGTGCATCCCATGCGCGCGGAGGCGGCGAGCCGCGTTCAGGCACTCCGCGCGGTGAGGGTGAAGAACTCCACGATGCGCTGAAGCGACTCGGCCTGGCTCGCCATCTCCTCGGCGGTCGAGGCCAGCTGCTCCGCGGCGGATGCCGTCTGCTGGGTGATGGAATCCACCTGGCTCATGGCGCCGTTGATCTGCGTGACGCCCACCGCCTGCTCGTGTGACGCCGCGGCGACTTCCTGCACGAGTTCGGCCGTGCGACGGATGGCCGGGACCAGCTCCCTGAGCCAGTTGCCCGAGCGCTCGGCCACGGCCACGCTGCTCACCGCCATGGCGCCGATCTCGTTGGCTGCAGACTGGCTGCGCTCCGCGAGCTTGCGCACCTCGGTGGCCACCACGGCGAAGCCCTTGCCGTGATCGCCGGCGCGGGCGGCCTCGATGGCGGCGTTGAGCGCCAGCAGGTTGGTCTGGTAGGCGATGTCCTCGATGATCCCGATCTTCTGCGCGATCGTCTTCATCGCGGCCGTGGTCTCCTGCACCACGCGGCCGCCCTGCTCGGCGTCGGTCGCGCTCTTGAGCGCCGTCTGCTCGGTGGTGCGGCTGGACTCGGCGTTGGAGGTGATGGAGGCGTTCATCTGCTCGAGGCTGGCGGAGGTCTCCTGGACCGATGCCGCCTGCTCACTGGTGCCCTGCGAGAGGCTGGCGGCGGTGTCCGCGACCTGCGCGGACGCGTTGCCGAGTGCGGCCGCGTTGTGACGCACGTCGGTGATCACGCGCTCCATCTCGATGGCGAACCCGTTGAAGTGGCGAGCCATGTCGCCCAGCTCATCCTCGGAGAAGACGCGCATGCGCACGCTGAGGTCCCCGGTGGACATGCGCTCGAGGTTGCGCGTGGCGGCGATGATCGGCTTCGAGATCCGGCTGGCGAGCAGGAGCGAGATGCCAAGGCCGGACGCGACCATCAGCGAGAGGAATGACCACATCGCCAGGCGCGCGCGCCTGCGACTCGTATCGGCGGCCTGGATGGCTGCCTCCTTGTCGATGCCGGAGAGGCGGTCCATGTCGTCGAGCATGGCGGCGTGCATCGCGCGGGCGGGCAGGTACTCGGTGTCGTACTTGTCGCGCGCCGTGCTGGCGCTCGTCTTCGCGAGCGCCAGGACCTCATCCTCGATGTTGTTGAGCTTCTTCTCGTCGAACTGCGCCACCTGGTCGATGGCCTGCAACACCGTCGCGGAGGGATGCAGCGCGCGCAGCTCGGAGGTGCGGAGCACCACCATGCTGTCCGCGGCAAGCTTTCGCTGGAGCTCCGCCTCGTTGGAGGTGTCGAGCAGGTATCCGCGCATCGCGTCGCTCATCTCCATCACCGACAGCCGGATCTGGATGGCCTTGGCAGCGATCACGTCGTCGCGGTCGATCACCTCCTGCAGCTGGCCCACGGTCCGTGAGATCATGGACAGCGCGCCCACCGAGGCGAGCGTGCCGGTGAGCAGCACGGTGAAGAATCCGGCGAGCAGCCTGGTGCGGATGGTGACTTTCATGGTGACGATGGGAGGCGAGGGTGACGGCCTGATTGCACGTCGCAGAGGATACGCCCGCCGGCGCCATGGCTTCCAATGCTTCGTTGGCAGGCTTCCCATGCCTCGCCGGGTGCGGGGTGGCCAGGCATGACATCCCTGACAAGCGGGTATTGGATGCCGGAGCGCGCCGGCGAGAGGTTGCGTCATCAGCTCACCGACTTCCCGAACCTCCAGGATCATGTCCCGTCATATCGCATCACTCGTCATCACCTCCGCCTTCATCCTCTCCGCATCGGCGCACGCGCAGGCGGTCGAGGGCGACAAGACTTTCTTCGATTTCCAGGTCGAGCAGGCCGTGCGCGTCAAGTCCGTGCGCGCGCCGGAGTTCCCGGATCGCCTGCGGGCGATGGGCAAGGAGCAGCAGGTGCTCGTGCAGTTCGTGGTGGACGAGCGCGGCCAGGCCCAGATGAACACCTTCAAGGTGATCAAGTCCACGGACGGTGAGCTCACCGAGTCCGTGCGCCGCGCGATCAGCGTGTCGAGCTTCTTCCCGGCCGAGTTTCAGGGGCACAAGGTGAAGCAGCTGGTGCAGCAGCCGTTCACGTTCAAGCCGTAGTGGCGCGACACCGCCTCGCGGCGAACCTCGATGGCGGCTTCAGGTGTTGATCAGCGCAGTGATCGCGCTGGTCATCGCCTGGAGGCGCTGGTCGAAGGAACCGTTGATGACCAGGAACCCACGTTTGGCCAGCGAGAGTTCCTCGAACAACCGCTCGAAGTGCGAGGCGCGCTCGTCCCGCAGGACGCGCGTGCCGTCGTCCACCCAGGGCACATCGCAATCGAGCAGGAAAGTGAGGTCGTAATGCCGCGCCCGCGCGGCATCCGTAAGCCATCGGGGGCGACCGTGCGTCACGATGTCGCTCCACGTGCATGTCGTGAGCAGCTCGGTGTCACAGATGAGCACACGATTCGCTCGCTCGGCGGCCGCGTCCTCGAGCGTCGCCTGTCCCCACGCGATCGCCTCGAAATCGACCGGCCGTAGCGCTCGCGCATCGAGTGTCGCGCAATACTCGCGCCCATATTCCGGAACCCACGCAGTTGCGAACCGGGCAGAAAGCTGCTCGGCCATCGTCGTCTTTCCCGTGGATTCAGGACCCATGAGCGCGACGCGCCTGGCGTACCACGGCCTCACGATGCGTGGGATGTACTGCCACTGACCCATCGGGTCGTTGCGAATCTCCGTGCCGGAGACTGGAATCGCCCGCCGCACCAGATCGACACAGACATGCTTCGCGTCGAGACGGCGGGCGAGCTCGTCTCCGTAGGACTCCGAGGTGAACACGACATCCACCTCACCCGCGTGTCGCTCGATGAGCGCGGTCCAGATCTCCCAGAAGCGGGGATCTTCTTCCGGCGCCTGTGGCACCTCTTCCGAGACGTGAACTACGCGACAATCAGGATTCGCCTGTCGCACCCATTGGAAGCGCGCGCCACCGGGAATGGGTTCGCTCGCGATGGAACACACCAACACAGTGAGCGCCTCTACCTGCGACCGCGCCGAGCGTATCAGGTGCGCATGCCCTTCGTGGTAGGGCAGGAACTTGCCGAGGATCAGGCCGCGCACTGCAGTGCGGTTACCGGCGCATCGGCTGCTGCAGCGCCAGCGAACGCAGGCTGTCGATCGGCAGCGTGACGATCCCGCGACGCAGCCCCAGCGGCAGGTAGGTCCACTCACCTGACTTCGTCTCAGCCACTACGAGCGGCACGCGATCGCCGCACACGAGCAACACGTCATGGTCATGCTGGCCCGACTGGTACGCCACGCAATCGGGCTGGTAGTGGTACACGGACTCGATCATGGAGTCCACGACCTCGCGCTGGTCACCCTTGATGCGAAACAGGGCGTGCGGGATGCGCCCATTGTGCGGCCAGCTGGCGGTGTAGCCCGTCCACCACTTGCCGCCCACGAACGAGAGGTCTGCGTCGCGGGCGCACGCGGCGACCGCGACTACGAGGGCCGCGAGCATCGCAAGGCCTCCGCGAGGGCGTGTCATGACGTCACCGTATCGGGGCCGCCGCGCAGCCGCGCGACGATGGCGGACACGTGCAGTCCGGGGGTATCGAGCGCCGGCAGGCCGGCGACCGACGAAGACTGCAGCAGGAGGGGAAGCTCCGTTCCGCCGAGGATCACGCCATCAATCTGCTGGCTGTCGCGGAGCCGCGCGACCAGCGCTTCCATTCCGGCGCGTGTCCGTGGGTGGAACTCGCCCACCAGCAGTTCACCGATGTAGTGGTCATGCACCCACGTGAGGTCCGGCTCCGGCGGCACCACCACCGTGAGCCCTCGCCGGCCGAATACCTCCCGATAGAACGGCGCCTCCATGGTGAATCGCGTGCCGAGCAGGCCAAGGCGCTCCAGCCCGAGCCGGGAGGCCTCGCGCGCCGCCACTTCCACGATGCTCAGCAGCGGGATCGAAGTGCGCTGCACGAGCGCATCGAACACGATGTGCGGCGTGTTGGCGGAGAGCGCGGCGAAGTCGGCACCAGCGCCAGCGAGTCGCTGCAGCTCGGGCATCAGGTTCTCGATGAGCCCCGGCAGGTCGTGCTGCGCGAGCGAGAGCGCGCGTCGCACGTCGATGCTGTTGATCACGAGCGACGGCGCGGTGCCCGGCTCGAGCATCGCCCACTCGGCCAGGATGCGCCGATAGTAGTCGACGGTCGACTCCGGCCCGATGCCGCCGATGATGCCGGCGGTCGTCATCGCTTCACCGCGAAGTTCACTCTGACAAGCTAGCCATTCAGCGCTGCCTGCAGCTCCGGAGTGAGTGCCAGGTCGCCGGGCGCCAGCTTGAAGAGCCGATTGAGCGCGTTGCCGAAGATGTCCACGCGCACGTCACCGGGCGGGCCGATCGGTCCGCAGAGCACGGTTCCGATGGTCGCCTTCACCTGCACTTCGCATCGCGCATCGAACGCCTTCCACAGGGCACTGGCGGAGCCCTGCGCTTCGCGCAGCACCGCGACTGCGTCGGCTGCGCGGTTTGGCGGGAACGCCATGAGCAGCCCGTCCCCGAGTGCCTTCACCACCGTGCCGCCGGCCCGTGGAGCGGCGTCAGCGAAGATTGCGTGTGCCGCGCGCACCGTGTCGAGGGTGGCGACGTCCCCATGCGCCGCGCACGCGGCCGTCGAACCGGCTACCGAGGTGAGGGCGAGCACGAGCTCTCGAGGCATGACGGCATCATCCATTGGCGCGCGAGTCATGGCGCGACCGTGTCGGCGTCGAAGGACAGCCGCGCGTTGCCGGCCTGCGTCTCACACTCGGTGAAGCGCCCGTCATGGGTGATCGAGTGATACCCCACGCTGAAGACGAGCCAGCGCTGTGCGAGGGTGCGCTGCCAGGGGAAGAGGAGCCGGATCGTGTCGCTCGACTGCCACGTGGTGACGGAGGGACCGGCCGAGTCCACGGTCGGCGTGAGCACCACGCGCGTGCCGTCGCCCACGGCGCCGAGCGTACTGGATCGGGACGAGAGCAGCACGCGGAGGTGCAGGTCGTCCCAGCGCTTGTCGTTGCTCCGCGTGATCGCCACGGATCCGCTCGTGAGCAACACTTCGAGCATGCCGTCGCGCGGTCGCGCCTCGCCGGTGAACTGCGCCATGAGCGCGCATCGGGACGAATCCGGCTGCATGGAGGCGAGGCGCTTCTGCATCCCTTCGGGCGGTCCTCCCGAGACCGTGAACCGGGCGACCGCAGGGCCGGCGGGCGCAGGCGCAACCGCCGGGTGTGCACAGCAGACGGCGAGCAGGAGCAGGAGCGACACGCGCGCGCGAGGCATGCCCCGAATATGCGACGGGACACCGATTCTTGCATGGGCCGGGGCCATGTCCATGAAGCTCGGCATGTGCGGGTTCACCATCGCGGCGGCGACCTACTACCGGCGGTTTCCCGTGGTGGAGGTACAGCAGAGCTTCTACGATCCGCCCCCCATGGCGACCGTCGAGAAATGGCGCGCGCAGGCGCCGGCCGAGTTCGAGTTCACCATGAAGGCGTGGCAGGTGATCACGCACCTGGGCACGAGCAGCACGTATCGCCGCCTCAAGCGCCCGTTCAGCGAACGTGAGCGCGCAGAGGCCGGGGCGTTCCGGCTGAACGACACCACCCGGGCGGCGTGGGAGCTGACGCTGGCCGTCGCGCACACCCTGCGTGCATCGGCGATCCTCTTCCAGTGCCCCGCCAGCTTTCGCAGCACGCCGGAGAACATCGCGAGCATGCGCCGCTTCCTCTCGGCCGTCGAGCGCCCGGATGGTGTGACGCTTCTCTGGGAGCCGCGCGGGCCGTGGCCCGACGACGTGGTGCTCAACATCTGTCGCGAGCTCCGACTGGTGCACGCGGTGGACCCCTTCATTCGTCCATCGCTCACGCCGGAGCTGCTGTACTGGCGACTGCACGGGAACAAGAGCGCCTATGCCAGCTACACCGACGACGAGCTGCGGCAGCTCATCGCCTGGCTGCCCGCCGACCCGGCCGTGGACGCCTACGTCATGTTCAACGAGATTCCCCGGGTGAAGGACATCGCGCGGTTCCGGGAACTCCTGGCGGAAGGCACGTGAAGCTCTGGGTCGACGCCGACGCGGCCCCCAGGGACGTGAAGGACGTTTGCTATCGCGTGTCCGATCGGCTCAAGCTCGAGACGATACTGGTCGCCAACCAGCGGCTGCAGCTCCCCGTGGGGTACACGCAGGTGAGCGCCGTGCGAGTGGACGGTGGCCCGGACGTGGCCGATGCCTACATCGCCGAGCATGCCGAGAAGGGCGACGTGGCGGTGACCGCCGACATTCCGCTCGCGGCGCTGCTCGTGCCCAAGGGCGTAGTGGTGATCGACCCGCGCGGTGAGGTGTTCACCCCCGAGAGCATTGGCGAGCGCCTCTCGGTGCGCAACTTCATGGATTCGCTGCGCGGTGCTGGCGTGGAGACGGGCGGCAGCGCGGGGTACGGCCCGAAGGACAAGCAACAGTTCGCCAACGCGCTGGATCGCGCAGTCACGCGCGCGATGCGCGGCTAGTCGAGGTCGAGCTCCGCGCTGGCAATTTCCGGCGACGCACCCGTTCCGGCGCCGATCCAGCGCCCCTGCGCGCCGAACGCGAGCAACAGCGCGGCTGCCCAGCCCAGCGAGCCGACGATGCCGCCGAGCATGCTGAACATCATCATGCCGCCCACGGCGAGCAACCCGGTCTGCATGGCATGCGACCTGGGCTGTGCCTGCGATGCACGCGCCGCGCTGCCAGGAGCGATGCGCTCGAGCCACTTGGGCGGCGGCTGCTTCGCGGCCTGAGCGCTGCTGGAGTCGTAGCTCGTCCGCACCTGCTGGAGGCTGCCGTTGGGCAACTTCAGCGCGACCACCGCGCCCCCCAGCAGGATGCCGATCCCCACGCTGCAGGCGGCCACCACCCAGCTGCTCCAGAGCGTGAGCGCCCCGCCTCGTGCCTTGACGATGCGGCTTGCGACGAAGATCGCGATCGGCGCGAGCAGCGCAGCGCCCACCGAGATCACGCTGCCGAGCGCCAGCACGATGATCCCGCCGACGAAGGCAGCGATGCGAGTGGCGAGGTTCGTCGAGACGCCGTGCACCTCAGCCCTTCTGCAGGAGCACGCTCATCACGAACCGGGGAATGCCCGGCTCCAGCTTGTCGAGCCTCGCTGAGCCGTGCGGCACCTGGTCGTTGATCGCCTGCAGCACGTCCTGCACGAAGAACTGCGTGGCCGGCATCGGCTGGCCCGATTCGTCGCGCAGCTCGAGCTCCAGCGCTTCCATGGCCGACTTGGCCGCGAACAGTCGCTGCCCCTCAGGCGACTCGTGCAGCTGCGTGGCGAACGCGTCACCGCGCTCCTGGTCGGCGCTTCCCTCGAGCATCCCGGACTGCTCGATGATCGGCGTGATGCCGCGCATCGCGCGCATCTGCTCGGTGAACGCCGGAACCAGCGCGAGTCCCGCGGTGGTCGGCTCGAACTCACCGAGCAGCGTGGACGAATCCGGCGAGGGCGCCTGGAGGTTGGAGCTGCCGAGCAGGGTGTCCCTGCTCCAGAGTGTGAAGGGCATGTGGGCCGCTAGTAGATGCCGAGGTCGCGAGCCGAGACGACCTTTCCCCTGTACGCCGCGTGCATCTCCTTCATGAGGCCCGCGTCGGTGTCCTTCGGGCCGCCGAAGTACATCTGGTGGAAGAGTAGCAACAGCTTCGGGCGTGCGCGAGTCGCCAGCTCTCCCAGCTGCGGGGCCGAGGTGTGGAACTGTCGCGAGTAGTCCTGCCACGCGGCCGTGCTCGTCCTGTATCCCGCCTCGGTGTATACCTCGTGCACCAGCACGTCGCAGCCGTGGCAGGCCTCCACCACCGATTCGCTCGGCGACGCGTCGCCGGAGACGACGATCGAGCGATCCGGCGTGTCGAATCGATAGCCGAACGCCGCCGGCCACGAGCCGTGCTTCACCAGGAACGCCGTGACCTTCACGTTGGAGTCCTGGTAGATCACGCCGGGCGCGATCTCGTGTGGATGCACCGCGTTGCCGGTGGCGTTGCCCTTCTCCAGCCCGTTGATGCGGATGTCGTTGTCGGCGCTGTACGCCTGGAAGAGGTGCTCCATCATCGCGCTGGTGCCGGGCGGCCCGTAGACCTCCAGTGGATCGGTGCGGCCCATGATCCATGGGGTGGACATCAGGTCTGGAAGGCCGATGGTATGGTCGCTGTGCAGGTGCGTGAGGAAGACGCGTGAGAGGTTCTTCATCGCGAGCCCCTTCACGCCCTTCCTGCTGGCCGCAGACGCGCGACGCACCACGCCGGTGCCCGCGTCGACCAGGTATGGCGTGCCGCGCACGATGATGGCGAGCGAGGGGCCCATGCGATCCGGGTTCGGCGCGGGATTGCCGGTGCCGAGGATGACGACCTGGGTCTGCGAGGCGGGTGGCTGCTGCGCGAATGCGGCGTGCATCGCGTGTAGCGACAGCATGACGCCGAGCGCAGCAGGCACGGTCATTCGAGGCATGAGGCGTGACATGTTCAGGGTGCCGGTGACTGCTTCTGGTTGATCACCACGGTGTAGCCATCCTGCGCGAGCAGGTCGGTGAGCACCTTCGCCGCGCTGTGATCGGCGTGCTCCAGGATGCCGGACGCCCTTGCCGAGGCGAGGAGCTGTGCGCGAATGCGCTGCTGGATGACGTCGCGATCCTCGGCGCGAAATGGATTCCAGAGCCCGGCCTGTTCGTCATACGTGGTGACGTTCACCACGTCCACGCTGAGGACCTGCGCCGGGGCAAGCGAGACGGAGATGCGCTTCGCCGCGTGGTCGATGCTGACGTCCGTGCCGTGGGAGAGGTCGATCCCGGCCGATACGCGCGCCGTCACTACCAGCAGCGTGCGCTTGGTGGAGCGGAACTCCGTCTGCTCGTAGGTCACCACGTCGCGGAGCGTCATCTCGGTGGCGACGAGCTTCGCCACCTGCCGCATCTTCTCGACCACCAGCCCTTGCGTGACCTGCGGCTCGCCGTGCCCCCATGACGCCAGGCCGCCGGCCGCGCGCCGGACCGCCCCGATGGCGATGGCGGCGAGCAGCGCGAGCACGAGCGTCACGGCGCCCCAGGTGAGTGCGCGGCGCTGGGCGGGGGAGAGCAGGAGGTCGCTCACTCGTTCACTCGCTCACGGCACCAGCGGCACCGGCGGCCACTTGATCCCCAGCTGCTGCAGGTAGGTGCCGTACTTCGGGTCGTAATAGTACTTCCGCATCTCCTCACGATACCGCGCCATCTTATCGGCGTTGAGCCAGGTGGCGGGCTGGTCGGTGGGCGCCATGAGCGGCTTGTACTTGATGGTCTTCGTCTGCACGTCGGTGAAGTACGCCTTCGCGCTGCTCACGAGGGTGGGCTGCATCATCAGGTCGAGCAGCGTCATCGCCTGCACCTTGGCGCCGGCGACGACTCCCTTGTGCGCGATCGGCGTGGCCATCGCAATCGCATCGGCCCAGTTATGCCCGGGCGTGCCGGGGATGTTCGCGGGATAGTAGAGCGTGACGGAGGGGACGTTCCACGTGATGTCCCCGATGTCGTCGCTCCCCGTGCCGCCGCTCGGCGCGTCAGCGGGCGAGCGCAGCTTCGAGACGGTGGTCGCGAGCCCGCTGTCCGGCTGGCCCATCATCTTCTGCACCGACCTCGCCATCGACTGGTCGGCCGCGTCCCACGCCGGCATTCCGACCTTCACGGCGTTCGCGTACATCGCCTCGGCGATCGGCTTGTTCTGGTGCGGGCGCCAGGCGGTGCCGATCACCTGTACGGTGTCGAGCTGCGTGAACGTCGCCTGCGCAGCGGCGCGCGCGATCTGCTTGCCGTCCTCGAACATCTTCAGCACGTGCTCGGCGTCGCGCTCACGGAAGTAGAACCAGATGGCCGAGGTGCTCGGCACCACGTTGGGCTGGTCGCCGCCGTCGGTGATCACGTAGTGCGAGCGCTGCGTGAGCTCCATGTGCTCGCGATGGAATTCCCAGGCGTTCGCCATGGTCATCACGGCATCGAGCGCGCTCCTGCCGCGCCACGGCGCGCCGGCCGCGTGCGCGCTCTGCCCCCTGAACTTGAAGAGCGCCGAGATGAGCGCGAGGGCGGATTCGTCGCCCCAGGAAATGCCGAATTCATCGCTGACGTGCGCGAAGAGGTTCGCGTCCACGTCCTTGAACACGCCCGCCCGCACGAGGAATGCCTTGCTGCCGAGCTGCTCCTCGGCCACGCCGGGCCAGAGCATGATCGTGCCGCTCATGTGCTCGCGCGTCATGACGTCCTTCACGGCGAGCGCCGCCAGGATGTTGAGGGGCACGCCGCTGTTGTGGCCCTCGCCGTGGCCCGGCGCGCCGGTCACGACCCAGTCGCGCTGCGCGGTGGCGGGCCGCTGGTTTGCCTGCGGGATGCCGTCGATGTCGGAGCCGAGGGAGATCACGGGCGATCCGCTCCCCCACTTGGCGACGAACGCGGTGGGAATGCCTGCGACGCCGCGCTGCACCGTGAAGCCGTTCTTCTCGAGGATGCCGGAGAGGTACTTCGACGTCTCCACCTCCTGCATGCCGAGCTCGCCGAAGGAGAAGACCTGGTCGACCATCTGCTGCGCGAGCTTCGCGCGGGCGTCGATGTTGGCGGCGAGCTCGGACTTGAGGCGCTCGAGGCGGGGGTCGGGGGCTTGCGCGGCGCTCAGCGCAGGAATCAGGGCTACAAGGAGCCCAATGCAGCGGGGGAAGGTTCGCATGCGGCGAATTTCCCGGTGGAGTGCGCTCTCCGCAAGCCGTCGTGGCCGCCGTGGCAGCTTCGTCAGCCGTCAGCCGCGGTTTGCCGTGGATCGATCAGGATCCCCGCGGCTCGTCTCCCACCTGCGACCAGACGCGCTCGAGGTCACTCGGGCTCAGGTGCACCGGCGAGCCGGCGAGGATGCCGGTGACGTTGCGGAAGGGCTGGCCCATGCGCATTCCGCCCTTGTCGATCGTGAACTCGCGGATCGCCTTGTCGTGCGCCGAGCCGCGCATCTTGAGCACGGTGAGGCCGCGCTTCATCTCGCCGAACATCTCCACGTAGCGCAGCAGGATGATCGAGTCGGTGAGTGTCGAGATGTGCGTCTCCGTGATCGAGTCGCCACCCATGAGGCTCGCGGTCGTGGACGTGAACAACCCGGTGATTTCCTCGTGCTTGATGTACGAGGTGAGGCCGATCACGAACTCGCGGAACGCCTTGGCGGTGCCCACGTGCTCGAGCGCCGAGAGGCTGTCGAGCGCCACGCGCTGCGGCTTGAAGTCCTTGATCGCCGCCTGGATGATGACGAGCCAATCCTCGAGCCCCGACACGTCGGGATAGTCACAGACCACGCGCAGGAGCCCGTCCTTCTCCATCTTCTGGAAGTCGAAGCCCCAGCCCGTGGCGTTGCGCACCAGCTGGTCGCGACTCTCCTCGAATGCGAGCAGGAGGCAGCGCTCCCCATTCTCCGCGCCGCCTTGCAGGAACTGCGAGACGGTGAGCGTCTTGCCCGTGCCCGTTGCGCCGCTCACCAGCGTCACCGAGTCGCGGAACAGCCCGCCGCCGCACATGTCGTCGAGCTCCTTGTTCCCGGACGATATGCGCACGCTCGACGACTTCATGCTCAGCGACATGGCCGAGAGTGGGATCACTATCACGCCGCCCTGGGGCACGATCGTGAACGGATACTCGCCCTTCTGGTGGTCGCAGCCGCGGAACTTCAATATCTCGATGGTGCGGCGCCGGCTCTCGTCCTCGAGCACGTTGCGGAGGATCATCACGTTGTCCGCGATGAACTCCTCCACGCCGAAGCGAGCGATCGGGCCGTAGTCCTCGGTGCGCTCGGCGGTGAGCACGGCGGTCACGTCGAGTGCCTTGAGCGCCGACGCAATGCGGAAGAGCTCACTGCGCACGATGGACTGGTCGGAGAACTGCGAGAACACCGCGCCCAGGGAGTCCACGGCCACGCGCGCCGCCTTTACCTTGCGCACCGCGTAGGCTACGCGAGCCATCAGCGCGCCGAGGTCGAAGCTGCCTGCCTCGGTGGTCTCGATGGTGGGGTCCGGGGAGGCGTCCACGAACGCGAGCTTGCCCTCGGCTTCCCACTTCTCGAGGTCCCAGCCGAAGCTGAGCATGTTGCGCCGGATGTCGGCCGCTGATTCCTCGAAGGTGATGAACACGCCGGGGAAGCCCGCCTCGATCCCGGCGGCCAGGAACTGCACAGCGAAGATCGTCTTGCCGCTGCCGGCGGTGCCGGAAATCAGGGTGGTCCGATTCCGGGGGAGCCCGCCCTTGGCGATGATGTCGAAGCTGGAGATCCCGGTGGCCACCTTCTCCACCGCCATGTACTTCCGGGGCTCGCTCATTCGGTGCCCTGTTCGCGAGCGGGCTTCGACAGGTCCTGGCTGCGGACCTCGAGGCCGAGCAGCACCTTCTCGGTGTCCGATAGGTCGCCGATCACGCGTCGCAGCGGGAGGGGAAGCGACTTGATGAGCGTGGGCGTCGCGAGGATCTTCTCATCCTCGGCAAGCTCCGGATGCTCGAGCACGTCGATGATCTCGAGGTCGTAGAGGCCCTCGAGCTCCTGCTCGCAGATGCGCTTGAGGTTCGCGATGGCCGTTCCGGTGCGCGAGCTGGCGCCCGTGACGAACAGCCTGAGCAGGTACTTGGACAGGACTCCTCCGGGTGTGCGATTGCGTGCCCCGAATGGTCGCCACGGGGCCGGAATTTCGCCAGCACCGGACGCTGCCCTCCGGCCCGCCAGTTGCATTTCCGCGGGACATGGAACTGGCGGAAGGGGCGGCACCGGCCGACGCGTGGACGCAACTCCGGGCAATCATCGAGAGCCTGGCAGATGGCATCGTGATCGTGGACCGAAGCGGGGTCATCCGTTTCGCGAACCCCGCGGCTGCGCGCATGTTCGCGCGCAATCCTGACGAGCTCGTGGGCACCCCATTGGGAACCCCTCTCGTGGCCGGCGAAACCACCGAGATGGAAATCGTGCGACGAGGCGGCGGCGAGCTCGTCTATGCCGAGCTGCGCGTGGTGGACACCGAGTGGGAAGGCGAAACGGCCGAGCTCGTTTCACTGCGGGACGTCACCGACCGGAAGTACGCGGAGGAGCGCTCACGGCAGCTGGCGCACGAGCGGGAGGCCCGACTGGCCGCCGAGGCTTCGAGCCGCGCCAAGTCGGATTTCCTGGCGATCATGTCCCACGAGCTGCGCACTCCCCTCAACGCCATCCTGGGCTACTCCGAGATCATCGAGCTGGGCATCTCGGGGGAGCTGAGCGACAAGATGCGCGACCACGTGACACGCATCCGTCGCAGCGCCAGGCACCTGCTCGGCCTGGTGAACGACATCCTCGACCTCGCGAAGGTGGAGGCCGGGCGCCTCGGCGTGGAGAGCGCGCCTGGCCTGCCCAGCGACGCGATCACCTCGGCGCTCTCCCTGGTGCAGCCGCAGGCGCACGCCAAGAACCTTGCGCTGATAGTCACCCGGGAAGCCGAGGGGCTGCCGCGCTTCATGGGTGACTCGGAGCGCGTGCGGCAGATCATCGTCAACCTGCTCTCGAACGCGGTGAAGTGCACGGACGCTGGCGGCACCATCACCGTGGACGGCGCCGTGACGTCCACGCCGGACGCGAGGGCGCGCCTGCAGCCACGCAGCGCACACATCAGGCTCACCGTGCGCGACACGGGCAGTGGCATTGCGGCCGACAAGCTCAAGTCCATCTTCGAGCCCTTCGTGCAGGCGGAGAGTGGGCACACGCGCTCGCGTGACGGGAGCGGGCTTGGGCTCACCATCGGCCAGCGCCTCGCGCGAGCGATGGGAGGCGACATCACCGTGGAGAGCGAGGTGGGCAAGGGATCCGCGTTCTCACTCTGGCTGCCGGTGGACGACACGCATGGCAGCTCGTCCGCGAGCGAGCACGCGGCCGAGTCGGCGGGCGATTCGCCGGCCACCAATGCGGGCGAACGCCAGGTCCGTCGCGCGCCCGCGCCACCGAGGGCGGTGAAGGGTCTCGGCAAGGTCGCCGACGGAATCCTCTCGCACCTCACTCCACTCGTCGACGGCGTCGTGGAGCGGATCCGCTGCGACGGCGCGATCCCGATGGCGAAGGGCCTGCGCACCTCGCAGGTCAGCGATCACCTCACCACGCTGTTCGCCGACATCGCTGGCGCGCTGCTCGTGGTCGAGGAGGCCGACGGCGAGCCCTCGGCGCTGCTCGCGGACGCCATGGAGATCCAGCGGCTCGTCTCGGAGCGGCACGGCACGCAGCGCGCGCGCCTCTCCTTCACGGAGACCGCCATGCGCCGCGAGTTCATGATCATCCGCGAGGAACTGGAGCACGTCGCGCGACGCGCGATGCCGAACGCCGACATGCTCCAGGCAGCCGACGTCATGGCAACGGTGAGCCGCTTCGTGGACCAGTCGGAATACCTGGCGGTCAGGGCGATGGAGCAGGCAACGGAGTCGTGAACATGGAAAAGAAGGACCTCTGGCTTCGCCTCAAGCATTACCACTTCGACCACATCGTGCCGCCGAGGATGCTCGACCGCGTGACCTCGATGTTCGGGGCCACCGACCCGAGCACGCAGGCGTTCGCGAGCAAGCTCAGTCGAAAGCTCGGCTGGTCCACCCGGTTCGCATGCCGGTCGATCGAGGAGTACAAGAAGTTCCTCTATCTCGGAGTGGCGCACGAGATGGGCGTGACTCCCAGCCGCGTGATCGACCAGGTGTGGCACGAGCACATCCTGTTCACGCGGCCGTATCGTGAGTTCTGCGGCGAGGTGCTGGGCCGGGACTTCGACCACAATCCGGAACTGGTTCCGCAGGACGACCAGACCGAGACCTTCCAGGCGCAGTACCTCGACACGCTCTCGGCGTATCGCCACGAGTTTCGCGTGGAGCCGCCGGCGGACATCTGGGCGGTGCCGAAGTTCCAGCGACGGGCTGCGGCGCAAGGCGCGCAACAGGAAGAGGATGAGCGACGTCGCGCATCGATGTGGGTGGACGACACGCCACTCTATGCCTACTTCGGCGATGGTGGGACAGGGGGACCCGACGGAGGTCACCCGGAGTTCGGCGGCGGGGGAGGATTCGGCGGCGGGGGTTCGGATCGGTCGTGGAGCGATGACGGGGGGCACCACGACGCGTCCGACTCGGGAGGTGGTGACGGCGCCGGAGGTGGTGACAGCAGCGGTTCCGACAGCGGCGGTGATGGCGGTGGCTCGGGCTGCTCGTCGAGCTGCGGCGGCGGGTGCAGCAGCTAGGTCGCCACGACCTCACCAGTCACGAACTGCTCGCTCGCGATCGCCGTCATGCTGAACGAGAGATGGATGTCGAGCGTCTCGCTGATGCGCTGTGACATCGGCTCGTCGTAGAGCCGGAGCACGAGCCGCAGGCCGGGCTGGAACGAGCGCGCGTTGAGGCCGATCTCGAGGTTCACGTAGTCGTCGTCGATCACCGAGTAGAGCGCCTTCGCCCTTCGCGCGCCGGTGTCCTCGAGCACGCGAAGGAGGCGCGCGTCACCGATGTAGACGTCGGCGCCCCGGCGGCGGAAGTACTCCACGTCGGCCGCGTCCTCCTCTCGCTCGATCACGAGCACGCGCTCCCCGCGCTCGAGCAATCCCTCGGCGATGAAGAAGCCGAGACGTCCGAGGCCGCAGAGGATGACGTGCCCGCTGTAGTCGTAGCGCCGCCGGCCGAGGGCGAGCTGCACGCGCTTCTTGATGATCGCGTCCACCGTGAGGGAGAAGATCATCCAGATGAAGAAGGTCGAGCCGAGGATCAGCGCGATGCCGACCAGCTTCGCGAGCGGGCTCGCCGTGGCCAGGTTGATGTCGCCGTATCCCACCGTGGCCACGGTCACGATGACGAAGTAGAGCGAGTCGAGCCACGAGAGGCCGACCACGAAGTGGAAGAAGGTGACGGCCGCGATGATCAGCGCCGCGAATGCGCCCACCAGGCGCGTGATGAGCGTGTCGGCGCGAACTGGCGAACGCTCGGCGGGCCAGGTGGCGGGCGTGTAGCGGAGCGTGTGCTCCAGTGGGGCAGTCAGCGCGTGAATGAATGCGGGGGCCGCGATGCGCGCCGGGTTGAGCACGCGAATGTTCGGGTTGGCGGCGCGCAGGTGAGGGGCGATGTTCTCGTTGAACAGCGCGACGGTGACCGGGATGTCGCGCCGGATGGAGACGAGCGCGATCACGAGGGCGAGGTTGCGCTCATCGTGGTCGTCGAGCAGGAATGCGCTGGAGATCGCCGCCAGGTCCACCGACGACAGCGCGTCGGGCCCGCCCTCGAAGCGCACGATCGCGTCGCCGCGTGCGAGCAGGCGCTGCTCGACGCGTGATGCGAGGTGGCCGGAGCCGACGAGGAGGACCTGCGTCAATGTCCCTTCGTCGGTTCCACCACCATCAGCACGAACGACCCCGGCACCACCTGCGGGCGACGTCGCGGGTTGTCCGCCGTGGACTCCGCCGGCGCGGGGCCGAACTTCGCGCCGGGCAGGAAGAGCCGGTGCGTGCTCGCGTCGAGCCCCACGTTGCGCGAGGCCTGCTGCGTCACGAGGTAGCCGAGCGAGTGGTACTTCCGCCCGCCGTCCCAGTGAATCACGGTCAGCATGCCGTCGGCGCTCGACGCGAATGCATCGCGACGCACGGGATCCCACGCGGCGCCGTCCACGCCGGTGCCGATGGGCAGCGTCGCGATCACCGTGCCCTCGCTGTAGTCCGACACGGCCATCACGCCGCTGCGACAGCCGCTGAACAGGCGGTGGTTGGCGACGTCAATCGCCATGGCGACCGGGTTCCTGCATCCGGTGGTGGCCCAGCGACGCGTGACCTTGAGCCGCCGCGAGTCGATCTCGACCACCTCGGCGCGATCGGTGAGGTTCACGTACACCTTGCCGTTCCCCGCACTCGCGCCGTACTCCGGCTTGCCGCCGAGCGGGATGTTCGTCACGAGCGTGCCGTGGCGCGGGTCCACCACCGTCGCGGAGTTCGCGTCGCCGTTGAAGCTGAAGACGCGATTCGATGACGCGTCATAGATGATCGCGTCGGCGTCCTCCGCCGCGTGCACCTTGCCGAGGATGGCGAGCGTCTTCAGGTCGAACATGACGATCGAGCTGTCGTTCCCGCTCGTGGCGAAGCCGTGGCCGCTGCGCTCGGCGATCGCGACGCCGTGCGCGCCATTGATCGGCGCGACCTCGCCGATGAGCGTGCCGCTCCGCTCGTCCACGACCATCACGCGGTTGGAGCGTCCGATGAAGACGCGATGTCGCGCGGGGTCGGGCACCACGTAGTCCCATCCGCCCTCGCCGCCAATGGGCCACGAGTGGGTGACGCCGTAGGGCGGAATGGGGCGCATGGCGGTGGGGCCCTGCGCGGCGAGCGAGAAGGCAGGGACGAGGACGAGCGGGATGAGGTAGCGCATGCGCCTAATAGGCAGCGGAACAGCGCTCACCGACAGGGTTCGAGCGTCAGGGCGACTGCCTTGCCCGCGCGGCGGCGAGACGCCGCTGGATGGCGTCCGAGTTGAGCAGGTCGCCGTAATCGGCTGCCGACTTGCCGCGCTTGTCCACCGGCGTCACCGAGGCCCCGGCCGCGAGCAGCACGTCCACCATGAGCGTGTCGCCCCGTCCGCAGGCGACCATCAGCGCCGAGATGTTGCGATCGTTGTGCGAGTTGGGGTCGGCGCCCGCCGCGAGCAACGCCTGCACGAGTGACAGCCGGTTGGCGCCGGCGGCATTCACGAGTGCCTCCGGGTCGGCCGCGGCATCCACCTTCTCGTAGGTGGGAACGGGACGCAACGCGACTCCTCCCCCGATCGCCAGCGCGCGGAGGTCGTCGACGCCATACTCGACGATCTCGCGCACCACACCATTCTCGCCCACGATGGGCGCCGAGACGCGACGCAGGCCCGTGGGCTCCAGCTTCCATTCACCGTAGGCGCGAGCGAGGACCACCACGGGCGGCCTGGAGCCGCAGGCGACGGAAATGTCCTCATGGCGCGCGCTCTGGAAGACCACGCAGTCGGGCTCGTAGAAGCGCTGTTGCACGAGCATGTCGGCCACGCGCTCGCTGCGTGAGCCCGACTTTCGCACCAGGGCGCGAGGGATGCGCCCCGCCTCGATGGTGTGGGGATCCTCGACCACGTACCAGTCGCCGCCGAGGGGCGTGGCGTCGCCCATGCCGCCGCAGGCAGCGATGAGCAGGCAGGCGGAGACGACAATGGCACGGGCGATGGCGGAGCCAGGTCGGGTCACGACCCGAATGTCGGCCGGATGCCGCCGCCTCGCAACCAGTTGCGGTGAGTGCTGAAAGAATCGCGACTCGTCGATCGTCGCCCCCGCCCCCGCCCGCACCCGCGCCCGCGTCACGCCGCGAGCGCAGGGTGCAGGGCGATGGTGAAGGTGGACCCCACGCCAGGCACGCTGGTCGCGGTGAGCGAGTGGCCAAGGGCACCGCAGAGTGCCCGCGAGATCGAGAGTCCCAGTCCCGTGCCACCGAATTCCCTGGTGATCTCGCTGCCGCCCTGGTCGAAGGCATCGAACACGCGACCGAGACGCTCGGCATCCATGCCGATGCCGGTGTCGACGACCTCGATGCTGATCGGCCGGCCGAGCACGTCGGCGGCGATGCGAACGGAGACCTCTCCCGCGCGCGTGAACTTGAGGGCATTGCTCACGAGGTTGATCAGCACCTGGCGCAGCTTGTCCCCATCGGTGTTGACCATCGCAAGGTTGCCCGGGACCTCCGCCCGCAGCTCCACGATGGAATCCTGCTGCTCTCCCTCGAGTTGTCCCACGACCGTCCGCGCGAGTGCGCCGATGTCCGTGGGTGTGAGCGAGATCTCCATGTGGCCCGCCTCGACCTTGGCGAGGTCCAGCACCTGGTTGATGAGCCCGAGCAGGTGCACGGAGTTGGCGCGGAGGCGATCGAGGTACAGCCGATCCGTCTCGTCGAGCGTGTTGCGCTTGTTCTTGTGGAGGACGTTGGCGAACCCGATGATCGAGTTGAGCGGGGTCCGGAGCTCGTGACTCATGACGGCCAGGAACTCGCTCTTTGCAAGGTTCGCCGCCTCGGCTTCCTTGTGCGCGACGTGGAGGCGCTCGCTCCAGTCGAGCAGCTCCACGTTCTGCGCCTGCAACTCCTCGGCCTGCGTGGCCGCTTCGCCGGACATCCGGTCCTGCGTGACCTCGGCGGACTCTCGTCGCTCCAGCTCCCGCTCCACGACGCGCTGGGCGAAGTAGGCGAAGCAGAGGGCCACGAGCATCGCGATGACGATGGCCAGCACTGCGCCGCGCGTCTCTCGGCGCACCGACGCCGAGCGCCCGGCGAGGATGGCGCGCTGCCCGCTCTCCAGGCGCCGCTGCACGAGGCTCACCTGCCGCAGCGAACGGGCCGCGGCCTGGCGATCGGCCTCCATGGGGGAGGTGGCGAATGCCAGGTGCTCCTCGGCGATGCGATCGAGGGTGTCGAGCAGGGGAGAGTCGCTGCCGTTGCCTTCCAGCGCTGCATGCAGCGCCTCCTGCGACCGTTCGAGCTCGTGCACCAGCGACCTCCATTCCCCGCCGAGCTCTCGCGATGAGCCCAGGGCACCATCCTCCTCGAACGTGCGCAGCTCCACGGTGACTTCCTGCAGGCGATCGAGCTCGCGCATCACCTCCTGCCCGGCGGCGAGCTCGCCCCCGGCGCGTGTCGAGCGGCCGATCTGCATCAGCGCCACCGCGGACACCAGGGCGAGCAGCCCGACACCCAGCCGGAGGGCCCGCCGCGTGGTGCGTGCGAGGTCCAGCCGGGCGCCCGCCCGCGCAGCGAGGCGGAGCTCGGGTCCCGCGCGCTTCGAGGCGAAGGGAGCGGAGGAGGCGTGCAGGATGTGCGACAAGGGGCCTGCCGGGACAGGGATGCGGGCCGCGACACGCAGCGGAAGTGGGCCCACAGTCTTTCCTTCAACAGTCTCGGTCGCCCGGTGAGGGGCTTGAGGCGCTACCTTGCCCGTGCGGTGAGAGGGCATCCCCATGGGAGGCATTGCATGCTGAGGAGCATCCTGTCGGTGGTGGCGGGCTTCCTGACGATGACGGTGATCGTCATGGTCGGTACGATGGCGTTGATGGCGGGCATGGTGCCCGGCGGGATGAAGGCGATGCGGGATCGCATGCGGAAGGCAGGCGGGGCGGGCGGCGCGGGGGCCATGCCGACGCCCACGCCGCGCTACCTGGCGGCGAACATCGCGCTGTCGCTGCTGGCGGCGATAGCGGGTGGCTGGGTGACGGCGCGAATCGCGCCGACGTCGCCCATGTCGTACGTGGGGCTGCTCTGCGCCGTGGTGCTCGTGATGGGCGTGCTGAGCGCCCGGATGCCGGGATCGGAGGCGCAGCCGGGGTGGTACCGCGCCGGGATTCCCGTGGTGGGGGTGGTCGGTGCGGTGATGGGTGGGCTGTTGAGGTCAGGGGTGGGGTGAGGCGAGGACCGCGCTGACCATGAACCTGGGAGCGCCGGGCTCGAGACTGAGAACGTCAAACTCAGGCTCGACCGCCTGCATGATCTCGAGCATGTCCTGGATGTGCAGTTGGGTGGTCGGCACCACGCTGCCCTCGTCATCGATCAGTTGAAGGGCGAGCTCCTCTACATCCCTGACTGCCTCGGTGTGTCGGCGACCCTCGGGCGACTCCACGAGCCTTCGCGAGTAGTCCTTCAGGATTTCAATGTCGGCATCGGCCCGGATGTCGGACGCGCCTTCGAAGATCGACATCATGCCACGTCCCGCCCGCATGACCTCGTTGAACGTCGCGATCGCCTTTTTCCCCGCCTCCGTCGGATCGAATTCGTAGAAGAGGGTGGGAAACTCTGGCTGGGTTGGGAGCGCGCGAGCGGTGCCCAGCAGGGTGCCTTTGCTCCAGAGCGTGTAGGGCATGTCGTACGGTGGGAGGCTGGTGCCGTTCGGACTCGCGTCGGCGAGCATATTGCGACAGCATTCGTGATCGCGGAACTCACGCAGCGTCTCAATTTTCGTCCCTGCTCATTCAGGCCCCACCGCACATGATCGTCAGCCCCCTCGCCGGCCATGCGCCGCCGGCGGCCATGCTGCTGGACGTGTCGAAGCTCGTCACGGCCTACTACGCCCTGTCCCCCGATCCCGCGGTTGCGACGCAGCGCGTTGCGTTCGGCACATCGGGCCATCGCGGCTCGGCGTTCAACAGCCAGTTCAACGAGCGGCACATCCTCGCGATCACGGAGGCGATCTGTCGCTATCGCTCGGCGCAGGGGATCAGCGGTCCGCTGTTCCTCGGCATCGACACGCATGCGCTGTCGGTGCCGGCGGCCGCGACGGCGCTCGAGGTGCTCGCCGCGCATGGCGTAGTGGTGATGGTGGCCGAGGGTGACGAGTACACGCCGACGCCGGTGATCTCGCACGCCGTGCTCTGCTACAACCGCGGGCGCGTGGACGGGCTGGCAGACGGGATCGTGGTGACGCCGAGCCACAATCCGCCGGAAGACGGTGGCTTCAAGTACAACACGCCGAACGGCGGCCCGGCCGACGGCAGCGTGACGAAGTGGATCGAGAACGAGGCGAACCGGTTGCTCGAGGGCGGGCTGGCGAAGGTGAAGCGGATTCCGTATTCGCGCGCCCTGGTCGCGTCGACCACGGTGCGCTACGACTACGTGACGCCCTACGTGCGCGACCTCGCCAACGTCATCGACATGGACGTGATTCGCGACAAGGGGATCCGCATTGGCGTGGACCCGCTGGGTGGCGCGGGCGTGCACTACTGGTCGCGCATCGCGTCGGACTACAGGCTGGACCTCACCGTGGTGAGTGAGGTGGTGGACCAGACGTTCCGGTTCATGTCGGTGGACTGGGACGGGAAGATCCGGATGGACCCGTCGAGCTCATATGCGATGCAGCGGCTGATCGAGATGAAGGACCGGTTCGACATCGCGGCAGCGTGCGACACCGATCACGACCGGCACGGCATCGTCGCGAAGAGCGTGGGACTGATGCCGCCGAATCACTACCTGGCGGTGTGCATCCAGCACCTGTTCTCATCGCGGCCGGGATGGGGCGACGCGGCCGGCGTGGGGAAGACCGTGGTGAGCAGCTCGATGATCGATCGCGTGACGGAGAAGCTCGGCCGGCGCCTGATCGAGACGCCAGTGGGCTTCAAGTGGTTCGTGGAGGGGCTGTTCGACGGATCGATGGGCTTCGCCGGCGAGGAGAGCGCGGGCGCGACGTTCGTGAGGCGCGATGGGTCGGTGTGGAGCACCGACAAGGACGGGTTGATTCCCGCGCTGCTCGCGGCGGAGATGACCGTGCGGGCAGGTCGCGATCCCGGCGAGTTGTATGCGGCGCTGACGCAGGAGTTCGGCGCGCCCGTCTATGATCGCGTGGAGGCGAAGGCGACGCCGGAGCAGAAAAAGCGGCTGGCTGCCTTGACTGCGGCTGACGTAAAGGCGGAGGAGCTCGGAGGTGAGAAGGTCACGAGCATCATCACGACGGCGCCGGGCAACGGGGCTGCGATTGGCGGGGTGAAGGTGACGTCGGCTGCCGGATGGTTTGCCGCGCGGCCCAGCGGCACCGAGGACATCTACAAGATCTACGCGGAGAGTTTTCGGGGGGAGGAGGGGTTGCGGAGGATTGTGGCGGAGGGGCAGGGGGTGGTGGATGGGGCGCTCGCTCGGGGCTGACTCCCACAACTGAGACTCTCGCTCCACTGGGCATCGCCACATGTTACAAAAAGGGCAATAGCGTAACATGTCGATCTTGACCTGTGCCGGCCCGTAACATATCCTTGGGACATGTTACGAAATGACGTAAAATCGAACATATGAAGGGAAAGGGGCCTGGCCGGCAGCCGCGCACGTCCGATAAATGGCGGGCTGACCGGCCCTACAACGATCTGCCGCCGCTTCCGCCCGCGGGAGAGCTCGAGTCGCGGACGGTGCTGAAGCAATGCATCGTCGCGCGCGCGGCGCTGGCCGAGTTGAAGGTTGCCACCGAGCTCATTCCCAATCCCACCATCCTCCTGAACAGCATCCTGCTCCTCGAGGCGCAAGCCAGCTCGGAGATCGAGAATATCGTCACGAGCGCCGACGAGCTCTTTCGTCGCGTGGAGGCAAGCGACCCCGGAGACGCGGCCACCCGGGAAGCCCTTCGGTATCGTCGCGCACTGCTTGAGGGCGCTGCCTCCCTGCAGGTAAAGCCGCTCTCCACGTGGACGGCGGAGGTCGTCTGCACCGAGGTCAAGGGAGTCGAGATGCGCGTCCGCCGAGTGCCGGGGACGCAGCTGGTGAACAGCGCCTCCCGGGCTGTGAGCTACACGCCGCCCGTGGGTGAGGACCGCATCCGCCGCTTGTTGTCGAACTGGGAAGCGTTCCTGCATGAGGCGCCCACGACCGATGGCATGGATCCGCTCGTGAAGATGGCTGTGCTCCACTATCAGTTCGAGGCCATCCACCCTTTCACCGACGGAAACGGCCGCACCGGTCGGGTGATCAACTCGCTCTTCCTGGTGGCTCGCGGCCTGCTCCCGCAACCGATCCTGTACCTGAGCCGCTACATCATCGAGCACAAGCAGGAGTACTACCGGCTGCTGCTGGGCGTGACGCGGGACGCGGCATGGGAAGATTGGGTCCTGTTCATGCTGCGGGGGATTGAGCTGACGGCGCGCTGGACCATTGCGAAGATCGCCGCCATACGAGCGCTATCCGGTGAGATCGCCGAGCGGATTCGTGCGGCGTATCCCCGCCTGTACAGTCGAGACCTGGTCGACGTCATCTTCGAACAGCCCTACTGCCGCATCCGGAACCTCGTGGAGCGAGGGGTAGGGACGCGCCAGCTGGCATCCCGCCAGCTGCACGCGCTGGTGAAGGGAGGAATCCTCAGGGAGGTGCGCCTGGGCCGAGAGCGCCTGTTCCTGAACCACCGGCTACTGCGACTGCTCGAGGCGCGCTAGGCAGCGCCCCGAGCGACGGGCGCCTACGGCGCCACCAACTCCCCATACGAATCCGGCCGTCGATCCCTGAAGAACTGCCAGGTGTTCCTCACCTCGCGAATCTTGTCGAGGTCTACCTCGGCCGTGATCAGCTCATCGTGATCCCGACTCGCCATCGCGACCATCTGGCCACGGGGATCGCAGATGTACGACTGCCCATAGAACTCCCCGATGTTCCACGGCGCTTCCACACCCACGCGATTGATCGCCGCGATGAAGTAGGCGTTCGCCACGGCGTGCGCGGGCTGCTCCAGCTTCCACAGGTACTCTGACAGCCCAGCCACCGTTGCCGATGGATTGAACACGATCTCGGCGCCGCCCAGGCCCAGCGCGCGCGCGCCCTCGGGGAAGTGGCGGTCATAGCAGATGTACACGCCCACCTTGCCGTACATCGTGTCGAACACGGGGTAGCCCAGGTTGCCGGGCTTGAAGTAGAACTTCTCCCAGAAGCCAGGCGCGCAGTGCGGAATGTGATTCTTCCGGTACTTGCCCAGGTACTTGCCGTCGGCGTCGATCACCGCAGCGGTGTTGTAGTAGACGCCGGTGGTGTCCTCCTCGTACAGCGGCACCACGATCACCATCCGGTGCTTCTTCGCGAGCTGCATCATCAGCTGCGTCGTCGGCCCGTCCGGGATCCGCTCCACGCTGTCGAACCAGCGCGCGCTCTGCTCGGCGCAGAAGTAGGGGCCGGTGAAGATCTCCTGCATGCAGAGCATCTGCACGCCTTCCGAGGCGGCCTTCTCGATCAGCTCGAGGTGCTTGTTGACGTTCGCTTCGCGGATGATGTCGAGCTTCTCGCCGGTGTCGCAGGCGTTGGATGCCTGGATGAGGCCGATCTTTACGGTGCGGGGCATTCTATGGGTCCTTTTGGTTGACTAACGGCAGATGGTGGCGTCAACCGGTGAATGCAACAGTTACATCTGTGCATCCTCCGGAGGAAGACCAATGGCGAAACGTCGCACGCGGCTCACGCGCGCACAGTGCGTGGACAGCTGGAAGCGGTG
>JAQBPX010000010.1 GCA_028287305.1 Gemmatimonadota bacterium
GCCTTGCGGCGGCGGCTGGCGGCAGGCGCGGCGGGCGCGCTCGCCTTCTCGGCGCGGACGCGCTTCTCGCGCTCCCAGCGCGCGCGGATGCGCGCGACCTGGTCGTCGGTCAGCACACTGAGATGACTGCGGACCGGCACGTCCATCTGGCGGAGGATGGTGGTGACCTCCTCTGCCGAGATGCCGAACTCACCAGCCAGGTCGTGCACGCGAAGCTTGCTCAAACCATCCTCCCAGTGGGCTCGTCGGAGCCCGTGTCCAGCAGAGCGCGAATCCCCTTGGCGAGATTGCGATCCACGATCCCTACCGCCGCCGTCTGGTCACGCCCCACGGCGACGCCGAGCGTCGCCATGTCGAGCGCCTCGGAGAAGCGGATCCGCTTCGCCGTGAGCATCGGCACAATTTTGTCCCTGCTGTTCTTCGACGCGTCGGGGGCGACCAGTGCGAACACCAGCTTGCCCTTCTTCGCGGCGTCCTTCGTCATCTCCACGCCCGTCACGACCGTCCGCGCGCGTGCCCCGAGCCCCACGAGGCCGGCGAGCTTGCGGCGGGTGACGTCGTTCACGCTGGTGCGCCCCCGGCCTCGGCGGCGCCTTCCTCATCGGGGGCGCCGTCCTCGGTGGTGAGCTCGTCGATCATGGCCATGATGCGATCCGCTTCCTCGGGGGCGATGCCCGCAAGGCGGAGGAAGTCATCGCGCTCGAGATCGATGATGTCGTTGAGCATCTTGTAGCCCGCCTCGTTGAGGACCGCCACCGTGGCGGGATGCATCCCCTCGATCTCGGTGAGCGGCACGTCCACCTCTTCCTGCTCCTCGGGCAGCGGGGCGAAGAATCCGCTCTCGCCCGACTTCTCCATCCACTCGCGGCTGGAGAAGAGGTCGATCTTCCAGCCCGTGAGCTCGGAGGCGAGGCGCACGTTCTGTCCATTGCGGCCGATGGCGAGGGACAGCTGGTCCTCGTCGACGATCGCCTGGATGGTCTTGGTGTCGGGATCGCTGAAGACGCGCGCGACCTTGGCCGGCGCGAGGGCCAGCTTGGCGAAGCGCTCGGGATCGGGCGACCAGGGGACGATGTCGATGCGCTCACCGCCCAGCTCATTGACCACGGCCTGCACGCGCGAGCCCTTGAGGCCCACGCAGGCGCCCACGGGATCGATCGCGTCGTCGCGGGAGAACACGGCGATCTTGGTGCGACTGCCCACTTCGCGGGCAGTGGCGCGGATCTCGACGATGCCCTGCTGGATCTCGGGGACCTCGAGCTTGAACAGCGCCTTGACGAAGAGGCCGTCGGCGCGGCTGAAGATCAGGCGCGGTCCCTTGGGCGTCTCCTCGACGCGCTTGAGCACCGCGCGGATCGGCTCGCCCTGGTGGTAGTGCTCGCGATGGTTCTGCTCGCGATAGGGGATGATCGCCTCGGCCTCGCGGTACTTGTTCAGCATGATCACGAGCTTGCCGCGCTCGATCTGCTGGACCTCGCCGGAGAGCAGCTCGCCCACGCGCGTGGAGAACTCGTCGCGGATGCGGCTGCGCTCGCCCTCGCGGACGCGCTGGATGATGCGCTGCTTGGCAGCCTGCACCGCGGCGCGGCCGAAGACCTGGAAGTCGATGGGCTCCTCGAGCACGTCGCCGGGCTCGAAGCCCTCGTCGAACTCGCGCGCTTCCTCCACGGACACCTGATGCGACGCGTCCTCGACCGTCTCCACGACGGTCTTCAGGAGGACGATCTTGATATCGCCCTTGGAGTCGTCGATGGTGACTTCGGCCTGCACGTTGGGCCCGTACTTCTTGGCGAGGGCCGCCATGATGCCGTCCTGGAGGAGGCCGTACAGCTCCGCGCGATCGAGCTGCTTGGTGTTGGACACCTCGCGGAACGCGGCCAGAATCTCTGCAGAGCTCACCATCCAGGAAACCCTCGGGTCGTGCGGCCGGCGGACCGGCCGAATGTGTCATGGCGCGCGTGCGCCCGTTGCATGCTCAGAACCGAAACGACAGTCGTGCCTCCTTCACGTCGGCCAGCGGAATGCGCTTCTCCTGCGCGCGCTCCATTTCCAGCACGACCACCTCGGCGCCGGGCTCTCCCTCGAGGGCGAGCAGCTTGCCCTCGAAGCGACCGCCCTGCAGCGGGGCCAACACGTTCACGAACCGCGACACGAAGCGGCGCCACTCCCCGGGCGTGCGGAGCGGACGCTCCCCCGGTGACGACACCTGCAGCACGTACCGTTCGTGCACCAGCGGCGAGCCATCGAGCTGCTGCTCGATCGCCCTCGACACCCGAGCACAGTCGTCGACCGTGATCTTCGTGCCGTCGCGCCGGTCGATCCTCACCTCGATGACGGGACGGGAGCGAGTGCCCCCGTTCCGCAGCTCGACGAGTTCGAACCCGTTCGACTCAACTTCTTGCTGTACAACGCGTTCCAGCGCAGCGTTCACGTCAAGTCGAGGCTACCGTACAGAATAAAAAAATGTGGGGAGCATCCCCCACATCCGCGAGCGGGGACAATTCCCCACCAGCACTGTAAAGGTATCCAGCGCTTGGAGCTACGTCAAGACAACGGGGTCGCGATCACGCCCAGCTGGCGCCCCGCGTCGCCGGCGCGATGCGAGAAGAAATCGGCGTTGTCGCAGCGCGTGCAGCGGTCGCTGATCGACAGGTGGCGCACCCCGGCCCCGCGCGCCTGCGCGGCGATCAGCGCCCGCAGGTCCACCGTGGCCGGCCCGCCCGGGTCGCGACCGGTGAGCTGCAGGTGGACGTCGGCGCTCACCTCGTAGCAGCGGCCGCAGATCGCCGGGCCCAGGTGCACGCGAAGCTCCGACGCGGGCAGCCCGCGATGCGTGAGCGCGTCGATCCCCCGCTCGACGATGCGCGCAGCCGTGCCGCGCCAGCCGGAGTGGATCGCCGCTGCTGCTCCCGAGGGGTGCGCGATGAACACCGGCACGCAGTCGGCGATCGTCACGGCCATCGCGGTGCCCGGCGCGAGCGACGCATGCCCATCCGCCGCCTCCGAGCGCAGCCAGCCCTCCCAGCCGGCGTCGTGCACCAGCACGCGATCGCCGTGCACCTGGTGCGCCGTGGCGAGGCGCGAGGCGCCGGCGGCGCGCAGCAGCTCACGCAGCGCGCTCCACCGGCCCATCACCTCCGCCACCGGCTCCTGGCCCGCCGTGCCGAAGGTGCCCGCGGCGCGGCGCGTGGTGAAGGCGGTGATGCCGAACGAGGCGAAGTCGTCGATCGCCTCGATCGCGAGCGGCTGCGTCATTTCGTCCGGCGATCCTCTACGCGCTCGACCCGCGCGCCCAGCGCGCGGAGGCGCTCGTCGATGCGCTCGTAGCCGCGCTCGATCTGCGACACGTTGTTGATGATGCTCTCGCCCTCGGCCGCGAGCGCCGCGATGAGCATCGCCATCCCCGCCCGGATGTCCGGCGACTCCACCTCGGCCGCGCGCAGCCGGCTGGGGCCCGCCACGATGGCCCGGTGCGGATCGCAGAGCACGATCTTGGCGCCCATGCCGATCAGCTTGTCCACGAAGAAGAGCCGCGACTCGAACATCTTCTCGTGGATCATGATCATCCCCTCACACTGCGTGGCCGCCACGAGCGCGATGGACATGGTGTCCGCCGGGAAGGCAGGCCAGGGCTGGTCCTCGAGCTTGGGGACGTGCCCGCCGAGGTCCGACTGGATGCGGCGCTCCTGCTCGGCGGGGACCACGAGGTCGTTGCCGTCGATCATGCACGAGATGCCGAGGCGCGCAAAGCCCATCAGCGTGGAGCGCAGGTGCTCGACGCCGGCGTCCTGGATGCGGATCTCGCTCTTCGTGACGGCCGCGAGCCCGATGAACGAGCCGACCTCGATGTGGTCGGGCCCAATGGTGTGCGTGGCGCCGTGCAGCGAGCGTCCGCCCTGGATGGTCACCTTGTTGGTGCCGATCCCCTCGATCTCGGCGCCGAGCGCGATGAGGAAGTGGCAGAGGTCCTGGACGTGGGGCTCGCAGGCGGCGTTCCGGATGATGGTGCTGCCGGTGGCGGCGACCGCCGCGGTGATGGCGTTCTCGGTGGCCGTGACGCTCGGCTCGTCGAGGAAGACGTCGGCGCCCCGCATGCCGCTGGTCGAGAGGAGGAACTTGTCCTCGAGCTCGAAGTCCACGCCGAGGCGCTCGAGCGCCAGGAAGTGCGTGTCCACGCGACGACGGCCGATGACGTCGCCGCCGGGAGGCGGCAGCTCGATGCGCCCGCAGCGCGCGAGGAGGGGCGCGGCGAGCAGGATGGATGCGCGGATCTTGCGGCAGAGGTCGGGGTCGAGGCCCGCGGCGCGCACTTCCTTCGCGTGGATGTGCAGCGTGTTGCGCGCGACCCACTCGGCCTGGGCGCCCACGGAGCGTACGAGCTCGACGAGCGTCTCGACGTCGCGAATGCGCGGGACGTTCTCGAGGACGACGGGCTGGTCCGTGAGCAGCGAGGCAGCCACGATCGGCAGCGCCGCGTTCTTGTTGCCCGAGGGGCGAATGGTGCCGGAGAGGGTGTGCCCTCCCTCGACGATGAACTGCAATGCGCCCATGGCGAGAGTGCGTCGTTGGATCGTGAAACGGCGACGCGCGCCGAGGAGCGCGTGCGAGGGCGAAGAATGCCCACGCGCCATGGTGCAGGTCAAGCGGAGTGCCGCGCGTTTGTTGCCGCGTGACGGGGGCGCGAGTACCCTTGCGGGAGCCGCGCAGGTGGCCCTGCCCTTGCACTGTCGGGGCTGCTGCGGGCACGACCACGCCTTCGCCCGTTCCCTACACCGCCAACTCCTGCCGATGACCGAGGCTTTCACGCACTCCGGCGCCTGGCTGCTGCAGCAGGTCGCCACGCTGCCGGACACGATCGTCACCAAGACGGTCCCGGCGGCGCACACGTGGTTCGAGCAGGTGACGAGCATCGCGAGCGGGGTGATGACGCTCACGCTGCTCGCGCTGTCGGCGGCGCTGATCCCGGCGGCGTGGAACTTCCGGAAGAGCTACAAGAAGATCAGCGACCTGCTCGACCGCGTGTATGGGGACATCAACCCGATCATGCGGCACGCGAGCTCGATCGCGGACAACGTGGATTACATCACGACCACGGTGCGGACGGACGTGGCCCAGATCAACGCGACGATCGCGACGGCGAACCAGCGGCTGCACCAGGCGGTGCAGCTCACGGAGGAGCGGATCGCGGAGTTCAATGCGCTGATGGCGGTGGTGCAGGGTGAGGCCGAGCAAACCTTCGTCTCCACGGCGGCCACGGTACGCGGCGTGCGCACTGGGGCAGCGAGCTTCCGCGACGACCTGCGGGCGGAGCTGGCGAGCGATGGACACGAGTTCACTGATGAGGAGGAAGTCGATGGGTACGACGGCGACGGAATCGAAGACGGCATCACGCGGCCCGCGGGCTCGCGGCGGCCAAGGACGCGGCACGGCCTCTAGCGCGCGCCGGCAGGCTGCTGCCGAGCGCGACCAGCAGTACGACCTGCTCACCGCCACGCTGATCGGCGTGGCCATCGGCGTGGGCACCACGCTGCTGTTCGCGAAGGGAGAGAATGGGCGCCGCCCGATCTCGCCCCTGCTGAGTGGTGTGGGACGTGGCGCGAAGTGGGCCGGCCGCGGCATCCGCCACGGCGCGGGCCGAGTGCGCGAGGAGGGCGGTGAGCTGCTCGACCGCATCCCGATCGAGCGCATGGAGCACGCGCTGTCGGAAACGTTCTCCGAGGCACAGGAACGCGTGGACGAGGCAGTTCGCGGCGAGGTGCACGCGCTGCGAAAGGCGATCCGCCGCCAGCGGCAGCGACTGGGCCTCTAGGCGTGCGGGTGACCTGGCGGGGGGCCATGCGGCTCCTCGTCCCGGCGCTCGTCGTCCTCGTACTCCTGCCCTCGACGGCGCATGCATGGACCCCGGGGACGCACGTCTTCCTCGGCGAGGCCGTGCTGCGCTCGCTCTCGATGCTGCCCGGCAGCGTGAGCGAGCTGCTCAGCGCCTTTCCGTACGACTTTCTCTACGGATCGATCGCGGCCGACACCAGCATCGCCAAGAAGTACGCGCCCGCCGGCCGGCACTGCCACGACTGGTCCGTGGGATTCGAGATTCACGAGCGCGCCCCCGACGAGCCGCTGCGCGCCTTCGCGCTCGGCTACCTGACGCACCTCGCGGCGGATGCGGTGGCGCACAACTACTTCGTGCCCACGCAGCTCGCGATCACGGCGAGCACCTCGTCGCTGGGGCACAGCTACTGGGAGAGCCGCTTCGAGACGCACCTCGGCCCCGTGGCGAGCGCGCGGGCGCGCGACCTGATCCTGCTCGATCACTCCCGCGCCGACGGACTGCTCGATCGCGTGCTGAGTCCCACGCTGTTCAGCACGTCCACGAACCGTCGCATCTTCCGCGGGATGGTGCACGCCGCCGACAACGAGAGCTGGCAGCGCATCTTCCAGCTGATGCTGGAGCGCAGCCGCTGGGACCTGGCGGACGGCGAGGTGGGACTCTACCTGGCGCGCTCGTTCGACTTCATCGTGGACCTGCTCAACCGCTTCGACCACTCGGAGCCCTACACGCTGGACCCGAGTGGCGACGAGCCGCTGCGGCTCGCGAAACAGGTGCGGCGCGACGCGCTGCGCACCGGCGGGGAGCAGGCGGTGCGCGACGGCGCCGCCAGGCACTTCGGCATGCCGGTCACGACGCTCGACTTCTCGCCGCGGATCGTGCCGCCGCTCTACGCCGGGAACCGCTCCGCGAGCAGCTGATTCAGCTTCTTCGCATCGGCGCGGCCCTTCGACTTCTTCATCACCGCGCCGACCAGCACGCCCTGCAGCTTCCGCTCGCCGGAGGCGAAGCGCTGCGCCTCGGCGGGATGCTCGGCGAGGACTTCCTCCAGCCATGTGGCGAGCTGGCCGTCGTCACCCACCTTGAGCAGCCCCTCGCGCTCCGCCACCTGCTCGGCGCGATCGCCAGTCTTCACCATGGATGCGAACACCTGCTTCGCCGCCGTGTGGGTGAGCTTGTCACCCGCGATCATCTCCAGCAGTGACGCGAGGTCCGCGGGGCGGACGCGGAAGCCCTGGAGCGTTTCCCCGTTGACCTTGAGCGCGGCGAGGACCTCGCCCATCACCCAGTTCGCGGCCGCCTTGGCGTCGCCCGACGGGCGCGCGACGCCCTCGAAGTATTCGGCGACCTGGGGACTGGCCGTGAGGACGTCCACGTCGTAGTCGCCAAGGCCGTACTCGGACTTGAAGCGCGCGCGGCGCGCGTCCGGCGACTCGGGCAGGTCGTGCCGCACCTTCGCGATCCAGTCGGTGTCGAGGATCAGCGGCGGCAGGTCGGGCTCCGGGAAGTAGCGGTAGTCGTGGCTGCCCTCCTTCGCGCGGGCCGGCCGCACGGTGGCGCCATCCCAGATCATGGTCTGCTGCACCACCGTGCCGCCCGAGGCGAGCAGCGCGCACTGCCGCGCGAACTCCGACTGCAGCGCGCGCTCCACGCCGGAGAAGGAGTTCATGTTCTTCACCTCGGTCTTGGTGCCGAGCTCCGTCTCGCCGCGGATGCGCGCGCTGACGTTGGCGTCCACGCGCAGGCTTCCCTCTTCCATCGAGACGTCGCTGACGTCCATGTATTCGAGCAGCTGCTTGAGCACGCGGAGGTAGGCGCCGGCCTCCTCGTGGGTGCGCATGTCGGGCTCACTGACGATCTCGATCAGCGGCACCCCGGCGCGATTGAGGTCGATGGCCGTGGCGCCGGAGAAGCGATCATGGATGGACTTCCCCGCGTCCTCTTCCATGTGCACGCGCGTCACGCCGATCGTGATCGGCGACTGGTCCTCGCGAATGCCAATCTGCACGCAGCCGCCAAGGGCGAGCGGCTTGTCGAACTGGGAGATCTGGTAGCCCTTCGGCAGGTCGGGATAGAAATAATTCTTGCGCGCAAACACCGACACGGGGTTCACGGTGCAGCCGAGCGCGAGCGCGGTGCGCGTGGCCAGCAGCACGGCGTGCTCGTTGAGCACCGGCAGCGCGCCAGGCAGCGCGAGGCACACCGGGCAGGTGTTGGTGTTGGGCGGTGCGCCATACTCGGTGGAGCAGCCGCAGAATGCCTTCGTGCGCGTCTTGAGCTGCACGTGCACCTCGAGGCCCACCACCATCTCGTATGCGTCGGTCACGCCACTCATCGGTGTGCCTCCTCGCCGAGCGCGCGCTCGAGGGCGTAGGCGGCAGCGAACATCTCGCGCTCGCCGAAGTGCGGGGCGATGAGCTGGCCGCCCACCGGCAATCCGCCCATGCGACCGATCGGTTGCGACATCGCAGGCACGCCCGCCAGGTTCGCCGTGACCGTGTAGATGTCCGAGAGGTACATCTCGTAGGGATCCGCCTTCGCGCCGAAGGCGAAGGCGGGACTCGGCGTGGTCGGCGTGAACAGCAGGTGCACGCCACCCTCGAACACCGCGCGGAAGTCGGCGGCGATGCACGAGCGCACCTGCATCGCCTTCCGGTAGTACGCGTCGTAGTAGCCCGCCGACAGCACGTAGGTGCCGAGCATGATGCGGCGCGTGACCTCCGCACCGAAGCCCTTCGAGCGCGTGGCTTCGTACATGCCGCGCAGTCCGTCGCCCTGCAGCCGGAGCCCGTAGCGCACGCCATCGAAGCGCGCGAGGTTCGACGACGCCTCGGCGGGCGCGATGATGTAATAGACGGGAATGGCGTACTCGGTGTGCGGCAGTGAGACGTCGCGCACCTCGGCGCCGAGCGAGCGGAATGCGTCGAAGGCGCGCTCGCAGCGCGCCCGCATCTCGGGCTCGAGCGACGCCGGGAAGTATTCCTTCGGCCGGCCGATCACGACGCCCTTGAGCGACCCGCCTGCGGCGGCCCGGTAATCGGGAACGGAATGACGCGCGCTGGTGGCGTCGTGCTGGTCGTAACCGGCAACGGCGGCGAGGCCGAGCGCGGCGTCGTCCACCGTGGCGCCGAACACGCCGATTTGATCGAGCGAGCTGGCGAAGGCCACGAGGCCGAACCGGCTGACGCGACCGTAGGTGGGCTTCACGCCCACCACGCCGCAGAATGCCGCGGGCTGGCGCACGGAGCCGCCCGTCTCGGAACCGTACGAGATCGGGACGATGCCGGCGGCCACCGCGGCCGCGGAGCCGCCGGACGAGCCGCCCGGCACGGTATGCGGCGCGACCGGGTTGCGCGTGGGACCGTACGCGGAGTTCTCGGTGGAGGAGCCCATCGCGAACTCGTCCATGTTCGTCTTGCCCACGATCACCGCACCGGCCTCACGCAGGCGCGTGACAGCCGTCGCTTCCCAGGGACTCACGTAGCCCTCGAGGATTCGCGAACCGCACGACGTGGTGAGGTCGAGCGTGGCGATGTTGTCCTTGATGGCCACCGGCACGCCGAGCAGCAGCCCGGGCTCAGCGTCGCCCATCTTCGTGGCCGCCGCCGCTGCATGCCTCTCGGACACGGCGGGGTCGCGCGCGAGGAAGATGTTCAGCTTGTTCGTGCGGTCCGCCACGTCAGCCGCGGCGTGCGAGTCGCGGACGATGCTCTTCGGGTCGCGCTGTCCGGACACGACCTGCTCACGGAGGGCGGCGGCGGTGCGCAGGCTCACGCGGAATCCCCCGCGTCTTCATGCGTGGAGAGCCGGGGCACCAGGAAGAATCCCTCGCGCATCATGGGAGCGAATCCCTCGGGGCTGCGCTTCAGCAGCACCCCCGGCCCGTGGTCGGGGCGCAGCGGCATGCCCGAGGCGCCGATGCCGGAGACTTCGGCCACGCCGTCGGTGTCCACCTTGCCCAGCGCCTCCATGTGGCCGAGGATGCCGTTGAGCTCCTGCACGAGCGACGTGGCGCGCGCGTCGTCGAGGCCCAGGCGCGCCAGCAGCGCGATGTGTCGCACGTCTTCGATGGTGACAGCCATTCTAGTCGATCTCTCGTTCGAGATTGGCCTGCGCGACGACGAGCGTCTTGCGCCCGATCTCTTCGTCGTCGAAGTCGATCTTCGCCTTGGCGTCGCGGCCGGAGCCGGTGACCTCGGCGATGGTGCCGGAGCCGAACTTCCGGTGGCGCACGCGCGAACCCACGGTGATGATCGCCGCGTCCTGCGACTCGTCCTCGGGCGAGGAATCGCGAAACACGGGCGTGCCTGGCCGCCGCGAAGCGGCCGAGGTGGGAAAGTAATCGTCACTGCCGCCGCCCGTGCCGTCCCGGCCGTAGCCGCCCATGCGCGCGCCCCACCCGGTGCGTGCGCCCTTCTCGCCGGAGAAGTCGTCGAGGAAGGAGCGGCCGGAGCTGCGCACCTTCACGGTGTTCCGCTTCTCGACCATCGCGTCGGGGATGGCCGTGAGGAAGCTCGACGCCTTCGAGAGCATGAACTCCCCGTTGCGGCGGCGCTGCTCCGCGTGCGTGAGGTAGAGCTTTCGCTCGGCGCGCGTGATGCCCACATAGAAGAGGCGCCGCTCCTCCTCGAGCATCTCCGGATTGTCGAACGCCTTCGCGAGGGGAAAGAGGCCGTCCTCGAGTCCCGTGATGAACACCATGGGGAACTCGAGTCCCTTCGCGTTGTGCAGCGTCATGCAGGTGACCGCATCGGCGTTGGGGTCGAGCTTGTCGACCTCGGCGACCAGGGTGGCCCGCTGCAGGAAGTGATCGAGGGGCCGAAGCCCCACCTCCCCCAGCTCGTCGGCCACGGTCTCCTCGGCGCCGGCGATGAGCTCGCGGACGTTGTCGAGCCGATCCTGCGCGAGCTCCTCGCCCTCGCTCCGCAGGTAGTCGCCGTACTTGATGACGGTGATGAGCTCCTGCAGCAGCTCGTCCACCGCGGACTCCTGGGCGGAGCGACGGAAACGCTCCATGAGGGCGGCAAATTCCGCCAGCGCGGCGCGCGCGGCGGGCCGCAACCCGGCGACCAGGTCGGGGCGCGTAGCGGCGGCGAGCATCGGGATCCCCTGCTGCGCCGCGAGCTCGCCGAGCACGTCGATCGTGGTCTCGCCCACGCCGCGCCGGGGCACCGCGATGGCGCGCCGGAAGGCCTCATCGTCGGCGGGGTTGGCGATGAGCTTGAGGTACGACATGAGGTCGCGGATCTCGCGGCGGTCGTAGAAGCGCACCGCGCCGATCAGGCGATACGGAATGGCGTGCTTGCGCATCGCCTCCTCGATGGCGCGGCTCTGCGCGTTCGTGCGATAGAGCACGGCGATGTCGCGCAGCTCGAGGCCAAGCGGCCCGCGCTTCGAGCGGAGCTCGTCCACGATGAAGTCCGCCTCGTCGCGCTCGTCGAAGGAGCGGACGATGGTCACCCGGTCGCCGCCGGTGAGCGTGGGGCGCAGCGTCTTGCCCATGCGTCCCGTGTTCGCGGCGATCACCACGTTCGCGAGCTCGAGGATCGGCGGCGTGGACCGGTAGTTCTCCTCCAGGCGCACGACCATCGCGCCGGGGAAGTCCTGGTTGAAGTCGAGGATGTTGCGGATGTCGGCGCCGCGCCAGCCATAGATCGACTGGTCGTCGTCGCCCACGACGCACACGTTGCCGTGCGCGCTGCCGAGCATGCGGATGAACTCGTACTGCGCGCGGTTCGTGTCCTGGTACTCGTCCACCAGGATGTAGCGGAACTTGCGCTGGAACTTCGCGAGCACCTCGGGCTGCCGCTGGAGGATGCGCACGGGCAGCACGAGCAGGTCGTCGAAGTCCACGGCGTTGGCGACGCGCAGCGCCTCGTCGTACTCGGGGTAGATGTCGGCGACCGCGCGATGGAACGGGTCCTGTGCGGCGCCCCTCGCGTAGTCGTCGGGATGCGTGAGGGCGTTCTTGGCGGAGGAGATCTCGGACTTGAACGCGCGCGGCGTGAACTGCTTGGGCGAGATCTTCCGGCGCTCCATGATGCGCTTGATCACGCCGAGCGCATCGTCCTCGTCGTAGATCGTGAAGGCCGTCTCGCGTCCGGCGAAGTGCGCGTGCATGCGCAGCAGGCGCGCCCCGATCGCGTGGAAGGTGCCCGCCCACATCCCGATGGGGTGGGTGCCGAGCATGCGGGCGATGCGCTCGCGCATCTCGCCGGCGGCCTTGTTGGTGAACGTGACCGTGAGCAGCTGCGATGGATCGACGTGGTGGTGGTCGATCAGCCGCACGATGCGCGTGGTGAGCACGCGAGTCTTGCCGGAGCCAGCGCCGGCCAGCACGAGGAGCGGTCCCTCGGAGTGGAGCACCGCCTCTCGCTGCGCCGGGTTGAGGCCGGCGAGCAGCGTGTCGTCAACGAGCGTGGACATCTAGCGAAGTATAATCTCGAAGGTCGCCCCGCGGTCGGCGTTGACGAGCGCCAGCGTGCCCCCGTGGTTGTCCTCCACGATGCGCCGCGCAAGCGCGAGGCCGATCCCCCACCCGCCCTTCTTGGTGCTGAAGCCGGGCTCGAAAATGCGGCGGCGCAGGTCGGGCGGTACGCCCGGCCCGTCGTCGGCCACGCGAACGCGCGCGCCGCCCTCGGGAACACCCTTCACGTGCACGTCCACGTGCCCGCCGCGACCGGCGAGCGCATCCACGGCGTTCTTCACCAGCACCTCGAGCACCCACTCGAAGAGCACGGCGTCCCCTTCCACGTGAATGACCTCATCCCCGTGGTGGGCCTCGACCACCACGGCGTTCGCGAGCTGCGGCACGCGGGCGCGAAAGTAGCCCACCACGCGGTCCACGATCGCGGTGACGTCGATCGACTCGGCCCTCGGCTCGCGCCCGATGCGCTCGAACCGATGCGCCACGCGATCGAGGCGATCGAGGTCGCCTCGCATGTGGCGCACCGCCGCACCGATCCGCTCGTCCGATTCGCCGCGCTCCTCCAGCAGCTCGATCCAGCCGGCGAGGCTGGACAGCGGCGTGCCGAGCTGGTGTGCCGACTCGCGGGCCATCCCCGCCCAGATGCGCTCGCGGCTGGCATTGCCGCGTGCGCGAATGATGGAGAGGCCGAAGATGAGCAGGATGGCCGCGGTCACCGCCTGGAGCACGGGGATCACGCGCAGCCCGTTCACGAGCGGCGTGTCGCCGAAGTGGATCTGCCCCACCAGCGAGTCGGTGACGGGCGGGTTGCGCGCGTCGAGCACCTTCACGTAGGCCACGATGCGCTCGTCGTCGTCGGCAATGGCGGCGGGCAGGTTGGCGTGCGCGGTGGGCCTGCCGAGGCGGTCCGTCACGATCACCGGCACGCCCTGCTCCACGATGGCACCGGCCAGGTCGCTCAGCGCCAGGGTGCTGGCGGAGATGCTCGTGTCACTCTGCGCGCGGAAGATGCGCGCGTACATGCGGCTCGAGATGCCGGCCTGGTGCCGCAGCTCGCGCACGGCGCGCTGCGTGTACCACACGTACGACGTGAGCAGCAGGGCAAGGAGCAGCGCGACCACCAGCTCTGGCGTGCCGCGTCGCAGCGCCTTCACCCGAGCCGGTCCATCCCCAGGTACGGCCGCAGCACCTCGGGCACGTTCACCGACCCATCGGCATTCTGGTGATGCTCGAGGATGCAGGCGATGGTGCGCGGAAAGGCGAGCCCCGATCCATTGAGCGTGTGCACGAACCGCGGCTTCTCCCCCTTCGCAGGGCGATAGCGAATGTTGGCGCGCCGAGCCTGGAAGTCGGTGAACACGCTGCAGCTCGAGACCTCCAGCCATGCGCCCACGCCGGGCGCCCATGCCTCGAGGTCGAAGGTCTTGGCCGACGAGAATCCGGTGTCGCCTGCCGCGAGCAGCTTGCGACGGTACGGGATGCCCAGCTTCTCCAGCGCCGTCTCGGCGTGGCGCGTGAGCAGCTCGAGCTGCACGCCCGATTCCTCGGGCGTGCAATAGCGCACCAGCTCGACCTTGTCGAACTCGTGCGTGCGGAGGATGCCGCGCGTGTCCTTGCCCGCGGAACCGGCCTCGCGCCGGAAGCAGGGGGAGTACGCGACGAAGCCGCGCGGCAGCTCGGAGGCGTCGAGGATCTCGTCGCGGTAGAGGTTCGTGACTGGAACCTCGGCGGTGGGGATGAGGAACAGGCCGTCGCCCATGGTCTGGTAGGCGTCGTCCTCGAACTTCGGGAGCTGCCCGGTGCCGGTCATCGTCGCGCGATTCACGAGCACCGGCGGCCATACTTCCTCGTAGCCATGCTCGCGGGCGTGCAGGTCCACGAAGAAGTTGAGCAGCGAGCGCACCAGGCGCGCGCCGAGTCCGCGATAGAACACGAAGCCGGATCCGCTCACCTTGGCGCCGCGATCCAGGTCGATCATGCCGAGTGTCGCGCCGACTTCCCAGTGGGGCTTCACCCCTTCGGGGCTGCGGGGCGTGCCCCACTCGTGGACGATCACGTTCTGCGACTCGTCGCCGTCGGGGACGTCCGCGAGGTTCATGTTCGGCAGCTCGAGCAGGATGCGATGCAGGCGCTCCTCGGTGGCCGCGAGCTCCACTTCCAGGCGACCGATCTCCTCGCCCAGCTGGCGGCCGTGCGCGATCAGGTCGTCGGCACCCTCGCCAGCGCGCTTGCGCTTCGCCACTTCCTGCGAGCTCACGTTGCGCGCGGCCTTTCGTTCCTCGACCGCGGCAATGTGGGTGCGGCGTTCCTGCTCCAGGCGCTCGCCCTCGGAGACCAGCGGCTCCAGGGCCTCGAGCGCGCCCCGGCGGCGCAAGCCATCACGCAGCGCGCCGACCTGCTCCCGCAACAGGCGCATGTCGTGCATCGATCAGTCCTTCGGGATGCTCCCGGAGACCAGCGAGCGGAATCCGCAGTTGGGATCCACCACTTCACGCATGAAGATCGCGCGGTCGGACGTACGCACGCTGTCCACCACGAGCTTCGCGAAGTACGCGGCGCCCTTGAGCGAGAGCGAGCAGAGCGTGGGGTCGGTGATCTCGGCCACGAACACCCCGCCCTTCCCGGACACCACGGTGGTGGAGTCGTAGCGGAAGGCGGTGCGCGGCGCGCTGGTGACCGCGTCGAAGGTGCCGGTGACCGCCTGCAGCCCAACCGTGTGCGTGCTGGCAATGCCACTCGCGACGAGGCGCACGGGCAGGAGCACCACGTTTCCGCTCGCGTCGATGTCCGCCGCAAAGTCGAAGGAGAAGGTGGCATCCGCACGGATGGCCGACCCGCTCGAGATGTGCACCGCCGTGGGCACTCCCGCGGGCGTTCCCGAGAGCGCGTACACGTTGACCGTGTCGGTATAGACGTTCAGCGTCGCCTTGGTGGCGAGCGGATCGCCGCAGGCGGCAAGCGCGACGGCGAGGCCGGCGGCAAGGAAGATCGAGGGACGGAACGTCATGGACACTCGGAGGGCGGACGGATGGGCTTCGAAGCGAAGGATACGGCTGGTGGCCGCATATCACAAGCGATTGCCGTCGCTTGACTTCGACCCCTTCGCGACCTAGCCTTCGCCGAGCACTTTCAGCGGAGACGAGATGGCAAGTATCCGGGACCTCGTGGCCGCGATCCGGCAGCGAGATGGGGTCGAGGCCGCTGTCGTGCTGGGTCGCGACGGCCTGCTGATCGACAGCCAGGTGATACCCGGGCTCGACCCGGAAGATCTCGCCGCCCGGATTCCCCCGATCATCGGGCCTTCGGACGAGCTGGGACAGGCCATGGGCCGCGGCGCCATGCTCACCGCCGTCATCGAGCACGAGCGCGGGCTGGCGATCGTCTCCTCGCTGAGCGTGGAAGCGGTACTGGTGGTGCTGCTCACCCCCGCCGCCAACCTCGGCCAGCTGCTGTTCGAGCTGCGCCGCAATCGCGAACAGATCGCCGCGCTGGTCTGAGCATCGTGACCGACGACGCTGCGACCTGCCACGTGCTCGTCGCCGACGACGAGCCGCACATCGGCCGCATCATCAAGATGAAGCTCGAGCAGGGCCCCTTCCGGGTCACGCTCGCGTATGACGGCCGCGAGGCGCTCGAGCGCCTGGAGAAGGAGACCGACGTCGGCCTGGTGCTCCTCGACCTCATGATGCCGCACCTGAGCGGACTGGACGTGCTCGCGGCCATGCGCGCCGACCCGCGCTGGGAAAAGCTGCCGTGCATCATCCTCACGGCGGCGGGCCAGGAACAGCAGCACCAGCGCGCGATGGCGCTGGGCGCCGACGACTTCCTGACCAAGCCGTTCAGCCCCAAGAAGCTCTACGCGCGCGCCGCCGAGCTGGTTGGCCTGGCTCCCGAGGAATCGGGCGCCGAGCCGGCGTAGGCAAGCATGGCTCGCTGGGTCGTGGTGCTCGCGGGCGGCGTTGGCTCGCGCTTCTGGCCGCTCAGCACGCCGCAGCGCCCCAAGCAGCTGCTGCCGCTGGTGAACGACGCGCCCCTGCTGACGAACGCGCTCGAGCGCCTGCGTCCACTGGCAGACGGCGCGCACACGCTGATCCTCACCAACGCGTCGCTCGCCGACGCGATCGCGGTGATGGCCCCCGACCTGCCGCGCGAGAACATCATCTCCGAGCCGCAGCCCAGCGGCACGGCGGCCGCGCTCGCGTGGGCCGCGCACGTGATCGCGCAGCGCGACTCGCCCACCGCCACGATGATTTCGGTCCACGCCGACTGGGCCATCGGGGATGATGAAGGCTTCCGGCTCGCGCTGGTGCAGGCGGCGCGCGCGGCGGAGAAGCACCAGAGCCTGGTGACGGTAGGCATCGTGCCGGCGCGTCCGGATCCCGGCTTCGGCTACATCCAGCCGGGCGCGCCGGTGGATGGCGTGGTGCGGCGCGTGGAGCGATTCGTCGAGAAGCCCGACCGCGAGCGCGCGACGCGCATGACCGCCGAGGGGTACCTGTGGAACTCGGGGATCTTCGTGTGGCGCGTGGGGGACTTCCTGGAGGAGCTTCGCGCGCACTGCCCGGAGGTGGCGCCGGTGCTCGCCGCGTATCCCGACAACATCGCGCAGTTCTTCGCGGCCGTGACGCCGGTGGCGGTGGACGTGGGCGTCATGGAGCGCAGCGCGAAGGTGCTCGTGGTGCCGGGCGAGTTCGGCTGGGACGACGTGGGCACCTGGGGCGCGCTGCATCGCGTGCGCGCGCACGATCCGCAGGGCAACGCGGCGAGCGGGCGCGTCTTCGCGCTGGACGCGAGGGGCAACGTGGTGCACGCGGAAAAGGGGAACGTGGTGCTCTACGGCGTGAACGACCTGGTGGTGGTGATGCAGGACGGCCTCACGCTCGTGACCACCACCGAGCATTCGTCGGACCTCAAGAAGCTGCTCGACGCGCTGCCGGACGAGCTGCGGATCCGCGAATGAGCGCGCATCCATGAGCGCGCAGCGATGAGCGCGCATCCATGAGCGCGCAGCGATGAGCGCACAGCGATGAGCGCGTACCTGCTGGACGATCCGCGCGCGCAGCAGTTCGAGCCCTTCGCGCTCACCCGCCCCGCGGGCGAGCTGCGCGCCGGCGTCGTGCTCACGCGCGAGCGCTGGCACGTGGTGCTCGGCGTGCCGGTGGCGGCATCGCTGTGCGCGCCGCACCTGGATGGGTTCGAGGAGCCCGACGCGGCCGCCGTGATCACGGGCGGCGAGATCGCGGCGGGGAGCCTGCTGGTGAATGCGCGCGCGCTGCCGGCGCTGCAGCGGGCGATGGTGGCGGACGCGCGCGCCTGGCGGATCGCGGACCGCATCGCGGCGGTGCGCGTGAACGCGGCGGTGCCGGTCGCGTCGCTGGTGAGGGGCGCGGTGAGCTTCGAGGCGCTCGCGGTGGGGGCGCAGCCGGTGGAGCTTCCGGGTCACTGGGCCGCGGAGGTGTGGGACTACGTCCGGCTGCTCCCCGAGATGCTGGCGAGCGACATCATGGCGCTCGGCGCGGCCATGAAGCCGGTGCGACCGGAGGGCTGCCTGATCATCGGCATGCATCCCGTGTTCGTGGAGCAGGGCGCGGTGATCGAGCCGCACGCGTGCTTCGACGTGTCCGCCGGGCCCGTGCTCGTGCGCGCGGGCGCACACGTCCACGCGTTCACGCGAGTGGTGGGACCGTGCAGCATCGGGCGCGGCGCGCAGGTGACCACCGACCGCGTGGCCGCCTCGAGCATCGGTGACCGCTGCAAGGTGCACGGGGAGATGAGCAACACCATCATGCTCGGGCACTGCAACAAGGGGCACGACGGATTCGTGGGGCACTCGTACCTGGGCCGCTGGGTGAACCTGGGCGCGGGCACGATCACGAGCAACCTGAAGAACACCTACGGGCCGGTGGCGCTCTGGACGCCCGGGGGCGTGCGCGACAGCGGGATGCAGTTCCTGGGCACGCTGTTCGGCGACCATGCGAAGACCGGCATCGGCACCACGCTCAACACGGGCACCGTGCTGGGCGCGGGGGCGAACGTCTTCGGCGGCGCGATGCCGGGCAAGGCCGTGCGCCCCTTCGCGTGGGGCGATGGCGAGGGCGCCTCCACGTGGCGGCAGGACAAGTTCCTCGAGGTGGCGGAGCGCGTGATGGCGCGCCGGGACGTTGCACTCAGCGACGGGGCGCGTCGTCAACTGGAGGCCGCGTATGCGCGCGGCACCACGGGGGCGCTGGCGGATGCGTGGCACGTGACGCGAGGAGACGGGTGAAGGCCTGGATGCTGGGGAGCGGGAGCGCCGGGAACGCGGTGCTCGTGGAATGCGGCGAGACGCGCGTGCTGGTGGACTGCGGCTTCGGCACGCGCACCATGGCGATGCGGCTCAAGCTCGCGCACGTGGCGCCCGAGTCCATCTCCGCGTGCATCGTGACGCACGAGCACAGCGACCACGTGAAGGGCGTGGCGCAGGCGGCGCAGAAGTGGGGATGGTCGGTGTTCGCGACGCACGGCACCGCCGCCTGCCCCGAGCTGGCGGATGCGCAGGTGCGCACCTTTGCCGCGGGCGATTCACTGGTGATCGGGTCCATGCACGTGGAGACGCGACGCATCCCGCACGACGCAAGCGAGCCGATCGGCCTGGTGCTCGAGTCGCAGCGCAGCGGCGTGCGCATGGGCGTGGCGTACGACGTGGGGCACGTGACGGACGACGTGCGCGCGCTCTGCCGCGACCTCGACCTGCTGGTGCTCGAGTCGAACCACGACGACGGCATGCTGCGCGCGGGCCCGTATCCGTGGGTGGTGCAACAGCGCATCGCCGGCCCGCTCGGCCACCTCTCGAATCGCGAGGCCTCGGCGCTCGCCGCGGATTCACTGTCACCGAACCTGGCGCACGTGGTGCTGGCGCACCTGAGTGAGCGATGCAACGAGCCGGAGCTGGCGGCGAGCCGCACGCGGGCGGCGCTGGCGCGGGCGCGGTTTCGCGGGGCGGTGACGAGCGCGTCGCAGTCGGTGGTCGTGGGGCCGTTTGAGCCCCGCACTTCCAGACAGCGGGATGCGGTGCAAATGGCGCTTCCTTTTTAACTGCAACGGCGGCTGGGGTGGGGCGGCTGGGGTAGGTCGGCTGGAGGTGAACTGCGCAACGGCCACGGCGCGAGCGACAACGGCGGGAATGGCGGCTGGGAACGGCGGGGGAAGGCGGCTGACGTGGTTCGGCTACTTTCGGAAGAAACGGCGCTCCTCGTTCTCGCCCCGTTCACGCACCGTCTTCATCAGGCCCGTGAGCAGCTGCTGGATGTGAGCGATCGTTTTCTGCGCTTCGGCCAGGAATCGGCTCGTGGGGTACGCGCGCTTCGCGCGCCGTAACTGCGTGGTGGCCTCGGCTACACTGCCCATTCCCGTGGACAGGTACTGGTAATACTCCTTGTTCGTTTCCTTCTTGCTGCCTTCAGCGATCGCGTCCGGAATCGAGCCCGTCGATCGCTCGAGTTGCAGCAGCACGGGTCGCCGCAGCGACCGCGGCATGTCGATCACGAACTGCTGCGTATCGGTCGCGAGTTTTTCGGCAAGCTGGTAGACGAGCAAATCTTCGTAGCGGCGCATGCGCAAGGTTGAACTCGCGCAGGGCCCACTCCGTCATCGACTCCACGCGCGCCGTACCCGCCCCACCCCAGCCGCCGTCCCGCGCAGTTCACGCGCCCTTCCGATTGTCTGCGGTTCGCGCCGTGGTCGTTGCGCTCCTCTCCGTCAGCCGCCCTGCCCCAGCCGCCCCACCTCAGCCGCCGTCAAAACAAGAACGGGCCCCGGCATCGCCGGGGCCCGTTCGAGTTTTTCCCGCGACAGCGGGAACGGTGCTAGTACATGCCACCCATGCCGCCGCCCGGCGCGCCGGCCGGAGCGGGGTTGTGCTCCTTCTTCTCCACGATCAGTGCTTCGGTCGTGAGCAGGAGGCCGGCGATCGACGCGGCGTTCTGCAACGCCGTGCGGGTCACCTTGGTCGGGTCGATCACGCCGGCCTGCACGAGGTTCTCGTACGTGTCGGTCAGCGCGTTGTAGCCGAAGGAGTCATCCTTCGAGCTGCGGATCTTCTCGACCACGATCGAGCCTTCGCCGCCCGCGTTCTGGACGATCATGCGGATCGGCTCCTCGACGGCACGACGGATGATGTCGACGCCGATCTGCTCCTCGCGATCGTCGAACTTCAGGCCCTTGAGCGCGCGCTGCGCGCGGAGCAGCGCGACGCCGCCCCCGGGGACGATGCCCTCTTCGACGGCGGCACGCGTGGCGTGCAGCGCGTCCTCGACGCGGGCCTTCTTCTCCTTCATCTCGGCTTCCGTGGCGGCGCCGACGTTGATGACGGCGACTCCGCCGGCAATCTTCGCGAGGCGCTCCTGGAGCTTCTCCTTGTCGTAGTCCGACGTGCTCTTGTCGATGGCGACGCGAATCTCGGAGACGCGGCCCTGGATCGCCGTGTCTTCCCCGTTGCCGTCGATGATCGTCGTGTTGTCCTTGTCGATCACGATGCGCTTGGCGCGCCCGAGATCGGTGACCACGGCGTTCTCGAGCTTGAAGCCGACTTCCTCGCTGATGACCTGGCCACCGGTCAGGACGGCGATGTCCTGCAGCATCGCCTTGCGGCGATCACCGAAGCCCGGCGCCTTGACGGCGGCGACGCGAAGCGTGCCACGCAGCTTGTTCACGACGAGCGTCGCGAGGGCCTCGCCCTCGATGTCCTCGGCGATGATCAGCAGCGGGCGGCCCTGCTGGGCAACCTTCTCGAGGACCGGGAGCAGGTCCTTCATGGAGGCGATCTTCTTGTCGTGGATCAGGATGTAGGCGTCCTCGAGGGCCGCCTCCATCTTCTCCGGGTCGGTGACGAAGTACGGCGAGACGTAGCCGCGGTCGAACTGCATGCCATCGACCGTCTCCAGCGTGGTCTCGAGGCCCTTGGCCTCCTCGACGGTGATGACCCCGTCCTTGCCGACCTTCTCCATCGCTTCCGCGATCAGGTTGCCGATCTCGGCGTCGTTGTTGGCCGAGATGCTGCCGACCTGCGCGATCTCCTTCTTGCCGGAGGTCGGGACGGAAATCTTCTTGAGCTCCTCGACGATCGCCGCGACGGCCTTGTCCATGCCGCGCTTGAGGGCCATCGGGTTGGCGCCGGCCGTCACGTTCTTGAGGCCTTCACGGAAGATCGCCTGGGCCAGCACGGTGGCGGTGGTGGTGCCGTCGCCCGCGATGTCCGACGTCTTGGTCGCGACTTCCTTCACCATCTGCGCGCCCATGTTCTCGATCGGGTCCGCGAGCTCGATCTCCTTCGCGACGGTCACGCCGTCCTTGGTGATCGTCGGGGCGCCGAACTTCTTGTCGATGACGACATTCCGGCCCTTCGGTCCGAGCGTGACCTTCACCGCCTCGGCCAGCTGGTCGACGCCGCGCTTGAGCGCCGCGCGTGCATCGACGCTGAAATGGAGTTCCTTCGCTGCCATGGTCTCTATCCCTCTGTTGCGAGAGTGCGGGGGAAAATCAGGCGATCACCGCGAGCACATCGGACTCGCGGAGGATCAGCAGGTTCTCGTTGTCGATCGTGACTTCGGTGCCGCTGTACTTGCCGTAGAGGATCTTGTCGCCGGGCTTGACGTCCATCGGGACGCGCTTGCCGGCATCGTCGAACTTGCCGGGACCCACGGCGATCACTTCTCCCTGCTGCGGCTTTTCCTTCGCGGTGTCCGGGATGTACAGCCCGCCGCGCATCTGCTCCGTCTCTTCCAGCGCCTTGACGACGACGCGGTCAGCGAGCGGCGTGACCTTGGTACCGGCAGCGCTCTTCGTGGCCATTAGAACAGCCCCTCCCTGTAATGCGGTGAGGTGAATTGGATGGTGTGGTTCTACTAGCACTCGTATCCGGTGAGTGCTAACAAGACGGAAGATACATCACTCCTCCCTGCGGTCAACCCCCGGGAGTGCGCCACGTATCTTATTGTCCCGCAACTACTTGGAGAGTATCTCGAACGCCAGGCGCAACCCCACCAGCGTCAGGAACGGATCCACCTCGTCGAACTCCCGGCAGTGCGCCTTGAACGCCTCCGCCAGCCCGCCCGTCGCGATCACCAGGGGCACCTCGGCGCCAGGCCATTCCCCCTTGATCCGCCGCACCACCCCGTCGATCGCGTCCGCTGCGCCGTAGAGGACACCCGAGCGGATGCATTCCTCCGTGCGCCGGCCGATCACCCGCTGCGGCGCCTCGATCTCCGTGGCCGGCAGCTTGGAGGTGCGCCGGAAGAGCGTCTCCGCCGAGCTTCGCACGCCGGGCATGATCACGCCCCCGATGAAGACGCCATCGCGGGTGATGCAGTCGAAGGTGGTCGCCGTGCCCAGGTCGACGACGATCGCATCGCGCCCGTGCAGGCGACTCGCCGCCAGCGTGTTGATGATCCGGTCTGCGCCGACGCTCAGCGGCTCCTCCACGTCGAGCCGGATCGGGAGCGCGGCGCGCGCGTCCACGATCACCACCGGCAGCTCGCCGAGCCACGCACGGCAGGCCTCGGCCAGGGGAGCGGTGACGGGCGGCACCACCGACCCGATCGCGATGCCGGTGACACTCGACGCGGCGATGCCGTCGCGCAGGAGCAGTGCGTGCACCACCATCCCCAGCTCGTCAGGCGTGCGCGCGGCATCGGTCGTGATGCGCCAATGACCGCGCAGCGACTCGCCGTGAAAGCAGCCGATCGTCGTCTCGGTGTTGCCGACGTCGAAGGCGAGAATCATGCGTCCTCCTCGAAGATGAGCGAGCCGGCATGCGCCGATCGCAGGTCGTTCCCACACTCCACGAGCAGCGCGCCGTCGCGCGCGATGCCGCGCGCGATACCCGCAATCGGCTGGCGCAGCCGGCGGCCGAAGGCGAGGTCGCGCGCCCGCCACGCATCGCGCTCGTCGTCGCGCAGCGGCCCGATGTCCAGCGCCGCCGATCGCAGCGCGGGCACGAGCGCCGCGAGCACGTCCACTCGACGCGTGCCCTCGCGCAGCCCTGCAACCGGGAGCGACATGGGCGGCGGCGAGACGTTGAGGCCGAACCCGATCGCGATCCAGTCGGGGCGACCATCGCGCCAGCGCGCCTCCACCAGGATTCCCGCGAGCTTGCCGCGCGTGCCGCCCTCACGATCGAGCCAGAGGTCGTTGGGCCACTTCAGGCGCACCGGCGAATCGGCGAATGCGTCGAGCACCCCGGCCGCGCGCAGGCCCAGTCGCAACGAGAGCACCGACACAGCCTCCGGCGACGCCGGGCGCTCGAGCAGCGTGAGCCAGATCCCGGCGCCGGGTGCGGACTGCCATCCCCTGCCCTGCCGCCCGCGCCCCGCGCTCTGCGCGTCCGCGATCACGAGCGTGCCCGCCTCGGCGCCCTCCGCGCCCAGCGCATGCACCACGTCCAGCGTCGAGCCCACTTCGTCGAACAGCTCCACGCGCGGACATGCCGTGAGGCGCGCGATCTCCGCCGCGCCCACGCCATCGTACGACACGCTCAGCGTCGCGCGTAGACGACGAGCAGCACCGCCACGCCGACGAGCACACGGTAGATGGCGAACAGTCCGTAGCTGTGCTTCGAGACGTATCGCAGGAGGATCGTGATCGCGACCCAACCGCTCACCGCCGAGGCGATCACCCCGATCACCAGCGGCGCGGTGACGCCGGCGCGCAGCACGCCGGGCACCTTGAGGATCGCGGCGGCGGCGATGATCGGCATGCTCATCAGGAAGCTGAACACGGCCGCGGACTCGCGCGTGAAGCCGAGCGCGCGCCCTGCCGTGATCGTGGAACCCGAGCGCGACACGCCCGGGACCAGGGCGAACACCTGCGCGAGGCCGATCACCACCGAGTCCCTGAGGGTGAGCTGCTCCAGCGGGCGCGTGGCCGACGCGGCGCGATCGACGAGCCAGAGCACCACGCCCATCACGATGAGCGCGGTGGCGACGATCGCGGGACTGCGGAACGCGGACTCCGCCGCCTTCTCCAGCAGCAGTCCCGCGATTCCGCCCGGGATCGTCGCGATGATCAGGTAGAGCACGCGGCGCTTCTCGACGGTGTCGAGGGTACGCGTTCGCAGCAGCTCGATCGCAGCCCTGGCCAGCGCGACCCACTCCGCACGGAAGTACCAGAGCACGGCCACCAGCGTGCCGGTGTGGAGCGCGACATCGAAGGCCAGCCCGGGATCTTCCCAGCCGAGCAGCCAGGGCACCAGCGTGAGGTGTGCCGAGCTCGAGATCGGGAGGAATTCCGAGAGCCCCTGCACGAGTCCCAGCACCAGCGCCTGCAGGATCGTCATGACGTCACCAATCGGGTGAGGACCAATGCCGCGAGCATTCCTACCATCGCCAGCTTGAACAGCCGCGGCGCGCCGGCCCCGTGCGCGCGGACGCGATGCAGGGCCAGCGCGCCCAGTGCCACTGACGGCAGTGCGAACAGCCACAATGCCCGGTCGTGTGCCCCGAGCAGTATCACTGCCGCGAGAAACATACACGCTGCCACGGCGACGGTGACCACCGCCGCAGGCTCGCCATGCACCAGCGGAACGGTGTTCCGTCGGCCCGCGTCGCCGGGCGCGTCCTCGATGTCCTTGGACAGCTCGCGCGCGAGGTGCAGCGGCGCCGCCGCCGCCACGAGCAGGAGGCCCACGCGCATCGAGCCGGCCGAGGCTGCCCCGAAGAAGAATGGAAGTGATGCCAGCAGCGCCACGAGCAGGTTCGCCCCGATTCCGCCGACCCGGGAGAGCCGAGCGGCATAGGCGAGCATCAACGCGAGCACCACGATGCTGAGCGCGCCGAGCAGCGGCGACGCCGCGAGCTCGAAGCCGATGGCGAGGATTGCAGCCGCCGTCGCGAAGCGCACCGCCGCCGCGCGAGTGATGGCGCCACTCGGCAGGGGCCGGCCGGGATGCGCGACGCGATCGATCTCGGTATCGGCGACGTCATTCGTCGCGTTGGCGAAGGCCGTGAGCGGAATGGCACCGAGTGCCGCCCACCACGCGGCGGACGGCAGCGCGCGCGCCGACCACCACGCTCCCACCAGTACGCCTGCCGCGGCGATCAGCGCGTTCTGCCAGCGCGCCAGCGACAGGAAGGCCCGCACGCTACTTCAGGGCCGTCTCGTAGAATGCCTCGTAGCGCGCGACGACGGCGTCCATCGAATAGCGAACGCGGGCATCGGCCGCCGCGGCGCGACTCATCGCCTCCCACTTGCCCGGATCGCGGAGGATGGAGAGCGCGGCCTTCGCCATGCCGTCCACGTCGCCCACGGGGCAGAGTGCGCCCGTCACGCCATCCTGCACCACCTCGGGCAGCCCGCCGGCGTCGGTGCCGACCACGGGCACGCCCGAGGCGAGCGCCTCGAGCGCGCTGAGGCCGAACGACTCACGACTCGTGGGCAGCAGGAACAGGTCGGCGGCCGCGAGCAGCGGCGCCACCTGGTCGATCTTGCCCAGGAAGTACACATCCCGCTCGACCCCGAGCTCGCGCGCTTCCTGCTCGGCGTCCACGCGATCGGGTCCGTCGCCGACCATCACGAGCACGCTCGGGACCTCCGCGTGCACCTTGGCGAACACCTGCACCACGTCGCGCACGCGCTTCACGGGACGGAAGTTGGAGATGTGCATCAGCACCTTCCGTCCATCGTCGAGCTGGGGCAGCTCGTTCTTGTACCGCTCCCGATCGTAGACCGCGGGATCGATGAAGTTCGGGATCACCTCGATGCGGCAGGCGGTGCAGCCGAAGGCCGACTGCGTCTCCGCCTGGAGGAATGAGCTCACCGCGCTGAGGCCATCGGAGCGCTCGATCGAGAACTTCGTGATGGCATGGAAGCTCGGGTCCTGCCCCACGATGGTGATGTCGGTGCCGTGCAGCGTGGTGAGCACCTTGATGTCGCTGCCCTGCGCGCGCAGCATCTCGCGCGCGATCCACGCGCTCGTCGCATGCGGGATGGCGTAGTGACAGTGCAGCAGGTCGAGCTTGTGGCTGAGCACCACCTCGTGCATGCGCACGGCGAGCGCGAGGTCGTACGGCGGGAACTCGAATAGCGGATATCGGCCCACGTCCACTTCATGGAAGTAGATGCGCGGAAAGAACGCCGGCAGCCGGAAGGGCTGCTGGTACGTGATGAAGTGCACCTCGTGGCCGCGCCGCGCGAGCGCGATGCCGAGCTCCGTGGCCACGGCGCCGGAGCCACCGTACGTCGGATAGCAGGTGATGCCGATGTTCACGTCCCCTCCCCTCCCTCATTCAGCCATCGCCCGGCCCGCGCGTCCGCACCGGCGGCGAGCGGGTCGAGACGTGTCGTGCGGTCATCCGGCAGCTGGTGCCGAAACCACGTGCGCTGCCGCTTGGCGTACTGCCTGGTCTCGATCACGACCCGCTCGCGCGCCTCGCGCTCGCTGACCCGGCCCTCGACCAACTCCAGCATCACGCCATATCCGGAGGAATTCCACGCCGGCGCACCGGCAGGGACTGCGTGGCGCAACGCCGCCACCTCGTCCAGCCAGCCCGCTTCGAAAAAGGCATCCACTCGCCGGGCGATGCGCTCCCCGAGGGCCTCGCCCGGATCGACGACAAGATAGCGCGCGGCGCGGCGCGCGGGGCGGGCCGCGTGCCGATGCCACTCCGAGAGGGGCCGACCCGAGAGCCGCGCGACCATGATCGCGCGAATGAGCTGCGCGCGGCCGAGATGGGCGCGCGCCGGATCCAGAGCGGCGCAGCGTTCGCGGAGCTCGCCGAGCGCGAGCGGCGCGAGCTCCCGCTCGATCGCGTCGCGGTCGGCTGGATCGAGTACCGGCTCCTCGAAGAGTGGCTCGAAGAGCGCGCGCAGGTAGAAGCCGGTGCCGCCGACGATCACCGGCACCCGGCCCGCCACGCGCGCTTCATCGATCCATCGGTCCGCCGCGTCGGCCCACTGCACGGCGTTGTACCGCACGGTGGGTTCCACCACGTCGATCCCCACGTGGGGCACGGTCGCCCGCTCGCTCGCGGAGGGCTTCGCGGTGCCGATGTCGAAGCCGCGGTAGACCTGGCGGGAATCGGCGCTGATGATGGTCACCGGCACGCGCGCAGCCAGGGCCATCGCCACCGCCGACTTGCCCGCGGCCGTGGGGCCGCAGAGCACCAGGACGTCAGCGCCTGCCGAAGCGGCGCTCGAGCTCATCCCAGCCAAGCTGCACGATGGTGGAGCGGCCGTGCACGTCATGCGCGGGCAACGTGGTGTCGCGCAGCGCCACGAAGAGCGCGCGCATCTCGCCGGCGGAGAGTGCGTCGCCCGCCTTCACCGCCGCCTTGCAGGCGACGGTGGCGGCCAGCCGCTCGTGCCGGGCGTGCACCGCCGCGAAGCGGTCGCCCGTGAGTGACGCGAGCGTCTCGCGCAGGCAGCGCTCGGCGTCGAAGCGCGGATGCGGCGCCGGCACCGCATGCACCAGGATCGAGTGTCCGCCAAATGCCTCCGCCTCGAAGCCCAGCTTCTGCAGCAGGTCACTGTTCGACTCGAATGCCTCCTCCTCCTCGGGCGTGAGGTGGAGCGTGAGCGGAAAGAGCAGGCGCTGCGACGGCGCGTCGCCGCGCGCGAGTGCCCCCATGAACTGCTCGTAGAGGATTCGCTCGTGCGCCGAGTGCTGGTCGATGAGCACCACGCCGTCGCCGGCTTCGAACATCATCCAGGTGCGGCGAAGCTGGAGCAGCGGCGGCACTGGCTCATCCACGGCGGCGGGCTCGCGCGAGTCCGGGGCAGCTCCGGTCTCCATGGGCTCCTCGTCGACGAACAGCGGACCGTCGGCGTCGAAGGCGGGGCGCATGGCCTCCACGTCCACCGGCGGACTGCCGTACACCGGCGCCGCGGCGGCGGGCCACGCCGTGCGACCGAACATCGCGCCGCTGTCGAAGGTGCCGAGCGCGCGTCGTACGGCGGCTTCCACCGCGCGCTCGAGCACCCAGCGATCGTGGAAGCGGACCTCGGTCTTGGCCGGGTGAACGTTGACGTCGATGCCGTTGGCGGGCATCACGATCTCGAGGAAGAGCGCCGGGCGCACGCCCGCGGGAATGGTCGAGCGATACGCGGCCTCCGCCGCGCGCACGAGTCCCGTGTCGCGAATCGCGCGACCGTTCACCGCGATGTGTACGCGCCGCGACGCCAGTCCCACGTCGGCGGGACGCTCGACCAGGCCGCAGGTGTGCGTGGGTCCGCTCACGTCATCCACCGCGAGGAACCGCTCGGCGTATGGCCCGCCCCAGAGCGCGGCGATGCGGTCGCGAAGGTCGCGGGCCGGCGGCAGCGTGAACATCGCCTTGCCGTCCTGGCGCGCCACGATGCGCACGTCGCGCCGCACGAGCGCGATGGTGGTGAGCGTGTCGGCAATGGCGCGCCACTCGGAGCGCGCGCCGCGCAGGAATCGCTGCCGCGCCGGCGCGTTGTAGAAGAGCTGCGAGACTTCCACAGTGGTGCCGCGACGTCGCGCGGCGGGCTCGGCACCCAGCAGCTCCCCCGCCGCGGACCGGATGCGCGTGCCCTCGCCGTCCGCCGGTGCCGTGTCGATGCGCAGCATGGAGACGGAGGAGATCGCCGGCAGCGCCTCGCCGCGGAACCCGAAGCTGGCCACCCCAACGAGGTCCGACGCCACGCGAATCTTGGAGGTGGCATGCCGTGCGAGCGCGAGGATCGCATCGTCGCGCTGCATCCCGGTACCGTCGTCGCTCACGCGGATCAGGCGCTTGCCGCCGTCCTCCACGTCCACTTCCACGGAGGTCGCGCCCGCGTCGAGCGCATTCTCCACCAGCTCCTTCACGACGGAGGCCGGTCGCTCCACCACCTCGCCGGCGGCGATCTGGTCGGCGACCGCACTGGGCAGGACCGCGATGCGGCCGAGGGGAGACACGAGGGATGAGGACATCGTGCCGGAAGCTATTGGGGACGCAGGTGGAATCAATCGCTGCCGGGCGCGATCGGCTGCAGCATGTCGCTGCTCACCCACCCTTCGGCGCCACCGTCCACGCGAACGCGCACCCACACGCCCTGCTGGCCGAGGCGGCGCACGATCTCCCCTCGCACCACGTCGGCGCCGGCGTCGCCGCCGAGCGTGGGATCGTCGCGCAACCGATCGGCGCCGCGCACCACGGCGAGCTTGCGCACGTCGGTGCGCTCGTCGAGCAGCAGGCCGGATGCTCCCACGAGCACTGCGGCGCCACCTGCAACCAGCACCCACGCTCGTGGCAGGAGTCGCCCGCGCGCGCGCGCGAACGCCGCGGCACACGCCGCGAGCCAGAGCACCGCAGCGCAGAGCGCAACCGTGGAGCGCGGCAGCGCGGGCAGCCATCCGGGATTGCGCATGCCGAGCGGCGCGATGTCGTCCAGGTGGGCGCGCGCGTCGCCAGAGGCAGGCTCGAAATCGAGCGCGACGCGCCAGCCGCGCACCGCGGTCACCGTGTCGCCTGCCGCAAAGGCCGCCGTGCCCAGGTTCGCCCACGCATCGGCGGCGCGCGGGGCAGCGATGGTCACGACCCGGAAGGTGGACTCCGCCGCCGCAAAATCGCGCTGCTCGTACTGCTGCACGCCATCGCTGAATGCCGCGGCAGGATCCTGGGCGGACGCATGCAGCGCGCTGGCCCCGAGGCCGACTGCCAGCAACAGCAGCGCGAGTGGTGACACGCCGGCAAGCTCCACGCGGTGCAGCGCCTCATCGTCCACGCGGCGGTAGAGCGCGAGCGCGCGCGCGGAGGCATCGGGGGGAGCCGCCGCGTGCGCGTACGCCGCCGCGTCGAGTTGCGAGAGCAGCGCCTCCACGTCCGCGGCAATATCGCCGGACACGCCGCCCAGCCGCAGCGCGCGCGCCAGCGCACCGGCGCGCGTGAACGGCTCCGCGGGAATGGAAAGGCGCGCGGCTAGCGCTTCCACCAGCGCGCGACGAACGCGTCGCGGCTCGCCCCCGTGGCGCCTCGCGACGTCGCGCAGCACGGCGCCAGCGTCTCGCTGGAGCACGAGCCGGCGCCGCCTCGTGCGCCACGACTCGGCGAGCGCCGGCAGCGGCGCGAGCGCGAGCAGCAACCAGAACGCGCCGTGCTGCGTGAACGGCGGCGCAATGTCGCCGCGGTACGTCCGGCGAATCGGTGCGGGTGGGACCACCGACGCGGTGTCGCTGCTCGCGAGCGTGCCCGCGCGCACGCTCACCGGCAGCGCGGGCGCCACCGACTCGCCATACTCGCGGCGCGAGGGATCGAACTGCGGATAGTGCACGGGCGGCACCACCTGGTCGCCATCGCGGATGGGCGTGAGCACCCACTGAAACTCCTTGGAGCCGCGGATGCGGAGGCCCGACGAATCGGCCTCGACGCGCTCGTCACCGGCGACCAGCGAGGCCCACGGCACCTCGAGCTTCGGGCGTGGCAGCAGCTTGATGTTTCCCGACCCCGCCACCCGCACGATCAGGGTGATCGGGTCGCCCACGCGAGGATTGCCCGCCGCCAGTCGCGAGGACACCGTGAACGTTCCCACCGCGCCGCGATAATCCGCGGGCCGACCCGCGACCGGGGGAGCGATGGCGATCACCACCGCGCTATCGGTGGTGAGCTCTCGCGTCTCCTCGCGCGAGAAGAAGCTGGCGGAGAGCGGCAGCGCGTACGAGAGCTGCGCCGGGGGGATCACGAGGCGCCCCGGCAGCAGCGGGAAGAGTGCGCGGCGGTAGAGCAGCGACTCGAAGCATCCTCCCGCCGTGACCTTGCGACCGCCGTCACTCGCGCCGGGCGCGATGTCGTAGGCCAGCATCGCCGGCATGTCGGGAGGATAGAACGTGGGATTGCGCCGCAGGCGGTCGCGCACCGTGCGGTTGAGATGCACGGCCACCTCGTAGTTCGCCTGCTGGCCGACGTACACGGTCTCCGGCGCGGCGAGCCCGCGCAGCTGGCGACCCGTGCCGGTGTCCACGCGGACGTCGGCGATCACCTGCGGTTCCGGCGTCATGCGCTGGTCCACCGCCACGTACCGCCGTGCCGGAACGCGCGCGCTCTCGCTACCGGCGCGCACCTCGAACGCGGGAATGGGATAGACGCCCGCGCGCGGCGCCACCACGATGAAGCGCCACTCGGCCATGACGGACGTGCCCTGCCGCTCGCGCGACACGCGCGGCACCGCCGAGGAGCGCAACACCGTAAGCTGGCCGAAGTCGGCGCTCGTGAGGTGCGGCACCACGGTGCCATCGATCCGCGCCGCGATGCTGACCTCGACCGGCGCGCAGACGCTCCCGGTGTCCGGCGCGTGCGCCGCGACCGAGAGCTGCGCGACGAGCGCCAGGGGCAGCAGCATCACCAGTCCTTGCCGCCGGGCGGAGGCTCCACCTTGCTCTGCTTCTGCCGCTTGGCCTGGACCTGGCGTTCCTCGCGAGCCGCGCTGCCGAGCAGCTGGTCAGCCTGCGACTGCCCCAGCCCGCCGGCAGGAGTGGGCGCCTGGGCATCGGGACTGGGCTGGTCCTGCGAGTTGCCCCCTCCCCCGCCGCCGCCGCCGCCTCCGCCCTGCTGCTTCTTCCGCAGCGCGAGCTCGTAGTTCCACACCGCATCCATATCGGTGGGATTGCCGAGTAACACCTTCTTGTAGAGCGCCAGCGCGGCATCGAGCTCCGGCGCGGCGGCCTCACTCTCGGCCACCAGCCCCTTCTTCAGGTGCACGAGGCCCAGGTTGAAGGTCGCGCGATACTTCTCGTCCGCATCCGGGCTGTCCACCGCGCGCTCGAGCGCCTCGGTCGCGCGGTCGAGCGAATCCGCGGCGACGAGTGCCGTGCCGTAGTTGTAGAGCGCGCGCGGCGTGCGATCGCCGTTTTCCATCAGTGTGCGATACGCATTTGCCGCGTCGGCGAATCGGCCGCTGCGCCACGCGCGCGCAGCGGAATCCTCCGGACGCGCGCAGCCGTTGAGCGCGAGTGCGAACAGCAATGACGCCGCGAGGGCCGTGGTTTCGGCCGCCGCGCGCTTGCGCCGCCGTCCGTGCAGGTCGCCGAGAAAGGTGTCGAGGAGGAGCAGGAGCACCGCCGGGAGCAGGAAGAGCTGGAAGCGCGGCGTGGAGGTCTCACCGGCGCTGATGGTGCGCTGCTGCGTGCGGAGCGATGAGAGCGCCTGCCTGATACGCCCGGCCTTGTCGGACTGTTCGGCGGGGATGAAGGTGCCCTTCGCCGCCTCGGCCGCCGCTTGCAGGAGCTGGGGGTCGTACTTCGACACCACGACCTGTCCCTGGTCATCGCGCTTCAGCTCCACCGATCCGTCTGCGCTGCGCACGGGGATGTTGGCGCCCTGCGGCGTGCCGAAGCCCACGGTCACCAGGTAGATCCCCTGCTCGCCGGCGCGCTTCGCCTCGGCGATGATGTCGGCCTGGTCCTCGAATGCCTCGCCGTCACTCATCACCACGAGCGCCTTGTCCGCGCCGCTGTTGCTGAGCATCAGCAGGTCGGTGCCCTGCCTGATGGTCCTCGCAACGGAGCTGCCGGCCTGCCCCACCACGCTCGGGTCGAGGTTGTCGAGGAAGAGGTCGAGCGCGCCGGCATCGACAGTCAACGGGGACAGCACGTAGCTGCGGCCCGCAAAGGCGAGCATGCCGACTCGATCACCGCGCGACAGTTCCCGCAGCCGCCGCACCTCCTGCTTGAGGCGGTCCAGCCGGTTCGGCTTGTCGTCGGTGGCCATCATCGAGAGCGAGGCGTCGAGCGCGAGCACCATGTCGATGCCCTTCGTGCGCACGGCGCTGCGCTCCACGCCCCAGCGCGGGCCGGAGACCGCGACGCCGAGCAGCGCGGCCGCCGTCGCCACGCGCGCCAGGCGCCAGCCCACCGGGCGCGTGAGGCCGGGCGGCACCAGCCGGCTCACAACGTCGAGCTCACCGAGCTTCGCAAAGCGTTGCTGGCGCCGCAGCCAGCTGCGCCGCACGGCGAACCACGCGAGCGCGGGAAGCAGCACCGCGAGCGGCAGCAGCCAGATGTAGTCGAACGACACGCCGAAGATGGTCACGTCGAAGCTCACGGCAGTGGCCCCCGGCGCGCGGCGAGGGCGAGCTCCGCAATCAGCGCCAGCAAGCCGAGCGCGAGCGGCCAGCGAAAGAGCTCGGTGTAGCGCACGTAGCTGTGCGTCTGCACCGGCTCGCGCTCGAGCGTATTGATCTGCTCGTAGATGCGCTCGAGGGCAGCCGCGTCGCGGGCGCGGAAGTACCGGCCGCCGGTGGTCTTCGCGATGTCGGTGAGCAGCGGCTCGTCGATCTTCACCGGCCGGTTCTCATAGCGCAGGCCGAAGAGCCCGCGGCCCACGGGCACGGGCGCCATCCCCTCGGTGCCGACTCCCACGGTGTACACGCGAATGCCGAATGCTGCCGCGGCGCGCGCCGCCGTGCGCGGATCGATGGCGCCGCGATTGTTCTCGCCGTCGGTGAGCAGCACCACCACCCGCGAGCGACCCGGTGCATCGCGCAGGCGATTGGCCGAGGTGGCGATCGCGGTGCCGATGGCGGTGCCATCCTCGAGCTGGCCAGCAGCCAGGTTGTCGATGGCCGAGGTGACCACGGGGTAGTCCGTGGTGAGCGGGACCTGCGTGAGCGCCTCCGCGGCGAACGCCACCACGCCGATGCGATCCGACTTCCGCGCGAGCACGAAGCGCTTCACCACGTCCTTCGCGACCTCGAGGCGATTCTGCGGCAGGAAGTCCTGCGCGAGCATGGAGCTCGAGAGGTCGATGGTGAGGACGATGTTGATGCCCTCGCTCGTGACGCTCTCCGAGCGCCCACCCGCGCGCGGGCGCGCGAGCGCGACGACGAACGATGCGAGTGCCAGGTTGCGGAGGATGACGAGCGCCCGCGCCAGGGCGCGACCGGCGCGCGGTCCCCTGGCGAGCGTGCTCACGCGCGAGAAGACAATCGCCGGCGCGCGACGGCGACGTCGCCAGATCCACCACGCCGGCAGCGCGAGCAGCAGCACCAGCGCCCACGCCGACGTGAACTCCAGGGAGCCGAACTGGATCATGCGGCCGCCCTGGCCGGCACGGCCTCGGGGGGAAACGCGGCCGCATGCTCGGCGGAAATCAGCGCGCGGCCCTCACGCCCCAGCTCGCGCGCACGCTCGTCACTCAACGGCCGGCGCGCGAACTTCGCGAGGTCAGCCTCCTCCAGCAGCCGCGAGAGCCGCTCGCGCGGAACGGTGGGCACGGCCTTCACCGCCTGCACCAGCTCGCGCGACGTGAGCGCCAGCGACGCCGCCTCGTGCCTCGCCGCGAGGTAGTCGCGCAGGATCTCGACCGCGAGCGCCACGTGCCGCACGCGCTCGCCTGCCGGAACCAGGCCCATCTTCTCCAGCCGGTCGAAATCGCGCTCCGCGCGCAGGAAGGGATCCTCGATCACCTGCGGTCCGCGCTCGCGCCGGCGACGCCACCACCAGATGAACCAGCCGAGGAGCGCCGCTGCCGCTGCGGCGACCAGCGCCCACACCCACCACGGGATGGCCGAGCCGAAGAATGGCGGGCGCGGCGGCTTCGGCACGCGCTCGGTGGAATCCCTGGGCAGCACGCTCCGCACGAACACCTCGAGCGGGCCGAGCGACAGCGGCGTCTTGCCGCCACCGGGCAATTGCAGCGCGAGGCCGGTGAGCGCGATCGGCTGGTCGCCGATGTCCCACGCCGCCAGGCGATACGTGGCGAGCTGCGTGAACGCACCGGGCGCGGCCGCGTCGGTCTTCACCACGCGCGGGTCGAGCGACTGCACCGGCGTGGACGAATCCGGCGCGGCGGGAAAGAGGATCGTGGCGCCCGGCACGGACGTCACGCGCACCATCACGACGAAGGGCTGCCCCACCGTCACCGTCTCCGGCTGCACGCCCACCTGCACGCGCGGCGCCTGGGCGCGCAGCGCGCCCGCGCCGAGTGCCAGCACCGCGATCGCGCGCGTGGCGCGCAGCAGGCGCGCGATCACTTGCGGCGCGTCCTCGTCTCGCGGTTGCGGAAAAACCGGTACAGTGGCTCGACGATCCCACCGGCCGTCGAGATGTTCACCTCGTCGATGGCCAGGCGCCGCATGAGGTGCTGGCGGCGCTCGGCGTCCTCGTCGGTGTGCTTGAGGTACGCGGCGCGAACGGCCGGGTCGCTGGTATCCACGTCGATCGTGTCGCCGGTCTCGGGATCCACGAAGCGCGCGAGGCCCACGTCAGGGAGCAGGCGCTCGCTGGGGTCCTCCACCGACACGGCGACCACGTCATGCCGCTGCGCGAGCAGCTTGAGCGGGCGCTCGAGCTCACCGCCCTGGAAGTCCGACACCAGGAAGATGATCGACTTGTGGCCGAGCATCTTGTTGAGGTACTCGGTGGCGCCGGCGACGTCGGTGCCGCGACCGGTGGGCTCGAAGATCAGCAGGTCGCGCACGAGGCGCAGCGCATGGCGCCGTCCCTTGCGCGGCGGCACCACGTGCTCGATGCGGTCGGTGAAGAGCAGGATGCCCACGCGATCGTTGTTGCGGATGGCGGACATCGCGAGCACAGCGGCAAGCTCCGACGCCAGCTCGCTCTTGAAGCGCTTGCGCGTGCCGAATCGCTCGGAGCCCGAGAGATCGACCGCGAGCATCACGGTGAGCTCACGCTCCTCGATGTAGCGCTTGACGTACGGCTTCCGCATGCGGGCCGTGACGTTCCAGTCGATCGAGCGCACCTCGTCGCCCACCTGGTACTCCCGCACCTCGGAGAACTCCATGCCCTGCCCCTTGAACACCGAGCGGTACTCGCCGGTGAAGAGGGAGTTCACGAGTCCCCGCGTGCGAAGCTCGATGAGCTTCACCTGGCGGAGGATCTCGGGCGGCACGCGCGCGGCGGTGCGCGCGCGATCCTGCACGGGACGCGAGGCGGGCGCGGGCGCCGCCATGCTACGGGCTCTCGATCTTCGCGAGCACGCGACGGACGATCTCGTCGCTGGTCACTTCCTCGGCCTCGGCCTCGTACGTGGTGAGCACGCGATGGCGGAGCACGTCGGGGGCGATGGACTTCACGTCATCGGGCGTGACGAAGGCGCGGCCGCGCAGGAACGCGTGGGCGCGCGACGCCTGCGCCAGCGAGATCGTGGCGCGCGGGCTGGCGCCGAACTCGATCAGCGGCACGAGGTCCTCCAGGCCAGCGGCCTTCGGCTCGCGCGTGGCGATCACGATGTCCACGATGTAGTCCACGATGCGGTCGTCCATGTAGATCTCGGCGATGCGCGCGCGCGCATCCATGATCGCCTCGGGGCTGGCCACCGCCTCGATGCCGATCGAATGACCGCTCGACATGCGGCGCATGATCTCCTTCTCCTCGTCGCGCGTGGGGTAGCCCACCCGCAGCTTGAGCATGAAGCGGTCGACCTGCGCCTCGGGCAGCGGGTACGTGCCCTCCTGCTCGATCGGGTTCTGCGTGGCGAGCACCAGGAATGGCTCCTCGAGCTTGTACGTGGTGCCGCCGATGGTGACCTGCTTCTCCTGCATCGCCTCGAGGAGCGCGGCCTGCACCTTGGCGGGGGCGCGGTTGATCTCGTCCGCCAGGATGATGTTCGCGAAGATCGGGCCCTTCTTCACCAGGAACTGCCCGGTGGCCATGTCGTAGACCTGCGTGCCCAGCACGTCGGCGGGCAGCAGGTCGGGGGTGAACTGGATGCGCCGGAACTGCGCCGCGCAGGCGCGCGCGAGGGTCTTGACCACCGTGGTCTTGGCCAGGCCGGGGACGCCCTCGAGCAGCAGGTGCGCGTCGCAGAGCAGGCCGATGAGCAGGCGCCGCACCAGCTCGCGCTGGCC
>JAQBPX010000016.1 GCA_028287305.1 Gemmatimonadota bacterium
CTCAAGTGGCGCGTGAAGCGGAAGACGAACGACGAGCTGCGCCAGCGCTTCATCAACCTCACCGTGCCGCAGGCACAGGCCGTGAACCTCACCTTCCCCGATGCCGACATGAAGTTCAATGACGCCACGGAGAACTGGGAGCACGGCGAGGTCGACTGGGAGGAGTTCAACCAGGTGATCCGCGGCAACGGTCCCTGCAATGCCGAGCGGCTCGCCGCCCGCAACAAGGCGCATGACGAGGGCGCGTGGGTGCGCGCCGCCGCCACCGCGTACGCCGAGAAGCACGCCGCGCGCGATCGCGCCGAGTCGGCGGCCTAGTGGCAAGCACGGTCAACAACGCCGACATGACGAAGGCGGAGGTGCAGGCACAGCCGGCGCCGGAGCCGAGGGGCGAGGACCAGTGGCCGTTGTGGGAAGTGTTCACGCAGGAGAAGCAGGGTGCGCCGCATGAGCACGCGGGCAGCGTGCATGCCACCGACGCCGAGCACGCATTGCAGAACGCGCGCGACGTCTACGCCCGCCGCGGGGAGGCCATCAGCATCTGGGTGGTGCCGAGCGTCGCGGTGAGTGCCACGACGCCGAGCGACGTGGGACCCTTCTTCGATCCCGCCGACACCAAGGCGTATCGCCACCCGCAGTTCTACAAGATCCCGCGCGGGGTGCGGGGCGTGTGACCGCGCCCGCGCCGTCGATCAACCCCCCGCCGCGCGAGCCGGCCAACGCGCTCTTCGAGTACCTGCTCCGCCTCGGCGACGACCGGCTGGTGCTGGGGCATCGCCTCAGTGAGTGGTGCGGCCATGGGCCGATCCTCGAGGAGGACATCGCGCTCTCCAACATCGCGCTCGACCTGCTCGGCCAGGCCACCATCTACTTGAAGATGGCGGGCGAGGTGGAAGGGAAGGGCCGCGATGAGGACGCGCTGGCCTTCTTCCGCGAGGTGGTGGACTTCCGCAACGCGCACCTCTGCGAGCTGCCCAGGGGGGACTTCGGCTTCACGATCGTGCGGCAGTTCCTCTTCGACGCATACGACGCGATCCTGCTCGAGTTCCTGCTGAAGAGCACGCACGAGGAGCTCGCCGCGTTCGCCAGCAAGGCGATCAAGGAGGCGCGCTATCATGTGCGTCATTCCGGTGAGTGGGTGATCAAGCTCGGCGACGGCACCACGGAGAGTCACCGTCGCGCGCAGGCCGCGCTCGACGCCCTCTGGAAGTACACGCCGGAGCTCTTCACCTGCGACGCGATCGACGCCGAGCTCGAGGCGAGGGGGATCGCGCCGGACCAGGCGCTGGTGCAGGCGAAGTGGAACGAGGTGGTGCGCGACGTGCTCGCGCGCGCCACGCTCACGGTGCCGGAGAAGGCCGTCGCCACGCGCGGCGGCCGGCAGGGCCGTCACACCGAGCACCTGGGACTGATGCTCGCCGAGATGCAGAGCACGGCGCGCGCGCACCCCGGGGCGAAGTGGTGACGACCGCGGCGCGCGCGGAACCGACGCGCGACGACGTGTGGGGCTGGCTCGCGGAGGTCATGGATCCCGAGGTGCCCGTGCTGAGCGTGATCGAGCTCGGCATCGTGCGCGAGGTGGAGATCGCCCACGGCGCGGTGACGGTCACGGTGACACCGACGTACAGCGGCTGCCCCGCGGTGCAGGTGATCAATGCCGAGATCGAGGCCGCGATACGCGCGCACGGCGTGGAGGAGGTGCACGTGCGCACGGTGTACGCGCCGGCGTGGACCACCGAGTGGATCGCCCCCGAGGCGCGGGCGAAGCTCAAGGCCTACGGCATCGCGCCGCCGGGGCACCTGCTGACGGAGGAGTTGGTGCCACTGCGGCGGGCGAGCGCGGCGGTGCAGTGCCCCTACTGCGACTCGATGAACACGAAGTTGCGGAGTGAGTTCGGCAGCACGGCGTGCAAGTCGATCCTGTTCTGCGAGGAATGCCGGCAGCCGTTCGAGCAGTTCAAGGCGATTTGACGGCGGCGGAGCCGCCGTCAAATCGTCCTGGGCGCAGCGAGGGACCTGCCGTTGGTCGTTGGCCGCTCTACCGATCCAGCAGGACTGCAGGTCTGTGGTCTGTGGCATGAGCACCGACAAGGAAGGCGGGCGCCTGTGGGCGCCCGCCTTTGTCATCCGTTACTCGTTCTGAGTTTGAAGTCCGGCATTAGCGGCCGATACCGAGTTACGGTTGCCTGAAGACTGAAGCCGGAAGCTCGAGCAGCGACAACGAGTGCGGCGGCCTGCGGCCGCCGCTTCGTCATCCGTGCGCAGTCAACGAGGAACCAGTGACGAAGCGCGAAGCGCCTCCTTGTCAGTGCTCATGCCACAGACCACAGACCCACAGACCTGCGGTCCCGATCGAGTGGCCAGCCGCAGTGTTACACCCGCGCCAGCTTCCACTTCCCCCGCCTGAAAATCATCCCCGCCACCACCGCCAGCGTCCCATTGGCAATCGCCACCGCCAGGAACGCCCCGCCCGGCCCCATCCCGGCACTCGTCGCCAGTAGCCAGGCCATCGGCGTCTGCAGGAACCAGAACACTCCGAGGTTGAGCCACGTGGGCGTGCGCGTGTCGCCGGCGCCATTGAACGACTGCGTGAACACCATCCCGTACGCGTTGAAGGGGAAGCCGACCGCCATCGTTCGAAGCCCCACCGTCGCGATGTGGGCGGCCTCCGGATCGATCGTGAACACGCTCGCCAGCCGCCCCGCGAACACCACGAAGAGCACGCCGATGCTCCCCAGGAAGTAGAGGTTGAATCGCGCCGCGGTCCACACGGCACGTTCGGCGCGCTCCGGTTGCTTCGCCCCGAGCGACTGCCCCACCAGCGTTGCTGCCGCGTTCGCGAGGCCCCAGCTCGGCAGCAGCGCGAACAGCACGATCCGAATGGCGATCGTGTAGCCCGCGAGCGCCGCGCTGCCGAACGTCGACACGATGCGCACCAGCAGGATCCAGCTCGCGCTGCCGATCGTGAACTGCAGCGTGACCGACCCGCTCAACTTCACCACCTTCCACATCAGCGCCGGCATGATCTCGAGGTGGCGGCGCGCCACCGCGAGGTGTCCACTGCCCACGGACAGCTTCCAGAGCACATACAGCACGCCCACGCTCCGGCCGAACGTCGTTGCCACCGCCGCGCCCGTCACTCCCATCCGGGGGAAGGGACCGACCCCAAAGATCAGCAGGGGGCCCAGCCCGATGTTGATGGCATTCGACAGCCAGAGTGCGCGCATCGAGACGGCGGCGTCGCCGGCTCCGCGAAAGCACGAATTCACCAGGAACAGCAGGAACACCGACACGCATCCGCCAAGCATGATGCGCGCGAACGTCGTGCCGCTCGCGAGCACGCTCGGCGACGCGCCCATCATTTGCAGCAGGCGCGGCGCGAAGATGGCGCCGAGGGTGCCCATCACCGCGGCCCCGATCAGGCCGAGCGCGATCGCCTGCACGGTGGTGCGGGCCGCGCCGTCGGGATCCTTCTCGCCGATCCGCCGCGCGACGGTAGCCATGGCGCCCATCGCGAGCCCCATGGCCAGCGTGTAGATGACGATCATCATGGACTCGGTGAGCCCCACGGTCGCCACCGCATCGGCGCCCAGGTGGCCCACCCAGAACACGTCCGCCACGGCGAAGATGCTCTCCATGCACATCTCGAGCACCATCGGCACCGCGAGCAATATGATCGCGTCGCCGAGTGCCACGGACGTGAGGTCCGCGCGCGTGCCGCGAATCGCGTCGCGAACCAGCGCCCAGCGCGGCCGCCGCGCGTGCTCACCCTCCGGCGTGACCTGCGCCGGCTCAGTGGAATCGATCACCAATGACATGTGTGTAGTCGAAAAAAGAGAATCGCCCCTCCCGGCATTAGCACGGGAAGGGCGATTCGTTCGCTCTGCGCCTGGTCGAAGCCGCCTTATGCGGCGTCGCGCGTTCCCGTGCTCGAGGTGTGGACGGAGACAATCATCGGCGGGCGACCAGTGCTGGAGGAAAAAGGACAGCGACTACGAAGTCATGCTAAGATCGTCGCGCGCTTTCGTCAAGACCGCAGCAATTCCTCGGCGCGAGCCACCACCTGCTCCACGGTCGGCAGCACCGCGTTCATCAGCACCGAGTGATAGGGCATCGGCACGTCTTCCACGCAGAGGCGGTCTACGGGCGCGTCCAGGTGCCAGAACGCTTCCTTCGCCACCACGGCCGCAATCTCGGCGCCGAAGCCGGCGGTCATCGTGTCCTCGTGCACGATCAGGCAGCGGCCCGTCTTCCGCACCGACGCGAGCACCGCCTCGCGATCCCACGGCGCGATCGTGCGCAGGTCGAGCAGCTCTGCACGATCGCCCAGCGCCTGCGCCGCCTCGATGCACCGGTGCGTGAGCGCACTCCACGTCACGATGGTGATGTCCGTCCCCTCCTGCAGCGTGGCCGCCCTGCCGAAGGGAATGACGTAGTCGTCGCCCGGATAGCGCGAGCTCCCGTCGCTGGTCATGAGCAGCGAGCGGTGCTCGAAGAAGATGGTCGGGTTCGGCGAGCGCATGGCGCTCCGCAGCAGCCCCACCGCATCGGCGGCGTTCGAGGGGATCGCCACCTGCCAGCCGAGCGCATGCGCCCAAGTCACCTCGCCCGAGAGTGAGTGCCACGGGTCGCCCACGTCCTTCCCGAACCCGCCCGGCATGCGCACCACGATCGGCGCGGCGAAGCGGTTGTTCGTGCGCCAGCGCATGGTGCCGCAATTGTTCAGCTGCTCGTGCGCGGGGTCGGCGTACTTGCGAAACTGGATCTCCGTCACGGGCACCAGTCCACTCACGGCCATTCCCACCGCGCGCCCGATGATCCCCTCCTCGGAAAGGCTCGTGTCGAACACGCGCCGGTCGCTGAACCTCTTCTGCAGCCCCTCGGTCACCAGGTGCACGCCGCCCTTCCGGCCGACATCCTCGCCGAACACCAGCACCTTCTCATTTCGCTCCAGCTCCACGCCGAGCGTGGTGCGCACCGCCTCGGCGAATCGCATCATGGGTCCATCGCTCTCCGGCGACTCCGACGAGGGAAGCGCCTCGCGGTCCGACTGCGACATTCCCCCCATCGCCGCATTGTCGCCGTCGCGCGGCGTCTCGGCGTAGATGAATCGCTTCACGCCTTCAGCCACCGGCGCGGGACGCGCGCGTGCCCCGGCGAGGCCAGCCTCCACGTCGCCTGACACCTCGGCCTCGAGCGCCTTCCACTGCTTGTCGCTCATCACCTTCGGCACGAGTTGCTTCCGCAGCGAGGGCAGCGGATCGCGCGCCGTGTCGGCGTCGATCTCAGCGTCGGTGCGATAGCCCTTCTGGTTGTCGGGTCCCGAGTGGCTCGAGAGGCGCGGCACCGTGAGGCGAACGAGCGCCGGTCCCTTGCCGCCGCGCACGTGCTTCACCGCTGCCGAGAGCAACTCGGCGCTCGCCGCCGGATCGCACCCGTCGCCATCCTTCACCAGCAGGTTGGTGAACGACGCCAGGTTCTTCGCGATGTTCGCGCCCGGCGTCTGCATGTCGCCCTTGACCGAGATGCCGAGCCCGTTGTCCTCGATGTAGAAGAGCATCGGGAGGCGGAGCGTGGTGGCGATCGTGAGCGCCGACCAGAATCCGTTCGTCGCCGCCGACGCCTCGCCACCGAGGGCCACGGCGATGGCGCCCTTCCAGCTGGCGTCCTTCAGCACGTCGCGATGATACTGGATGGCCTGCGCCCAGCCGACTGCGGGGGTGTACTGTCCCCCGACATCCCCGGCCATCGGAAGCACCGTGACGCCCGTTCCCGGGTTGGGGAGGTTGCAGACGACGCCGATGTCGCGGCCGCCGCTGAATCCCCCGGAGCGGCCGAGCGGGCTCGCGAATGCGTCCTCGATGCCCAGGCCCACCGACAGCAGGAAGGGACGCGACCGATAGTACGCCCCCGCGCCGTCGTGCGGGTGGTCCATCATCGTGCCGAGGATGGCCTGCGCCACGTCGTGGCCGCGCGCCGAGAACTGGTAGAGCACCAAGTGCTCGCGCGGCACGGAGGCGCGGTTACGGTTCGTCGCCTCCTCGCTGTCGTCGAGGGCACGGGATGCGAGGGCGGTATATGCGATGCGTCGCCAGTCGAGCGCGGGGGATGCCATGGCTGTAATCTGGCCTCGCGCATTGCCCCCGGCCACTGGATATCTTGTGGGAGCCTGCTGGCCCCCCCGATCCCGGACCGATGGCCTACCAGCACCTGACGTACGAGCTGCGCGATGGCGTTGCGACGATCACCCTGTCGCGCCCCGATGTCCTGAACAGCTTCAACGCCGCGATGGCGGCCGAGCTGCTCGAGGCGCTGGCCGAGTGCAAGCGAAGCGACGACGTGCGCGCCGTGCTCCTCACGGGCGCCGGCCGCGCGTTCTGCGCCGGCCAGGACCTGGGCTCGGTGCCGCTGCCGCCCGCGGGGCAGTCGATCGACTTCATCCAGATCGTGCGCACCACCTGGAACCCGATCGTCACCGCCATTCGCACGCTCGAGAAGCCGGTGGTGGGGGCGGTGAATGGCGTCGCGGCCGGCGCGGGAGCGAACCTCGCCTTCGCCTGCGACATCCTGATCGCCGCCGAGGAGGCGACCTTCATCCAGAGCTTCATCCGGATCGGCCTGATTCCCGACACCGGCGGAACGTTCTTCCTGCCGCGCCTGGTCGGCATGCAGCGGGCCGCCGCGCTCTCGATGCTCGGCGACAAGCTGACGTCGGCGCAGGCGCTGCAATGGGGACTCGTGTGGCAGGTGGTGCCGAGCTCGGTGCTGCAGGACACCGCGCATTCGCTGGCCGCGCAGCTCGCGCGCATGCCGACGCGCGGCATCGGCATCATCAAGCGCACGCTCAACGCGTCGTTCGAGAACGACCTCGCCACGCAGCTCGACCTCGAGGCCGTGCTGCAGCAGGAGGCGGGCGAGACGTCGGACCATCGCGAGGGGCTCTCGGCGTTCCTGCAGAAGCGCAAGCCCGCGTTCACGGGCAAGTGACCATGCGGCCCGTGTCGCCCGATCGCGTGATCGGAGTAGTGGGCGCCGGCGCGATGGGAATGGGCATCGCGCAGGTGGCGGCTTCGCACGGCCATCAGGTGATCCTCGCGGACGCGAGCGCCGCGCAGGTGTCGCGTGCCACCGACTCCATCGCGAAGTCGCTGCAGCGCGAGGTGGACAAGGGCAAGCGCGACGCCGCCTCCGCGGCGGACATCGTGACGCGCATCGAGAAGGCAGGCGCGATCGCCGGCAACGCCAGCGCGTTCTCGCGCTGCGACCTGGTGATCGAGGCGATCGTGGAAGACCTCGACGTCAAGCGCCGCCTGTTCAGCGACCTCGAGTCGGTGGTCAGCGACTCGGCTGTGCTGGCGACGAACACCTCGTCGCTCTCGGTCGCCGCGCTCGGCGGGGGATGCCGGAACAAGTCGCGCGTGGTCGGGATCCACTTCTTCAATCCGGCACCGCTGATGCCGCTGGTGGAGATCATCCCCGCGATCACCACCGACGCCGCGGTGGCGGAGTGGTCGCGCGCGCTGGTGGACTCGTGGGGCAAGGTCACGGTGCTGGTGAAGGACACGCCGGGCTTCATCGTCAACCGCGTGGCGCGCCCATTCTATGGCGAGTCGCTCCGGATGTACGAGGAAGGGTTCGCCGACATCGCCACGATCGACTGGGCGATGCGCACCGTCGGCGGGTTCCGCATGGGACCCTTCGAGCTGATGGACTTCATCGGCAACGACGTGAACTACGCGGTGACGCGATCGGTGTTCGAGGCGTTCTTCTACGATCCGCGCTATCGTCCGTCGCTCACGCAGCGGCGGCTGGTGGAGGCGGGGCTGCTCGGGCGGAAGTCCGGGCGCGGCTACTACGACTACGCAGACGGCGCAGTGAAGCCGGAGCCGACGACCGATGAGGCGCTCGGCCGGCGCATCGTGGACCGCGTGCTCGCCATGCTGGTGAACGAGGCTGCGGAGGCGCTCTACATGCGCATCGCGAGCGCGGCCGACCTCGAGACGGCCATGACGCGCGGCGTCAACTATCCAAGGGGCCTGCTCGCCTGGGGTGACGAGATCGGGCCCGGCGTGATCCTCGATCGAATCGAGGCGCTGCAGGACGAGTATCGCGAGGACCGCTATCGGCCGAGCCCGCTGCTGCGTCGCGTGGTGCGCGATGGCGGGCGACTGGGCGCGTGACCGGGCGCGATCCGCAGGAGCTCGCGCGGGCGGTGACGAGCGCGATGCTGGCGAAGGATGAGTTCAGCCGATGGCTCGGGATCACGGTGCTCGCCGTATCGCCGGGCAGCTGCACGGCGAGCATGCTGGTGCGGCCGGAAATGGTGAATGGATTCGGCGTGTCGCACGGCGGCGTGACGTACTCGCTGGCGGACAGCGCGCTGGCGTTCGCCGGCAACACCAACGGGCGCGTCACGCTCGCGATCGAGAACTCGATCTCGTATCCCGCGCCGGTCCAGGTGGGCGACACGCTGACCGCAGTGGCCACGGAGGAGAGCGCCTCCAACCGCCTCGCGTTCTATACGGTTCGCGTGACGCAGCAGGAGGGGCGCACGGTCGCCATCTTTCGGGGCACCGTGTATCGCACACACAACCAGCACTTCAATGACTGACGCCTATATCCTCGATGGCATTCGCACCCCCGTGGGCAACATGGGTGGCGGGCTGAGCGAGGTGCGCGCGGATGACCTCGCGGCGCACGTGATCGCTGAGTTGATGAAGCGCAACCCGTCGCTCGATCCCGCGCGCATCGAGGACGTGATCCTGGGCAACGCGAACCAGGCCGGCGAGGACAATCGCAACGTGGCGCGGATGGCCGCGCTGCTCGCCGGGCTGCCCGTGACGGTGCCCGGCGAGACCGTGAACCGCCTCTGCGCCTCGGGGATGAGTGCCGTGGCCAATGCGGCGCGCGCGATCCGGCTCGGCGATGGCGACTTCTACGTCGCCGGCGGCGTGGAGAACATGACGCGCGCCCCGTATGTGATGAGCAAGGGTGCCACGCCCTTCGCGCGCGACGTGCAGCTGTTCGACACCTCGCTCGGCTGGCGCTTCATCAACCCGCGCCTGAAGGAGAAGTACGGTGTGGACTCCATGGGGCAGACCGCCGAGAACGTGGCGGAGCAGTACGGCGTGACGCGGGCGGACCAGGATACGTTCGCGCTGCGCTCGCAGCAGAAGGCGGGCGCGGCGCGGTCCTCGGGGCGCTTCGACGAGGAGATCGTTGCGGTGTCCATTCCGCAGCGGAAGGGCGAGCCGAAGCAGTTCTCGCAGGACGAGTTCCTGC
>JAQBPX010000009.1 GCA_028287305.1 Gemmatimonadota bacterium
CACTGTACTCTTGAACCGACCGACACCAGGCGCGGGAGTGTGCGGCAGTTTCAAGAGCATTGCACGTGCAGTGTCCGCGGACGTCCGCATCAGTTCGTCCGCGAGATCCGAGGAGACCGGCCCCGGCTCGCGAACCTCGACGACAGGTCCCTCGCTGCGCTCAGGATGACTGCAGACCACAAACCGCAAACCGCAGACCTCAGTACTTCAACAGGTACCGATCCAGCTCCCAGCTCGAGACCTGCGAGATGTAATCGCCCCACTCCTGCCGCTTGGCGGCCAGGAAGTGCTGCGTGATGTGCTCGCCGAGCGCGCCCCTGATCACGTCGCTCTTCTCGAGTTCATCGCACGCCTCGCTCAGGTCGTGCGGCAGGTCATCGATGCGCAGGCGCCGCTTCTCGCGGTGTGACATCTCCCAGATGTTCTCGTTCACCGGCTCGCGCCAGTCGGCCTCCGTCTCCACGCCGTCCAGCCCACCGGCGAGCATCACCGCGAGCGCCAGGTACGGATTGGCCGCGGGATCCGGCATGCGCTGCTCCACCCGCGTGCCGGTGCCGCGACGATCGGGCACGCGAATCAGCGGCGAGCGATTGCGCATGGACCACGCGACGTTCACCGGCGCCTCGTAGCCCGGCACCAGTCGCTTGTAGGAATTCACGAGCGGGTTCGTGATCGCGCACATCCCCCGCGCGTGGCGCAGCAAGCCGCCGATGTAGTGCAGCGCGGTGCGGCTCAGCTCCCACTCCGCCTTCTTGTCCCAGAACGCGTTCTCCTTGCCGCGAAACAGCGACTGGTGCGTGTGCATGCCACTGCCGTTCTGGCCGAAGATCGGCTTCGGCATGAACGACGCGACGAGCCCGAACTGCTGCGCCACCCACTTCACCACAAAGCGGAAGGTCGCGATGTTGTCCGCCGTCTTGAGCGCATCCGCATAGCGGAAGTCGATCTCGTGCTGGCCGTGCGCCACCTCGTGATGCGCGGCCTCCACCTCGAATCCCATCTGCTCCAGCACGTCCACGATCTTGCGGCGCGCCTCCTCGCCCAGGTCCACCGGCGCCAGGTCGAAGTAGCCGCCGACGTCGTGCGTGATCGTGGTGGGCTCTCCGTGCGGGCCAGGCCGGAACATGAAGAACTCCGCTTCCATTCCCGCGTTCATCGTGAAGCCCAGCTGCGACGCGCGCGCCAGCTGCCGCTTCAGGCAGCCGCGCGGGTCGCCGAGGAACGGCGTGCCGTCGGGGCGGTTGATGTCGCAGATCAGCCGCGCCACGCGACTGTCGGGATCCCCCCACGGGAACACCGTGAACGTCTCGAGGTCGGGCGCGAGCAGCATGTCCGACTCCTCCACGCGCACGAACCCCTCGATCGACGAGCCGTCGAACATGATGTCGCCGCGCAGCGCCTTCTCGAACTGCGACGCGGGAAGCTCGACGTTCTTGTTGATGCCGAGGATGTCGGTGAACTGGAGCCGGATGAAGCGGACGTCGAGCGACCTGGCAAGCTCGAGCACATCCTTGCTGGACGCGCCGCGGACGTCGGGGACGAGGGAGCGGGACATGCGAAGAAAGAAAGGGGCCCCTCCCTTGCTTCACCAGTGGCGATCACCCCAACAACCGAGACGACAGAATGCGCATTTCCGAGATCATGACCCGCAACCCCAGCTGCGTCACGCCCGAGTCCACGGTGCGCGAGGCCGCGCAGCTGATGAAGAGCGAGAACGTGGGCGTCCTGCCGGTGGTGGACGGCAACTCCTCGAAGCGGCTCGTGGGCATCGTCACCGACCGTGACATCGCCATTCGCGTGGTGGCCGACGGCGCGCAGGCCGATGCGCGCGTCGCCGACGTCATGACCCGCGACCGCCTCACCACCTGCTCGGAAGGCGACTCGGTGGAGGACGTCATGAAGGCGATGGGCGACGAGCAGCTCCGTCGCATCCCGATCGTGAACGAGCGGGGCGAGGTGGTCGGCATCGTCGCGCAGGCCGACGTGGTGCGGAAGTCCGGCAACGACAAGCGCGCGGAAGCCACCGTCGAGCAGATCTCGGAGCCGTCGCAGAAGCACGCCCAGTAGGGTAACTTGCAGGGGTGACGTCACCCGCCACCCCCGCCACCCCCGCCGAGACCTGCCCGAGCTGCGGCAGCGCCGCCTCTGGAAAATTCTGCGCCGAATGCGGCGCGTCGCTCGCCGGTGCCTCGTGCGCGGCGTGCAGCGCGCCGCTCTCCGCCGGCGCCCGGTTCTGCCATCGCTGCGGCACGCCCGCCGGTGCCAGCGCGCCCGCGGGCGCCGGTCGCGACGGCTCCTCCGCGCTCCCCTGGGCGGTGGCTGCCATCGCCATGCTCGCGCTGATCGCGCTGGTTGCCGGGCAGCGCTTCGGGCGCTCGCCCGCGGCGGCCGGAGCCGCGACCACGGCCGAAGCGCCCACCGACGCCTCGGGCGCACCGATGGGCGTGGCCGGATCGCGTGCTCCCGACATCAGCCAGCTCACCCCAGAGCAGCGTGCGGAGCGGCTGTACGACCGCATGATGTCCATGGCGGAACGCGGACAGAAGGACAGCGTCCAGTTCTTCGCGCCCATGGCCATGCAGGCGTACGAGATGCTCGACTCGCTCAACCTCGACCAGCGCTACGACCTCGGCCGCCTCGGCGAGATCGCGGGCAACCCGTCGCTCGCCAGGGCGCAGGCCGACACGATCCTGTCGCGCGACCCGAACCACCTGCTGGGCCACATCCTCGCCGCCAACGCGGCGCGCATGACGGGCGATCGCACCGCCGAGTCCACGCACCTTCGCCAGCTCGTGACCGCAGAACCGAAGGAGCGCGCTCGCGCGCTCCCCGAATACCTCCTTCACCAGGCCGACATCAAGGCAGCGCTCGCCCAGGCCAGCGCGAAGAAGCCATGACCAATACCGCAGCCAGCACGGAAGCGCGCACGATCCACGTGGCGCACAGCCCCGACTCCGACGACGCGTTCATGTTCTACGCGCTCGCCGAGGGGAAGGTGGACACCGAGGGCCTCAGGTACGTCCACGAGCTCAAGGACATCGAGACCCTCAACCAGCGCGCCATGCGGGCGGAGCTCGAGGTCACCGCGGTCTCGATCCACGCCTACGCGTACCTGGCCGACCGCTACGCGCTCCTGCCGCACGGCGCGTCGATCGGCGACCGGTACGGGCCGAAGCTCGTGGCCCGCACGCCGATGTCGAAGGCGGACATCAAGGGCAAGCGCGTCGCGATCCCGGGGATGCGCACCAGCGCCTATCTGGCCCTTCGGCTGTTCGAGCCGGATTTCGAGGCTGTCGTCACGCCCTTCGACCAGATCGAGGACGTGGTGCTGTCGAAGCGCGTCGACGCCGGGCTGCTGATCCACGAGGGCCAGCTCACGTATGGCGATAACGGGCTCCACCTTGTCGCGGACCTGGGCGAGTGGTGGTTCCAGGAGACGGGCCTGCCGCTTCCCCTGGGCGGCAACGTCGTCAGGAAGGACCTTGGCGAGCCGCTGATTCGCATGGTTTCGCGCCATCTTCGCGCCAGCATCAAGTATGCATTGGACCATCGCGAGGCTGCCTTGGATCACTCGATGCAATACGCCCGCGGCCTGGATCGCTCCAAGGCAGACACCTTCGTCGGCATGTACGTCAACGACTGGACGCTGGATTACGGCCCCCGCGGCGAGGAAGCCGTGCGGCTCCTGCTGAAGAAGGGCTTCGAGGCGGGAATCATCCCTCACGAGGTGGCGGTCGAGTTCGTCAGGGACTGATCGAATTCAAGGGCGGGCGGCCCGCGCCGATACTCAAGCGGGACCGCTCACCTCAACGACACCGTCATGATCGACCAGCCGCCCCTCCGAGTCAGCCGCGCCTTCCGCTCCATCGGGGAGGTCGGCACCAAGCGCCTCCTCGTGGTGGACGACGAGGAGATCCTCCGCGTGGCCCTCGCGCGCTACCTGCGCAACCAGGGCTACGAGGTGCACACGGCGGAGTCCGGTCTCGCGGCCATCGAGCTGATGTCGCGCATCAACTTCGCCCTCATGCTCTGCGACGTTCGCATGCCGGGGATGACCGGTCCCGAGGTGGTGCCGCGGGCGCTCGACATCGATCGCGACCTCGCCATCCTGATGCTGACGGCGGTGAACGACGCCACCGTCGCCACCGAGGTCCTGCAGTACGGCGCCTATGACTACCTCATGAAGCCCCTCGACCTCGAGGAGCTCGGCCGCCTGGTGGACCGCGCGCTCCACAAGCGCGAGATGGTGATCGAGCAGCGCAACGTGGAGCGCATGATCCGCGAGGAAGTCACCGCGCGCACGCTCGAGGTCGAGAAGGAGAAGGAGCAGCTCCGCACCCTGACCATCGGCGTGGCGGAGACGCTCATCAACGCCATGGAGGCCAAGGACGTCTACCTGCGCGGCCACTCACAGCGGGTCGCCGAGCTGGCCGCGTCGCTCGCCGAGCAGCTGGGACAGAGCGCGGACGTGGTGGAGGACGTGCGCCTGGCAGGACGGCTGCACGACGTGGGCAAGATCGGGATTCGCGAGTCCATCCTGAACAAGCCGGCAGCGCTCACGGCGGAGGAATTCGCCCACGTGCGCGAGCACGTGCGCATCGGAATGGAGATCCTCGCGCCGCTCAAGCTGGGGCAGGTGCTCCGCTACGTGGAGGACCATCACGAGCACTGGGACGGCAGCGGCTACCCGCGCGGACTGCGCGGCGAGCAGATCTCCCTGGGCGGTCGCATCCTCACCGCCTGCGACGCGTACGACGCGCTCACCTCACGCCGGGCCTACCGCGAGCCGATGGGCCGCGAGCAGACGGTGGAGTACCTGTCGGACCATGCGGGGCGCCTGATCGACCCTGAAGTCTTCGAGGCGCTGAGGGCGGTCGTGACCGGCAAGCAGAGCCTCGTCTTCATCGAGTAAGGATACACGGGCCGGACAACATGACAGGCGCATGACGCGTATACTACGCGTGATGCGCCTTTTTCCTTGTTTCGCCGCCGCGGCGGGCGTTTTCCTGCTTGCCTCGGCCGCTCGGGCCCAGCTCGCGACAGGGTCCCGCGACACCCTCCGCCTCTCCCTGGCCGACGCCGTGTCACTCGCCCAGCGACAGGGCGATGAAGTCCTGCTCAGTGCGGCCCAGGTCGAGCTTGCGGACGCGCAGGTGGACGCCGCGCGCGCGGCGGGACTGCCCCAGCTTCGCATCAACAACAGCTTCACGCGCACGTACGAGAGCGCGCGTGGCAACGCGGTCGGCGCGGTGTTCAACCAGCCGTACAGCTACTCGGCCAGCGGCAGCCTCTCGCAGGCGCTGTTCCAGGGTGGCCGCATCGTGAGTGCGGCGCGGGCCGCCTCGAGCGTGCGCGCCGCGTCGCGGCTCGACGAGCAGGAAGCGCGGGCCACCGCCACGATGAACGTGGAGCGCGCCTACCTGCAGGCCTTGTACACTGCGCGCGTTGCGCAGCTGCAGGACACCAACGTGAGCCTCGCCTCGCAGCGCCTCACGCAGGTGGAGCAGCTGCTGAAGGCCGGCCGCGCCGCACAGTACGACGTGCTGCGCGCGCAGGTGGAGCGCGGCAACCTGGAGCCGGTGGCCATCCAGGCGCACAGCGACGCCGAGCTCGCGCTGCTCGAGCTCAAGCGGCTCACCAACATCCCCATCTCGCGGCCGATCGCGCTCACCACGCGCGTGGACGCCGAGCCGGGCGACGCGATCCTGGCGCAGGTGAGCGCCATGGCCGACAGCCTCGCGCGCCTCGAACCCGATCGCGCCTCCGTGCGCTCCGCCGAACAGGTGGCGCGCGCGCGACATCTGGGCATCGCCGTGGCGCGCGCGGACCTGCTGCCCCAGCTCAGCATCCAGCTCAACTCGGGCTACGGCGCATTTCCCACGCTCGGCGGCGGCTTTCCCACGAGCCGCGGCTCGTTCGACATCGCCAACTGTCCCGCGACGCCCACGCCCACCAGGCCGTGCTACAACGGTGGATGGTTTCCCGACCGCAACCTGGCCGTCACCTTCTCGATCCCGGTGTTCGACGGGCTGCGCGCCAAGTCGAACATCGACCTCGCGCAGGCGCAGGAGCGCGTGGCGCAGCTGCAGCTGCAGCAGCAGCGCGAGGCGGTGGCGCTCGAGGTTGCGCGCGGTCGCGCGGAGCTCGACCGCGTGCGCTCCGTGTTCTCGGCCCGGCGCCAGAACACCGTGGCCGCCCAGGACGCCTTCCGGCTCGCCTCGCTGCGCTTCGCGCGCGGTCTCAGCACGCAGCTCGAAGTGTCCGATGCGCAGCTCGCCCTCTTCACCGCCGAGGTGGGAGAGGCGCGCGCGACGTATGACGTGTACCTCGCCGCGGCGGAGATGGCGCGCGCCCTCGGGCGTCCCGTTCCGCTCGTCGGGTCTTCCTCCGGCATGCCCTCCTCCCGCTGACCCCGCCCGTGCTTCATAGAACGCGATACCTCGCAGCGCTCGCACTGCTCGCCGGTGCGGCCTGCTCGAAGAAGGACCCCGCCGGCGCAGCTGGAGCTCCGGGTGGCGCCGCGGGCGGCGCGCGTCCCGCGCCCTCGATCACGCTCGCCGCGAACGACGTGGCGGTGGTGAAGCGCACGAGCATCGAGGAGGGCGTTGCGATCGCCGGCGACCTCGGCCCCGAGGAGCGCGTGGACGTCCGCGCCCGCATCGAGGGCGACGTGATGGCCGCGTACGAGCGGGAAGGGGCGAGCGTTCGCGCCGGCCAGCTGCTGGCGCGCTTCGAAAGCACGGAGCAGGAGGGCACGCAGCGCAGCGCCGAGGCGGACCGCGCCGCGGCGCAGAGCGAGTTGACCACCGCCCAGTGGAACCTCGACCAGGGCAACGACCTGTACAAGGCGGGCGCGATCGCCGAGCGCGACCTGCGCGTGTCGCAACAGGCGGTTGCCGCGGCCAGGGCGCGCGTCGCGGCCGCCGACGCGCGCATTCGCGCCAATGGCCTGCAGGTGCGCGACACGCGCGTGCTGTCACCCATCTCCGGCGTGATCGAGAAGCGAATGATCGAGGGCGGCGAGCACGTGTCGCGCGGCACCGCGCTGTTCACGGTGGTGCGCAACGACATCCTCGAGCTGGCCGCGAGCGTGCCCGCGAAGCTCTCCACCGGACTGCGCGTGGGCCAGGCGGTGGAGTTCGTGGCCGACGGCCGCACCGTCACCGGCCGCGTGGCCCGCATCAGCCCCACCATCGACCCGGCGTCGCGCTCCGTCACCGTGTACGTGCGGGTGCCGAATCCCGGCAGCGCCATTCGCGGCGGGACGTTCGTCACCGGCAAGGTGACCAACCGCGTCCTCGACAACGTGCTCGTGATCCCGTCGGCGGGGCTGCGACAGGGCACCGACAACACGAAGCCCTTCGTCTATCGCATCGAGGGCAAGACGCTCGGCGTGGTGCCCGTGACGCTGGGCGTCGTGGACGACCGGCAGGGCATGGCCGAAGTCACCAGTGGGCTGGCCGAGGGCGACCGCGTGATCGTGGGCAACGTGGGCACGCTCGGACGCGGCATGCAGGTGAACATCGCCGGCAGCGCGGAAAGCGCGCGCGGCGGCCGCCAGGGGAAGACGGTGAAGCCATGATCCTCTCCGACGTCTCCATCAAGCGGCCCGTGTTCGCCACCATGATGATGGTGGCGCTCGTGGTGCTCGGCATCGTCTCGTACAAGCGGCTGGCGATCGACGAGTATCCCGACGTCACGTACCCGATCGTCATCGCGCAGACCACATATCCGGGCGCGAGCCCGGAAGTGATGATGCGGCAGGTGTCGAAGCCGATCGAGGAAGCGCTGAACACGGTGCAGGGCATCAAGGAGATCGGCTCCACGTCGCTCGAGGGCATCTCGATCGTGCGGCTCACCTTCGAGCTGGGCGTGGACGTGGCGGCGGCGCAGCAGGACGTGCAGGCCAAGGTGGCGCGCATCCGCCGCTCGCTGCCCCCGGACATCGACGACCCGATCATCCAGCACTTCGATCCCAACGACTCGCCGATCATGTCGATCGCGCTGCAGTCGAAGGAGCGGACGCTGCGCGACCTCACCGACCTGGCCGAGCAGCTGGTGTCGGTGCGCATCGAGGCGATTCCCGGCGTGGGCGGCGTGAACCTCGTGGGCGCCAACCGCCGGCAGATTCGCGTGGAGGCGGATCCCGACCTGCTGCGCTCGTACAACATCAGCCCCGGGCAGGTGACCGCGGTGCTGGCGAAGGAAAACCAGGAAGTGCCGGCTGGCCGCATCGAGCATGGCGAGACCGAGCGGCTGGTGCGCGTCACCGGGCGCATCCAGGATCCCGCCGACTTCGCGCAGATCCCGGTGGCGGTGCGCGGCGCGACCGCGATCAAGCTCGGCGACATCGCGAAGGTGGTGGACGGCGCTGAGGAGAAGCGCACGGCCGCGGAGATCAGCGGCACGCCGGCGGTGTCGCTGGACATCCTCAAGATCTCGGGGTCGAACACCGTGGAAGTGGCGGCGAGCGTCCGCACGGTGCTCGACGAGATGCAGCGCGTGCTGCCCCCGGACGTGGCGATCACGATCATCCGCGACGACTCGCAGCGCATTCGCGAGTCGCTGGCCGACGTGCAGCTCTCGATCATCCTCGGTGCGATCCTCACCGTGATGATCATCTACCTGTTCCTGAACTCGTGGCGCTCCACGGTGATCACCGGCCTCACGCTGCCGGTGTCCATCATCTCGGCGTTCTTCGTGATGTGGCTCTTCCACTTCACCGTGAACACCATGACGCTGCTCGCGCTGTCGCTCGCGATCGGGCTGCTGATCGACGACGCGATCGTGGTGCGCGAGAACATCGTGCGCCACGTGCAGATGGGCAAGCCGCCGTACCAGGCGGCGCTGGACGGAACCCAGGAGATCGGGCTCGCGGTGCTGGCGACCACCTTCTCGATCGTCGCCGTGTTCATGCCGATCGGCTTCATGGGCGGCATCATCGGCAAGTTCTTCCACGAATTCGGCGTCACCATCGTCGCGGCGGTGCTGATCTCGATGTTCGTGAGCTTCACGCTCGACCCGATGCTGTCCTCGGTGTGGCACGACCCCGAGGCCGCCGCGCACGGCCAGCGCAAGGACAAGCTCACGCTGTACGACCGCAGCATAGGCCGCGTCACCGGCTGGTTCGACCGTGCCACCGAATCGCTGGCCCAGGCCTATCAGGACGCCCTGCGCTGGGCGCTGCGGCACAAGCTGGCGACGGTGCTGGCCTCGATCGCGATCTTCGCCACCAGCATCTTCATGGTGCCGCTGCTCGGGACCGAGTTCGTGCCCAAGGCCGACTACTCCGAGACCAGCCTGAACTTCTACACGCCGGTCGGCTCCTCGCTCGAATTGACCGAGGCCAAGGCCCGCCAGGTGGAAGCGATCATCCGCGAGTTCCCCGAGGTGCGCTACACGGTCACCACCAT
>JAQBPX010000029.1 GCA_028287305.1 Gemmatimonadota bacterium
CGCAGGAAGATCGCGGCGCCCTCATCCCGCTCACGGAGCTGCTCGCGCGCTCACGCCCCGCGGTGCAGGATACCATCACGCCGCATGGCAAGCGGGATCACGAGCAGCTGCTGCGCAACGAGGCGGTGACGTTCGGGCTGTTTTTGGCCGAGCGTGGGGGCTCGCGGATGGTGGGCGAGCTGGGCGACGCGCTCCTGGCGGGCAAGCCGCCCGAGCCATTTTTTGCGCAGGAGAAGCGGCTGCCGCACTCCATGGATGAAATGGAGCGGGTCTGGCGGGACTGGTTGAAGGAGAGGTCGCGCTAGCTCACTGCCCTTCGTCCATGTGTTCCTTGCTTCTGCGATGCGTCGCCACCGCCTCGATCTGCGTGAGCAGTTCCCGCTCGATGCCTTCCACGTCCAGGGGCTCGAGCATCTCGAGGAGCTCGGGATCCTCGCCGGTGCGGTGGCCGAGTCGCGTGTAGAGACCCGCGACGAGCTGCAGCGTCTTCGTCACTTCCTGCTCGAGCCGCAGTGACACCTGGAGCATGAGCTCCTCGCGCAGCTCGGCGATGGCCGACTCGCGCTTCTGCGCCATGAGCACGAAGATCGAGAGGAAGATCGCTTCGAGCGAGACGACGAAGGTGAGGAAGCCGAAGGGATACGGGTCGAACGGCTTGAGTCCGAGGAGGCCCGTGTTCCAGGTGAGCCAGACCACGAACCAGACGGCGTGGATCGCGAGGAATTTCGGGGAGCTTGCGAGGTTGTTGAGCCGGTCGACGAACCGCTCGAGCAGGGTGCGATGCTTGGCGTGCTGCGCCTTGATGGCGCCGAAGGCGTGGGTGGCGACGAGCCGGCGTCGTCGCCGGTCATGGCCGTCGTCACGGTCGGTGACGCCGGGAGTGCCTGGTGCGATGGAGTTCATTTGGAGCGACGGAGGGGCGAGAAGCGGGCCAATGAGGCAGGGGCTGAGGGTTGAGGTATGAGGTGTGGGGACTACACAAACAAGCACAAACAAAAGAGCGCGGCTTTCGCCGCGCTCCTCCGGAGTCCCCTCAGCACCTCAGCCCCTGAGCTCCTGAGCCCCCGCGTGCCCTCAGGGCACGCGCTTGACGTCCACGTTGTTTCCCAGCACCCCGCCCAGGATCGCGCCGGCCACTCCGCCGATCACGGCACCCTTCATCTTGTCGCGGCTCGTCACGGCGCCGATCGCGGCACCGGTCACGCCGCCGATGATGGCGTCACGCTTGGTGTTCTTCTGGACCGTGGTGCCCTGCGAGCCCTGCCCCGAGCCCTGATAGACCCCGCTCGAGGAACCCGTGCTGCGGGCCGTCGAGGCGCGGCGCGTGGTCGCGGCCGGGCGGGCGGCCGTGTACACCCGCTGGGGCTGGGCATAGCCGTACTGGCTGCCCGCCTGCGGCGCGTAGCCGGCTTCCTGCGGCGACACGAACTGCTGGGGCTGGTACTGCTGGGACTGCGCCGCCAGCGCGAGATCGTTCCTGAGCGCATCGTCCTGCGGCGCGGACTTGCTGCACGCAGCGGCGGCGATCGCCACGGGAACGAGTACCCACTTCTTCAGGTTGCTGGTCATTTGGCTCTCCTCTGGTCGGGTCGCCCACCTTGGCGACGGACCCATATAGGGCATCTCGGGGACCAGCCTTAACCATCTGTTTTGCGCGGTTTACCGCCCCGACCTGTCCTCATTCATGGACCCGCCGTCCATGACACTGGAAGGTTGCGCTCCCACGCGCCGTCCGGCATCTTCGGCTCACTCTCTCCAGGGAATCATGCTCCGTCGCATCACCATAGCGGCAGCGTTCGTCATCACCGGTGGAATTGCCCCGCGCGCAGCGTCGCAGGCCACGCCGGCCCCTGCCCCAGTCGCACCCGAAGTCGGCACGATGGCGCCCGACTTCACCCTCCACGGCAACACCCGCTTCGGGCCCCTCGGCAACGCCGTCAAGCTTTCCGACTTCCGTGGACAGACGGTCGTCGTCGCGTTCTTTCCAAAGGCACGGACCAAGGGCTGAACCATCCAAATGGAGGCGTACCGTGATCAGTACGCCACGCTCTTCAACGCCGGCAGGAAGGTCGTCGTGCTCGGCATCTCCGTAGACGCCGACACCACGCTGTCGGCCTGGGCGCGCGAGCAGGGCACCCCGGTGCTCTACCTCTCGGACCCGGACCAGTCGGCCGGCAAGTCGTACGGCGCCGCCACCGGCAGCTACCACAAGCGCTACCTGTTCGTCGTGGGACCCGACGGGCGCATCCTGCATCGCATGCTTCCATTCAACGTGCTCTCCACCGACGCGTACAAGGAACTCGCCGCCGCCGTGGCGCAGGGTACCGGCAGCGCGACGCCGGGAGATGGGCGGTGACCCACGTCTGCCTCGCAGCTCGACATATTCGCTGAGCGCGGCGAGCCGCGCGTCGTGAGCACGGGCGAGCGCCCGGGGGAGGTCGACGCACACTCCCCCGAGGCGCTCGCCCGTTCGTTGTTCGACGCCGCAGTGCGGGGCGTCGCGCCGGCACCGACCACCGAGCGCAGCATCCTGCCTGCGTCGCTCGATCGCTCGCGCCGCGTGTGGCTGTTCGCCTTCGGCAAGGGCGCACACGCCATGGCCGCGGGCGCGGTGTCCACGCTCCATCGCGGCCTGCAGCAGGTGGTCGGCGGCCTGATCGTGGCGCCGGAGATGGCACCGCCACCCTGCGCCACGGTGGAGGTGCGCGTCGGCGACCACCCCGTGCCCGGCAGGCAATCGTTCGCCGCCGCGCAGCGCCTCGGCGAGATCGTGGCCGGCAAGCGCGCCGACGACCTGGCGGTGGTGCTCCTCTCCGGCGGCGCATCGAGCCTCATCGGCGCGCCACTCCGCGGGATGAGCGAGCGCGACCTCTCATCCGTCTACGAGCTGCTGCTCGGCTCCGGCCTCGACGTGCGCGCCATGAACTCGGTCCGCAAGCGCTTCACGCGCTGGGGCGCGGGACGACTGTCGCTCGCGCTCGCGCCCGCGGGCGTGCACTGCCTGATCATGAGCGACGTGATCGGTGACCAGGTCGCCGACGTCGGCAGTGGCCCGTGCGTGCCCGATGCGCTGCGCGCGGTGGACATCGTCACGCTGCTCACCGACCATCGCCTCTGGGATCGCCTGCCGCAGGCGTACCGCGATCACCTGGGGCAGTCGCAGCGCGGCACCATGCCGGAAACGCCGAAGGCGACGCACCCCGCATTCGCGCACGTCGTGAGCCGCGTGATCGCCAGCAATCGCATCGCCCTCGCGGCGGCCGCCGAGCACGCGAAGCAGCTCGGCTTCGCACACGCGCAGCTGGTGGAGGCACCCTTCTCCGGCGACGCGAGCGCCACCGGGGCGATGCTCGCGCGCGAGCTGCTCGAGCGCCGCGCGAAGAGCGCGGGCGGCACCTGCTGCGTGATTCGCGGCGGCGAGACCACCGTGCGACTGCACGACGCGAGCGCTGGACGAGTCGCGCAGCCTGCCAGGCCGCCGATCGGTGGACGCTGCACCGAGCTGGCGCTCTCGGCGGCGCGCGAGCTGGCCAGTGCCGGCGCCGGTGCGGAGCACGTCGCGCTGCTCGCGTGCGGAACGGATGGCCGCGACGGAACCAGCGACGCTGCCGGCGCGATCGTGACGCGAGACACGTGGGCGCGCATCATCGAGCGCGGGCTGGACCCGGAGCGGATGCTGCGCCAGCACGACTCGCACGCGGCGCTCGACGCGGCCGGCGCGCTCGTCCGTACGGGAGCGACCGGCACCAACGTGGCCGACGTGGTGATGGGCGTCTGGCGCTAGGCAATCCGACTATTTTTCCTGCATGACCCAGGCGCCCTTCACGGTCGGCATCATCCAGGATGTCGCGACCTCCGACATGCAGGCCACGATCGAGGCCTCGATCGTGAAGATCCGGGAAGCCGCCGCGCAGGGCGCGCAGGTGGTCTGCCTGAAGGAGCTCTTCAACGCGCCCTACTTCTGCAAGAGCCAGAAGTGCGACCGCTTCGACATCGCGGAGCCGATTCCGGGCCCCACCACGCAGGCCATGCAGGCGATCGCGAAGGAGCTCGGCATCGTCCTGATCGTGCCGCTCTTCGAGCGGCAGGCGAAGGGCGTCTACCGCAACAGCGCCGTGATCCTCGACGTCGACGGCTCGATCCAGGGCGTGTATCGCAAGATGCACATCCCGGACGATCCGCTCTTCAACGAGAAGTACTATTTCACGCCCGGCGACTCCGCGCACGACGATCGCCTGGACAAGATCGGCGAGATCGCGAAGCAGGCGAGCGGCTTTCGCGTGTGGCACACGCGCTTCGCGAACGTGGGCGTGCTGATCTGCTGGGACCAGTGGTACCCGGAGGCCGCGCGCATCACCTCGCTGCTCGGCGCCGACATCCTCTTCTACCCGACGGCCATCGGCTGGCATCCGGCCGAGAAGGCGACGTTCGGCGAGGCGCAGGTGGACGCATGGCGCACGATCCAGCGATCGCACGCGATCGCGAACGGCGTGTACGTGGCGAGCCCGAATCGCATCGGCTATGAGGACGACGAGCCGGGCACGGACGGCATCGAATTCTTCGGGCACTCGTTCATCTGCGACCCGTTCGGCCGGTACCTGGCGAAGGCGGACCACAACGACCCCGCGATCCTCATCGCGCACTGCGACCCGAAGCAGATCGAGGAGACGCGGCGCAACTGGCCGTTCCTGCGCGATCGCCGCATCGATGCGTATGCGCCGATCCTGTCGCGATACCTCGGCGCCTGACGCTCGTGTCCCGTCGCATGCCGGCCGAGTGGGAACGACACGAGGCCACATGGATCGCGTGGCCGCACCACGAGCCGGACTGGCCCGGCAAGCTCGGGCCGATTCCGTGGGTGTACGCCGAGATCGTGCGCGCGCTGCACACGCACGAGCGCGTCGAGATCCTCTGCCACAGCGAGGAGGTGCGCGAGGCCGCTCGCATCCACCTCGAGTCACACGGCGTGAGCGGCAACTACCGGCTGCACGTCGCGCCCAACGACCGCGTCTGGCTGCGCGACTCGGGTCCCACGTCGGTGATCGCGCAGCATGGTAGCGTCGAGCTGGTGAACTGGAAGTTCAACGCATGGGCCAAGTACGAGAACCACACCCTGGATGAGCGCGTTGGTGCATCCGTCGCGCAGGTCACGGGGCTCGCGCGCGTGGAGCCCGTGCGCCCGGACAACGGCGAGCGCGTGGTGCTCGAGGGTGGCGCGATCGACGTGAACGGCGCGGGGGCGATCCTCGTCACGGAGGAGTGCCTGCTGTCGCCCGTGCAGGAGCGCAATCCGGGACTCACGCGTGCCGGCTACGAGCAGGTCTTCGCCGAGTACCTCGGGATCACGAGCACCATCTGGCTCGGCGAGGGATGCGTGGGCGACGACACGCACGGTCACGTGGACGACATCGCGCGATTCGTGAAGCGCGATGAGATCCTGCTCGCCTTCGAGGAGGATCCCGCCGACGACGAGAACCACCGGCGCTCGGTGGACAACTGGGAGCGCCTCCAGGCAGCTGGCGCGCGCGACGGCACGCTCAGGGTGCGCAAGCTTCCCTACCCGCGCGCCGTGGAGATGAACGGCGAGCGACTGCCGGCGTCGTACGCGAACTTCTACGTCGCCAATGGGGTAGTGATCGTCCCCACCTTCAACGACGCGAACGACCGCCATGCGCTGAACGCGATCGCCGAGTGCTTCCCGGAGCGTGACGTGATCGGGATTCACGCGGTTGACCTCGTGTGGGGACTCGGTACCCTCCACTGCCTCAGCCAACAGCAGGCCGCCCGGACCTGAACCCCCGCCCGCGCATGTCCAACATCCGTCGCACGCTCGCACTCTCGATCCTCGCCACGGCGCTCACCGCGCCGCTGCTGCACGCGCAGGCCACTGCCGATGCGAAGGGCGCGAGTTGCCTGGCCGCGATTCCGCAAACCGCGTACAAGCGCGTGCTCGTCTACCTCTGGCCGTCCACGGGCGCGCAGCGCGCCGGCTTCGCCGAGCTCTCGGGCATGGTCACGGAAGACATCGGTCGCCAGCTGCGCGTGCTGCTCGGCAGCGCGGCGGACCGCGTGCCGGCGGCGGACGCGAGGATCGACTGGCGCGACCTCGATCATGCGATCCTGGTCACTGCACGCCGCGACGGCCATATCGTGGCCGACGCCGACAGCTCCGACCACAGCGCCGCCAGCGCGCTGTTGCGCGCGATAGTCGACTCGATGGACAAGCGACACGACTTCTTGCCGTGGCCGCCCACGGAGACGGTGGACGAGTTCTCGTTCAAGCTGCACGTGGTGCCCGCGCAGGTCACGCGCGGGGGCGAGGCAGTCCCGATCTCCGAGCGACCGCTCATTCCCGCCTTCAGCCTGTCGCGGCCGTGGCTGGATCCGGTCCAGGGAATCGCCGAGAATCGCGGCCCCACGTATCCCCCCGAGGCGCGCCTGAAGGGCATCGAGGCCCAGGTTCGCCTGAGCTTCGTGGTGGACGCCGCCGGCGCGGTGGACATGACGACGCTGGAAGATTCGTGGAACCCGGAGGAGCCGCGGCCGACCGGCATGCTCGCCGACTACTACGGCGCGTTCCTCGACGCGGCCGTCTCGGCGCTGGCCACGCACCGGTTCGTGCCGGCGCAGATCGGCGGGTGCACGGTTCGCCAGCGGGTGCAGCAGACCTTTACGTTCGAGCTTGGCAAGTAGCGCGGTCTTATCAGCTGAGCAAAGCGGGGGACCTGCCGTTCGCTGCCTCACTGAAACAACCAAACAGCAACAGCCTTGAGCCACGGGTTGCACTGAGCCGCTGCGCGGCTGACACTGCCAGGCGTTAGCAGTGTCGCGCCTGCGCAGCAGGCGCCCGTGAAACCCGTGGCTCAAGTCAGTTGCAGTTGAGGCAGTTTCAGTGTGCCAGCGGACATAGCCTCACACCGGGCGCGACCTTTGCACTTCCCTCCCCGTACCTGGAGGAGCGCCCGTGAAGATCACCTTGCTCACTGAATATTCCGTTCGCCTCGAGCCCACCGACGGTCCCATGACCATCGAGGCCCCGAGCGCCGAGCAGTCGTACTCGCCCTTCCACATGCTCGCCGGCTCGCTGGCCTATTGCACGTGGTCGGTGCTGGCGAGCTGGGCGACGCATGCGAACCTCGAAGCGGAGGACCTCACTGTCGACGTCTCCTGGCAGTTCGCCGAGGATCCGTACCGCGTGGGGGCGATGGACATCCACTTCGCATGGCCGTCGCTGCCGGCGAAGCGGCTGAATGCCGCGAAGCGCGTTGCGGAGATGTGCACGGTGCACGCGACGCTCACGCACCCGCCGCACATCGCGATCGATGGCGAGGCGGCAGCCGAGGGCACCGAGGCGAAGTCGGCGGACCAGCAGATGGCCATGCACGTCCACGCGGCGGCGGATGCGCCGGCCAGCCGGGCACCGGCGCGCGCTGAACTGGGCACGATCGGCGGCGACGAAGAACATCCGGACGCGCCGGCAGACGCATGACGTCGCCCACCGTGCCCGTCGTCAGCTTCACGATCGCCGGCAGGGATCGTGACGTTCCCAGTGCAGGGCTTGGGCGCGCGTACACGGTGGTGTTCGACGGCCAGTGCAAGGTGTGCACGCGGCTCTCGAACGTGCTGCGCAGGTGGGATCGCGGCGAGATGGAGGTGGTGAGCTCGCAGACGCCCGGCGTGATGGCGCGATTCCCGTGGATACCGCCGAAGGCGTACACGCAGTCGCTGCAGGTGATCGGGCCGGGCGGCGTCACCTATCAGGGCGCGGCAGCCATCGAGCGGATCCTGGACGTGCTGCCGCGCGGCAAGTGGATCTCGTGGGTGTTCAGCATCCCCTTCGTGCGGGTGCTCGCCGACAGGTTCTACCGGTGGTTCGCCAGGAATCGCTATCGGCTGGGATGCGGCGAGCACTGCGCGTCGCGGCAGGTGCAGACCAGCTGGCCGGATTGAGCAACGGCAGATCCTTCGCTAAGCCTGGCAACTGAAACTACTTCAACTGCAACTGACTTGAGCCACGGGTTGCACTGAGCCGCTGCGCGGCTGACACTGCCAAGTGATCGCAGTGATGCGCCTGCGCAGCAGGCGCCCGTGCAACCCGTGGCTCAAGGCTGTTGCTGTTTGGTTGTTTCAGTGACGGCGAACGACAGATCCCTCGCTTCGCTCAGGATGACTTCGGGGCTTCCCCCATCCCGGCAGAGTGCTCGCCGAACGGCCGGCCTAGCGCCAGCACCTCTCGCTCCAGTCGCGGGATCACGTACTTCGCCTTGCGCTTCGTGGCCCATTCCATGATCGGGCTCGAGAAGAACTGGCGGAACGCGGCGTACGGCGCGAGGGACGCCGGGATGAACACCTTCCGCTTGCGATGCTCGATGGCGCCGAGCAGCGCAGCGACGCACGCCTGCACCGTGGTGATGGAACCGAAGGGACCGGGCAGCCCCTTCAGCATCTTCCGGAAGCTCTCGAGGTCCTGCTGCGTGTCGCGCACCAGGTCCGTGTCGATCCAGCACGGGTGCGCCACGCCGACGTCCACGCCCTTGTGCGCGAGCTCGATCCGGAGCGCGTTGCCGAACACCTCCACGCCACTCTTGGCGGCGGCGTAGGTGGACATCGCCGGGAGCGCGGAGATCGCCGCCGCGCTCGAGATGAGCAGGAAGTACCCCTCGCTCGCGACCACCGCCGGCAGCGTCGCCTTCACGGTGCGCACCACGCCGATGAGGTTCACCTGGATGGTGCGCACGAGTGCCTCGACATCCGCCACCGCCACGGTGCCGTTGCTCGCGACACCGGCATTCGCGATTACCACGTCGATCCGTCCCGCAACCTCCAGGGTGGCCGACACCGCGCGCTCCAGCTGCGACTGGTCGGTGACGTCGCATTCGCTCCACAGGTGCCCGGCGCCCAGTTCCGCCGCCAGCGAGGCGAGGCGCGCCGGCTCGAGGCCCACGAGCGAGAGCCGCGCGCCCGCGGCCGCGAGCTGGCGCGCGCACTCCTCGCCGATGCCGCGCGCGGGTCCGGTGATCAGGACGACCTTTCCCGCAAAGGGCTTCGTCATGGACAGGCCTCGTCGATCAGGGAACGCCAGCGCTGCGCGACCTCGATGGTCGCGGCGCGAGCGGCCGGCACGATGCCGGTGAGGTTGATGAAACCGTGGACCATCCCGGGGAATCGCAGCAACTCCGCGCGCGCGCCAGTGAGGCGAACTGCCTCGGCATACGCTTCCCCTTCATCGCGCAGCATGTCGAACCCACCGGTAATCACGAGCGTCGGAGGCAACCCGTCGAGCCTGGGTGCCAGCAGCGCCGACACACGGGGATCTTCGCGCCGAATCTCCGTGCCCTGCGTATACCAGGCCGTGAACCGCTTTCCGTCGTGCCCGGAGAGGAACACTTCGCCGCCGTAGAGCGAGTGCGAGCCGCGCTGTGTCACGGCATCCATGGCCGGATAGATCAGCAACTGCGCCGCGACGGGTGTCCCTTCATCACGCATTCGCGCGCTGGTAACGGCGGAGAGCGAGCCGCCGGCGCTGTCGCCGCCGATCGTCACGCGCGCCGGATCGGCGCCGAGCGACGCCGCATGCGCGCGTGCCCAGTGCACCGCGGCATGGCTGTCGTCCAGCGCGGCGGGCACCGGGTGCTCCGGTGCGAGGCGATATGCGACACTGAGCACATGCATGCGCGAGTACAGGCACAGGATCCTGCACGGCTCGTCGTGCGTGTCGAGGTCGCCGATGGTGAAGCCGCCGCCATGGAGGAACACCAGCAGCGGCTGCACGCCGTCGGCCAGCGGCGCGTAGTGCCGCACGGCAAGTGAGCCGCCCGCGGTGGCAATGTCGAAATCGCGCACGGACTGCACCGGTGTCTTCGGTCCTGCGTAGGCGCGCATCTCGCGCCGAAACGCGTTGCGCGCCTGCTCCACCGTTCCATCGGTGAGTCGCGGGGCGCGCAGCTTACGTCGAAGGGCGCTCACGAACTGGAGCAGCGCATCCATCTGCTGCCCCTCGACCACGCGCGGCCTTTCGCGGACCAGTTGCAGCACGACTCGCTCGGGGAGGCACCCCATCAGCTGCATGCCGAGATAGCGCCCATGATCCATCCAGCCTGGCTCACCTGCCGCGCGAGCTGTCATGTCGTGACGTACTCCCGTTCGTTGAACCGCGCCACGCGCCGTCGGTAGCGCCAGGTGAAGTCCGGCCAGAGGGCGGAGTTGCGACCGGTGACATCCAGGTACCAGCTGCGGCATCCCCCCGAGGTCCACACGGTGCCGCGCATGCGGCGATCCACCTCGGCCACATACGCGGCCTGCACCTCGGGCCGGGGCTCGATCACCACGTGCGCGGCGCTCCCGCGCGTCGATCCGCCCATGAATTCCATGGCTCCCATGAAGTGCTCGAGCTGCGACTCGATCATGTACACCACGCTCGTGTGCCCCAGCCCGGTGTTGGGTCCCATCAGCATGAAGAGGTTCGGGAATCCGTTCACGGTGATGCCGAGGTGCGCCCTGGGACTGCCCTGCCACGCCTCCGCCAGCGTCACGCCCCCGCGACCGTGCACGCGCGGCGCGATCGGAGGGTCCGTCGCACGAAAGCCGGTGCCGTAGATGATGACGTCGGCCGGGTGCTCCACGCCCGCCGCATCCACGACCGAGTGCGCGCGCACCTCACGCGCCGCGCTGGTGACGACGCTGACGTTCGGCTGCGCGAGCGCCGCCAGGTAATCGTCCGAGAGCAGCACGCGCTTGCAGCCGAGCCGGAAGTTGGGCGTGAGCTTCTCGCGAAGCACCGGGTCGCTCACGCTGCCGGCGAGGTGGTGGCGCGCCGCGCGCTCCGCAAGCGCCATCGCCGCGGGATGCCGGAAGGCGACGACCATCATCTCTCGCGCTGCGTAGATCGCGCCGCGCAGCGCGCGCTGGAGGCCCGGAACTGTACGATACAGTCGGCGCGCGCGAGCACCGATCGCCGACGCATGCCGCGGGAGCACCCACGGTGCCGTCCGTTGAAACACCGTCAGCTGCCCGACTGCCGGCTGGATGGCGGGCACGAACTGGATTGCCGACGCGCCCGTGCCGATCACGACCACGCGCTTGTCGCGCAGGTCGATGTCGTGACGCCATCGCGCGGAGTGGAACGCCGCGCCCTCGAACTGCTCGATGCCCGGAAGCGCTGCCGTCCACGGGTCGCTCAGCGAGCCGGATGCGAGCAACAGGACTTCGGCCGAGAAGCCACCCGCGGACGTCGACAGCTCCCACCGCCGACTCGCCTCCGACCACTCCGCCCGCTCGAGGTTCGCGCCGAAGCGGATGTGCTTGCGCACGTCGTACGCGTCGGCGCACCGCTCGAGATATTGCCAGATTTCCGGTTGCGTCGAATAGCTGTTCGACCAGTCCGGATTGAGCGCAAAGCTGTACGAGTAGAGATGCGACTGCACGTCGCACGCGCAGCCGGGATACTGGTTGTCGCGCCATGTGCCACCGAGCGCGGCCGCACGCTCGAGGATCACGAAGTCGTGAATGCCGGCCTGCTTGAGCCGAATGGCAGCCCCGAGACCGCCGAAACCGCTGCCGATGATCGCGACGCGCGCGCTGGTGGGAGTGCTCATGGGTGGGTACCCTACGTTACCTGTCCATCACCTCCTCCACCATGACCCGCGCATACTCGTACCAGGCAACGGAGACCACCATCGAGGCGCTGCGCCAGCTGCGTGCGCCGTGGCAGGGCGTGCACATTACCGAGCGCGCCGTCACCGTGCTCACCACCGAGGGCATCACGGTGCGCATCACGGTGGAGGAGAGCGAGGCCGAGCCGGACTTCGTACTCTCGCGCATCTGCGCCGCAGTGGTCCTCACGAGCGAACCGTGGACGCCCGCAGAGGACTTCGCCACGGGCCGCAACGACATCGTGCTGTTCGCCGGCGCAACCTGGTCGGTGGGTGGCGGCGACGCCGAGCAGGTGGTGCAGTTCAGCGGCAAGCCAGGGCAGCAACCGGACGACGCCGAGATCCTCGGCGCCACCACGGAGGCGGTGGTGGTCGCCGCCTCCACCGGCACCGGGCTGCTGCTGCGCGTCGGCATCAAGCCCGGCACCTTCGAGTGCATCTCCGACCGGCACGCCATCGCGGCGTACGTCTCGGAACGCGGCTACACCGGCTGAGAAGAAACAACTCGCGAGGACAAGGGCAGAAAACGACTGGACCACTCCGGAGCAATCCGAAGTGGTCCAGTCATTCTCCGTTCCTGTCCTTGCAAGTTTTTCTTGGGAACGCGGCTACACCCCGGCCTCGTCCCGCTTCCGCTCGAGCACAAGGCCGTCGATCCACTCCTCGATCTTTTCCGCCTGCAGCTCGTCGAGTGACTCGGCCTCGTGCGTGACCGGCGCGACCTGCACGCCTCCAGCGGCAGCGAGCGTCTTCTCCACGAGCTCCACCCACGCGGCGTCCTGCAGCCGCTCTCCCACCGTGCGCATCGCGACCCAGTCCACGATGCTCGCGGCGCGATCGTACACCTGCACCTCGAAGCGCACGCAGGTCCCGCGATCCTCGGCCAGGAATCGCACCGCTCCCGCCAGCGGGTGCCCGCTCAGCGTGAGCATCGTGACCTTGCACGCCTCCACCTCGACCACGCGCACCTGCATGTTCCCGCGCAGCGGCAGCGACAGCGTGAGCGTCTCGCCCAGGTCCACGCGACGCGGAGCGCCCGGCTCCGCGGCGGTGTCCATGTAGTCTGGCGTGAGGAAGGGAAAATTCTCGCGCAGGTGCTGGATGATTCCCCCTGGCGCCAGTGCCGACCCACGCACCTCGCCCCAGTAGCGCTTGCGTCGGAGCGAGCCCACGCCCTCGCCGGGCACCTGCTCCGGCTGCGCCTCGGAGAGCCTGGCCAGCCCCTGATGCAAGCGCGTGCCGGCCAGGCCGAAGACGGTGGTCAACGCGTTTTCCGACCCATTCGGGATCACGTTGCCCTCGTCGAGCATCTGCATCTGGCTGTCGCTAAACGGGACGTCCACGCCGAGGAATCCAAGCGCCTTGATGCCGAGCGACGTGACCACCTCGGGGACGTCCGCCAGCTTCACGTCGCGGCCGGTGAGGGTGATGAGCTGCTCGGCCAGCCCGCGCTGCGTGACCACCTCGGGGCCGGCGAGGTCGAGCGCCTTGTGCACCAGCTCCCCCCGCTCGACGGCGAGCGCGAGCGCCTCGGCGGCATCCTCGTGCCAGAGGGGCTGGAAGCGCTGCGCGCCGTTCCCGATCAGGGGCACCACCGGCAGCGTCCGGATCATGCGGAGCAGCAGGGAGATCTGCTCGTCGCCCGGCCCGTAGACGTTTCCCGGCCGAACCACCAGCCAGTCGCCGTGGAAGTCGCGCACGATGGCTTCTCCCTTTCGCTTGGACTGGTGATAGGGCGACTTGCCCTCTGCCGCGCCCAGCGACGAGACGTACACGAACCGTGTGACGCCGGCGCGCTCCGCCTCGCGCACCACGTTGCGCGTCCCCTCCACGTTCACGCGCTCGAAGGTCGCGTTCGGGCCCTCTTCCTCCACCACGGCCACCAGGTGGAGCACCGCGTCGCATCCGTCGGCGGCACCCTGCAGGGTGCGCGGGTCGGCGACGTCGCCCGGGTGTGCGGTGACCCCGTGCGGCCATTGCCTGGCGTCCTTCTGGGCGTGCCGGGAGAGCAGCACGACCGAGTGACCGCGCTGCAGCAGCGCCGTGATGGTGGAGGTGCCGACGACTCCCGAACCGCCAGTGACCAGAACGCGCATTTGTCCTCTCCGTGGTAGCGACGTGGTGGCCGTTCCGAGGGCAGTTTGGGTGCCATGCACATTTCTGACGGTGTACCTCAAAGTGACGGTGGAACGGGAGCCCCGGGCGACCGATACTTCGGGGGAGGGAGCGCAGTCCCGAGGGCGCAATGTCAATGGCCGAGCTCGTGTTACAGCGCCCCTCCCACATCGTCGTTAGTCACGCTCCGCCGACAGGAGCGGCACCCCACCTCAATGCTCACGTCCTTGCGCCTTCGCCACTTCCTGACGGGGCTCGCGCTCGTTGTCCCCGTTGCAGGCTGCACCTCCACCGCGGCAGCGCCGGAGTCCGTCACCTTCGGGGCCTCGGGTCCATGGAAGGAGGGCTACGGCGCCGCGAATCGCCGGGGCATCGAGCTCGCGCTCGACGAGATCAACCAGTCTCCCGAGTGGAAGGATCATCCGCTCCGGATCCAGTTCGAGGATGACGGAAGCGACGGTGCCACCGCCGCCCGCATCGCGAAGGGCTTCGTGGACAATCCGGAAATCGTGGCGGTCGTGGGACACGTGACCTCCGGCGCCATGGTCGCGGCGGCGCGCGTGTACGACGGCCACCTCGCTGCCGTGGCCACCACCGCCACCTCGCCCGCCCTCACCGGCATCAGCCCGTGGGCGTTTCGCGTGATCTCCAGCGACTCGATGAACGGCGTGAAGATGGCCGAGTACGCGAACAAGCTCGGCAAGAAGCGCGCGGCGATCCTCTACGAGAACAACTCCTATGGACGCGGCCTGACCAGCGCATTTCGCAAGGCCTTCAACGGCGCCGTGATCAGCTACGACCCGATCGGTGAGGGCAAGGAGCAGAACTTCGAGCCATTCGTGTCCTACTTCAAGCAGAAGCAGCCGGACATCATCTTCGCGGCGGGCACCGAGGCATCGGGGCTCACGCTGCTCAAGGAAGTGCGGCGCCAGGGCCTCACCGCCGACCTGATGGGCGGCGATGGATGGACGGGCATGGTCGCCGACGTCGCCGGCTCCGAGAACATCATCGTCGGCGCGCCGTTCACCGCCGAGGATCCCCGCGCCGATGCGCAGGCATTCGTGAAGGCGTACAAGGCACACTTCCGGGGACAGGAGCCCGACGGAAACGCCGCGCTCGGCTACGACGCCACGAAGCTGCTCGCGAAGGCGGTGCGCAGCGTGGGCGGGGATCGCGCGAAGATTCGCGACTGGCTCGCGGGGCTCGACGAGAAGAGCGCCTTTGCGGGCGCCACCGGCCTGATCCGCTTCCAGTCCTCGGGTGATCCCGAGGGCAAGTCGATCCAGATGACGCGCATCCACCACGGCTTGCTCAAGGTGGAGGGCGCCCAGTGAGCATGTCCGGCATGGACTCGATTCGCGGCCGCCTCTGGATCGGCTTCGGGATCCTGGTGGCGCTGATCCTCGCCGCCGGCGGCTTTGCGCTCACGTCGCTGCGCACCGTGGCGAACGACACGCGCTCCACGCTGCTCGCCGTAGAGGAGGAAGCGATGCTCACGTCGCAGCTCACCGCGTCGGTGACGCAGACGCTGGAGGCGGGCTCGCGCTACATCGAGACGCGGGACAGCACGGCCGAGCGCGCCTTCCGCCAGGCAGGCTGGCAGGCGCACGCGCTGCAGGGAAAACTCAACGGGCGCGAGGGACAGAACTCCCGCGAGCTCGAGGTCATCGCCTCGATCGACACGCGCCTGAGCGACATCGAAGTGGACTACGCCCGGGCTCACCGCATGGTGGACCTCGGCCGGCAGGACGAAGGGCACTCGCAGGCGTCGACGGCGCAGAGCGCTGTCGACGCGTTGCTGGGAGACATCAACAGGCTGGGCCAGCTCAAGGCCCAGAAGGTGAACGGCGCCGCCGACCTGCTCGGGGAGCAGACGTCGCGCCGCTCGAAGACGCTGGTCGCGCTGATCCTGGCGGCGCTCGCCATTGGCGTGATCGTCGTGATCGCCACGGTGCGCTCCATCGGGCGCCCCCTCGACATCCTGGTGGCGCAGGCGCGCCGCCTGAGCGAGGGCGACCTCACCGCCCGCACCACCGAGCAGTTGCCGGGTGAGTTCCAGATCCTCGGCGCCGCCATGAACCAGACGGGCGATTCACTGTCGCGCGTGGTGACCTTTGCCGCCCGCACCGCGGAGAACGTGGCCGCGTCGGCGCACCAGCTCTCCTCGGTGTCCGAGCAGATCTCGATCTCCGCGGGGCAGATGGCCGACGCCATGAGTGAAGTGAGCCACGGAGCCGAGACGCAGGTGCAGCAGCTGCGGACCGTGGACGACACCCTCACCGAGATTCGCGAGGCCGCCGCGGCGGTGAAGGAGCGCTCGGGTGAAGTGACGAGCCTTGCGAGCGAGATCGAGAGCCAGGCCAGCCAGAAGCGCCACGAGATCGAGCGCGCGCTCGGCATCCTGAAGGACGTGAAGGCCGGCGTGGAGAGTGCCGCGGCGGAGGTCTCGGCGCTCAACACCACCACGGCCGAGATCAACCGCTTCGTGGCGAGCGTGAGCCAGATCGCGGACCAGACGAACCTGCTCGCGCTGAATGCGGCGATCGAGGCAGCGCGCGCCGGCGAGCACGGTCGGGGCTTCGCGGTAGTCGCGGATGAAGTGCGCAAGCTGGCCGAGCAGTCACAGCGTGCGGCCGACGACATCGTGCAGATGACGAGCGTGGTCACCGCGCGCGTCACGAGCAGCGCGCGCGCGATGGAAACGGGCGCCAGCAAGGTCGGCGAGATCGAGCGCGTGTCGCGCGAGATCGACGACGCGCTCCGGGTGATCGGCACCGCGGCGGAGCGCACGCGCGTGGCGGCGAACGGCGTGTCGAGCGCGGCCGACGCGAACGCCGCGGCGGTGGGCACGGCGTCGGCAAGCATCGACGACATCGCCAAGACCGCCGAGTCGCACGCCGCAGCCGCCGAGCAGGTGAATGCGAGCACGCAGGAGCAGAGCGCGGCGTGCCAGGAGATGACGAGCGCGAGCAACCTGCTGCTGCAGAGCAGCACGCAGTTGAAGGAGCTGGTGGGCGGACTGCGGACATGAGGGGCTGAGGACGCACGAAGGGCCGGAGCGCATCGCGCTCCGGCCCTTCGTGCTTTGAGGTGTGGGGACTACGTGATCTGCAGTGCGTGGTTCCTCACACCCCAGCTCCCCAGCTCCTCAGCTCCCGCGTGTCGCCTATTGGCGACACGCGCCTTGGGGATCCGGCTTCGCATGGTCCACCACCGGCCGGTCCTTCTGGTCGGCCACGTGGTTCGCGACGTCGAACACGAGCTTCGTCACGCGCGCCATGTGCGGATAGTCGATGTACTGCGGCTCGTCCGACACCTGGTGATAGTCGCCGTGCAGGCCCGTCGTGAAGAACACGATCGGGATGCCGTAGCGCGCATACTCATAGTGATCGCTGCGGCAGTAGATGTTGTCCGGGTGTCCGTTCGCGTCGAACTGGTAGTCGAAGTTGAAGGGCACCGGCTCCTTCTTGTTGATCGTCTCCACCAGGTCGCCGAGCTCGGTGGAGAGGCGGCGCGAGCCCACGAGCTGCAGGTAGCCGGGGCCACCATTGGGCAGGTCGCCCGCCGCGCCACGTCCATCCATGTCAATGTTCAGCTGCGCCACGATCGAGTCGCGCGTCACGGTCGGGTTGTCCGTGAAGTAGCGCGAGCCGAGCAGTCCCTTCTCCTCGGCCACGTGCCACACGAAGAGGATGGAGCGCTTCGGCTTCGCCACGCCCTTCGCCCACGCTTCCGCGAGCTCGAGGACAGAGACCGAGCCGCTGCCGTCGTCATCGGCGCCATTCGAGATGGTGTCGAGGCGCGCCACCGGGTGCAGCTTGCGGATGCTGTCCATGTTCACGCGAATCGCGGCGATCGCGGCCTGCTGCTCCGCAGTGGCGCGCTGGCCCGCGGGCACGAGTGCCGAAATCGCGTAGCGCGCCTTGAGGTAGGCGTGCAGCGAATCGGAATCCACCGCGTTGCCGATGCGGAATCCGTTGTGGTCGTTGTGGGCGCCGACCGCCACGATCTGGCCGGCGAGCTTCTTGTCGCGGCCCGGGAGCATGGCCACCACGTTGCGGGCGGGTGCCACCTGCTCGGCGAACAGGATGTCGCCGGACAGCGTCTTGCCCGTGAGGCCGGCCTTCGCGGTCTCGATCGGGCCGCCGAGCATCGCCTCGATGGCGCGGCGCGAGAGGTTGACCGTGAGCGGCGTGGTGGTGGTGGCGGTGGACTTGAGCGTCACGTTGCCGGGGCGCGGGCGCGCGCCGCGCTGCAGCGCTTCCGAGACCGTCTCATCGCCGCCGTAGCCAGCGCCCGCTGCGGTGGCGAGCAGCGCCGCGAAGCCGCGACCGCCGAAGCCGAAACCGCCGGTGGGACGCTTGAAGACCAGGAACTTGCCGCTCATGTCGGCCGCCGGGGGCAGGCCGGTGGTGTCGCCGTACACCGTGCCGGTGAAGTACACGGGCGCGCCGGTCACCGAGCGCGGTGAACCGCGAAAGCCGGAGGGCACGTAGTCGGACATCGGCGTGAGGACGGTTCCGTCGACCGCCAGGGTGGACTTCGGGTCGAACCAGCGGTTGATCATCGGCACGTCCTGGAAGTACGTGCCGTTGTCGCCCATCGGCTTGAGGCCGAGCTTCTTCACTTCGCTGGCGATGTACGCCGTGGAGCGCAGGTGGCCCTGCGTCCCGGCCTCGCGACCCTCCATGGAGTCGTCGGCAAAGATGTAGAGGCGGGTCATCAGGTCGGGCGCCGTGATGGCGGCCGTGGTCGGCTGCGGCTTGTGCTTGAGGGGGAGCTCGCCCTGGTGGGCGGAGCCCTGTTGCTTCTGCGCCACGAGGGCGGCGGGAGCGAGCAGCAGGGCTGCGGCCACCCGGCGGGTGGACGTGAGGAGGGACACGAGAGACTCCAGCTTGCGGGGGGAAGGAAATCCGGGCACCACGGTGCCCTTCCTGATACGGCACGGCTACTAGTTACATACTGTATTGCCAGCCCGAACGTTGGTTATCCGACCCGCGCCCCACAACCCGCCGTGACGCACCTCGAAACGATCGCCATCCACGCGGGTCACCAGCCCGATCCTGCCACGGGAGCGGTGACGCCGCCCATTCACCTCTCCACCACCTACGAGCGCGAGGCGGACGGCAGCTACCGGGCGGGGCTCATCTATTCCCGCTACGACAATCCCAACCGAGCGTCGCTCGAGCAGTGCCTGGCCGCGCTGGAGAACGGCGTAGGCGCAGCCGCATTCTCCAGCGGGTCGGCGGCCACGCTCGCGGTGCTGCAGGCGCTCGAGCCTGGCGCCCACGTCATCGCACCAGATGACGCCTACTTCGGCACCGCCAAGCTGCTGCGCGACGTCTTCGGCAAGACGCTCGAGGCCAGCTTCGTCGACATGTCCGACCTGGGCACCGTGGAAGCGGCGCTGCGGAAGAACACGAAGGTGGTGTGGGTGGAAACGCCGTCGAATCCCCTCGTGCGCGTGAGCGACATCGGCGCCATCGCCGCACTCGCACGCTCGCGCGGGGCGGCCACCGTGGTGGACAACACCTGGGCGACGCCGGTGCTGCAGCGGCCGCTCGAGCTGGGTGCGTCGCTCTCGATGCACTCCACCACCAAGTACCTCGGCGGGCATTCCGACATCCTGGGCGGCGCGCTCATCACGCGCGAGGACGACGAGCTCTGGCAGCGCATCCGCATGATCCAGGGGGCGGGCGGCATCGTGCCGAGTCCCTTCGAGTGCTGGCTGGCGATGCGCGGCATCCGCACGTTGCCATGGCGCATGCGCGGGCACTGCGAGAACGCGGCGAAGGTCGCGCACTTTCTCGAGGCGCATCGCGGCATCGAGGCCGTGCACTGGCCCGGGCTTGCGAGCCATCACGCGCACCACGTGGCCATGCGCCAGATGTCTGCGGGCGGCGGCATGCTCTCGATGCAGGTGGTGGGGGGAGCGGCGGAGACGCTGGCGATGACTGGTCGCCTCAAGCTCATCACGCGCGCCACGAGCCTCGGCGGCACCGAATCGCTGATCGAGCATCGCTACTCCGTGGAGGGCGCCGGGAGCCGCGCGCCCGAGAACCTGCTGCGCATGTCGGTGGGACTGGAGCACGCCGACGACATCATCGCAGACCTGGAGCAGGCACTCGGATGAGCGAGGAACGGAAGGCCGTGCTGCTGTTGAGCGGCGGCCTGGATTCCACGACGCTGCTCGCGCTCGCGAGGCGCGAGGGGTTCGACGTGCACGCGATGACCTTTCGCTACGGACAGCGCCACGGCAGCGAGATCGACGCGGCCCGCGCGGTGGCCAGGCGGTACGACGTGCGCGACCACGTGATCGTGGACATCGACCTGCGCACCTTCGGCGGGTCGGCGCTCACGGGTGACGCGGCGGTGCCCAAGGACCGCAGCGACGACGCGATGACGCACGGCATCCCGATTACCTATGTACCGGCCCGAAATACCATCTTCCTCTCGTTCGCGCTCGCCTTTGCCGAGGTGCTCGAGGCGCGCGACATCTTCATCGGCGTGAATGCGCTGGACTACTCGGGCTATCCGGACTGTCGTCCGGAGTACATCGCGGCGTACGAGCGGATGGCGAACCTCGCGACGCGAGGCGGCGTGGAAGGCACCGCGCCCGTGACGATTCGCACGCCGCTGATGATGCTCACCAAGGCGCAGATCGTGGCGCTCGGCACGGAGCTCGGCGTGGACTACGGCATGACGCAGAGCTGCTACGACCCGCAGCCGGATGGCACTGCGTGTGGACACTGCGACGCATGCCAGCTGCGCCGCCGCGGCTTCGAGCAGGCGGGCGTGCCCGATCCCACGCGCTATGTATAGCGTCCATGTATAGCGTGAAGGAGATCTTCTACACCCTGCAGGGTGAGGGGATCAACGCGGGGCGCGTGGCCGTGTTCTGCCGCTTCAGCGGCTGCAACCTGTGGACGGGTCGCGAGGCGGACCGGCACAAGGCGGTCTGCCAGTTCTGCGACACCGACTTCGTGGGAGTGGGCCCCGACGGAGGCAGGTTCGCGACGGCGGATGCGCTCGCGGATGCGGTGGCCGCTGCTGTGCCGAGCGAACCCGCAGTCATCCTGAGCGAAGCGAGGGATCTGCCGTTGCAGTCGCCGTCGCCCTCCCGCCTCCTCGTAGTCTGCACCGGAGGCGAGCCCCTGCTTCAACTGGACGAAGCCGCCGTAGCCGCCCTCCACGCCCGCGGCTTCGAAGTCGCGGTCGAAACCAACGGCACCCAGCCCGCCCCTCCCGGCGTGGACTGGATTTGCGTGAGTCCCAAGTCGAACGCCGCGCTGGTGCTCACGCGCGGCAATGAGCTGAAGCTCGTCTATCCGCAGCTGCAGCCCGACGCGCAGCCCGAGCGCTTCGCGCACCTCGAGTTCGATCACTTCCTGCTGCAGCCGATGGACGGACCCGACCTCGCGGCCAACACGCAAAAGGCCATCGCCTACTGCCTGGCGCACCCGCAGTGGAGGTTGAGTGTGCAGACGCACAAGACTACAGGTGTGAGGTAGTGAGGGGCTGAGGTTTGGGGACAGGAGCCCGTCCCGCGCTTCGCAGTTCCGCACACCGCAAACCGCAAACCGTAAACCGTGACGCCGCGCACTGTTCCCCGCCCGCCGACAGACTAAATAGGCGTCACCCAGCCGTACCGAGCACGGCTGTTTCGGGAAATCTACGGTTGACCCTGCTACCCGACGACGGGTAGGTTCCCGACTGCCGCACGACACCGCGGCACGCCACGTGACCTTACCCCGCGTGGCGGCGGACCGAGCCCTTCCATTCGGACCGCTCTCGCTCGACCGGAGCTCCCATGACGTATCCTGGAAAGACACTCGTGCGCCTGTGCGTCACGCTCGCCCTGTTGGGCGGTGCGTCGCAGGCGCGCGCCCAGGAAGCCGCGCCGGCATCCTCGCCGGCGTCCAAAGGCCCGTTCGACAAGAAGCCCTTCGCCGTGTTCTCCGCCTCCGCGCAGGCCATGCGCGATTCCCTCGTCGCGATTGCCCGCGCGCAGGTCGGCACGAAGTACGTGCGGGGCGGCACCTCACCCGACCACGGCTTCGACTGCAGTGGCCTGGTGCGATACATCCTCGGCGCCATGCGACTGGACATGCCGCGCACCGCGCGACAGCAGGCCACGCAGGGACTCGCCGTGAACCGCAGCCGCGACGCCCTCAAGCCCGGCGACCTGCTTACCTTCGGCAAGGGCAAGCGCGGGTCGGTGAGCCACATCGGCATTTACGTGGGCGAGGGTCGCTACATCCACGCCAGCAGCGTGGCCGGTCGCGTGATCGAGAGCGCGCTGGACCGCCCGAGCTCGCGACTCATCAAGAACTGGCGTGGCGTGCGGCGAGTTGTCGCGGCCGACTCAGCAAAGAAGGGTGACAGCTAGCAGTCGTTGCGCGGCGGCCGAACGAACAAATGAGCCACGGTGCAACGCGGTTCAACGCTGAACTGCTCGTCGTTGCAGTTTCCAAAGCAAATCAGGACTCCGATCCGTTTCGGGGTCCTGATTTTCTTTTGGTGGCGTCCCGAGGTGCGGTTCAGCGTGGGCCGAAGGCCCACTGCGTTGCACCGTGGCTCATTTGTTAGTTGGCCCCGCCACGCCGAGGCTTCCTTCGCCGCAGCTTCTGCTTCTCCGAAACCCGCGGCGCCCCCTCCTGCACCACGGTCTGCTCCCGCGGCCCCACCTTGCCGCTCGCGTCCACGGTCACGCCGGTCGCCGGAAAGTCGAGCGCGCTCAGCGAGTCGATCAGCGCCCACGCGCGCTGCGTGCTGTCCGCCACGAGCACGCCAGGCGCGAGCTGCTGGGTGGACGCGAGCGTCACGTCACGCACCGAGTCCCGCGCGGCGATCGTGGCGCAGGCCACCACGCCGCGATTCATCGGCTCGCGCAGCTGGAAGGGCCCGTACGTCAGCAGGTTGCCCAGCGAATAGAACGCGAGCCGCGCGCCCCGCCACTCGGCCGCGCGCAACACGTGCGGCCCATGCCCGATCACCATCGTGGCGCCACCCGCGAACGCCGAGTCGGCGAACGCCACGGGATTGCCGCGATCGATCCTGTTCTTGAGGAACCGCTCCGTCGCATTGCGCGTCCGCTGCGCGCCCGCACCCTCTGCACCCAGGTGCATGGTGACGATCACCACCGGCCAGCGCTCCGCGGCCCTTTCCACATGCCGCCGGACGCTCGCGACGTCGCGCGCGTCCGGCGTGTCAGCGGAGGTGTAGAAGCCGAGCACGCCGATCGTGTCGCCTGCTGGAGTCACCACAGCCGTGGCGATCGTGTCCGCACCGGTCACGCGCACGCCCGCCGAGTTGAGTCGCGCGAACGTCTGGACCAGCCCATCGTCGCCTGCGTCATGCGAGTGGTTGTTGGCAACATTCCCTACCACCTGCGCGCTGTCACGCGAGACCCGGCGCAACGCCGGCGCGGCCTCGGCTGGCTGCCGGAATGCGAAGCAGCTCGTGGAGCGCGGGCCGCACTTGCGCGGCGCCACGCCCGTGCCGATCGCGCCCTCGACGTTGAGCAGCACGATGTCGGCGTCGCTGAAGAATCCGCGCAGCGGCGCGAGGAGCGAGTCCGGCTCCGCGGAGCGCTGCCATGTGTCGCGCAGGGTGCGGGCGGCCGACTTCTGCCACGCGCGATCGAGGTTGGTGCCCAGCGTGACGTCGCCCCCGGCACAGATGCGGAAGGGCGCATGAAGCTGCGCGCCCGCGGTGCCGGTGGAGAGGGCGAGCGCGCCGACCGCCAGGAGGCGCTTCAGGGTCAGTAGCGCAGCACGTAGAGGCGGTCGCCGTCGCGCGCGATGCAGCCACGAGCGCCGTTCTGCCGCTGCGCGTCATTCGCCTGCTTCGCGCGCGCCGACGGCAGGTTGCGCGCGGACTCCGTCTGCTGGTCCGGGACCGGTGGCAACCCCTGCGAGTTCGGGGTCGCGTTCACCGTGGGCGTTCCGGAGTTGGAGCAGTAGCTGCTCACCGTCTCGTAGCCGTAGCCGAAGTTGGCGAGCACGCGGCCGTCCGGCGTGATGAACGCCGAGACACTGCCGCCGAGGGGCGTGTTTCCCTGCGACGCGTTGCCCTGCGCCTGCTGTCCCTGCCCCTGCGCCGGTTCGGCGGGCTTCGTGGTACCGCGGGCCCTCGGCGGCTTGGGCTTCTCAAATCGCTCCTGCGCGGCCGCGGTGGAAGCGGCGGCGAGGATCAGGGCAGCGACGAGGATATGGGAACTACGCACCGGAACTCCTGGGTGTCTGGTCGGGAGGAACGTCATTCATGATAACCGCCTGTAGCGCACTCGTTCCACGCCACCAGAATGACGATCCAGACGGTGTCCGGTTTTGGGACGAACAATCCCATCCGTGGACGCCGGGGCCCCGATGCAGGCTTGGGGAGAGGCATCCATCTCGTTGCAGACCATGCACTTGCGCAGTTCGTGGACCACGGCACACCCCTTCCCTTAGCACATGGTGCGGTTCCCCACGCCCCAGCCCCCCAGCTCCCATCCCCTGAAGTCATGGACATCCAGCGCGCCCCCCAGTCCCAGAAGAAGAAGTACATCGCCTGGGGCGTCGGCCTTCTGGGAATCGTGGCGGTCACCGTGGGCGTGAGCAAGATGAAGCCGGCGGCGCCCACGGTCGAAATGGGCACGCTCTGGATTGATACCGTGCGTCGTGGCGACATGGTGCGCGAGGTGCGCGCCCCCGGCACGCTCGTCCCGGAGCACGTGCGCATCATCGCCGCCGTCACCGCCGGACGCGTCGAGGCGCTGCCCCTCCGCGCCGGCGTGGCCGTGATGCCGGGCACCGTGATCGCGTCGCTCAGCAATCCCGACGTCCAGCTCCAGCTGCTGCAGGCCGATGGACAGCTCGCGGCGGCCGAGGGCGCCTACCAGAGCCTGCGCGGCAACTTCGAGCAGCAGCGGCTGGGACAGGAAGGCGCGGTCGCCACGATCCACACGCAGCAGCAGGACGCATTGCGCGCGGTGCGCGTGGCCGAAGCGCTCGATGCCAAGGGGCTGTCCTCCGCCAGCGAGCTCGCTGCCGCGCGCGACCGCGCGGCGGAGCTCAAGACGCGCGAGGACGTGGAGCGTCGCCGGCTCGCCCTCATCGGCGAGGCCACCGAGCGCGAGCTCGCGCTCAGTCGCGCATCGGTGGAGCGCCTTCGCGCGATCGTCGTCTTCAATCGCCAGCGCGTGGAGGCGATGAACGTCACGGCCGGTGAGCCGGGGCTGCTGCAGTCGTTGCCCCTCGAGCTGGGCCAGTGGGTCAATCCTGGAATGGAGCTCGCGCGCGTCGCGCAGCCCGGCCGGCTGAAGGCTGTGCTGCACGTGCCGGAGACGCAGGCGAAGGATGTCGTGATCGGCCAGCGCACGCAGGTCGACACGCGCAACGGCATCGTGCAGGGTTCCGTGATCCGCATCGACCCGTCGTCGCAGAACGGCACGGTGACGGTGGAGGTCGCGCTCGAGGGCGCGCTGCCCAAGGGGGCGCGCGCCGACCTCACCGTGGACGGCACCATCGAGATCGAGCGGCTCAAGAACGTGCTGTACGTCAAGCGTCCGGCGTACGGCAACCCGGAGAGCGCCATGAGCCTGTTCAGGCTCGAGCCGGGCGACAAGGAAGCCACCCGCGCCAGCGTGCGCATGGGTCGCGCTTCCGTGAGCACCATCGAGGTCGTCCAGGGCCTCGCCGTCGGCGATCGCGTGATCGTGTCCGACATGTCCAACTGGGAAACGCACCCGCGCGTCCGCATCCGTTAAAGGCTCGGTAGTAGCCGCCAGCCGCTAGCCGCTTTCTTCGCCCTCAGCCCCACGCCCATGACCACCGCCGCCGCTCCGACTGCCGACGACCAGCCCTCCTCGCCGGGCGATACGCTCATCGCGCTGCGCGACATCAAGAAGGTCTTCTACACCGACGAGGTGGAGACCCACGCGCTGCAGGACGTGCACCTCGACATCGCCAAGGGCGAGTACGTCGCGATCGCCGGCCCCTCGGGCTGCGGCAAGACGACGCTGCTCTCCATCCTCGGGCTGCTCGACTCGCCGAGCGACGGCGACTACACCCTGGCCGGTGAGCCCGTCGCGCGCCTCACGGCGGCCGACCGCGCCCGCATTCGCAACCGGCAGATCGGCTTCATCTTCCAGGCATTCAACCTGATCGGCGACCTCACCGTGTACGAGAATGTCGAATTGCCGCTCACCTATCGCGGCATGGGCACCACCGAGCGCCGCGACCGCGTGACGAAGGCGCTCGAGCGCGTGGGGATGAGCCATCGCATGAAGCACTATCCGGCGCAGCTCTCCGGCGGACAGCAGCAGCGCGTCGCCGTGGCCCGCGCCGTGGCCGGCGACCCGGTGATCCTCCTGGCCGACGAGCCCACGGGAAACCTCGATTCCACGAATGGCGAGGCGGTGATGGAACTGCTTCGCGAGCTGCATCGCGGCGGCGCCACCATCTGCATGGTGACGCACGACGAGCGGTACGCCCAGCATGCCGACCGCTCCATTCACCTCTTCGACGGTCGCGTGGTCGAAGAGCGCCGCAGCCAGGCGTAACGACATGGACGCCATCCTGAAGGACATCCGGTACGCGCTGCGGACCCTGGCGCGCAGTCCGGGATACACCGCAATCGCGATCGGCTGCCTCGCCCTCGGGATCGGCGCCAACACGACCATCTTCAGCGCAGTGAACACCATGATCCTCCGGCCGCTCGAGTTCGAGCAGCCGGAGCGGCTGGTGCGCGTGTACCAGACGGCGGCGAAGCACGACATGAACGACATGTCGCTCTCGGTGGGCGACTTCGAGGACTTCAAGGCGGGCACCTCGGCCTTCGAGAACTTCTCGATCTTCGACACGCGCAGCTTTGCCTTCTCCCTCGACACCCGATCCGTGGCGCGGCCGCTCCAGGGCGCCACGGTCTCGTGGGACATGTTCAACACCCTGCGCGTGAAGCCGGCCATGGGCCGCGACTTCCGCGCGGAGGAGGCCGTGGCCGGCCGCAATCATGTCGCGATCATCAGCGACTTCGTGTGGCACGACAGCTTCCACGGCGACCGCAACGTGATCGGCAAGCAGCTCGTCCTCGACGGCACGCCGCACGAGATCATCGGCGTGCTGCCGCCCCTGCTGCGCTTCCCCGACACGGAGCAGGTCTGGACGCCGCTCGCCTTCAGTGGCCCCGTCAATCGCGGCAACCACGGCTATGATGGCATCGCGCGCCTGCGCGGCGGGGCCACCATGGAACAGGCCTCGTCGCAGCTGGCCAAGGTCGCCAAGGAGCTGGAGGTGAAGTACCCCGACTCGAACACGGGCATGGGCACGCGCGTGCTCGACTACAAGGCGTCCCTGGTCGAGGACTACAGCGCCCTGGTGTGGACCATGCTCGGCGCCGTGGGCTTCGTGCTGCTCATCGCCTGCGCGAACGTCGCGAACCTGCTGCTGGCGCGCGCCACGGGCCGGTCGCGCGAGATCGCCGTGCGCACCGCGCTCGGCGCCCGTCGCGCCCAGCTCGTGCGCCAGCTGCTGGTGGAGAGCGTGATGGTCGCGCTCGCGGGCTCCACCATCGGCTTGCTCATCGCCGTGTGGGGGCTCGACACCCTGGTGGCCAACATTCCCTACGAGCTGCCGTACTGGATGGTGTTCGACATCGACCGGAGCGTGCTCACGTACACGCTGCTGCTCGCGGTCGGCACGGGCATCCTGTTCGGCCTCGCGCCGGCGCTCCAGGCCACGAATCCCAACCTCCAGAAGGCGCTGCGCGATGGCGGCCGCGGCGCCAGCGGCGGCGGGTCACGGCAGCGGATGCGCTCCGTGCTCGTGGTCGCGGAAGTGGCCATGAGCCTCGTGCTCCTGGTGGGCGCCTCGCTGATGATGCGCAGCTTCGTGGCCATGCAGCGCGTGACGCCGGGCTTCCGGACGGACAACGTGCTGGCGGTTACGGCGCTGCCGCCGCGCGAGCGCTACCCGGACTTCGCGACCATCGGGCCGCTGTACTCGAACATTCGCGCTCGCGTCGGCACGATCCCCAGCGTGAAGTCGGTGGCCGCCGTGACGTCGCTCCCGCTCAGCGGCAGCAACTCGAGCTTCACCATCGACGTGGAAGGACGTCCGCAGGAGCGCGGACAGGAACTGCTTGCCGAGACCAAGGGCATCGAGGGTCCGTACTTCCAGCTCCTCGACATTCCCGTGGTGGACGGCCGTGCCTTCACGGCGGACGAGGAGCGCGATTCCACTCGCAACGTGGTGATCGTCAATCGCACCATGGCCGAGAAGCTCTGGCCCGGGCGCTCGTCGCTCGGGATGCGGGTGCGCGGGAGCGGCGACAGCACCTGGAGCACGGTGGTGGGCGTGGTGGGTGACACCAAGATGAGGAAGCTCAGCGACCCGGCGCAGCTGCAGCTCTACTTTCCACACAGCAACTTCCCGCGTCGCGCCATGACGCTGGTGATTCGCACCGGCGGAAATCCGGCGACCGTGGGCGCGGCGCTGCGCACCACCATGCAGCAGGTGGACCCGTCCATCGCACTCGACGAGATGCAGAGCATGTCCGTGATTCGCGACCGCTCGATGTGGGAGTCACGCGTCTTCGGGTCCATGTTCATGATCTTCGGCGGCGTGGCCCTCCTGCTCGCCGTGGTGGGGATCTACGGCGTGATGGCGTACGCCGTGGGCCAGCGGACGCACGAGATCGGGATCCGCATGGCGCTCGGTGCGGCGAAGCGCGACGTGCTCTCGCTGGTGGTATCGCAGGGCGCGCGCCTCGCAGGATTCGGCGTGGTGATCGGCATCGTGCTGGCCCTCGTGGTCACGCGCCTGCTGCGCAACCAGCTGTTCGGCGTGAGTCCCACGGACCTGCTCAGCTTCTCGGTAATCGCACTGCTGCTCGGCGGCACCGCGTTGCTCGCGAGCTGGATTCCCGCGCGCCGCGCCGCGAGCGTGGACCCGATGGTCGCCCTTCGGCACGAGTAGCGCCCCGATGCTGGCCGACCTTCGCTACGCATGCCGCTCGCTGTCGCGCAGCCGGCTGTTCACCACCGTGTCGGTGCTGGTGCTGGCCATCGGCATCGGCGCGAACGTCTCGGTGTTCAGCCTGGTGAACGCCGTCGCGCTCCGTCCACTGCCCTTCCGGGATGCGGATCGCCTGGTGGACCTGCACGAGACGAGCGCCACGCAGCTCTGTGAGGGGTGCTCGATGGGTACGTCGCGCGAGGGATTCACCGACCTTCGCACGCGCACGCATTCGTTCGCGGAGATGGGTGCGTACCTCGAGGAGCCGGTGTCCTTGAGCGGCGAGGGTGGCGATGCCGAGCGTGCCGGCGCCGCACTGGTCAGTGCCGGCTTGTTCGAGATGCTCGGCAGCCGTCCCCTGCTCGGCCGCACCTTCGCCGCCGATGAGGACCGCGCGGGCGGGTCACGCGTGGTCGTGCTGGGTGAGGACCTCTGGAGGAGCCGCTTCGGCGGCGACGCCGCGGCCATCGGCCGAGTGCTCCGCGTGAACGGAGTGCCGCACACCGTGATCGGCGTGATGCCCGCCGGCTATCACTTTCCGGAGTTCGCCCGGCTCTGGCTGCCGATGGCGCAGGCGCCCCGCGCGAGCACCAGCGAGTTCTCGCGCGAGCTCGGCGTGATTGCCCGCCTGGCCCCGGGCGCGACGCTCACCTCCGCGCGCGCCGAGCTGGCATCGCTGTCACGCGCGTGGGAGCGGGAGCGCCCCGCCGAGCAGCGCGAGTGGATGCTGGCAGCTACTCCGCTCCGCGAGCAGCTGGCCTCCGACGTGGGCCCGCTGTTCAACGTGCTCTTCGGCGCGGTGACGCTGGTGCTGCTGGTGGTCTGCGGCAACATCGCCGGCCTGCTGCTGGCTCGCGGCGCTGCGCGGCGGCCCGAGCTGGCCGTGCGCCTCGCACTCGGCGCCTCTCGCCGGCAGCTCATCAGGCAGCTCCTGGCGGAGAGCGTCATCCTCGCCGCGGGTGGCGGGGCGCTCGGCTTCCTGCTCTCGCTCTGGGGAACCGACCTCGCCGTGAGCGCGCTCTCCGCCGAGGTGCCGTACTGGATCCACTTCGGGGTGGACGTCCGCGTGCTCGCCTACGTGATCGCCATCGTGTGCCTGTCGGGACTGGTCTTCGGCCTGGTGCCCGCGCTGCGGGCCACGCGCGTGCCCGTGCAGCAGGCCCTGAAGGACGGCGCGCTTGCCGTGTCCGGCGGCCGCTCACGACTGCGCGGCGCACTCGTCATTGGCCAGCTCGCGCTGGCGCTGGTGCTGCTCGCCGGTGCCGGCGTGCTGATGAAGAGCTTCGTCCGAATCAGCTCTCGCGACTGGAATCCCGCGCTCGCCAGCCAGCTGGGCGGCCAACTCGAGTTCCTCGACCATCGCTACGACGACGACGCGCAGCTCACCCGCGCGACGAGCGCCATCGTCGCGCAGGTGAGCGCCAAGCCCGGGGTGCGCGGCGCATTCGTGAGCTACGCGAAGTTCGTGGCCGGCTTCGGCGGCGAGGAGCGCCGCATTCGCGCGGCCGGCGTGGCGCAGGTTCCCGCGGGCGCTTCACCCCGCTTCGCCTTCGCGGTCACGCCGGCAGCGCTCACGCAACCGGAGGTCACCTTCGTGGAGGGGCGGGCGTTCACCGACGCCGACCAGTCCGAGCGCGTGATGGTGATCAATGCGCGGATGGCGCGAGCGCTCTGGCCCTCGGGCAGCGCGATCGGGCATCGCATCGCGCTCTCCGACTCCGCAGCTGCGCCCTGGTTCAGCGTGATCGGCGTGATCGCCGACGATACGGCTCGCGCGACGGGCGCTGCCATTCGCAGCGTCGCCTACGTCCCGTTTGCGCAGCTGCCTGGCCGGCCGGCCTCACTGCAGATTCGCGCGAATGGCGATCCGCTGGCGCTCATTCCGTCAGTGCGTCGCGCCATCGCCAGCGTCGATCCCGACCTGCCGATCGCGTCGCTCGAGACGGCCGCTGCCTCGCACCGCGCCCGGTTCTGGCCCTATCGCCTCTACGCGCTCTTCATGGGCGTGTTCGCGGCCATTGCCCTCGTGCTTGCCGCCATCGGCGTGTACGGCGTGGTTGCCTACGCCACGGCCAATCGCACGCGCGAGCTGGGCGTGCGAATGGCGCTCGGCGCGAGCGGCGCGTCGATCGTCCGGCTGGTCACGCTCCAGGGAGCGTGGCTGGCGCTCGGCGGCGTGGCGATCGGCATCGCGGGCGCCTTTGCGCTGCTGCGCGTGCTGCGCTCCATGATATTCGGGATGAGTCCCTTCGACCCGATGGTCTTCGCGCTGGTGTCGATCACGCTCGCCGGCGTTTGCATGCTTGCCAGCTGGGTGCCCGCGCGGCGCGCGGCCCGGCTGGATCCGACCGACGCGCTCCGTCACCAGTAACGCATCCCCTCCCCTCGCCCACTCGAGAAGTCCATGCTGAGCTTTCGTGCTGCTGCTCCCGCGCCCGACACCGCCATCGACCCGAACACGCCCGTGATCCGGATGCGCGACGTCGAACGCGCCTACGAGACCGCCGCCGGCCGCAGCTGGGTGCTGCGTCGCATCTCGCTGGAGATCAAGCGCGGCGAGTTCATCTCGATCGTCGGCCCCTCGGGCGCGGGCAAGTCGACGCTCCTCGCCATCCTCGGGATGCTCGACCACTCATGGACGGGCGAGATGGACTTCCTCGGCACGCCGGTGCACGCGCTCGCCCACAAGGCACGCATCGGGCTGAATCGGTCGCACGTGGGGTTCGTCTTCCAGCAGTACCACCTGATCGACGACCTCACCGTGGCCGAGAACCTCGACGTGCCGCTGTCGTATCGCAACGTGCCGAAGGCCGAGCGCGCGTCGATGGTGGCCGACATCCTGGATCGCTTCGGGATGGTCGCGAAGAAGGACCTCTTCCCGCAGCAGCTCTCCGGCGGGCAGCAGCAGCTCGTGGGCATCGCGCGCGCCGTGGTTGCCCGCCCCACGCTGCTCCTGGCCGACGAGCCCACCGGCAACCTGCACTCGACGCAGGCGAGCGAGATCATGGACGTGTTCTCCGCGCTGAATGCCGCGGGCACCACGATCGTGCAGGTCACCCACAGTGAAGCCAACGCCGCCCGGTCGCAGCGCATCATCGAGCTGCGCGACGGCTGGCTCGCCTGAGCCCCGGGACAGCATCCGATGGACACCTTCCTCCACGACCTCCGCTACGCCGTGCGCCAGCTCGTGCGCACTCCGATGTTCGCGCTCACCGTGATCATCACGCTGGGACTCGGCATCGGGGCGAACACCGCGCTTTTCACGCTGAGCGACTCGATCCTCGTGCGCACGCGTCCCGGCGTGCGGGAGCCGAAGCAGCTCTACTGGATCGGCGAGGCGAACCCACGGGAGGGCGACCGTCACCCGCGCAGCGTGGCGTATCCCGCGTATCGCGCCTACGCGGCGGGCACGCGCGGCGTGCTCACCGGCATCGCGGCGCACACGGACGAGGAGGTCGCCGTCTCCGGGGATCACGAGGCGCCGGAACGCGTGCGCGCGCAGGTGGTGAGTGGCAACTACTTCTCGCTGCTCGGCACCCCGATGGCGAAGGGGCGCGGCTTCCTTCCCGCCGAGGACAGCACCATCGGCACCCATCCGGTGATCGTGCTCGGCTACGATTTCTGGCAGCGCCGATTCGGTGGCGATCCCGCGATCCTCGGCCGCTCCGTGAACATCAACGGCATCGCGCACACCGTGGTGGGGGTCACGCCGGAGCTGTTCAACGGGGCGGACCACGAGCTGCCGCGCGCGCTGTACGTGCCCATGGCCATGCTGCCGCGAATCGCGCCGGCCAATCGCGCGGACCTGGCGGATGCGCACTCGCGGTGGGTGACGATGATCGCGCGCTCCAACGGAGCGGACCAGCCGCACATCGACGCGGCGCTCGCCTCGGTGTCGGCGGAGCTCCAGCGCGCCGACTCCACCGCCGCGGAGCATCGCGTGGCGCTGAGCTCCAGCGCGTCAAATGGCATGCCGATGGGCGCCGGCGAGGACATCGCGGCCGTCGCTGCGCTGGCGGGGACCGTGACGCTGCTCGTCCTCCTGATCGCCTGCGCCAACGTGAGCAACCTGCTGCTCGGTCGCGCCATGAAGCGGCGGCGCGAGATCGCCATCCGCCTCTCGCTGGGTGCCTCGCGCGGGCGCGTGGTGCGGCAGCTGCTCACGGAGAGCGTGCTGCTCGGCATCATCGCGAGCGCCGTGGGACTGCTGTTCGCACTCTGGGGCACGGACTGGCTCTACACCTCGGGCGTGCTCCCGCTGCGGCTCGAGCTGTCGCCGAACTTCCGGGTGATCGCGTTCAGCGTGGGCGCGGCGCTGCTCACGGGAGTGGTGTTCGGGCTGGTGCCGGCGCTCGATTCCACGCGGGCAGACGTGCAGGAGTCGCTGAAGGACGGAGGCGCATCCGGACCGGGCAGGCGTCGCACCAGGCTGCAGGGGCGCTTCGTGATCGCCCAGGTGGCGCTGTCGCTCGTGCTGCTGGCGACGGCTGGGTTGTTCCTGCGCAGCCTCTCGCGACAGGCCGCGGCGGACCTCGGATTCGCAGCCAGCTCGAACGTGCTCGCGCTCTCCGTGGACCTGGACGCGGAGCGCTACACCACCGCGCGCGCGCAGCAGTTCGCGCACGAGATGCTCGATCGCGCCCGTGGGCTGCCCGGCGTGCAGTCCGCGACGCTCACCAACCATGTGCCGCTGTCGCAGCGACACGTGGGCGTGGAGGTGCGCAGCTGGGACGACGTGAAGAAGGACAGGCTCGCCAACAGCGAGCGGGACAACCGCAGCGTCTTCCTGGCGGGGGTGGGACCGGGGTACTTCAACACGCTGGGACTGCCGGTCACGGCGGGCCGCGCGATCGCCGAGACGGACGTCTCGGGCAGCCCGAAGGTAGCGGTGGTGAGCCAGGCGCTGGCCGAGGCGCTCTGGCCGAAGCGCTCCCCGATCGGGGAGCGGCTCTCGATGGACAGCAAGGAGGGCCCGTGGCTCACCGTGGTCGGCGTGGCCCAGGAGGCCTTCCTGACCAACGTGAACGAGCGCCGGCGCCCCGTGCTCTACATCCCGCTCGCGCAGGACACGGCGAGCCGCCGCGTGTCCATCCTGATTCGCACCACGGGTGACGCGACGCGCCTCGCGCCGACCATGCGCCGCGAGATCGCCGCGCTCGACCCCGACGTACCGGTGTTCGACGTGCGGACGCTGGAGGCCTATCGCCGGGAAAGCCTGAGCGAGTATCGCAATTCCGCGCGGATCATCGCCCTGTTCGGCCTGCTCGCGCTCGCGCTCGCGGCGATGGGCGTGTACGCGGTGATGGCGTTCGCGGTGGCGCAGCGCACGCGCGAGATCGGCGTGCGCATCGCACTCGGCGCACACGCGCACGACGTGGTGCGGCTGTTCGTGCGCCAGGCGCTGCGCCTCACTACGACGGGCGCGGCGATCGGCGTGGTCCTGGGCCTGCTGGTCACGCGCCTGATGCAGGGGATGCTCTACGGCCTCGAGACCACGGACGCGGTGACCTTCGCGGCGGTGGCGCTGCTCCTGGTGGCCGTGGGCGCTGCCGCGAGCTGGGCGCCGGCCCGGAGGGCGTCGAGGGTGGATCCGATGGTGGCCCTAAGGCAGGAATGAGGACGTGAGGGGCTGAGGGGCTGGGGACTACTCGACTCGCGCGCGGACCGCTCGAATCAGCGCCGCGGTCATTCGGCGGACGGTGAGGTGCTCGGCCTTGGCGGTTTCCATCAGGGCAGCTTCGCCCAACTCGAGCCTGCCCGAGAGGTCGAAGAGGAAGGTCAGCTCTGTGGCGCTTCCCATACTGATGTCGAGAAACTGGAGGTACTGGCGATCACCAGTGCGACCGCAGCCCTCAGCGATGTTGCAGCCCACAGAGACGGCCGCTCGGCGCATCTGGGATGTGATGCCGTACGCCTCCTCGCGCGGATACTTGGCGGTGAGGCGATAGACGGCGACGGCCATGTCCAGCGCGTGCTCGTAGACGTCGAGATTATGAGGATCTTGCATGCGCCACAATACGACGGCGACCGCCGCCCGCCGTGACCTTTCCCTCGCAACACGTATCTTCCCATCGCACCGGTACCCGCAGTCCCCAGCCCCCCAGCTCCCGTGCCCCTGAGCCCCAGCACTTCGAGCCTCTTAATCGCCGACGACCAGCCCGACGTCCTCGAGGCCCTGCGGCTGCTGCTCAAGCCGGAGGGATACGAGATCGACGCCGTCGGGAGTCCCGGCGCGGTGCTGCGCGCGCTCGAGAAGCGCGACTACGACGCGCTGCTGCTCGACATGAACTACACGCGCGACACCACCTCGGGGCAGGAGGGCCTCGAGCTGCTGGCGCAGCTGCAGACGCTCGAGCCCTCGCTGCCGGTGATCGTCATGACCGCGTGGGGAAGCGTGGACGGCGCCGTGGAGGCCATGCGTCGCGGGGCGCGCGACTACATCGAGAAGCCCTGGGACAATGCGCGGCTGCGCAGCATCGTCGCCACGCAGGTGGAGCTCGGCCGCGCGCTGCGGCGGGCGCAGCGCCTGGAAACCGAGAACCGCCTGCTCCGCCGAGACGCGCGCCCCGCACTCATCGCCGAGTCGCCGCGCATGCGCCCGGTGCTGGACCTCATGGACCGCGTGGGCCCGAGCGATGCCAACGTCCTGATCCTCGGCGAGCATGGCACGGGCAAGGAGCTCGTGGCGCAGTGGCTGCACTCCTCCTCGGCGCGCGCGCAGAAGTCGTTCGTGCCGGTGAACATGGGCGGGCTCTCCGAGGGCGTGTTCGAGAGTGAGCTGTTCGGCCACGTGCGCGGCGCGTTCACCGATGCCAAGTCCGATCGCGTGGGGCGCTTCGAGCTGGCCGACGGCGGCACGATCTTCCTCGACGAGATCGGCAACGTGGGGCTGGCGCAGCAGTCCAAGCTCCTGCGCGTGCTGCAGAGCGGAGAGGTGGAGCGCGTGGGCGCGTCCAAGGGTCGCCGCGTGGACGTGCGCATCATCGCCGCCACCAATGCCGACCTGCACGCCGAGGTGGAGGCTGGCCGCTTTCGCGAGGACCTGCTCTTCCGCCTCAATACCATCGAGCTGCGGCTGCCGCCATTGCGTGAGCGGCGCGAGGACATCCCCGTGCTCGCGCAGCACTTCCTCCGCCGGCATGCGGAGCGCTATCGCAAGCCGGTCACGAGCTTCGATCGCGGTGCCATGCAGCAGCTGCTCGACCACGGATGGCCGGGCAACATTCGCGAGCTGGATCACGTGGTCGAGCGCGCGGTGCTCCTCGCGCACGGCGCAACGGTCGGCGCGCACGACCTCGCGCTGCGCGCCGCGAGTGGTGCCGGCCGCCTGGAAGACCTGCCGCTCGAGGACGTGGAGAAGCTGCTCATCCAGAAGGCGCTCGCGCGCCATGACGGCAACGTAAGCGGCGCCGCCAAGGCCCTCGGCCTCTCGCGGAGTGCGCTCTATCGCCGCATCGCTGCCTATGGCCTCTGACCCCCCGCGGCGCCCGCGACCGCGGCGGCGGCGCGACGTGCCGCACGAGCAGCGCGTGTTCCGGCTGGCGCTCCTCTCGGGGTTGCCAGCCGTCGTCGTGTCGATCGTGCTGCTGGCGCGCGACGGGCATTCTGCCAAGGTGCAATGGACGCTCGGCCTGTTCGTGGTGGGCGCGTGGCTCGGCACCGCACTGGCGCTGCGCGAGCGCGTGGTGCGGCCGCTGCACACGATCTCCAACATGCTGGCCGCCCTGCGCGAAGGGGACTTCTCGATTCGCGCGCGCAACGCCGGCGTGGATGACGCGCTCGCGCTCGCGCTCCTCGAGGCCAACCTGCTCGGAGAGACGCTGCGCAGCCAGCGCCTCGGCGCACTGGAAGCCACCGCGCTGCTGCGCACGGTGATGTCGGAGATCGACGTCGCCGTGGTCGCGTTCGATCACGAGGCGCGCGTACGCCTGGTGAATCGCGCCGGCGAGCGCCTGCTCGCGCAGCCCGCGGAGCGCCTGCTCGGGCGGTCGGCCGAGCAGGTGGGATTGCAATGGACGCTGGACGCCGACGTCCCGCGCACGAGCGACGTGAGCTTTCCCGGCGGCAGTGGGCGCTGGGAAGTGCGCCGCCAGGCCTTTCGCCAGGCTGGGCGCCCGCACACGCTGGTGGTGCTCGCGGACCTCAGCCGCACGCTGCGCGAGGAGGAACTGCAGGCCTGGCAGCGGCTGGTGCGCGTGCTCAGCCACGAGATCAACAACTCGCTCGCGCCGATCAAGAGCATTGCCGGCAGCCTGGCATCACTGCTCGAGGTGACACCGCGCCCCGCCGATGCCGACGACGACCTGCGACGCGGGCTGGACGTGATGGGCGGGCGGGCCGCCGCGCTGGAGCGCTTCATGTCGTCGTATGCGCGGCTCGCGCGACTGCCGGCGCCGCATCGTGCGCCGCTCGACGTGGCCACGTGGGTGCGCCGCGTCACCACGCTCGAGACGCGACTCGCCGTGCAGGTGAACGAGGGACCGCCGACCAACATCCTGGCCGACGGCGACCAGCTCGACCAGCTGCTGATCAACCTGGTGCGCAACGCGGTGGATGCGTCGCTGGAAACCGGCGGCGGCGTGCGCGTGGGATGGTCGCGTCGCGACGGCGCAGTGTCGGTGACCGTGGAGGACGAGGGACGCGGGCTCTCCAGCACCGCGAACCTGTTCGTCCCCTTCTTCACCACGAAGCCGGATGGCTCGGGAATCGGCCTCGTGCTCTCGCGGCAGGTGGCCGACGCGCATCGCGGCCAGCTCTCCCTGGAGAATCGCGGCGACGCTCGCGGCTGCGTGGCCACGCTGGTGCTGCCGCTTTCGTGAACGGCGGTATGAGGTGGGAGGTTTGCGGTTTGGGGAACGGCAAGAGCGGAACGGCAAAAAGAAACGGGGAGCCGACTGGGCTCCCCGTTCCTTTTGCTGCGACTGATCGCGTGCCTGCGCTTACGGCGCGGGCCTGATGATCATGTCGCCGCCGGCGGTGATCACGAACTCGTCGCGGCGGTTCTTCGCCCACGCTTCCTCGTTGTCACCCTGCGCGGCCGGGCGCTCCTCGCCGTAGCTCACGACCTCGATGCGACCGGCATCGATGCCCTTGCTCACCAGGTAGCGCATCGCGGTGTTCGCGCGACGCATGCCGAGCGCCTGGTTGTACTCATCCGAGCCTCGATTGTCGGTATGGCCCTCGATGCGGATCCTGATCCCCGTGTTCGCCTGCAGGATCGGGATCATCGCGTCGAGCGTGGAGCGCTGGTCGTCGCGGATGTTCGACTTGTCGAAGTCGAAGTACACGATGGCCTGCAGCAGCGCGCGCAGCTCGGCCAGCGAGCGCTCGCGGGCGGCGTTCGCGGCGTTGATGCTGTCGGTGCGCGCGCGGTTGGCGGCGTCGATCGAATCCTGGCGCAGTCGCGCGAGGCGGTCGAGCGAGTCGCGCATGCGCGCGGCATTGATGCTGTCCTGGTTGATCGGCTGCGTCACCGGGACCGGCGGCGCGGCAACGGCGGGCGCCGGGTTGTTCAGCAGGAAGCTGAGGCCCACGCGGATCATCACGTCCGTGGAGCGCGCTGCCTTGGGAACCGTGCCCGGCACGGGCAGGAAGGCAAAGCGCGGATCCGACGGGTTCTCGACGTATTCCACCACGCCGTCGATCTTGAGCGCCACGTTACGGTTGAACATGAAGCGCACGCCGGCGTTGGGGCTCACGTCGAACTGCCGCTCCGTGCCGATCCACTCACCGCCGGCGCCAATGCCGAGGATGAAGTGATGTGGCTGCCCATTCTTCCCGCCGAAGGGCAGGTTGTACTGGAGCCGGCCGTCCAGCGTCTTGTAGTCCAGGTTGGAGCCGGTGCGCGGCGCCTCGGGCTTGAGGGAGCTGAAGCTCCCGTCGCCCTGCAACTCCCATCGCGGCGCGAAGAAGACGCCGAGGCTTCCACCCACGCCCACACCATTCTGCAGGGCCCACGGCGCATCCATGCGCACGAACTGCCCAAATCCGCCAATCTCCACCGTTCCCGCGCGCTGGGCGAGCACGGGCGATGCCGCGAGCAGCGCGAAAAGCGCCGGAACGAGCATTCGACGTGCAGTCATCTCTCTTGCCTCTCCAGTTACGTGATTTCGTGTCGCGCCGCCGCGCAGTCTGCCTCGGCGACGCATGATCCACCGCGCCCCTCGCGGGCGGGTACCGATCGATCAGGCACAGGTGCACTAAGGGTGCCAGCGGTAGAGCACGGTGACGGGCGCCCGAGCGTACGAAACGCGCCTCCCCTAATGAGAAAGATAGCGAGCTCGTCCATTCTTCGGCGTTTCCTCAGCTCCTCACTCCTCAGCCCCCCACTCCCCGCTCTTTACGGCCAGCTGAAAATTCCCGCCGGCACCGCGCCCGTCCTCACCCGCGCCAACCGGTCCGGCTGCTCCCAGAAATTCCGCGTTCGATCCGTGAGGCTGAAGCGGACCTCCAGCTTCGCGCCATCGGCACGGGTGGTGGGCAGCGCGAAGTCCACGCGCGCCACTCGCTTCGAGTGCGGCGGAACCGCCACCAGGAGCGCGACCCCCGCGCTCGTCCGCAGCGGCGTGTCAGTGCCGAAGGGTGCGTCGCCAGCCCAGAGGCGGCCCGCGTCGGCGAAGGCGGCCACCGCCACGAGTGCCTTGTTGCGCGCGGTGCCGAGCGTCATGCGCTGCTCCACCCTGGCCACCAGGCGGCGCCCCCCGACCTGCCGCGACGCGCGATATCCCCGCACCCCGCCATTCCACTCGCCCAGTTCCAGCTGGATGGGCACGCGCTCGCGGAACGCCCCTGCTCCATCCACGCTGATCGTCGAGAGCCAGCGCTCGGCCGGCCGCAGGTACCAGGCGGCGCGCCCGCCGGCGATCAGGTGTTCCCATCGCTGCGGGTCGCGCCCTTCGCGAATCTCGCCCTGCGCGCGCACCGCGATGAATGACCAGCGGGATCCCAGGCCGGCGTAGATGTCCGCGGACGTCCAGAGGTCGCGCATGTCCGCCGCGATCATGCGCGGGCTCGCTCCCGCCAGGACTCCCACCTGCACTCCGGTGGCGATGTCCTGCTCCGCGCCAAGGGCGTCGAATCCGAGCACGGTGTGATACGTGAGCGCGCGCAGCCCGAGCGCCGTCCCGACACGCGACGTGCGAAAGGTGGGATAGCTGGCGCCCAGCGAGTCCGCGTCGAGCAGCAGGGCATCGTGGTCGCCAAGGGTGAACAGGCGCGCCCCTGGCGCCGTGCGCTCTCCCGAGACGAAACCGCCCAGCAGCCAGAGTCGCTCGCGGCCACCCACGCGCAGCACGCCACCAACGTCCCAGCGGGTGCGACGCACGGGCAGCGAGTGCCTCACGTCCATTCCTTCGCGCAGTTCCTCGTAGTCCAGGCGGTCCACGAAGCCGGTGTGCCACGCGATGCGCTGCAGGTTGGTGAGGAACGGGTGCGACAGCTCGGTGCGGGCGAATCCTCCCAGCGGGTCGCGCTGCGCGTCGACGTCCAGCGTGTAGGGGTGCCCGAACATCTGTGTATAAAGGAAGCGGCCCCCGGCGCCGAAGCGACGCTCGCCACCCTGCGCACCCCGCAGCTCGAAGTGCACGCCTCGGCCCCACACGTTTTCATTGCCCAGCGTGAGCGCCTGGATGGTGCCCTGTCCGATGCGTCCCGTGGCGAGCGCCGGCACTTCGTCCACCGTCCGGACCACGATGGTCACGCCGCCCCGGTCGTTGGGCTCCGCGCGGACCTCGGCATCGGAGAGGTACGGCTGCTCGCGCAGGATGCGCTCGGACTCCGTGCGGCGGAACTCGGTGCACGGCTCGCCCACGCTCAACGTCACGAACCGGCGGACCAGCGATGCGTTGGTGGTCTTGTGGTGCAGGCCAACGCCATGCGCCATGCGCCGCCAGATGGCCGCCTGGCCCTTGAACGGCGGGCGCTCGGCGCGAACCTCGATCGAGTCGACCCGCAATCCCTCGCACGAGAACGCGGTCGAGTCACTCACGGCCACGCGATCCTGGGCGTGGGCGGGCCGCACCGCCCCCAGGACTGGGAGGGCGGCGACCAGCGCGGCGATCAGCCGACGATTGAGCGAGCGGGGGGTTGTTCCGGGCATGGGAGCGGCGAACCGCACCCATCCATAGGCGCAAGCGACATGCCCCGATTCTGGGCGCCGCCCAGCGAGTCCCTGGGCGCGCCCAGCCGGGCGCTGAGCGCGCGGCTCAGGGCGGTGAGCTCGAGCGGCTTCGCCAGCAGGTCGTCGCACCCCGCCGCGAGCGCCCGGGCCAGCAGGCCATCCTCCTCGCGCGCAGTGATGGCGAGGATGACGGCGCCTTGCGTGGCCGGAAGCGCCCTCAGTCGACGGGCGAGCTCGAAGCCGTCCATGGCCGGCAGCCCCAGGTCGAGCAGCACTCCACTCGGCGTGAACTGCTCGACGTCGGCGAGCGCCGCCTCACCGCTCTCCACCGCGCGCACGGAGAATCCCTCTGCCTCGAGGGCGAAGGCGACGACTCGGCGGATAGTCCGGTCGTCGTCCACGAGCAGGATCGTCATGCCGCTCAATTGCCGTTCCCGCCTCCAGGTATCGCGCAAGCGCTCGCGAATGCGAGGCGATCATGCGAATGTAATGTCACCGCGCGCCGCGTCCGCTGTGCCGCGGGTTACAGTTTCGTCAACACGACCATCGATCCAACAAAGACGGGCGAGTGGCGCCTCGCGCTCACGTTGCCCTCGCCGCCAACACGGTTGCGTCGCGCTGCCAACACCGGCGTCACCATCGCCGTGGTTGCGGCGTCGGTTGCGCTGGTGGTCGCGGCAGCACGAGTGCCGTCATTCAAGCAGCTGATCCCGATCGCGAACGAGCCTGCCATGCACGCCGCGATCGAGCTGATCGCCATCGTGGTGTCTGCCCTCGTGGTCGTGGCCGGCTGGACCGCGCCGCGCGAAGCTCGGTCGCCCACCCTGACCGTCATGGCATCTACGTTTGCCGCGGTCTGTCTGTTGGACACGGCACACCTGCTCGCCCTCCCGGCGCTCACGCCGGGAGGCGCGTCCGAGGCATCGCGCGCGCTGTACATCTGGCTCGGCGCGCGGGTCGCGGCAGGCATCGGGGTGGCGGCCGCCGCGTGGCTCACGCCCAAGGCGCCGGAGCGCGTGCCGAGGCTTGGCGTGTTGCTCGGCGTGGCGCTCGCATTTGCCGTCGCGTGGATCGCCCTGGCCGTTGCCGGCGCGGACACGCTCCCCTCGCTCGCGCGCACCGAGCGCCAGATCAGCAGCCTGAAGAGCGTCAGCGAGATCGGGCTGGTGCTGCTCTACGCCGCGGCGGCATTCGGCCTCCGCCTGCCGAGCCGGGTGGCGCGCGATGACGCGCTCGACGTGCGCGCGCTCTCCACCGCGGCGCTGCTGATGGCCATCGGCGAGAGTGCGTTCGCCTTCAGCGAGCTGGGTCCCGACGCAGGCGCGGGCGTGGGCCACCTCATACAACTGGTGGCGTACGCCTACGTATGGCAGGCGCTCGTGCTCGCCTCCTTTCGCGCGCCGTACCAGCAGTTGCGCGCCGGCATGCTCGAGCGGCTGAGGCGCCAGGAGGACGAACGCTTCATCGCGCAGGCGAGCGCCGCCCTCGTGTCGTCGCTCGACGCGCGCGAGATCAGCGCCGCGATCATTGCGCTCGCCGCCCCGCGCCTCGGCGACATGGTGCTGGTGGACCTGGTCGATGCCGACGGGGTGCTGCACGAGCCGCCCATCGTGCACGGCGAGCCCAGCGCCGTCGCGCGCGTGCTGGAATATCGCCGGCGATTTCCGCCGGGACGTGGGAACCCCGACTCCGCGGTGTTCGCCGCGCTGCGCGACCGGCAGCCGATCCTCAGGAACGACGTCTCGCGCGATCGCGTGAGCGGGCCGCAGCAGCCCTACCAGCTCGCGGCGCGTGAGCTGGTGCCGACGAACGCCTACCTGGTGTTCCCCCTCGCGGCGCGCGGCATCGTGTTCGGCGCCATCTCCTTCATCTCGCAGCACGAGGAGCGGCGCTACGACGAATACGACCTGGCCCTCGCGCGCGAGCTCGCGGGACGCGTGGCGCTGGCGCTCGACAATGCGCGACACTACGACGACGCGCGCAGCGAAGTGGCCGAGCGCACCGCCGCGCTCGAGACGGCGCTCGACCGCGCGGAGCGCGCCACGCGATTCAAGAGCGAGTTCGTGACGCACATGGCCCACGAGCTGCGCACGCCCCTCACCGGGATCCTGGGCATCGCCGAGCTGCTCTCGCGCGAGAAGCTCGGGCCGCTCACCGAGGGACAGCGCGAGTTCCTCGCCGACCTGCAGCGCAGCGCGGACCACCTGCGCCGCGTGATCGACGACGCGCTCGACCTCAGCGTGATCGAGGAGGGGCGACTCCGCCTGGAGCTCGAGACGATCGACGTGGGCGACGTCGCGCACGCCGCGTTCGACACGCTGCGACTGCTCGCCTCCGAGAAGCAGCAGTCGGTGCACATCGAGGAGTCGGGCGAGGCGGCAGTGCAGCTCGGCGATCGCCGCCGCCTCACGCAGGTGGCCATCAACCTGCTCGGCAATGCGATCAAGTTCACCGGCGAGGGCGGCACGATCGTGATGCGCGTCACGGGCGACTACGCGGAGTCACGCCTGTCGGTGGAGGACGACGGCGTCGGCATCTCCGACGATGGCATCGCGCGCCTCTTCAAGCGGTGGTCGCAGGTGGGAAGTGCCATGCAGCAGCGGGGCGGCAGTGGCCTTGGCCTGGCAGTGAGCCGGGCGATCGTGGAGGCGCATCATGGGCGCATCACCGTGCAGAGCGCCCCGGGCAAGGGCTCCACCTTCACCGTGCACCTTCCCCACCTTGCCGCTGAAGCCTTTGGTCCCGACGCAATCCTCGTCCCGGCATCCAGGCCCGCGCACGCGTAGCGTCGCTACGCGCCCGGTTCGGCCTCCAGCCCAAGCTCGCGCATCTCGCGCTCGATGGCCGCGACCTCGTCGGTCGCACCGATGCGCGCGGCGAGGTGCAGCGCCCGCGCGTAACAGCCGTTCGAGCGGACACCGCCGCCCGTGAGGCTGCCGATGCGACCGAGCAGTCGCAGGCACTCGATCTCGCGCCACTGGTTGCCGCTCTCGCGGAAGTGCCCGAGTGCCGTCGCCACGAAGTCCTCCGCAACCTGCACGTCGCCTCGCTCGAGCACCGCCGCCGCGAGGTTCACCATCGCCTGTGACGCCAGCTCCTCGTCGTGCACCTGGCGCGCCGCGCGCACCGCGCGGCCCAGCAGCCGCTCCGCCTCCGCCGCCTGGCCGCGGTCCAGTGCGGCGCGCCCCTGGTTGTTGAGCGCGATGGCCAGGCCACGCTGGTAGCCGGCACGCTCGAACGACACGACCGAGCTCGCGAAGGCGCGCTCCGCCTCGTCCAGCCGCCCTTCGCGCGCATGCAGGCTGCCGATGTTCTGCTGTCCCAACCCCCGAAGGCGGTCGTCGCGGCTCTCCTCCACCACGCGGGCGAAGATCGGCATCGCCGCCGACAGGTCCCCTCGCTCCATGTGCACGCCCGCCTCGGCATTCATCGCCTCGTGCTCGCGCATGGGCAGCCCTGCCTCGCGCGCGATCCGCTGCGCGGCGTGCGCGGCGGTGAGCGCCTCCGTCCAGTCGCAGCGCAGGCGGTGCACGTTCGCCAGGCGACTCAGCGCGTCGGATGCCAGGTCGGGGTCGCGCGCATCGCGAGCGACCTGCCCGAAGAGCTCCAGTGCGCGGTCGAGCACGCCGAGTCGCTCGGCGCGCATTCCCTCCTGCAGGAGCTCGGCGTGGTCCGTCATCTGCCCGGTAAATTACAGGCCGCACGGGCGTGGCGCGACCATTGCCCGCAGGTCCTGTCCCATGCTCCTGCGACCCACCGACCGTGGCCTCTTCTGCGAGGCCGGCAACTTCTACGTGGACCCGTGGCAGCCCGTCGATCGCGCGGTGATCACCCACGCGCACGGCGACCACGCCCGATGGGGAAGCCGCTCCTACCTCGGCTCCCGCGAGGGCGAGCGCGTGATGCGCACGCGGCTGGGCGAGCAGGCCCACATCCGGTGCGTGGACTTCGGCGAGGTGGTCACCCTGGATGGCGTTCGCGTCTCCCTGCATCCCGCGGGACACATCCTGGGCTCGGCCCAGGTGCGAATCGAACACCAGGGCGAAGTCTGTGTCGTCTCGGGCGACTACAAGACGGAGCCCGACGACACCTGCAGCGCGTTCGAGCCGGTGCGCTGCCACACCTTCGTGACGGAGTCCACCTTCGGCCTCCCGATTTTTCGGTGGGATCCGCAGCACGAGGTCATGGCCGAGGTGCGAGACTGGTGGGCCGGCAATCGTGACGCAGGCCGATCCTCCATCCTCTTCGCCTACGCGCTCGGCAAGGCGCAGCGGGTGCTCTCCGCGCTGCGGGGGGCGGACATCGGCCCGATCGTCACGCATGGCGCGGTGGAACGGCTCACGCGCGACTACCGCGACAGCGGCGTCGCCATGCCGGACACGATCTACGCCGGCGCGGAGCCGCGAGGCCGCGACTGGAAGGGCGCGCTCATCGTCGCACCGCCGTCCGCGGCGGGCAGTCCGTGGTTGCGGCGCTTCGGCGCGTCGTCCACCGCCTTCGCCTCGGGATGGATGCGCATTCGCGGCGCGCGGCGCCGGCGCTCGCTCGACCGTGGGTTTGTGCTCTCGGATCACGTGGATTGGCCGGCCCTCCTCGCGGCCATAGACGCCACGGGTGCCGAGTGCGTGTGGGTCACGCATGGCTATCGCGAGCCGGTGGTGCGATGGCTGCGCGACACGGGCCGAGAGGCGCGCTCCGTAGCCAGCCAGTGGGAGGGCGAGGACGACGCCTCGGAGCTCGACGCCACCGAGCTTTCCGCCGAGGACGCGGCGGCGCAGCCATGAAGCGCTTCGCGGCGCTGTTCAGCGCGATCGACTCCACCACGCGCACGAACGAGAAGGTGCTCGCCATGGCGGATTACTTCCGCGACGCCGATCCGCACGACGCGGCGTGGGCAGTGCACGTGCTCAGCGGCGAACGCCCGAAGCGGCTCGTGCCCGCGCGACGCCTTGCGGCGTGGGCGATCGAGGAGGCGGGCATCCCGGAGTGGCTCTTCGAGGAAGGCTATCACGCGGTGGGAGACCTGGCCGAGACGATCTCGCTCGTGCTGCCTCCAGCGCGGCGCGAAAGCGACATGCCACTGCACCACTGGATCGAGGACCGGTTGCTGGCGCTGGCCGGACAGTCGGACGATGTGCAGCGCCAGGCAGTCGGCGAGGCGTGGCAGGAGCTCTCCGGCGTGGAGCGCTTCCTCTGGAACAAGCTGATCACCGGTGGCTTTCGCGTGGGCGTGTCGCGCCTGCTCGTGATTCGCGCGCTCTCGAAGATGAGCGGCATCGACGACGCCACGCTCACGCATCGCCTCACGGGCCACTGGCATCCGGACGCGGCGGCGTTCAGCGCGCTGGTTGCCGCCGACACTGCGGACGCCGACGTCTCGCGACCCTATCCCTTCTTCCTGGCCTATGCGCTCGAGCACGAGCTCGAGTCACTCGGCAACGCCGGCGAGTGGCAGGTGGAGTGGAAGTGGGACGGCATTCGCGCGCAGCTCCTGCACCGGCGTGGACAACGCTTCCTCTGGTCGCGCGGCGAGGAGTCCGTGGCCGATCGCTTTCCGGAGCTCGCGGACGCAGCCGCCCTGCTCCCTCCCGGCACGGCGCTCGACGGCGAGATCCTGCCGTGGGTGGATGAACGCCCGCTTCCCTTCGCCGAGCTCCAGCGGCGCATCGGGCGCACGAAGCTCACGCCGAAGATCCTGCGCGAGGTGCCCGTCGTGCTGCTCGCCTACGACATCCTCGAGCTCGACGCGCGCGACCTGCGCGCCGATCCGCTGTCGGAGCGCCGGCGCGCGCTGGAGTCGGTGCTGCGCTTCAGCGGCGACGTCCCGCTCCGCATCTCCCCCATCATTCCCGCGGCGGACTGGGGCGCGGTTCGTAGCGCGCATGGCCGCGCGCGCGACATGCTCGCCGAGGGGCTGATGCTCAAGCGGCGCGACTCGGCGTACGGCGTGGGACGTCGCAAGGGCGCATGGTGGAAGTGGAAGGTGGCGCCGCACACGGTCGACGCCGTGATGATCTATGCGCAGGCAGGGCATGGCCGGCGCGCGTCGCTCCACACCGACTACACCTTTGCGGTGTGGCAGGACGGCCAGCTCGTGCCCTTCGCGAAGGCGTACTCCGGACTGACCGACGTGGAGATCCGCGCACTCGACAGCTGGATCCGGAAGAACACCACGGAGAAGTTCGGGCCCGTGCGCTCGGTGAAGCCGGAGCAGGTCTTCGAGCTCGCGTTCGAGGGAATCCAGCGCTCGCCCCGGCACAAGTCGGGAATCGCCGTGCGCTTCCCGCGCATCCTGCGCTGGCGCACCGACAAGCCGGCAGCCGAGGCCGATTCACTCGAGACGCTGCACGGCCTGCTGGAGAAGTTCGGGTGAGCGACGCGCGACTCGAGATCGCCGAGCGCTGGTTCGCGTCGCGTGGCTGGCATGCGTTCGAATACCAGCGTGAGGTATGGCGACGATACCTGGCTGGCGAGAGTGGGTTGATCCACGCGGCGACCGGCACGGGCAAGACGCTCGCGGCGTGGCTCGGCCCACTGCTGGAGCACGTGACCGATCGCGATACGGCCGCCGCGCCCCCCCTCACCGTGCTCTGGCTCACGCCGCTCCGCGCGCTCGCCGCCGACACTACCGAGTCGCTCATGCTGCCGCTGCGCGACCTCGCGCCGCACTGGACGCTGGAGAGTCGCACCGGGGACACCACGGCGGCCGTGCGCGCGCGGCAGCGGAAGCGCCTTCCCACCGCCTTGGTCACGACCCCCGAGAGCGCGACGCTGCTGCTCGCGCGCGACGACGCACCGTCGCTCTTCGATCACCTGGACCTCGTGGTGGTGGACGAGTGGCACGAGTTGATGGGGACCAAGCGCGGCGTGCAGGTGGAGCTTGCACTCTCGCGGCTGCGCGCGCTGCGGCCCACGTTGCGCACGTGGGGACTCTCGGCCACCATCGGCAACCTGCCGCAGGCCAGCGACGCGCTGCTCGGCGTGGGGATGCCGGGCGCCGTCGTGGAGGGCGAGCAGCCGAAGCAGGTCGTGATCGACGCGATCATCCCGCCCGTGATCGAGCGCTTTCCGTGGGCGGGGCACCTCGGCACGCAGCTGGTTGGCGAGGTGGTTGGCGCCATCGAGGAGGCGAACACCGCGATCGTCTTCACGAACACGCGGTCGCAGACCGAGATCTGGTACCGCGCAATCCTCGAGCAGCGCCCTGACTGGTCGGGCATCATCGCCCTGCACCACGGTTCGCTCGAGCCGGCCACGCGTGCCTGGGTGGAGGAAGGGCTGCGCAACGCGACGTTGAGGTGCGTGGTGGCCACCTCCTCGCTGGATCTCGGCGTGGACTTCTCGCCCGTGGATCGCGTGCTGCAGGTCGGGTCGCCCAAGGGCATTGCGCGACTGCTGCAGCGCGCGGGGCGAAGCGGGCACCGTCCGGGCCAGCAGAGCCGGGTGACGTGCGTGCCCACGCAGGTGCTGGAGCTCGTGGAGATCGCCGCCGCGCGCGACGGAGTGGAGGGCGGCCACGTGGAGGCGCGCCTGCCCGTCGAGCGACCGCTGGACGTGCTCGTGCAGCACGTGATCACCGCCGCGCTGGGAGGTGGCTTCCGGTCGGAGGAGCTGTTGCGCGAGGTGCGCTCGACGCGCTCGTACGCGGGATTGCGCGACGACGAGTGGGCATGGGTCCTCGACTTCGCGTCGCGCGGCGGCGAGGCGCTGAGCGCGTATCCCGAATATGCGCGGCTGGTGGAGCGCGACGGCCGGTACACGGTGGATGACGAAGTGCTCGCGCGCCGGCACCGCATGACCATCGGCACGATCGTCAGCGACGCGCAGGTCACCGTGCAGTACATGAACGGCTCGCGACTGGGAGGCGTGGAGGAGTCGTTCGCCGCGCGACTGCGTCCCGGCGATCGCTTCATCTTTGCGGGCAAGCCACTCGAGTTCCTGCGGGTGCGCGACATGACCGTGTGGGTGAAGCGCGCGCCCTCGATGCAGGGCGCGATCCCGCGCTGGATGGGCACGCGCCTGCCGATCAGCGACGAGCTGGCGGCGGCGTTGCGCGCGCGACTGGACGAGGCCGCCCGCGGCATCTTTCGCGGGGCCGAGATGCAGGCCGTGCGCCCGGTGCTCGAGATCCAGGCGAGATGGTCGTGCATCCCGCGCGAGGGGCAGTTGCTGATCGAGCAGGTGAAGTCGCGGGAAGGATTTCACCTCTTCATCTTTCCCTTCGAGGGCCGGCTGGTGCACGAGGGGCTGGCGGCGCTCTTCGCGTGGCGGCTGTCGCAACTCGTGCCCATCTCCTTCTCGATGTCCTCCAACGACTACGGCTTCGAGCTGCTCTCCGCGCAGCCGCCGCCGCTCGCCGACGCGCTGGAGGGAGGGCTGCTTTCGCCGCGATCGCTCGTCGACCACCTGCCGGCCGCGCTCAATGCGAGCGAGATGGCACGGCGCCAGTTTCGGGAGATCGCGCGCGTGTCGGGACTCGTGTTTCCCGGACTGCCGCGAGCGGGCAAGACCGCGCGCCAGCTGCAGGCGTCGAGCGGGCTGTTCTTCGACGTGCTGCAGCGCTACGACCCGGACAACCTGTTGCTCGCGCAAGCGCATCGTGAGGTGCTGGAGCGCCAGCTGGAGCGCAGCCGCCTGGGCCGCACCCTCGAGCGACTGTCGGGTGCGGAGGTGGCGCTCACCACCCCGAAGCGCACGCCGCCGCTGGCGTTTCCGCTCCTGGTGGACCGCACGCGTGAGCGCGTATCGAGTGAATCGTGGTCCGATCGCGTGCGACGCATGCAGCTCGTGCTCGAGAAGGCGGCGGGATGACAGGTAGTCATCCTGAGCGAAGCGAAGGACCTGCCGTTGCCGTAGTCGCCGGAGAATCCCTCACGCTCCTGCCGGAGCGCGTTGCGTTCTGGAATGCTCGCGGCACCCTGCTCATCGCGGACCCTCACTTCGGCAAGGCCGCATCCTTCCGCGCGCTCGGCGTGCCCGTGCCTCACGGCACGACCGGCGAGAACCTCGCGCGACTCGACGAAGTGCTCGCGCGCACCGCCGCGAGCCGCATCGTCTTCCTCGGCGACTTTTTGCATGCCGCCGAGGGACGCGCGCCGCGCACCCTCGATGCCGTGTCGGAGTGGCGCGCTCGTCACGCATCGATCGACATGCTGCTGGTGCGCGGCAACCACGACGCGCGGGCGGGCGACCCGCCGAAGGCGTTCGAGATGCGCTGCGTGGACTCGCCGCACGTGGAGCTGCCGTTCGTGCTCGACCATCACCCGCGAGCGCACGACGCCGGATATGTGCTCGCGGGACACCTACATCCCGGCGCGCGACTGAGTGGAACGGGCCGGGCGCGCGCGTGGTTGCCGTGCTTCTGGTTCGGCGCGCGCGTTGGAGTGCTGCCGGCGTTCGGGGAGTTCACCGGGCTGGGAGAGATTGCGCCGGTCGAGGGGGACCGCGTGTACGTCGTGGCGGAGGAGTCGGTGATTGAAGTGCGGTAGGCCCGCAGGCCCGCGGGCCCGCGGGCTCGAACAGTGACAAGGAGGGCGGGCGCCTGCAGGCGCCCGCCTTCGTCATTGGTTCCGGGTTCACATGTTCGAGGGCGCGCCGTGCAGGCCGATACCGCGCGTAGGCTTGCCAGCAGCCTGAAGCCAGCAGCTCGAGCACCGACATTGAAGCGCTCCGCGCTTCGTCATGCGTTCGCCGTGAACATGTTCACGGATAACAAAGCGGCGGCCGCAGGCCGCCGCGTACCGCATCAGTGCTCGAGCATCAGGCATCAGGCATCAGGCAGCCCGAACTCGGTATCGGCCATTCGACTGCGGACTCCGAACCACGAACGCGCAGCTCATGTCAAAGGCGGGCGCCCGCATGCGCCCGCCTTCCGCATCATGTCCGGGCCACAGACCACAGACCACAGTCCTGCCGCACCCATAGAGGGACCCGCGGTGAACGGCAGATACTTCGCTCCGTTCGGGATGACGGCGGGTCACGGCAGTTCCCCTACGCCAGGAAATCCGGCACCGAGTGCACCGCCCGGTCCACCGACGCGTACACGTTCTCCGGCAGCTGCAGCACGCCCACGCGATGCGCGTCCCACACCATGCGCAGCGCCTCCGCCTGGCGGCCGAACGCCGAGAGGAACTCCGTGCCCGTGCCGCGCTCCGTGAGCGCCCCGCGCACGATCGTGTCCAGCTGGTCACTCGCCACTCCGCCCGCGGGCAGCGCCTCGCATGCCTCGCGATTCCATCGTGTACGGTGGCGCGCACACAGGCCCGAGCGATCGAGGTCCGCCGTGATCGTGCAGTCGGAGCAGAAATCGATCTCACGCCGCAGGGCGGCGCTCGGTACTTCATTCATCGGGTAGGCCTCGAGAAGGGCTAGGAGTTCGGAACGAATATCGGAATAGCGGGGCGCATCACCCACCCATCGCAGCCGCTGCGCGGCATGGGGCTCAAATCCCATCCTGGGATCCTCCCCGCGGATGGTTGCGCTGCGGCCGGCTGAACGTCAGTTCTTGTGGCGGAATGGTCCGCCGGGAAGGGGCGAACCCGCCGCCCCTCGCTTGTGGTCCTCGATCACGGAGTGGATGTCCCGCGACGACTCGCTGGAGCTGTCCATCGAAGAGCGCCGTGCCACGCCGACCAGCGTCGACGAGCACTGGGCCGTTGCGGTGCTCCCCGTCGAGCGCGTCGCGGCCCTGCTCGCGTACGCCGCCAGCGTCGTCCGCGGCTTCAGCGGCGGCACGCCGCCTCCGCTGGAACCACCCGAGGACCTCAGCGCCCTCGCGAGCGGCTACGAGATGGCCGCCCGACAGGCGCTCGGACGGGAGAATCCCACCGAGCCCCCGCGGCGGCGCGACCTCCCCGACTCCGCCGACCGGCAGCGGCTTGCCCAGGAGGGCTCGGCGCGCGCGTTCCTGCTCTTCGCCGCGCAGCCCCTGCCCCCCGACCCGCAGTCCGCGCGATACCACACGCTGCTGCTCGCGGGCCTCAGCGTCGTCGGTGAACGGCAGCACGACATGCGACAGTGGCTCGCGCTCCATCGCGATCGCCTGTTCGGCGCGGCGAGCGAAGCGGACCCGCTGGCGGTACTCGACGAGCGACTCCTCCAGCTCGCGGTGGAGCTGTGGCTCGAGGTGCTGGAGGGCAGCGGCCCCTCGGGGCTCGATCGCGCCATGGAGCTCGCCGCCACTGGCCGCGAGCTGCTGACCATTCACCGGAAGCCATTCCTCGCCCGTCTGCATGGCGAAGAGCGCGTGCGAATGGAGTTCCTGCTCTTCGCGGTGGCGCGGCTGTCCGACTCCGCCGTGGAGGTACTGCTGCATCGCCTGCACGGATACCGGACGGATGCCTTCGAGACGACGTTCCTTGGGCTCGCCGTGGTCGGACCGGCGGCCGCGGGAAATCGCGTGCTCTGGATGGCGCTCCTCTGGCTTCAGGAAGCGGCGCTGCGCGTCATCGACCGGCGCACCCCACAGCTCGATCTGCTGCCGCACGCTCCGTAGGGGGGGAGCCACGCGGCCGACACTCGGCGCGCGCACCTAGCGACCGCGCTTCTGCGCCGTCTTGTGCGCCGACTTGTGCGTCGCGCCCACCAGCATCGCACTCGGCGTCGCGCCCGGCCGCAGGTGCCCGAGCATCACGAGCGTGGACGCCCGGCCATGCAGCGGGATCACCGGCGTTCCCTGCGACACTCCCGACGCCGCGCCCGGCGACGACGCGTCATCCACCATCCGGAACCACTGCTCGCTCCCGTCTTGGGCCACCGCGCACGCGTAGTACTCGTCGCCCGTCTCGTTCCAGAAATACTCACACGCCGAATCCCCGATGCGCCCATCGTACGGCGCATGCAGCGACGTTTCTGGCGCGCGCTCGAGGGTGCCGGCGGGACGCGTGGTGGCGACGAGATGCATGGTAAGTCGGGGGAGGAAATTCGGTCTCGAGCGAGCTGCGTGGTGGGGGGAGCAACGTAGAGAAAACGGGCCGCCATGCGCAATAGGAAAATGCGCCCAAGTTGTTACGCCACATGTAGATAAGTCATGTGGAAACGTGTGGGGAACGCTGCAAGTCCAAGCGCTGGACCACCCTGCGCATGTTGAAAGCGAATGTTCACAACTCCGTCAAATGCGATGTGCAGAACTCCCGCTTTTTCACACGATCATGTGGACATCATGTTGATAGCACTGACCGTGCATAGGAGAGAAAGCATCCTCACACAGTGACTCGGCGACGCATGAGAGCAGTCTGGAAAGGCGCAATCACGTTCGGGCTGGTACACATCCCCGTCGAGCTGCATTCCGCGGTCCGCGCGCAGGAACGCATCAGCTTCCGCATGCTCCACAAGCGCGACCTGTCGCCGATCAAGTACGAGCGCGTCTGCGAGAAGGAAGGCGACCCCGTGCCCTGGAAGGAGATCGTCAAGGGCTACGAGTACACGAAGGGCAAGTTCGTGGTGCTCGACGACGACGACTTCAAGGCCGCCGCGGTGCAGTCGTCGAAGGTCTTCGAGATCACCGACTTCGTGCAGGCGGAGGAAGTGGACCCGCGCTACTTCGAGACGCCGTACTACATCCTGCCCACCAAGGGCGGCGAGAAGCCCTACGCCCTGCTGCGCGAGGCCATTCGCGCCTCGGGCACCGTGGGCATCGGCAAGGTCACCATGCGCACCAACTCGCATCACCTCGCCGCGATTCGCGTGGTGGAGGACGCGCTCGTGATGGCGATCATGCGCTTCTCCGGTGAGCTGGTCGAGGTGGACAAGTTCAGCTTTCCCGACGCCGACAGCGTGCGGCCCCAGGAGCTGAAGATGGCCGAGCAGCTGATCGCGAACCTCTCCGACAGCTTCAGCCCGGACAAGTACACCGACGAGTACCACGACAACCTGCAGAAGATCATCAAGGCGAAGATGAAGGGGAAAAAGGTCACCTTCGAGGAGCCGGAGGAGGTCGAGGCGACCAACGTGGTGGACCTCATGGCGCGCCTGCAGGAGAGCCTGGCCGGCGGCAGGAAGCCCGCGGCGCGCAAGGCGGCGACCAAGAGGGCTCGCGCGACCAAGCGACGGAGCGCGTAAGCGATGCCGCCGAAGGACTCGCTCACGCGCTACCGCGCCAAGCGACACTTCGACGTCACCTCCGAACCCGCCGGCAAGCGCGTCGCGAAGAAGCGCGTCTCGAAAAGGAGCGTCGCGAAGAAGCACGTCGCGAAGCGCGGTGCAACTGCCGGCTCGCTGCAGTTCGTGATCCAGAAGCACGCCGCCTCGCACCTGCACTTCGACCTCCGCCTCGAGGTGGGCGGCGTGATGAAGAGCTGGGCCGTGCCCAAGGGACCGAGCCCCGATCCCGCCGTCAAGCGGCTCGCCATGGAAGTCGAGGACCACCCCATGGAGTACAACAGCTTCGAGGGGACCATCCCGCAGGGCGAGTACGGCGGCGGCACGGTGATGCTCTGGGACCGCGGTACCTACAGCGCCGACGACGCGAGCGACGGTGACGATGAATCCGCGATGCGCGAGGGGCTCGACGCGGGCAAGGTGAGCATCACCTTCCACGGCGAGCGCATGCTCGGCTCATGGGCGCTCGTGCGCACCGCGCGCGAGGGCAAGCCGCAGTGGCTCCTGATGAAGCATCGCGATGACTACGCCGAGGAAGGCGGCGACCTGGTCGCCGAGCATGTAACGTCGGTCGAGAGCGAGCGCACCATGGACGCGATCGCGGAATCGCGGCGCAAGTGGCACAGCAACCGCGGAAAGCCCGCGAAGAAGGCCGCGAAGAAGGCCGGCGCGCGCTCGCCAGCGAAGCTTCCGCCCCTCGAGCCCATGCTCGCCACGCCCGGCACCGAGGCGCCCACCGGCAAGGGCTGGATCTACGAGCCGAAGTACGACGGCATCCGCATCCTCGCCGTCGCCGTGGACTCGCGCGTTGCGCTCATCACGCGCAATGGACTCGACAAGAGCGCCGGCTTCCCGGAGATCACCGAGGCCGTGCGCGAGCTGCACGAGAAGCTCGGCGAGCCGGTCGTCCTCGACGGCGAGATCGTCGCGCTCGAGAACGGCGAGCCGGCGCGCTTCCAGGCACTGCAGGGGCGCATGCACGTCGCCGATCGCGGCTCCGTCACGCGCCATCGCAGTGAGTCGCCCGCTGCCTTCTACGCCTTCGACCTGCTGGTCGAGGGATCCGACGTGCTCGTCACCGAGCCGTGGCGCGCCAGGCGCGACAGGCTCACCCACCTGTTCGAGTCCGGTCCCACGCTGCGACTCGGCGACGTGCTCGGCACCTCGTCCGAGAAGGCCATCCGCCTGGCGGCAGCGAACGGATGGGAGGGCGTGATCGCCAAGCAGCAGGACGCGCCCTATCGTCCCGGCGAGCGATCGCGCGCGTGGATGAAGGTGAAGCTCGACTGGCGCGAGGAGTTCGTGATCGGCGGCTTCACCGAGCCGCGCAACTCGCGCGAGCACTTCGGCGCGCTCCTCCTCGGCTACTACGACAAGGCCGGCGACTTCGTGTACGCGGGCCACACCGGGAGCGGGTTCTCGCAGAAGACGCTCAGCGCCATGGCGAAGAAGCTCCAGCGCCTCGAGCGCAAGACGTCGCCCTTCGTCACGAAGCCGCGCACCAATTCGCCGGCGCACTGGGTGACGCCGCAGCTGATCGCCGAGATCAAGTTCAGCGAGTGGACGAACGACGGAAAGTTGCGGCAGCCGATCTTCGTGGGCCTGCGCGACGACAAGGAGCCGACGGACGTGGTGTACGATCGCGACACGAAGCAGGTCGCGAAGCAGGTCGCGAAGAAGGTCGCGAAGCAGGTCGCGAAGAAGGTCGCGAAGAATGTCGCGGACACCCCGATCCCGCTCACGAAGCTCGACAAGGTCTTCTTCCCGAAGGGAAAGAAGACCAAGGGCGACATGATCGACTATTACACCTTCGCGGCGCCGTACATCCTGCCGGCGATCACCGACCGCCCGCTGGTGCTCAAGCGCTATCCCGATGGCATCAAGGGCGAGGCCTTCTACCAGCAGAAGGCGCCGGACGATCCGCCGCCGGGAGTGCGAGTCGAGAAGGTGGCCGACGTGGGCCTCACTCCCGCCCGCCGCCTCATCGGTGGCAATCTTGCCACCCTGCTCTACCTCGTGCAGCTCGGCGCGATCTCGGTGGACCCCTGGCACTCGCGCGTGGACACCATCGGCTGCGCGGACTACAGCATCATCGACCTGGATCCCGGCCCGCGCGCGCCCTTCAAGCGCGCGGTGCAGGTGGCGCGCTGGGTGAAGGAGGAGCTCGACGAGCTGGGGCTGCACGCGAGCATCAAGACGAGCGGCGCAAGCGGCATCCACGCTTACCTCCCGCTCGCGCGTGGCACGCCAAACGACGCGGCCCGCATGGTGGCCGAGCTGGTCGCCACCCGCATTGCCGAGAAGCACCCGCGGCAGGCGACGATCATGCGCTGGGTGAAGCAGCGTCCCTCGGGCTCGATCTACGTGGACTACCTGCAGAACATCCGGGGCAAGACCGTGGCGACGGCGTACTCGCTGCGCGCGCGCCCCGACGCGACCATCTCCACTCCGCTGCGCTGGGAAGAACTCACAGACGACCTCGACCCGCGCGAGTTCACGCTCGACACCATCGAGGCGCGGCTCGCCGAGGTTGGGGACCTCTGGAATCCGGCCATGAAGAAACCCAACAAGCTGAAGAAGCTGGTGTCCAATGGTTGATCGCGGGTTCGACAACAGCCTGTGGGCGACGCATACCTTCGTCGAGTTCCGGTCGCGCGGCGGGGCGCGGCACTGGTGCGTGTTCGCGCGCGTGTGCCTCACGCCGCACCAGGGGCTCGCGCGCATGCTCGCGACCTCCGATGCCGCGCATGGGCAGTGTGCGTCGTGCGCCGATCGTGGCATTCCCGGCGACGCCTCCACCGGCGTGCTGGACGAATACACCTGGCGCGTGGCGGCGGAACGGGGCACCGACGCGCCCAACATCATCCCGGTCAGCGAGGCGGCGCGCTGGCTGGCGCAGGGCACCTCGCGTCGCTGGCCCGCGAGCGACGCCACGCGTGTCACCGACCCACGCTGGTCGCACGCGACGTGGCTCTCCACGCGCGAGCTCTCGGAGCTGATGACGGCCGGCGCCACGCGCGACCCCGAGGGCGCCGCGCCCGAGGTCCATGCGGTGTGGCGGATGATGGAGGCGCTCGACGACCGCTACGAGGTGCGCGTGGTGGTCTGGTTCGAGCGGCGCGCGGTGCTCGTGGAGCGTGTAGGCCCCGGCCGGCCGGCGAGCGCGTGGGAAAGCGCGCGCCGCGGCTGGTAGCTGATGAGCCTTCCGCTTCCCCGTTCGTTCGAGCCCCAGGAGGCGAGCACCGCCGATGAGCTCCCGTCTGGAGGTGGGTGGCGCTACGAGCCGAAGTGGGACGGATTCCGCTGCCTCGCCTTTCGCGACGGAGACACGGTGGACCTGCGCTCCAAGGCGGGCAAGCCGCTCACGCGCTACTTCCCCGAGCTGGTCGAGGCGCTGCTCGCGCTGCGAGCGAAGCAGTTCGTGATCGACGGGGAGATCGTCGTCACCGACAATGGCGCTCTCTCCTTCGACGCGTTGCTCCAGCGCGTGCATCCCGCGGCGAGTCGCATCGAGAAGCTTTCGCGCGAGACGCCTGCTGGGTTGGTGGTGTTCGACCTGCTGGTGGACGCGAAGGGCAAGGACCTGACGGCGGCGCCGCTCAGCGCCCGCGTGAAGGCGCTGGCGTCCTTCGCGAAGCAGTTCAAGGGGACCACGGTGGCCCTCAGCCCAGGCACCAGTGACATCCGCTCTGCCAGGCGCTGGCTCACCGGGCGCAGTGGGACCGACGGCGTGATGGCGAAGCGGCTCGACTGCCCCTACGCGACCGGCACGCGCGACGCGATGGTGAAGGTCAAGCGGAAGCGGACGGCCGACTGCGTGGTCGGCGGCTTTCGCTACTCGAGCGCCGGCAAGACGCTCGGCTCATTGCTCCTGGGGTTGTATGACGCAGGCAGGCTGCTGCATCACGTGGGCTTCACGTCAAACGTGCCAAAGGACGAGCGCGCGAAGATCCTGCGCTGGCTCGAGAAGCACATCGTGAAGGAGAGCTTCACGGGAAAGGCGCCGGGGGGCCCGAGCCGCTGGGCCGCGGTGGAGCGCGAGTGGTTCCCGGTGAAGCCGGAGATGGTGATCGAGGTCGGCTACGATCACGTGAGCAACGAGCGCTTCCGGCACGGCACGAGCTTCGTGCGCGAGCGGCCCGACAAGGCGCCGCGGCAGTGCACCTACCAGCAGATCATGCCGATCGCGAAACGTCAGCGGAAGCGCCGCTGAACTCGTCCATGCGATACCAGCGCACGGAGCCCTCGCGCGTCGTGCAGCGCGCGAAGTAGACCTCGCGTCCATCGCGATCGCGCTCGGGCGACCAGAATCCATCCCACTGCTCGCCCTCGGCGGGGCGGCAGAGCGAAGTGACCGGGGCCGGCATCAGCCAGCTCTTCGGCGCTGCACAGGGTACGAGCTGCATTGCGTCGTCCTCCATGAAACCGTGCTTCGGGAGGATACTATGCGATGCGTTGCTGCGCTGCACAATAGCGACAGTGGGCTAAGTCGTTGTGGTTGTTGTGGATAAGTAGCCTCGCCCTTCTGTGGAAAAACCATGTCGCAGCAGTGCAACTGGCGATTGCAACACGAGATACGACGTGGAATGGTCGTGTGGAAAGGTCAGTGGAGCGAGAACACGAACGGCATGCGCACCAGGGTGCGAACCGGCCGGCCTCCCACCTCTCCCGGCATGAACCGCAGCGCGGGCAGCGTGCTGCGCACGGCGTCGCTGAACAGTGCATGCGGGCTCGACACGATCATCACGCTGCCGCGCTCGATGTTGCCGACCGAGTCGATCACGAACTGTGCGACCACTTCGCCTTCCACGCTGCCGCGGCGCAGGACGTCGGGATAGGGAGGCGTCGTCACGCGCCCTCGCACGGTGGGCAGGCGATCCACGCGCGCGGCGTCGATCACCCCGCCGGGAATGCCGATGCCGTTGCCGGATGCACCGCCGCCCGACAGCGGCACGATGCCGGACGACACCACTCCGCTGAATGGATCTGAGCCGCTCACGTGGATGCGGATGTCCACCTCGGGAATCCCGATCGGGGTGATCGTGGGCGCACTCACGACGAGCGTCGGTGTCTGCTCGCGTATAACCGATGTACTGGGCGACGATGCCGGTCGCGCGTGTCGGGGCGCCTCGGCAGGCGCCGGGATGTATATCGTCGTGTGCTCCTCCGGCTTCGTCGCCTTTGCGCCGCCCTTCTTCGCCTGCGTGCCGATTACCGCCAGTGCGATGATCGCGGCGTGGATGGTCACGCTGGCAAGCGACCCGCCACGCCGCGCCGTGCCGGTGGGCTTCGACTCCATGAGCTGCTGGAACATGACGCGCCTCCTCGAAGTGGTTCATTCGAGGATACCCGCCGATCATGTACTGCCCGTGACCGCGCGGTTAGCGGTGGATTTCACGCGGATTATGAATTGATGAAGGGACCTTCGACTGTCGGTCGGGGAGCAACACCCCGGGCGGCGCATCGCCGAGGAACGTCACCGACAGGAGGCGCTGGTCCTCCGTCGCCTCGCCCGTGCCACGACCGAACAGCCCGACCTTCGTGTAGTTCACTCCCCACACGTGGTCGAGCACCACGATGTCACTGCCGATCTCTCGATAGACGCTCGTGACCGTCACGCCGCGCAGGCCGCGCATCGCCGCCGGCGGCTTCGTGAGCCGCAGCTGCGCGCGGCGGAGCTGGAAGCTCGCCGTGTCCAGGTACACCGAGCCATCGACGTCCGGCGCCATGTGCTTCGCATAGGTCTTGAAGTCGATGCGCACCAGCCGCTGGTCGCCCACGGTCTCCACGCCCGCATACTCGAAGCAGTGCAGCGCCTCGAAGCTCGAGTCCGCGAAGTCCGTGAGCGCCGGCACGTGCAGCACCCACTCGGCGTGCAGCCCCTGTCTCATCTCGTTGGCCACCACGTGACCGGGTCGATAGTGCCAGTCGGCCGTGCTGCGAAAAATCACCGAGTCCACGCCCTCCACCTTGCGGCTGCCACTCGATCCGCTGCCGAGCGTGCGCTCCATCAGCATCTGGTACGGATAGCTGTCGCGCAGCAGCCGCATGCGGTTCGCGTTCTCGCGCAGCTGCTCGAACACCGCCCACGACACGGGATCCCGCGCGCGAGTCGGCGCGCCGGGCGTGAGGCACGGCTTGTCGGGCGTGACGCGCACCGCCGCCAGCCGCACCGCCAGTCGCGTGAGCGCCACGCGCACCTGCACGGGCTGTCCCGCGATCACGGTGATCGTGGTGTCGGCCGACGCGTAGCCCAGGTGCCGAACCACGAGGCGCTGGCGCCCCGCGGCCACGCCCGTGAGGGTGAAGATCCCGCGATCGTCGGTGAAGCGCTCGACGCCGAGCGCGGGAATCGCGATCACCGCGTGCGAAAGGGCCGCGCCAGCCTCTCGGCTCACCACCGCTCCCCGGACGATGGTGGCGGTGTCCGCGGGTGACTGCGCGCGACCGACGTTCGGCGCGAGGAGGGACAGCGAGGCAATCAGGAGGACGAGTGACGGGCGCATGTCCGAGTGTAACGCGCTCAACTCGCCTTCGCGTCACCCTCGCCGATTCGCTTCACCCGGCTGCGCGGTTTCACGAGGTCACCCGAGAGCGACAGGTCGACCAGCTCCCCGTCCGAGAGGGACTCCCATTCGTTGGGTATGGGGGCCAGGCGCCGCTTCTCCCCGGCGCGCTCGAAGCACAGCCATCCAAGCGCCAGCGTCGCCTCGAGGGGCGCCTTTGGGTCTGTGGTCGACCGCTTTCCCGCGGACGGTCGCACCTCCCACACATCCCACGTGTGGCCCTGCGCGTCTTCGAACTGGCGATATGGCATCGCGTGCTGATCTGGCGTCGGCGTCGACGATCGGAGGCTGGCGAAGGCTGCAGGTTGTGCGCCACGTTACGCCGCATGTCACGTGACCCGCTCCTCCTGCTCTCGCTCACGGTCGTGGCCGCCTGCGGTGGCGCGCATCCCAAAGGCCCCGCGCAGGCCTCGCCCCAGCCGAAGTCGCGCGCGGGCGTGGTGCAGGCGGTGACCGTGGCGAGTGGCCTCGAGCATCCCTGGGCCTTGCAGTTCCTGCCCGATGGGCGCCTGCTCGTGACCGAGCGGCCAGGCCGGTTGCGCCTGGTCACGATGGATGGTCACGTCTCCTCGCCGATCACGGGCGTGCCCGCGGTTTATCACCAGGGGCAGGGCGGACTGCTCGACGTCGCCATCGACCCGGACTTCACGAGCAATCACCTCGTGTACCTGTCGTTCTCGGAGCCTGAGGGAAGCGTGGCCGGCACGTCGGTGATGCGGGGCGTGCTGCGGGACAGCTCGCTCGACAGCGTGCAGGTGATCTACCGGCAGCAGCCCAAGGTCGGCGGCGGCGCCCACTTCGGCTCGCGGCTCGTGTTCGCGCGCGACGGCACCCTCTTCATCACGCAGGGGGAGCGCTACGATTTTCGCGCGCGCGCGCAGCAGCTCGACAGCGACCTTGGCAAGGTTGTGCGCGTCAACCGCGACGGCAGCCTGCCGCGAGACAACCCATTTCGCGGCCAGCGCGACGCCTTGCCGGAGATCTGGTCGTACGGGCACCGCAACGTGCAGGCGGCCGCGCTCGACCCGACCACGGGACGGCTGTGGACCGTGGAGCACGGCGCGATGGGCGGTGACGAGCTCAATCACCCCGAAGCCGGCAAGAACTACGGCTGGCCGGTGATCACGTATGGCGTGGACTACAACGGACGCCACATCGGCCAGGGCGCCGAGAAGGAGGGGATGGAGCAGCCCGTGTACTACTGGGATCCCGTGATCGCGCCGAGCGGCATGGCGTTCTACACGGGCGACGCGATGCCGGGGTGGAAGGGGAGCATCCTCATCGGGTCGCTGGCCGGCTCACTGGTGCGGCTCACCATGGCGAACGGCCGGGTGACGAGCGAGGAGCGCTACCTGGGCGAGCTCGGTGAGCGCATTCGCGACGTGCAGGTGGGGCCGGACGGGCTGGTCTATCTCGTGACCGACAATGAGAAGGGTCGCGTGCTGCGAGTGTCGCCGGCGCCGAGGAAGAAATAGAAGTCGTCCTGAGCGAAGCGAGGGACCTGCCGTTGCAGTTGTCCTACCGCTTCTTGAGCGCCTTCCTCAGCACGTGACCATCCAGCGCCTCCGTGGGCGTGACGTCGACCAGCCACGCGAGCGTGGGCGCCATGTCCACCACGCGCGCGAACTCCGCAAACTTTCCCGTGGTGATCCCCGGCCCGTAGAACAGCAGCGGCACGTGCGTGTCCTCGTCGTAGGGCGAGAGGTGGCTGGCCGTCCTCGTGCGCACCCACATGCTGCCCTTCCGGAGCGACACCACCACCGCAACGGGGACGTCGGGGGGAATGGCGTGCCTCCAGCGACGGGCGACTGCGTCGTGCAGCGTGTCGGCGCGGAGGATCGCCGAGAAGAGGTCGGCGCGCAGCACGCCGGGCTGGCCGATGGCCTGCTTCGCGAAGGCGCGCGCCACGGAGTCGCGGTCGATGCCGCGCGCCTGCAGCGCGCGCGGCTCCAGGAACAGGATGCCGTCCACGAACGACAGCGCGGCGGTGTCCAGCGCCAGGGTCTTGCGGAAGCTCGCCGCGAGCGCCGAGAGGTCGGCGCGCTCGTGCGGCAGCTGGCCCTTCTGCACGGGCAGCATCTCCGGCGGCATCGCGATGGCATGGTCGGCGGTGAGCGCGAAGATGATCGTGCTCGAGTCGCGCAGCTTGTACAGCGAGTCGATCAGTACGCCGAGCGTGCGATCCAGGCGCACCATGTTGTCGTGCACCTCGCGCGACTGCGGGCCGAAGCGGTGACCGACCGCATCGGTGGTGGAAAGCGAGATGGCGAGCAGGTCGGCCTGCGGTCCCTTGCCGAGTCCCATCGCCTGCACGCCCTCGAGTGCGAGCGCGACGTTCACCTCGTCCATCCACGGAAAGTTGGCGAAGTCGCGCGCCGCGGAATCCGGGTTCGCGGAGATGCGGTGCGGAAATGCCAGCTCGCGCGTGGCATGCTGCATGTCCTCGATGGCGATCGAGTCCGGCTCCGGGTAGCGCGACAGTGGGAGCACTGGTTCCCACGCCTTGCCCGCGTACGACTGTGGCAGCTTTCGCTCGTTGAATCGCGTGAGCCAGGAGGGCAGCGTGTCGGCGTAGTAGCGGCTGGTGGTGAAGCGACCGTCCAGCGCATACCAGTACACGCCCTCGTGCGCGCGGCCGAGCGGCAGGATCGCGCCGCGATCCTTGCGCGACACGGAGAGCGCGTGCGACCGCTGGTCCTTCAGTCGCATCCAGTCGATCAGCGTGCTGCCGCGGAAGCGGTACGGCGACGCGCCCTGCTGGCCGGTGCGCGGGCCGATCAGTGGCGCGGAGGGATCGGGCACGCCGATGTCGTTCAGCACGATGCCCGTCTTCCACGGCTCGCGACCGGACATCGTGGTCGCGTGACCGGGGGCCGTTTCGGAGTTCGCGTGATCCTGGAAGGCGTTCGTGAACACCGCGCCGCCGTTCGAGAGTCGCGCGAGCCCCGCGGTGAAGTCCTTCGCGAAGCGCTCCAGGTAATCGGCGCGCATCTGGTCGATGGTGATGAAGACGACCAGCTTCGGAGGGGCCGGCGCCGTCGCCGTCGCGGCGATCGCCTTCGACTGCGCGGCGAGTGTCGAGAGGGGGAGCGTCGCGAGGGCGGCGAGCGTGAGGCGGCGCGTGAGGTGAAGCATAAGAGTCAGGAAGGGAGCTCGAGTTGCTGCGAATGCCAAGGAAAACAGCCCGGCACCACGAAGGTGGCACCGGGCTGCTGAACGGCGGTTGAAGTTGCCCCTCCTGGGATCGAACCAGGACTCTTCTGCTCCAGAGGCAGACGTGTTGCCAGTTACACCAAGGGGCATCGATTGTCCGGCCGCGGAGCGCGACAGGCGCGATCCGGAACCGATGGGTAAATCTAGTGTGTCACTCGGTGGGCTTCAAGTCTCGCCTGCCTACCCCAACAGGACGCCAATCCCTGCCACGTCATGGAGTTAGGAACACCGTAGCGGCGCTCGCGCTCCTCGCCGCGGGCGCCTGCCACGGCTTCGAGTCCCAGCTCACCGCCGGCGGCCCGGACGGCCGCGCCCGCGCCGACCAGCTCTTCTCGGCCCTGGGCGCCCGGTACACGCAGCTCATCCGCACCCCACGCTACGATTCCGCCCGCTTCCGGCTGGCGCATGCGTCGCTCATGCCGTCGCGGGTGTTCGACGACAGCACCACCTGGACGGCGCGCACCGCCGACACGCGCACGCTCACCTTCGCGGGCCATGCCGTGAACGGGCGCTACGTGATGGACCTCGCCCCCGGCGCGCCGCTTCCCGTGCGCCCCGGCGACTCGCGCCACGTCGTGGCGCTCACGAAGCTCGATCACGACGGCTACGCGTGGGACACCGACGTCCACTTCTCGGTGGGGAGCATCGGCGCGCGCGACGTCGGCGACGCCATCGCCGCGCTGCTCTCCGCCGCCGAGGGACGCAGCGGAAGCGACGTCATCGCCGACGTCCACGCGTCATTTCCGGCGACGTCGAAGGTCGCGTCGATGCTCTTCTCGCTGGACAGCGTGCGGCCGGTGCTGCTCGCCGATGGCTCGACGCAGAGCTCCCTGCTCATCCGCCTGCATCCCGACCGGATGCGCGCGCGCTTCCCCGACTACGGGGACTACCTCACGAAGTACCTGGCGTCGACGACCTATCACATCTCGGTCACCGACCGCGCGGGCGCGCAGTACCTGGAGGCGATCGCGCAGGGAAAGGCGCTGCGGATCCGGGTGCGCACCAAGGGCGGCGAGATGCTGCCGCTGGGTGGCGGCACGCGCGTGCGTCCCGATTCGCTGCTGCTCACGCTCGACCTCAGCACGAAGGTGAGGATGTTCACGCTCGGGCTGCGCAAGCTGGTGATGGACTTCACGGTGGGCCGCTCGGCGCACGAGCGATCGTGGACGTTCGTGGCGCACACGGACCCGGAGTGGGACCTGCCCTTCGTCACCGAGCGCCTGCTGCGCTCCCCGTTGCGGCGGCCCTTCCAGGGCGCGGGCTCGCAGTTCCGGCTGGCCGTGCGCGACAGCGTGAATGGCCCGACGCTGGTCTCGCGTCACCTGCACGTGGTAGTGCAGGAGAGCGCGATCTTCCGGTTCCTGTCGGCGCTGAGCGGGAATGCGATCGACGACTTCCAGAAGAAGGCGGACAAGGAAGAGGACGAGTGGCTGCGGATGCTGTTCGAGGCGTTGCGGGCGGATATCAGGTGAGGGGCCTGAATGCGGAAGGCGGGCGCCTGCAGGCGCCCGCCTTTGTCATTGGATTTGTGTTCGATGTTGAGGGGGGCGGCAGTCGACTGGCCGATACCGAGTTACGGTTGCCTGAAGACTGAAGCCGGAAGCTCGAGCACTGACGCGGAACGCGGCGGCCTTCGGCCGCCGCTTCGTTATCCGTGAACATGTCAACCGAAAACCAATGACGAGGCGCGCAGCGCTTCGTTGTCAGTGCTCGAGCTTCTGGCTTCAGGCAACAGGCAACCCGGACCTCGGTATCACTGTGCGCGGCCAGGCCCTCGAACATGTGAACCCCAGACCAATGACAAAGACGGGCGCCCGCAGGCGCCCGCCTTCCGCATCACGTCCCGGCCACAGACCACAGACCACAGACCCCTGAAACGGCCGGGGAGGAGACAGCACGACACTCCCGGATACTCGAACGCCGCCGATCTCGAAAGAGATCAGCGGCGCCTGAACAGGGGGCAGCAGCACCCCTGTTTGCCTCGCTCACCGTCATTGGAACTCTACGTCCTACCGAACGGCGGCGGGCAACTTCAACTAATATAATGGCGAGAAGCATGCCAAACAAGCGTTTGTTTCATGGAGCTGAGGGGAATCGAACCCCTGACCTCTGCAGTGCGATTGCAGCGCTCTCCCAACTGAGCTACAGCCCCGGGACGTCGTCGCGACTGCCATCCTGCCGGTCTCGCGCCAACGAAAACGACCCCGCGTGCGGGGCCGCTCCACTTCACAAAACGTAGCGGCCACCGGGGCTTCCGTCAAGAAGACGACCTCCCCCACCCAACGTCACGGGAACCTCCCCCACCCCGCCGCGCGTTCACCCGGGTGACCAGTCATCCACTCGGCGCACCCTGGGTCCGCGACCAGCTTTCGTACCGAACCCAACCGCTGAACGAAAAGCGGACCCAGCCGGAGGGCGAGTTCGTCCTCTACTGGATGCAGTCGACCCAGCGCCTCGATGACAACTGGGCGCTCCGCTACGCCACGCTCGAGGCCGACCGGCTCGGCCGCCCCCTCCTGGTGCTCCAGCAGCTCGACGCCTCGTATCCGCACGCGTCCGCACGACACCACACCTTCCTGCTGCAGGGCACGCGCGACATCGCCCATCGCGCCCACGCGCTTGGCCTCGAGTACCAGCTCACCTTCTCGCGCTCGCGCTTCCTCGCACCGCCCGTCGAGCGCCTCGCCGCGCGCGCCGCGCTCGTGGTCACGGACCTCTTCCCCACGTGGGGAGTGGCCGAGCGCTCCGGCGCATTCGCGGAGCGCGCGTGGTGTCGCGTGGTCGCCATCGACGGGACGTCGATCGTCCCCTCGGGCACCTTCACGCGAGAGGAGTACGCGGCCCGCACCATCCGGCCGAAGCTCCTCAAGCTGCTCGACCTGTCGCTCGAGCGCGTGGAGGATCGCGCGCCACGCAAGCCGCTGCCGGCGGGCATTCGCGCCATCGCCGGCAGCGACGAGGTCGACGCGGGCTCGCTGACCGACGCGCGCATCGCACAACTCGTGTCCGAGTCGCGCGTGGATCACTCCGTGGGCGCGGTGGCGACGCACGGTGGGTCGCGCGCGGCGGATGCTCGCCTCGCGGCCTTCGTGGACGGTGCACTGGCCGACTACAGCGAGCGACGTCGCCATCCCTCCGACGAATGGGGATCCAGCCGCCTGTCCGCGTACCTGCATCATGGCCACATCGGCGCCGCCGACGTGGCGCGAACGGTGCTCGAGCGCGCGCCCCGCGCCGCGGCCGACGCCTACCTGAATGAGATGGTCGTCTGGCGCGAGCTGTCGCTCAACTTCTGCCTGCGCTCGCCCGACCCGCGTTCCCTCCTCGCGCTCCCCGACTGGGTCCAGCGCTCGATGGCGCGTCACGCCGGCGACGCGCGCGACTTCACCTACGGACTCGATGCGCTGGAGCGCGGCGAGACGCACGATGACCTCTGGAACGCCGGGCAGTGCGAGCTCGTGACCACGGGCGCGATGCACAACGTCGTCCGGATGCTCTGGGGAAAGTCGGTGCTCACCTGGGCACCCACGTATGCGCAGGCGCTGGAGTGGCTGGTGCACCTCAACGACCGCTACGCACTCGACGGCTCGGACCCGAACAGCTACGCGGGAATCCAGTGGTGCTTCGGCAAGTTCGACCGCCCCTTCGCCGAGCGCGCCGTGTGGGGAACGATCCGCCCGATGTCGCTGGTGCGGGCGCGGGTGAAGTACGACGTAGCCGCGTACCTCGAACGCTTTGGGATGCGAAAGGGGGAGTTGGCACTCAGGTGAGTGATGCAGTGAACCACTGTATCACTATTGTTCAGGATGTTCTCTGACCTGAAAGCCACCGACGTGCTCGCAGCGGCCGCCCGCATCGCGGACACCGTGAAGCGCACGCCGCTCATCCAGAGCGAACCGCTCTCCGCCATCGCCGGCGTGCCGGTGCACCTCAAGCTCGAGACCCGCCAGACCACCGGCTCCTTCAAGCTGCGCGGCGCGACCAACGCGCTGGCCACCCTTCCCCCACACGAGCAGGCGCGCGGCGTGGTGGCGTCATCGGCCGGCAACCATGGCCTGGGCATCGCCTACGCCGCGCGCGCGCTCGGCATGCCCGCCCGGATCTTCGTGCCGGCCAGCGCGCCCGACGTGAAGAAGCGCGGCATTCGCGAGCTGGGCGCGGAGCTCGACGACTCGCAACCCGACTACGACGCCGCGATGGCGAAGGCCATCGCGTGGGGCGCCGAGCATCGGCGGACGTTCATCAATCCCTGCGACGGCGACACGCTGCTCGCGGGCCAGGGCACCGTCGCGCTCGAGATCCTGCAGGAGCTCCCCCGGCTCGGGACGCTCGTCGTGAGCGTGGGCGGTGGGGGACTGGTCGGCGGGTGCGCGAGCCTGGTGCGCCGCGTGGCGCCATGGGTGCGCATCGTCGGCGTGCAGAGCGTGCTCACCGCCGCGATGGCGCGCTCGCTCGCGGCGGGACACCTCGTCGACATTCCCAGCGTGCCCACGCTCGCCGACGGACTCGCCGGCCAGGTGGATGAAGCGGGGCTGGATGTGGGGCGTCACGCAATCGACGAGATGGTGCTCGTGGAGGAGGCCGAGATCGCGGCGGCCATCGCCTGGATGTCGCGCGAGCACGGCGAGCGCGTGGAGGGCGCGGGCGCCGCCGGCGTCGCCGCGCTCCTGGGCGCGCACGTGACGAACCTGCGCGCGCCGGTCGCGGTGATCGTCTGCGGCGGCAACATCGACGACGCGCGGTTCCGGGCGATCACCGGCACTGGCGGACGAGAAAATGGGCAGGGGGGAATGGAGCCCGGGTAACGAGGTACCCTGCGACAACTTCCTGCCTGCCCACCTTCTGGTCTTTCCAGGCTGCGCGACGCCGGACGTGCCGGCGCCGGAACGTGCTAGTGCGAGTCGGTCGAGCCCTGCTCGGCGCGCGCGTTCTGCGAGCCTTCCACGCCGCCGGCGGCCGAGGAACCCGGGCGACGCTCGCCGCCGAGTGCCGAGCCACTGCGGGTGTTCTCACGGGAGCCGTTGCCACCCTGGACGCTGATCCCGATCTCGCGATCGCTCACGCCGCGGGTGTTGTCGGTGCTGGAGCCGCGCGTGTTCTGCGCGCCGCCGCTGGAGCCACGCGGCGTGCCGTTGCCCTGCGCGCCACCCTGCGAGAGCGCCGCGCGACGCTGGCCGCGTGCCTCGCCGCCCTTGCGACCGATGGCCGCCATGTGCTCGCGGTTGCGGGAGACCGCCTGGCCTCCCTTGCGGCCCGCGTCGCGAGCCTCGCCCGAGTCGAACTCGTGAGCCGTACCCTTCGCGTGCGCCGCACGACCGCCCTTGCTGGCGATCTCCTTCTGCTTGCTGCGGTCCATGGAGGCGAAGCCGCGATTGCTGCGGCGGCTGCCATTGGTGCCGCTGCCGTTGGCGCTCGATCCGGACTGCGCGTCGCGATTGGTTTCGTCGCTCACTTCGCGGGTCCGTTCACGATCGCTTCCGCCGGCGTTGGTACGGTCATCGAATCCGGGTCTGTTGGCCATCCGACTGCTCCTCCGTAGGTGACGCCGATGTGCATTGCAGCGCGCAATGCTGTCCGGCCGCGAATACTCCAGTTCCCGCTCCGCGGGTCGTCCCGGACCACACAATTGCAAACTGCGGGCCTACGGACTCATCCCCAGCTTTCCCGGCGCGTGGGGACGGCCGTCGCACGATCTGTTCCCCGCCACCAGCGACCTATATTTGACCCCGCCATGTCCCTCTCCATCCGCCTCCTCGGCACCTCCGCCTCCCGACCCACCGTCGAGCGCAACGTCGCCTCGGCGGTGGTCGTGCGCGAAGGCGAGTCGCTGATGTTCGATTGCGGCGAGGGCACCCAGCGGCAGATGATGCGCTACGGCGCGTCGTTCGCCTTTCGCGACCTGTTCTTCACGCACCTGCACTCCGACCACGTGATCGGCGCCATCGGCCTGCTGCGCACCATGGCGCTGCAGGGGCGCACCGAGGGAATGACATTCTACGCTCCGCGCGGCGGTGCGCGGCTGCTGCGGAAGCTCGAGCAGTTCGGATTCGACCGGCTCACCTTTCCCGTGGAGATCGTGGAGCTGGCGCCGGAGGAGGCCCTGAAGCGCGACGGTTACGCCATCGTGCCCTTCGAGGTGGACCACCGGGGCTCGGCGTCGCTCGGCTACGCCATCGTGGAAGAGGACCGGAAGGGGCGCTTCGATCCCGAGCGCGCGCGCGAGCTGGGGATTCCCGAGGGGCCGCTTTGGGGGCAGGTGCATCGCGGGCTGCCGGTGACGCTCGAGGATGGGCGCGTGATCGAGTCGAGTGAGCTGGTGGGCCCCAGACGCGCGGGACGGACGCTGGTGCTCACCGGCGACACGCGCCCCTGCGCACGCACCATCGAGGCGAGCCGCGGCGCCGACCTGCTGGTGCACGAGGCGACCTTCGGCGACGAGGAGGCCGAGCGCGCGATCGAGACGGGGCACTCCACGGCGCGCGAGGCGGCGGTGGTGGCGCGCGAGGCCGGCGTGCGACGCCTGCTGCTCACGCACTTCTCGGCGCGCTACTCCCGGGACGCGGGCGAGCTGGAAAAGGAGGCGCGGCAGGCCTTCCCCGAGGTGCTGTGCGGCAGGGACGGGATGCTCATCGAGCTGCCCTACCGCGAGTAGCGGCTAGCTAGGTCTCGCGGGATTCCGGCGCCTTCGCGGGCGACCGCCACTTGAGCTTCAGCGGATCGGGACGCGAGATCCCGATGGAGCGCGAGAACAGCCGGGCGATCGTGGCCTGGTCCAGCGAGTCGAGGACCTTCTCCTTGTCCAGGCGCGAGGTGACGCTGCGCGCCTCGGGTCCGTTGGAGATGTACCAGTTGTACCGGTCGAGCCGGGAGCCGGCGCCGTCGGGGTGGCGAAAGATCACCATCGCATTGCTGGAGCCGGGCAGGTCCACGTCCACGCCCCACCGCGTGCCGTCGGGGGCGTCGAACTGCTTCATCTTCATACGAGCGCCTCCTCGAGCAGCTGGCGCCCGGCGTATCCGGAATCGACGTCGTGCCAGTAGCGCACTTCCGGCTCCCCAAGGCGCCAGCAGAGCAGGATGCCGCGCCCGTCACGCTCGCTCGGGAAGTCGATCAGGCCGAGGCGGCGGTCCTTCAGCTCGATGCCGAGGTCGGCCAGCTCGCGCTGGAAGGCGTCGAGGTCGCGCGCCACCTGCTGCGCCTCGCGCTCGAGCTGCTTCACGCGCTCCCGCGGCTCGTCGCCGCGAGCGGAGCTCGCGATGAGGTCGAGCTCGAGGATCTTCTCACGCCAGAGCCGGTGGTCGCGGACGACGTCCTCGACGATCCGGCGAACCAGTGGGAGCGTGCTGTTGGCCTGCTCGACGGTGAAGCGCTGCATGCGGGGAAGATAGCCTGCGGAAAACGGTGCGGCAGGGCGGCCTGTTCCGCCTTGCGGGAAACGACGAACGGCCGGCGATCCGCGCAACCTTCAGCGCTCGGAAAGGGCCTGCTCGCGGCGGCGGGCCGCCATCTCATGGAGGGCACGGTCCTCGGCCGTCTCCAGGCGGAGCGGAGGGACCGGGGCGGGCTTTCCGTGCTCGTCCAGGTGCACGAAGGTGAGCCAGCACTCATTGGTGTGGCGCCGGGTGCCGGTGCTCACCTGCTCGGCATAGACGTGCGCGACGACGGACATCGAGGTGCGCCCCACCCAGACCACGCGCGAGCGGATCTCCACCAGGTCGCCGACGCGGATCGGTTCCTTGAAGAGCACGCGATCGATCGAGAGCGTGGTCACCTGCCCACCGGCATGACGCATGGCCGCGAGCGCCGCGCCGCGGTCCACCATGCTGAGCACCACGCCTCCGAAGACCGACGGCTGGCGCAGCCCGTTGGCCTGGTGCGGCATCATGAGGTCGGCTACGACCGCTTCGGACTGGTTCGGGGTCTTGGTCTTGGGATCCATGGGAGGTGCACGGGGATGTGCGGGCGGGAGTTCGACGCGTAGCGCGCGAGGGGCGGCACGTGGCGCGACGTGTGTCGCATGGCGGTGCGCACGGCTTCGTCGTAGCGCGCCGCTTCCTCGAAGGCGCGCTCGAGGTCCTTGAGCGTGCCGTCGCCAGTCGCCGCGCCGTCGAGCCAGTAGACGTGCACGGCGTCGCCCGAGACCGTGGCCACGGCCGACTCCGCGCGGGCGCTGTCGACGAGCACGAGCTGCGAGCCGGTGCCGTCCGCGGTAGGGCGCGCGACGAGCGAGAGCGACCGACGCTCCCAGCGGGCGGCACCCGTCGCGTCGGTCGCGACGGGCAGCGTCTCGCGCACCGCGGGCCATCCGGGAATCGAGTCCACGAGCACCGGCTCGAGCGGGATGGCGCTCCCGAGCGCGCCCTCACCCGCCCCGGGCACCGCGAAGGCGATGGCGGGCGCGCCGTCGATCGAGGTGATCGCGAAGCTGTTCTCATCGAAGTGGAAGGCATCGGAGCCCAGCGCGTCGCGCGCCGCGCTGTCGCGCGTGGCGAGCACCGAGTCGCGCGCGGCGGTGAAGCGCTCCTGTCCCTCGCGTTGCGCGCGCGCCGCACCGGAGCGCCCGAGCAGCGCGGCCAGCGTCACGCGCTCACCGGTGCGGGCGTCCACCACCAGGCGGCGCGTGGTGTGCCAGGTGCTTCCCTTCACCACGCTCGTGTCGGTGTGGTAGTCGAGGGAGACGTACGGGCCGTGCGCATCGAGGATCGTGATGTCGGCGGTGGCGACCACGGCGGGATCGTCGCTTCCGTTCTCGTCTTCGCCCAGCGGGCGGCGCCCGGGATGCGCGCGGCCGTAGCGAAGCGCGGCGCGGGGGGCGACCATGTCCTCGAAGACCAGGGTCGAGTCGTTGTCGTGCAGGTCGCGCGCGTACACGCGCTGGCCGATGAACAGCGCGTCGGCATAGGAACGGTCGTCGTCGGCCACGTACAGCTCGTGGAAGTGGCCATCGATGCGCGTGAGCTGCATCGGCACCCCGCGCACGCGCAGGGCGGAACCGTCGCTGGCCACCCAATAGGCCGAATCACTGGTCGTGACGAGGAACTGGGCGAGCGGGGGACGAGCGCCCGCGTCCCCCTGCCTCCGGCAGCCGGCGGCAGCGAACGTCAGGGCGAGCGGCAGGGCCAGGCGACGGAATCGCATGCGTGGCAAATATACTGCGTATGGGCAGGCGTCATTCCCCTCACACCGACCATCGTGCACCTCACTTCCCGCTCGCTCTCGATCGCCTTCGTCGTTCTCGCTTCGTGCACCGCGAGCGGGGAGCGGAAGCCGGGCGACTCGGCCGCCACGCTCCGCTCCGACAGCGTGGCTGCAAGGGCGCTGTCCAGCACCCCGTCGCAGGGAGCGACGGCCGCCACGCCGCAGGGGCAGCCTGCGGCGCCGACGCCCGGCGTGATCGGCACCGACCCGGTGCGCGCGCTCTACGTGAACCGGTTCGCGGCGCAGAGCAGGAAGAAGATGCACAAGCTCATCGCGCTGGCCGACAGCACCGAGATCAACGCGCTCGTGATCGACATGAAGGACGAGTTCGGGCTGAACTACGCGCCGGCCAACGCCGACTGGGCGAGGAATGCGGGACACGGTGGCACCGTGCGCGACCTGAAGGGGATGCTCGACACGCTCAAGGCGCACGGCATCCTGCCGATCGCGCGCCTGGTGGTGTTCAAGGACTCGGTGACGGCGCGCGTGCACCCCGAGTGGACCATCCGGAAGCCCGATGGCACCGCGTGGCGCGACAAGAAGGGGCTCGCGTGGGTGAACCCGTACCACCGCGAGCTCTGGGAGTACAACATCGGGGTGGCGGAGGAGCTGGTGAAGCTCGGCTTCGGCGAGATCCAGTTCGACTACATCCGCTTCCCCGAGCCGTACAAGAGCCTGCCGCCGCAGGTGTTCCAGGGCGCGGATGTGCCGAAGCCGGTGGCGCTGCAGCAGTTCCTCTCCCTCGCGAAGAAGCGGCTCAACGCTCTCGGCGTGCGCTCGACGGCCGACATCTTCGGGCTGGTGACCACCGTGCGAGGAGCTCTGGAGGTCGGGCAGGACTGGGAGAAGGTCTCACCGGCGGTCGACGTCGTGCTCCCGATGACCTATCCAAGCCACTACCCGCCCGGCTCGTTCAACCTGCCGCACCCAAACGCCGAGCCGTACAAGGTGATCCTCACGGCGGTGCAGAGCGCGGCGACGCGCGACGCGGCGCTGGGCATCAAGTCGCCGGAGCACGTGCGCCCCTGGTTGCAGGCGTTCACGCTCGGCGCGCCAGCGTATGGCGTGGAGCAGCTGCTCGCGCAGAAGAAGGCGGTGTACGACGCGGGCTACGATGGCTGGGTGCTGTGGAGCCCGGGATCGCAGTACGACATTTTTCGTGGGGCGCTGGAAGCGAAGTTCGAGAGCAGGAAGAAGAAATGAATTGGTGATGCGGAACGGTGGCGGCGGCCGGTAGGCCCGTGAGCCCGTGGGCTCGAACACTGACATCGTGTGCGGCGGCCGCTGGCAGTCGCTTCGTCATCCGTTCCATGTTGACCGAGAACCAATGACAAAGGCGGGCGCCTTCAGGCGCCCGCCTTCCTTGTCACTGCTGTAGCCTACGGGCCTACGGGCCGGCCGCCGCAGTTACTTCGCCACCCTGGCAACAGCCCCGACGACGCGCGCGACTTCCTCAGCCGTTGTATAGACTGAACAGCCGAGCCTCACGAGTCCTTCCACCCCGAGCCGCTCGATGATGGTCGCGGCATAAAAGTCCCCATCCGAGACGTAGAGTCCATCGGGCACCAGCGCGCGCGCGACTTCCGTGCTGGTGTGGCCCTTCACCGTGAATGAGAGCGTCGGCGTGCGCGGCGTGCCGGGGCGCGGGCCGTACAGTGTCACGCCGGGAACCGCCTCGAGGCCGGTCCAGAGCGCGGTGAGAAGTGCGTCTCCGCGACGGTGCAACTCGTCGAAGGTGGCGGCCAGCCGCTCGCGGCGTGTTCCCTGGGAACCGGCGAGCGAAGCAAGGAAGTTCACCGCCGCGCCGGCACCCACGATCCCCTCGTGATTCTGCGTGCCGGTCTCCAGGCGATCCGGCGCATTGTCAGGCGCGGGCGCGAGCTTCGGCACGTCCACCCGCTCCAGCAGCTCGCGCTTCACCCACAGCACGCCCACGTGCGGGCCGTAGAACTTGTACGCCGAGCAACCGAGCGCGTCGCAGCCGATCGCCTGCACGTCCACCAGGTGGTGCGGCGCCCAGTGCACGGCGTCCACGAACACCAGCGCGCCCACGGCCTTCGCCATGCGCGTCACCGCTGCGACGTCCGTCACGGTGCCGAGCGCGTTGGATGCGGCGCCGATGGCCACGAGCTTCGTCTTCTGCGTGATGGCGCGCGCCAGCGCATCGAAGTCTGTGCGTCCATCCTCCACGCGCATGGGCACCATGCGCACGGTGATGCCACGCTCCACCGCGAGCGCCTGCCAGGGCGCCACGTTGGCGTGATGGTCCAGCTCCGTGACCACCACCTCGTCGCCCGGTCCCCACGCACGGCCGAGGCCGCGCGAGAGGTGGAACAGCAGCGTGGTCATGTTCGCCCCGAATGCGATCTCGTGCGGCGCGCCATTCACGAAGTCCGCCAGCGCGGCGCGTGCGTCGTCGATCAACGCGTCCGTCTCGGCGCTGGTCGGGTACGCCCAGTGGGTGTTGGCGTTGTGGTGATACAGGTAATCCACCATCGCCTCTGCCACCGACCGGGGCACCTGGGTGCCGCCCGGCCCGTCGAAGTAGGCGATGTGCTGGCCATCGGCCGCGCGACGCTCGAGCGCCGGGAATTGCGCGCGGATCGACTCGACGCTGGCGACCGTCACGCGGAGTCCCCGCGCGCGGGACCGGCGATGATCTCCGTGCCTGCCCACTGCTCCACGATGCGCACCGCTTCCACATGATCGGCCACCTCGCCCAGCTCGGCGCGCGCCATGGTGAACAGCTCGGCCGCGAGCTGGGTGATCGGACTCGGCACGCGCAGCTCGCGCGCGATGCCGGCCGCGATGCCGATGTCCTTCTCCAGCAGCGCGAGGCGGAAGGTGCGAGGGAACGCGCGCGTGAGCACGCGCTCCGGGAAGAGGTTCATCGAGGTGTTGGAGCGTCCACTCGAGGCGTTGATGACGTCGAGCGCGATCGCCGGGTCCACCCCCGCCTTCGTCAGCGTGGCGAGGGCCTCGCCGGTGGACCAGACGTGAATCGCGAGGAGCGCATTGTTCATCGCCTTGAGCGCGTCACCGGTGCCCACGTCGCCGCAGTGCACGATTTTCTTGCCAAAGGTCTCGAGCACCGGGCGCACGCGCTCGAGCGTCTCGGCCTCGCCGCCGCACATCACCGTGAGCTCGCCCTTCACCGCGCCGGCCACGCCGCCGCTGACCGGCGCATCCATGAAGGAGACGCCGTGCACCTCGACGCGCTCCGCGATCATGCGGGAGTTCGCGGGGTCGCCGGAGGTGCAGTCGAGCAGCACGGCGCCACGCGCCAGCCCAGCCATGAGGCCCTGCTCGCCCGCCATCACCTCGAGCAGCTCGCGGGAGGACGGGAAGCAGGTGATGACGATGTCCGCTCCACGCGCGGCCTCGGCAGGCGTTTCGGCGAGCCGCGCGCCGGACTCCCGGGCGAAGTCGGCGGCCTTGCTCGCGGTGCGGTTCCACACCGTGAGGGGCAGTCCGGCGCCGGCGATGCGGCGCGCCATCGGCAGGCCGATGGAGCCAAGTCCAAGGAAGGCGACGTTCATGGCGATGGAGGCGAAGGCTGGAGAAGGAATCGCTCGCCATTACGTTAACGGGATGATCACCCGGGTGACCATCGCCGGCATGAATTCTCCCTACGCCGTCCAGGCGGTCTTCACCGCGCTCACCCCGGTGCCCGGCATCTCGCGCGCCGAGGTGGTGCAGGGTGGCGCGGAGATCGAGCACGACGGCCGTGCGACGCCGGCGCTCCTGCGCGAGGCGATCGAGGTGTCGGGCTATGCAGTGACGGACGTGGTGGAGGACCGGCGGAGGCTGTTGTAGGAGCTTTGTGCGCTGGGGCTGAACAGCTTTGGCCGCGGACTACCGCGGCAAAGGCTGTTGCTGTTGCTTTTGTCTTTGCCGTTGCCGTTGCTGGTTACATCGACACCCAGTACGACCCCTTCACCAGGAAGGTGTTCGTCGGGTGCGCCCGGAAGAGGTCCCGGTAGTCCCGCGTGGTGCTGAAGGTGCCGGGGTTCTCGAAGTCCGTCCGGCCCTGCGCCCACACCACGTAGAGCGACGACCCCGGGCGGTACTCCCAGCGCATCACCGCGTTGGAGCGGAACTGCTTGAAGTTGAAGTCCTCCAGCTGGTCCTCGGCGCGGGCGAACGGCTTGAAGCGATCCGCGAACTTCGCGGCACCCGCGTCACGCAGCTCGCGCCAGTCGGAGTAGTGCCCGCTGGTGATGAACGGTGACACGTACACCTCGAACGACAGCGTCGGCGTCGCCGTGAAGTTCAGCCGGCTCGTGAGGGAGAGCGTGGTCTGCTGCAGGTTGGCGAAGGTGTAGTGCGTGGTGTCCGATCCGAGCGCGCCGAAGTTGTCGTACCACTGGCCGGCATTGTGGCGCTTGCTGTAGCCGAGGCCCACGCCCCCGTTGAAGCGGCTGCTCACGCGCACGCTCACGCCGGGATCCACTTCCCAGTTGCCCGAGCGCCCCTCGTCGCCGCCGCCCCAGCTGTAGTTCACGTTCGGCGACACGCGCATGCGGCTGTCGGCCTCGATCCCCGCCCAGCCCCATGGGGAAATGGACTGGCGCAGTGCCGGCCCGCCTCGCGTGCAGCTGGCGCAGTACGACGACACGAGCGCATTGCCGCCCTGGCCGAAGTGCAGCCACCAGTTGTTGTTCAGCTGCGCGTGCGCATTCACGTTGCCACCGACTTCCGTGCGGATGCCGCTCGTGGTGAAGTTCGACCACTGGTTGATGTTGAAGAACACTTGCCGGTAGTACTTCGTGGGCTTCGTGTAGTTGATGCCCACCCACCCCCACTGGTTCTGGTTGTCGGCCTGCGAGAGGAAGCCGACGTCGTTGATCTCGAACCCTGGCGAGATGCGCTGGTAGCCGGTGTTCCAGCGCACCTTGCCCACCAGCTTGTTGGCCGCCAGCTGCCAGCTGTCCCCGATCAGCGACGTGCGCGTGCTGTCATACGCGACGCCGTCGTCCGGGCGCTGGTAGAGGTGCGTCCCGCGGCGCTGCGTGAGCGCGATGGCCTTCGCGTCGCCACTCACCTGGCTCGCCGCGTAGTAGCCGGTGACCTGGTAGTTGTTCTGCAGGAAGCGATGGCGGAAGTCCACGCCGCCGGCGTAGGCGCTTCGGTGCAGGTAGTCCTGGCTCCACTGGTCCGTGGCGCGCGACACCGCGGTGCCCATGAAGCCGATGCCGCTCATGCCGCCATTGGCGTCCTTCTGCACGCGACCCACGAGGTAGTTCGACTGTGGCTCGATGGTCTTGTTGCCGGGCGCCACCTCGCGCTGCGTCATGGCATCCAGCACGCCGACCGACACGCCCTTGCCCAGCTGGCCGGTGAGCTTGCCGGCGCCGAGGATCGTGGAATTCTGCTGGTTGGAGTCGTCGAAGTAGCTGCCCGAGAGCTGCGGGCTGCGGCCGATCCGCCGCGAGTAGAAGAGCCCGGAGCAGGTGCCGTCGTTGCAGTTCACGTCGAAGCGGAAGAGTCCCTGCCCTTCCAGGAAGAAGGGGCGCTTCTCCGGGAAGAAGGTCTCGAAGGCGGACAGGTTGAGCACCGAGGGATCGGCCTCCACCTGGCCGAAGTCGGGATTCACCGTGGCATCGAGCGTGAGGCTGGACGTCACGCCGTACTTGATGTCGGCGCCCATGGTCGTCTTGCCGCTCTGCTCGTACTTCGTGCCGCGCGGCACGTTGGTGGTCTGCGCCACCGTGTAGGGCGCGACCTCCAGGCGGCGCGGGGCCGACACGCCGCGAATGCCCTGCACGTCTCCGAACTGCGACGCAAACCCCGAGGTGTTGCGCTTGTAGACCGGCCACGAGAGCCGCTCGTTGTAGCGGGCGATCTCGCGAAAGATCATCACGCCGAAGGTGTGGTCGTCGTCATTCGAGAAGCGCAGCTGGTTGAGCGGGATCTGGAATTCCGCGGTCCAGCCCAGCGAGTCGATGCGCGTGGCGACGTCCCACACGCCGTCCCACGAGAGGTCTTCCTCGCTGTCGTTGAAGATGATCGCGTCGCGCTTCACCCCCGCCGGGTTGGTGGCGAACTCGTAGCCGCTGCGCTTGTCGTGATACCCGTCGATCGCGACCTTGATATCGTCGCTCGAGGTGCGGTTGTCGCGGCGCGCGAGCAGGCGCGCGATGGAGTCAGGGTGCGGGTCGAACGCGCGAACGAACACGTAGACGTTGCGGCTGTCGTAGGCGATGCGCGCCTCGGTCCGGAAGCGAGGATCGGCGTCTTCCTTCGGGTCGTACATCCGGAAGGCGTCGATCGGCTTCGAGGTGGCCCAGACGGCATCATCCATCTTCCCGTCGATCACCGGCGCCTTCTCGGCGCGGCTCGCCGTTCCCATGCGGGCGGCCATCGCGCTGCTGGCCGGCGCGCCCGTGAGCGCCCCGCCCTGTGTGGTGACCGCCTGCGACTGCTGCGCGCCGGCGAGGGCCGGCAGGAAGAGGGCGACGAGATAGAGTCGGCTCGCACGCATGCGACACCTTCGGGGATGGAGGAACGGGGGTGGGGAGCTGGTCGATCTGACAGCTGGACCTACGAAAGGGTTGAAGAAAGCGTGTCATCGAAGTTGTTCAGTTCTGGCAAGCGCTGTAACTTGACGCGCCCGCAGGGTTTGTCCTCCTGGAACGCCCCCCGATCTCGCTGCCGGAGGATCCCCCGTGTCGCTTTCCCAGCGCAATCCGGAAGACCGGCCGATCGCGGTGCTGCTCGCGCCCGACATCCTGGCGCTGCTGCTCGAGTCGCCGCAGGACATTCCGGGCGAGACCGAGGAAGTCCACCCGGCTGACCTCGCCGACGTCGCCGAGCTGCTGCCGGAAGAGCACGTCGCGGCCTTCCTCCAGGCGCTCGCGCCGGAGCGCGCGGCCGACCTGCTCGAGTATCTCGACGAGGACCTCCGTGTCCGCCTGATCGAGGCGATGAGCCCGGAGAGCGCGGCGGTGCTCATCTCGCGCATGACGCCGGACGATCGCGCCGACACGCTCGACGAGATCGACGAGGAGCACGCCGAGGAGATCGTCTCGGAGCTGAGCGAGGAGGCGCGCACCGAGACCGAGCACCTCCTCTCGTTCCCCGCCGATTCCGCGGGCGGCCTGATGACCACCGAGCACGTCTCGGTGCCGGCCGACACGACGGTCGAGGCCGCGCTCGAGAGCGTGCGCGTGGCGGCGCGGTCCGGGCGCCGCGAGGCGACGTATGCCGTCTATGCCACCGACGAGCGTGGCCGCCTGGTCGGCGTGCTCTCACTGCGCGAGCTGCTGGCGGCGGTGCCGGGCACCACGGTGCGCGACGTCGCGTGGACCGAGGTGATCACCGTGGGGCCGATGGCCGATCGCGAGGAAGTCGTGCGCGTGACGTCGAACTACGACCTCGTGGCGGTGCCCGTGGTAAGCGAGTCGGGACACCTGATGGGTGTCGTCACGGTGGACGACGTCATCGACGTGATCCAGGAAGAGCAGACCGAGGACGTCCAGAAGCTGGGCGGCATGGAGGCGCTGGATGAGCCGTACATGCAGATCGGCCTGTTCTCGATGATCCGCAAGCGCGCGGGGTGGTTGAGCATCCTGCTCGTGAGCGAGATGCTGACCACCGTGGCGATGCAGCAGTTCGAGGGCGAGATCAAGAAGGTCGCGGCGCTCGCGCTGTTCATCCCGCTCGTGATGAGCTCCGGGGGCAACTCCGGTTCACAGGCCACGTCGCTGGTCACGCGCGCCATGGCGCTCCGCGAAGTGTCGGTGGCGGACTGGTGGCGCGTCGCCCTGCGCGAGCTGCCCGCCGGCCTCGCGCTCGGCTCCATTCTCGGCGCGATCGGCATGACGCGCATCTACATCTGGCAGTCGTTCGGCATGTGGAACTACGGCGAGCACTGGCGGCTCATCGCGATGACCGTCGGGATCGCGCTGGTGGGCATCGTGACCTTCGGGTCCCTCGCCGGCTCGATGCTGCCCTTCCTGCTCAAGCGGGTCGGCTTCGACCCGGCGAGCGCATCGGCGCCCCTGGTCGCGACGCTCGTGGACGTCACGGGGTTGAGCATCTACTTCATCGTCGCGCTCATCGTGCTGAAGGGCACGCTGCTCTAGCGTGACGCAGCGCGACGGCGCCCGTTCCGGCGCCCTGCTGATCGCGCTCAGCGCGTGCGGCTTCGGCTCGATCCCGATCTTCGTCTCGTTCGCGACCGCCAGCGGCGCGCCGCTCCTCGCGATCCTGGCCTGGCGATTCATCATCGGCGCGCTGCTGCTCATCACGATCGCCGGACCGCAGCGGATGCGGCAGTACGCGCGCTTCGGCCCGCCGATCGTGCTCTTCGGCGGCGTGGGACAGGCGATCGTCAACGGCGTGAGCCTGTCGGCGCTGCGCTGGATTCCCGTCGCCACCCTCAGCTTCCTGTTCTACACGTATCCCGCGTGGGTCGCCGCGTTCGCCGCGGCGCGCGGCACCGAGCCGCTCACCATGCGCCGCGCGGTCGCGCTGCTCATCGCGCTCGCCGGCGTGGCGGTGATGATCGGCAACCCGCTCTCCGGCCACGGCCCGAACCCCATCGGGCTGGGGCTCGCTCTCTTCTCGGCCATTGCCTACGCGCTGTACATCCCGCTGCTCGACCGATTGCAGAAGCCGGTGACGCCCGCGGTGGCGGCCGCCTACGTGGCGAGCGGCACGGCCGTGGTGATGACGACCGTCGCGATCACGACGAGCGTGTTCACGGCCACCTTCCATCGCGCGGCGTGGATCTCGATCGCCGGACTGGCCGTGGTCTCCACGACCATGGCGTTCATCGCGTTCCTGCGTGGCCTGGCGCGACTCGGTCCGGTGCGGACGGCGATCGTCAGCACGGTGGAACCGTTCTTCACCGCGATGCTCGCCGCGTGGCTGCTCGCGCAGCCGATCCCGAATCGCACCTTCCTCGGCGGCGTGCTCATCGCCACCGCGGTGATCATGGTGCAGTGGCGCTCAGCGTGAGTGCCGCTCCCGCATGGCGACGAGTGCAGCGCCCGCGAGCGCCACGAGCGCGAAGAAGAACCACTGGATCGCGTAGCTGAGGTGCGGTCCCTCGTCGAGCGCCGGCGCGGGCGTGCGCACGGGCCGGCCGACGTGGCCGCTGTCGCCGCGTGAGGGCGTGACGACCAGGTACCACGGCTTCACGGGGTAAGGCACTCCCGCCGCGATCCCCGCCGGCGTGATGAAGCGCAGCCGCTTCGGATCCACCGCACCGATGACCGGCACGCTGCTGAGCGCCTCGACGTATCCAGTGAGCGTATCGCGCTCCTCGCGCCACCGGGAGAGGTCGATGGACGAGCCATCGGGGGAATAGGCCCATCCGCGATCCACCAGCACCGCCGTGTCATTTCCAGCCGTCCGAACCGGCGTGACGATGTGCACGCCCGGCGAGCCGATGTTGGTGCGCGCGGTGATCACGAGCTCGTGCTCCCAGTCGGGGGAGCCCGCGACGGTGGCCTGGCGGTAGCGTGCCGCCGCGGCGTCGCGCGGCAGCCGCGCGACGTCGACTGGCGGCAATGCCATGCGGCCGCTCACCCGCGCGTTCAGCTGCTGCCGCTGCACCCGGCGCGAGAGCTGCCAGAAGCCGAGTCGCACGAAGATCGCCGCGAACACGATGGCAAGGAGGATGAACGCGGACGTGCGGCGTGACATGCGCACAAGCTAGCGGGAGCTAGAACAGCGACATCTGCTCGCCGAGCTTCGCTGGATCCACGGCGCCCTGGCCCATGAGTCCCTGCAGCTCGCGAACGGACGAGGGGCTGTGGCCGGCGAAGTGATTGTTGACGTACCCGTACACGGTGACACCAACCTGCGTGAGGCGCAGCAGCACTTCGGCCCAGAGCTCCAGCTCGCGCGAGCGGTCCACCTGGATTCGTGAGTAGTCCACGATCGTGCGATCAGGCCCCATCCAGCGGACGTACGTGAAGTCGGCGGTGGGCCGCTCCGCCAGTGCGAGCATCTGCTTGCGTGGAATCCAGCGCGCGTCGGTGAGCGCGAGCGCCACGTGATGCTCGGCAAGCAGCGCGAGGATGCCGTCGTTGATCCACCCGCGATGCCGGAACTCCACCGCGCATCGCACGTCCTGCGGCAGGCGCGGCAGGAATTGCGCGAGCGCCGGGAGGTGGTCGGGGGTGAAGTCGGGACCGAGCTGCACCAGCACCGGGCCGAGCTTGTCGCCCAGCTGCCGCGCGACGGTGAAGAAGTCGTCCGTCTCCGCCTCGGCGTGCCTGAGCTTGCGCGCGTGGCTGATCTCCTGGGGAAGCTTGAGGGCGAAGGTGAAGCCCGGGGGCGTGCGCTTCGCCCAGCCCTGCACGTGCGTGCTCGGGGGCGTGGCATAGAAAGTGGAGTCGACCTCCACCGTGTCGAAGGCGCGCGAGTACGTCGCCAGGTAATCGGCGGGTCGCGTCCCCACCGGATAGAAGGGGCCGACCCACATGTCGTAGTTCCAGCCCTGCGTTCCCAATCGGAGGCGCGCCGTCATGCATGGAATCGGCGGGGTGGCGGCCGGCACGTCAAGCGTGCGCTGCCCATCGGAGTTCCGGGCACAGCCGTCACCATGGGCCTGCTCCTTGCCCATTCTGTCGTGCTCTGACCGACGTAAACCCCCAGGAGGCTTTCCCAATGGATTCGACCGACGGCAAGATCGAGCGCGCGAAGGACAACGCGCTTGGCAAGCATGACAGCAATCCCAGCGCAGGCGACCAGGTTGGCGAGGCAGCGGGCGGAATCTCCGGCGTGCTCGCGGGCGCCGCGATCGGCTCGGCAGGCGGTCCCGTCGGCACCCTGATCGGCGGAATCGCCGGCGCCATCGGCGGCTGGTGGAGCGGACGCGCGGTCTCCGAGGCAGCCGGCGCCATCACGCACGATGACGATGGCCACTACCAGAAGCATTACGAGTCCTCCTCGAAGCTCGCCGATCGCAGCTACGAGCAGGCGCGCCCGGCGTATCACATCGGCCACCTGGCCGGCAACAACCCGGACTACCAGGGCAAGAGCTGGGACCAGGTCGAGCCCGACCTGCAGAAGGGATGGAACAAGGCCGCCGGCACGGCGCATGGCGAGTGGAATACCATGAAGTCGTACGCCAGCGAGGGGTTCAATCGCAGCCGCTCGACGCTCGCCAACGCGGGCAACAAGGTGGCCAATGCGGCCGATGACATGAAGGATCGCGTGGACGGCAACCCGGCGAGCAAGCCGGGGCCGGACGCTACGGACCGCAGGTAGCGGGAAGCAGGTAGTGGGGGGCTGAGGGGCTGGGGACAGCCACTTCGGCTCTTCGAGAGGGCCCGCGACGCTACGGCTTCGCGGGCCCTTTCCTGTAGGTCTCGAAGAATCCGCTGCCATCCAGGGTAAGCGGTTGCCCGCTCACGCGGCCGGTGACGTGCGCGCGCCCCTTCATCTGCACGAACCACTGATCGGAGCGCACTCGGCCCGCGTTCGCGACAGCGTCGTCGATCATGAGCTCCACGCGCACCGTGTCGTCGCCGCGGATGTCGGCGAATTCAGCACGGCTCGGTACCGCGATCTCGCGGGTGCCCGCACGCGCGCGACGGCCATCCTCGTACGCGATGCGCTTCGGGCGAAAGAGCGCGCGGAATCCCAGCGAGTCCGTGAGGTAGAGGAAGAGCGGTTGTGATTCGGCCAGTGAATCGGCAGGCTGCACGCGACCATACAGCATCGCCCACTTGCCGAGGCGGGCCGAGCCCCATTCCCACGTCACGCCACGCCACGTGCCCCAGTTGTGGTCGTGATAGCCCTGCGCCCTCGCGAATCGCTCACACTCGGCGGCCACGCAGATCGTGCCATCCGCGTCGGCGCGGAGTGCCGGCACCGCGTAACCGCTCGCGACTCCACTGCCACCCACCGCGGCGCCGGGGAAGTATGCCCCGGGTGTCGGGTCGAAGGTGAGGTCGAGTCGAAGCCGCGCGCCGGTTGCCGCTTCGGTGGCACTCGCCTGGATTGCGTATCGCCCGTCGGGCTCCACCTGCACCGTCGATTCGCCGAGCACCAGGTTGGCATCAGCGGTGGAGAATCGCACGTCCCTGCTTCGCACGGTGCTGGTGAAGCGGCGTTCCGGCCTGCCCTGTTCGTGCAGGGTGACGAGCACCTGTCCGCCCCATCGCTCGCTCGCACGCTCCTGCACGGCGCCTGCGAGGATGTACGAGATGAACGCCCACCTCCTGCCATCGGCGCTCAGCACGTTGAAGTAGTGCCACTCGGCCCAGCTGCTGTCGTCCTTCGCCAGTGCAGGCGGAAGGTGAAAGCGGTCGACCTGGTGGCGTAGCTCCAGCGGCGTGGGCGAGACCCAGCGGCGGTCGAGGGAGTCGTCGCCCCAGCTTCCCTCCGAAACGCTCGGACCCGCACCCACCGCCAGTGAGGCCGAGGGAATCTCGCCCGCGCCCTTCACCGCCCACTCGCGGCCGTCCATGGCGCGAACGTAGAGCAGCTTGCCTTCTATCTGCGGTGCGGCGCTCGTCACCCTCGACGCGAGACGTGGTGACGCGAGCAACTGGTGATGGACGAATCGCGCGTGGTCGATCGAGAAGTACAGCCCGCCCAGGCCGCCCGTCTTCATGACCTCCACGTCCAGCCCCTCGGGCAGCACGGTCACCTCGCCGCCGCCCACGAGCTTCTCGTCGCGCGCCTGGGTAAGGAGTGCTTCACCAATCGATAGCAGCACGATCATTACGCTGACGCCCATGCCGTAGCCGAGCAGCAGGAACAGCGTGCGCCCTGGGCGCAGCGTGATGTTCCGGGCGGCGAGCAATGCGAACATCCTATCGCACCGGCTCGTCGCGCTCCACGCGACCGTCGAGCATGTGGACCACGCGCCGAGTGGCGCGGGCGAGCTTCTCGTCATGCGTCACGACCACGATCGTGGTGCCATCGGCGCTCAGCCGCTCGAGGAGTGCGATCATTTCCGTGCCGGTTCGCGCATCGAGCTCACCGGTTGGCTCATCGGCGAGCAGCAGCGACGGCCGGTTCGCCAGCGCGCGCGCAACGGCCACGCGCTGCTGCTCGCCGCCCGAGAGCCGCGACGGACGATGTCGCTCGCGCTTGCCGAGCCCCACGTAGCCAAGCAGTTCGCTCGCGCGTGCACGCCGCTCGGCGCGTGCCATCCCCGCCTCGGACATCGGCAGCTCGACATTCTCCAGCGCCGAGAGGGCGGGCATGAGGTAGAAGCGCTGGAACACGAAGCCGACGTGAAGCAGCCGGAACCGCGTGGCCTCCGCGTCGCTGAGCGACTCGACCTGGCGTCCCGCGATGCGCACGGATCCGGTGGTGGGGCGATCGATCACGCCAAGCAGGTTGAGGAGGGTGGACTTGCCGCACCCCGACGGTCCCACGATGGCGGCGTACTCTCCCGCGGCGATGGAAAGCGAGACGTCCTGCACGGCCACGACGCGCTCGTCGCCCATGCGATATTCGCGTCGCAGCGACTGCGCCTCGAGCACCGGAGCGCCGGGCGCGATCGTCAGTGCGTTCATCCGATGGCCTCCTGGCGAAGCGTGGTGGCGATCGGCTGGGACGCGCCCCGCCACGATGGATACACCCCGGCCAGCACGCCACTCACCGCGAGCATCCCCAGCGAGGCCCATGCGGCCGACGGCTGGAAGAGGAAGAAGTCGATCGCCTCAGGCAGCCCCGGGAAGGCCGCGAGGATGCCGTTCAGCCATCGCGCGGTCATGAGGCCGAGCGCGAGCCCGAGCGGGGTCGCCACCGTCATGATGGCCACGCCCTCGAGCACGATCTGCGTCACCACGCGATGGCGCGCGACACCGATCGCGCGCAGCACGGCGATCTCGCCGAGCCGCTCGTTCACCGAGACGGTGACCAGCGTGGTCACGAGGAGGAACCCCACGATCAGGCTGACGCTGCCCAGGATGAACGCGAGTTGCCGGAAGTAGCTCAACCGCTCGTCCACCTGGCGCATGGCGGTCTCCGTGGAGATCGCGGCCGAGCGCGGGAAGGTGCGCTCGATCCAGAGCCGCGTGCGCTCGACGTCGGCGCCCTCGCGCGCCCGGACCATCACCAGCGAGGATCGGTCGGCGCGTGCTGCGCCGCCGAGCGACTGCAGCGTGGCCAGTGGCATGGCGACGGCGCGCTGCCCGGCCGCGAGGTAGAGGAAGCGCGCGCGACCCGTGAGTCGCATCAGTCGCGTGCCGGCGTAGGCGCGCAGCTGCGGGTCGTAGTCCACGGCCACCGTGAGGGAGTCGCCAATCCGGCGATGCGACGCCGCGAGGAACGCGTCGTTCACCACCAGCGCGTCATCGGCGGTCGCATCCCCACCGTTGAGCAATTCATAGTCTCCCTGCACCGTGCTCTCGACGCCGAGCGCCACCGAGGTGAGCGCGGCACCGTCGCCGGACCTCGGTCGCACGTGCACGTGCCCGCCGAGGACCGGGCTCACCGACACGACATCGGGATTCGCTCTCAGGCGCGCGGCCAGTGCCGAGGTGGAGTCGAGCGTGGCTTCCGTGTCGAAGGGGAGCGTGCCCTTCGGTGCCACGCGCAGCTGGAAGCCGCGTGACAGCAGCAGGGACCGGAGCGACTGTCGCATGCCGGTGGCGAGCATCACCATGTCGAGCAGCATCGCGGCCGACACCGCCACGCCGAGCACCGCGAGCATCGTGCGGGAGCGGTGGCGAACGAGCGAGGCCATGGCGAGGCGTGCGATCACGTCAGCGCCCGAACAGGGTGAGGGGCGCCGTGCGCGCGAGGCGCCGCGCGGCGAGCCAGCCCGCGCCGATTCCCAGCACGAGGGAAAGCGCAACGGACATGGCAACCGTGCGTGGCGTGAGGATGGAGAACGCGAGCGGGGTGCGATATACGGCCCGGTAATGCCAGTTCACGAATGCCGACGCCACCGCTCCGAGCGCCGCCCCGGCCACGCTGCCGAGCGAGGCGACGAGCGCAGCTTCCACGACCACCGACTTCGTGATGGTGCGCGACGAGATTCCCAGCAGTCGCAGGGCCGCTACGTCACGGCGGCGCTCGTCCACCTTGAGCAGCATGATGCAGAGCAGGAAGATCGCGCTCGCCACGATGGTGATGATGCCGATGGCGCGATGAAAGCGGCTCACCACGAGGAAGGTCTGCGACGTCTCCACCGCGATCTCGCGCGAGCGATGGGCGCGAAAGCCGAAGGCCGCCGCGTTGATCGCGTCGACCGCTGCGCGCGTGACACTCGTGTCGCGCACCTTCACGGCGAAGCGATCCACGCGGTCGCCATATCCCGTGACGGACTGCAGCTGGTCCAGGTGCAGCCGCACGCGATACTCGCTGCGCGCCACCTCGGAGGGATCGGCGGCGCGGCTCTCGAAGCCGGCGATCACCACCGTGTCGCCCGCGCCGCCAGGCGTGGCGGAGACCACGAGCCGGTCGCCGACCCTCAGCCGCGCGTCAGTGCCGAGGCGTGCATCCACAAGCACGGTGCGCGGGCCGCCCTGTGCTGGGGCGGCCCGGGGGACGACGAGTGCTGCGAGGGCGAAGGCGAGAAGGAGCGGTCGGATGCGCGAAAGGTACGGACTTTTACGTAACGCGCGCGTCCGACACCCAGTTCCTGGTGTCCTTGAGCGACTCCCGGGTCTGCGGGAGCGACTTCGGCGCGCCGAAGGCCGTCACGCCCTTCCTGAAGAGTGAGAAGCCCAGCGCGAGCTCCGCGATGCCGGTGACCACGGCCCCGATCCACATGTGACCGTTCGCCACCCGGCCAATCAGCGTGGCAAGCATGAGCGTGAGGGCCACGAGCATCACGGTCATCACCCCGAACGCCAGCACCAGGCGAATCCCGCCGCGCGCCGCGCGCGCGAGGCTCTCGTGCATCTCGAGCTTGGCGAGCTCGACCTCGTCGGTCATGAGTCGCTTCGAGTCGTCGCCCAGCCGGCGAACGAGGTCCGTGATTCCCGCGTCTGGATCGATCGGCATGGACTACCCGCCGAGCAAGCTCCGTTCCGGTGTCGCCACCAACACGTGGGCTGCCAGTGCGGGGCCGATCGTGCGCTCATCGCCGTCCACTCGCAGCGTGAGTGGCCCGTCGAACGGTGCCCTGTTCACGACCTCCACGCGCGCCCCCGGCAGGATCCCGAGCTCAGCCAGGTAGCGCAGGCGCGCCGCATCCTCGTCGCCCACGCGCGCCACCACGGCCACGGCGCCGGCACCGAGCGCCTCGAGCGCTATTACCGGCCGCTCGGTGACGCTGCCGTCGCGCGCCGGGATCGGCGCACCATGCGGGTCGGTGGCCGGCTCCCCGATCGCGGCGGCCATGCGGTCCACCAGTTCGTCGCTCGCCGCATGCTCGAGCAACTCCGCTTCATCGTGCACGCGATCCCAGGGATAGCCGAGCGCGGTCGCGAGGTAGGACTCGATCACGCGATGTCGGCGGATGGTGCGCAACGCGGCCATGCGTCCCTGCGGCGTGAGGCGCACCCCGCGATACGGCTCGTGCTCGATCAACCCATGCTCCGCCAGGCGACGGATCATGCCGCTGACGCTCGCGGCTGCAATGTCGAGGCGCTGCGCGATGTCGTTCGTCGCCGCGCCCGCGCCGCGCGTCTGCTCCAGGTCGTAGATGGCCTTCAGGTAATCCTCGGCGGGCCCGCTGAGGCTGTCGGCTGGATGGCGCGCGGCGGACATCACGCCAGCTTCGGCTGCGCGCTGCTGATGCGCGGGTCGGTACGCGGCTCGGAGCGGCGCTCGCCCCGCACGAGCAGCACCGGGACCTTCGAGCGGTGCTTGACCTCGTTGCTCACGCTCCCGCGCAGCACGTCCTGGATGAATCCGTGGCCGTGCACCGCCATGGCAATGAGGTCGCAGGACTCGCGCTGCGCGGCCTCGCTGATCTCCTTGCCCGCGTCGCCACCGGCAAGCAGGCATTCGGTCTCGATGCCCGCGTCGCAGAGCTCCTTGCACACGCCCTCGAGATAGACGCGGTCCTCGCGCATCTCCTCCGACTCCCGCAACGCGAGCTGGTGCTGGTTGCGCGCGGCCCACCCGTCGGCCACGTGCATCACGACCACCTCGGCCTTGCAGAGCGCTGCGAGCGCGCTCACGTGGTCGATGATGGCGCGATCGTACCCCGAGTTCTCGAGGGGCATCAGGATCCTGGTGTACATCAGGTCATCCACCCATGAAGAGTCTGGTATAGCAGCCAGGCGTTGAGCACGGCGATCACGATCGCGACCGTCCACGCGAGCAGCTTGAGCCACATCGCGTTCGCGAACTCCCCCATCTTGGCACGATCCGAGGTGAAGCGCACGAGGGGAAACACGGCGAAGGAAAGCTGGAGGCTGAGGATCACCTGGCTGAAGACCAGCAGGCGCGCCGTGCCACTCTCGCCGTAGAGCACGGCGGTGATCACCGCGGGCACGATGGCGATGAGGCGGGTGATCAGCCGCCGCAGCCAGGGGCGCAACCGGATGTTCAGGAATCCTTCCATGACGATCTGGCCGGCAAGGGTGCCGGTGATGGTCGAATTCTGGCCACTCGCGAGCAGCGCCAGGGCGAAGACGGCGCTCGCCCCTGCGCCGAGCAGCGGCGTGAGCAGGTGGAAGGCGTCCTGGATCTCGGCGACGCCCGTGTGGCCGCTGGTGTGGAAGGTGGCCGCCGCGATGATCAGGATCGCCGCGTTGATGAAGAGCGCCATGGACAGCGCGATGGTGGAATCGATGAAGGCGAAGCGCACCGCCTCGCGCTTGCCTGCCGCCGTCTCTTCGTACCGCCGCGTCTGCACGATGCTCGAGTGCAGGTAGAGGTTGTGCGGCATCACGGTCGCGCCCAGGATGCCGATGGCGATGTAGAGCATGCTCGGGTCGCTCACGATTTGCGTCGTGGGGATGAAGCCGCGCATCAACTCGGCGACCGGCGGCTTCGAGAGCATCAGCTCGAAGATGAAGCAGACGCCGACCGTCGCGATGAGGGTGATCACGAGGGCCTCGAGCATCCGGAATCCCTTGTTCTGCAGGAACAGCAGCACCAGCACGTCGAGCGCGGTGATGATGACGCCGGCCGCCAGGGGGATGTGAAAGAGGAGGTTGAGCGCGATGGCGGAGCCGATCACCTCGGCCAGGTCGCAGGCGGCGATCGCGATCTCGCAGAGGAACCAGAGCGCGATGCCGACCGGCTTCGAATAGTGATCGCGACACGCCTGCGCGAGGTCGCGTCCAGTCACGATGCCGAGCTTGGACGCGAGCCCCTGCAGCAGCACGGCCATCAGGTTCGACAGCAGGATGACGGAGAGCAGCGTGTAGCCGAACTGCGACCCGCCGGCGAGGTCCGTGGCCCAGTTGCCGGGATCCATGTAGCCAACGGCCACGAGGTATCCCGGTCCCGCGAAGGCGAGGATCTTCCGCCAGGTGCCCTTTCCCTGCACGGGAACCGTGCGGTAGACCTCGGCCAGGCTTGGGGCGACGCGGGCGCGACGCCAGCCGGGCTCGGGAAGGGACGATTCTGGATCGGGCGGGTGCGGTAAGGCCATGACTCCGGGGACACAAGGTTTAGGGAAGCCTAAACTTTTCTTACGTCCATAGCAAGTCTGGCTCCGCCTGCGCCTTTTTAGTAGGATCGGGGATGCGCATAGGACAAATCGCGGTCGCCGCCCAGGACATCGACCGGTGCACGGCATTCTACCGGGACGTCGTGGGGCTCAAGCACCTTTTCTCCGTGCCGCCGAAGATGAGCTTCTTCGACGCGGACGGGGTGCGGCTCATGTTCTCCCTGCCCGAGGGGAACGAGCACGATCACCCGAGCTCCATTTTCTACTTCAAGGTGGACGACATCCAGGCGACGCACGCGCGCATGGTCGCGGGGGGCGCCGAGTTCATCGAGACGCCGCACATCGTGGCCCCGATGCCCGACCATGACCTCTGGATCGCGGCGTTCAAGGATGGCGAGGGAAACACGATGGCGTTGATGGAGGAACGGAAGAGGGTGTGAGGGGCAAACCTCACACCTCGTCCATTCGCTGCATCAGGTTCCGCAGCACTCGCTCCGTGAGGCCCCACACGGTGTAGCTGTCGTGCGTGAACGTCGAGACCTCGCGCTCCACGCCGCGCACGTTCACCACGCCCTGTCCCCAGCGCGCGCGCTCACGCAGGGCATCCAGCGGCACCCAGAATGCCTCGGCCACCTCGGGACTCGCGACGATCTCCACGTCCGGTCGGACGACCGCCACGTACGGCCGGATGAGGATCGCGGGCAGTGACGGCGTGCGCGGATGCAGGTCGTCCAGGGTGCCAAGCACGCGTCCGTTCCTCGCGATGTCCACGCCGGTCTCCTCCCACGTTTCGCGCAGCGCCGTTGCCTCGAGGTCGCGGTCACCGGGCTCGTGACGACCGCCGGGGCATGCGATGTGACCGCTCCACGGATCGCGCTCGACCTCCGCGCGCTTGATCATGAGGAGCTCCGGCACGCCACCCGCCCCGGAACGCAGCACGCATGCAATGGCCGCCAGGCGCGTCCCCTCCTCGGGCTGCTCCTCACGCCCGGGATGGAGTGCCAGTGCCGTCGCGAGTCGCGCGACGTCCGCATGCGCCAGGAGCGCGTCGAGCGGTGTCACCCCTCGACCTCGCCTCCCGCCTGGGCCCAGCCCCGGAAGCCGTCGATCATGGAGACGACCTTCGTGTACCCCATCTGCTGCATGACGTCGGCGGCGAATGCCGACCGATTGCCACCCGCGCAGTAGATCACGACGGGCGTGTCGTGCGGGAGCTGCCCCTCCACCTTGCTCTCGAGCGTGCCGCGCGAGATGTGCAGCGCACCCGGCACCTTGCCGAGGTTCACCTCCTGCTGGTCGCGCACGTCGAGGAACGTCCACTGCTTCTCATCGTGGAGCTTCTTCGCCGCCTCGGGGGTGATCTCGGTGATCTTCGACTTCGCGTCGGCCAGCAGTTCGGAGTAGCTCTTCATGGCGAGGGGATGAGGGGAAGCGCGCCTTGGGAAATTACTACGGCACGCTTGCGATGGTCAGCGCGCACCGGTCGGCGTCCAGCTCGGCCTCGGCGCCGAGTGGAAGGGTCCACTGGTCACCGATGTGACCCACCGGCACGCCCGCCAGGCAGGGCACGCCAGCCGCGGCGGCTGTCTCGGCGAGCACGTCGAGGAGCCGGCGCGAGCCGTCATCGGATTCCTCCGGCGCGTTCGTGAACTGGCCGAACACCAGCCCGGCCAGCCGCGACAGTGAGCCGCCGAGCCGGAGTGTCATCAGCATCCGGTCGATTCGGTAGACCGCCTCATTCACGTCCTCGATCACGAGGATTGCGCCATCGTACGACGGCGCCCACGGGGTGCCGGCGAGTGCGGCAAGCAGTGCGAGGTTGCCGCCCACCAGTCGTCCACGCGCGCGGCCGGCGCGCAGCGTGAGCGCTTCAGGCGCGATACCGCATGAGTCGCTGCCCTGCACCACCGCGCGCTCGAGCGACGCACGCGCGAAGGGAGTGATCACGGCGCGAGCCGTCGGCGCATGGTAGGTCACCACGCCACACCGTGCGCCGAGTGCAGCGTGCAGCGCGGTGATGTCGGAGTAGCCGAGCAGCGCGCGTGGGCGGCTGCGAGCCGCGTCGAGGTCGAGTCCTTCCAGCAGCCGCATCGCACCGTAGCCGCCGCGCACGCACCAGACGCCATCGATCGCCGGATCCGCGAACGCGGCGTTGAGGTCGGCTAGTCGATCCGCATCGGCGCCGGCGAAGTATCCGTCGCGTGACAGCGCGTGCGGAAACACCACGGGCTCCCATCCGAAGCTGCGCACGTTCTCGCTGGCGCGCTCGAGCTCGTGCTCGCCCGCGAGTGGACCGGACGGTGCCACGAGTGCGACGCGTGCGTCGGGTGCGAGCAGCGGTCTCAGCATTTTTTGTTCGTCATCGTGCGCCAACGTACGTCACAAATCCGTGATCGGTCAATTCGTACGATGGCCGGACAAATGGCATTGCATATGCGCGTGCGAGTCCCGCGCGGATCGACGCATCCGGGATGAGGATGGTCACCCGCATCGTTGACATCAAACCGTGGTGGAGGAATCATGGCCGATCGCAACAGCAGCAATTCGGGCAACACCGGCAACTCGGGCAATACCGGCGGCAGCGGAAGCACCGGTGGTTCGAGCAACAGTGGAAGCTCGGGCGGCTCGGGTGGCAACTCAGGTGGCAGCTCGGGTGGCAACTCGGGTGGCATGAGCGGATCGTCGGGCGGCAGCTCGAAGAGCGACCAGCAGTCCGGCTCGGGAAGCTCCGGCTCGTCCGGCTCGTCGGGCTCGTCCGGTTCGAATCGCAGCGTGCAGGGTGACGAGAGCGAGAGCCTCGGCAACTCGCAGGGCGGCATGAGTGGCTCGTCAGGCTCGTCAGGCTCGTCAGGCTCGTCGGGCTCGTCAGGCTCGTCGGGCGATGCGAACTCCGGAAGCTCGGGAAGCTCCGGCAACTCGGGCGGCATGAGCGGCTCCTCGGGATCGTCGTCGGGCAATTCTGGTGGGATGAGCGGCTCCTCCGGCTCCTCCGGCTCCTCCGGCTCCTCCGGCTCGTCCGGTTCGTCCGGCGGCTCGAGCTCCGGCAAGTCGGGCGGCTCCGGCAGCTCCGGCTCGTCTGGCGGCTCGAACCGCTAACCGCGGCGCACTCCGCAAAGGGAACGGAGCTGGGCGCCCTCCACCCGGGGGGCGCCTTTTCCTTTGCCCCATTCCGCCCCAGCTTACCGGCGTGAACCGTAAGCGGCCGGCGCGCGTTGCTCCCTTCATGATGGAGCGAACGTGAATCCCCTCACCAGTTCCCTTCCCTGGCTCGCCCTTCCCCTGATTGGACTGGCGAGATCCCGATCGCGTGCGCTCGCCGAGGAGCCTGCTGAGCCCCCGGCGAATGCCCCGCGCGTGAGCGTGGTGATCCCGGCCCGCAACGAGGCCCGCAACATCGATCGCTGCGTCCGCTCCATGCTCACCTCCACCTGGCCAGCGCTCGAGGTGCTGGTGGTGAACGACCATTCCACCGACGACACCGCTGCCGTGGCGCGCTCGGCGGGAATCGGCGATGCGCGGCTCCGCGTGATGGAGAACCCCGACCTGCCCGCAGGGTGGATGGGCAAGCAGTGGGCATGCTGGAATGGCGCCCGCGCTGCCACAGGCGAGATCATCCTCTTCCTCGATGCAGACACATGGTCGGCGCCTGACCTCGTGACGCGCACGGTGAGTGCGATGCGCTCACGAGCTGTGACGCTGCTCTCCGTGGCGGGCTGGCAGGAGCTCGGCACGATATGGGAAAAGCTGGTCCAGCCACAGATCTTCTCGATCCTGTTCGTGCGGTATGGTGGCACCGAAACCATGAACCGCGCGACGCGCGCGAGCGACGTGATCGCGAACGGCCAGTGCCTGATGGTTGAACGAGCAGCATACGAGGCCGTGGGTGGGCACGAGCGCGTGCGCAACTGCGTGGCCGAGGACCTCATGCTGGCCCAGGAATTCTTTCGGGCGGGGCGCCGGCCCATGGTGGTGGTCGGTCTCGAGCAGCTGCGCACCCGCATGTACCAGTCGCTCGACGAGTTGATCAAGGGCTGGGGGAAGAACGTGTATGCGGGCGGGCGCGAGTCCGCACCCGGCGGCCGCATCGGACGAGCGCTGTATCCGCTCATGCTGCTCTCCGTTCCGCTGGGAGCGCTCGTGCCCCCCGTGATTGCAATGCTCTCGATATTCAGTCTGGTGCCGAGCGACTGGGCACTCTGGTCCTGGATCACGAGCAGCCTGCTGCTCGCATGGTGGATGCTCATCTATCGCTTCCTCCGCGAGTCCGCCTGGCTTGCGTTCCTGTATCCGCTGGGAGCGCTGCTCCTGCTCTGGATCACCGTCAGGGCGATTGCGCACGGCAAGCAGGTGGCATGGAAGGACAGGGAATACACGGCGGCCTGATCATCGTTTTGCGCCGGCCGGCGTTGGGGCGGTGACGGCGAATGCCTGCGACGGACGCACCGTCGCGGGGTGCAGACACTACGCGCAGTGGCCGCGCTCCTCCGCGGCATGGACTCGGTGGCCTCCGCCGCCCCCTTCGCCGCCGCGCTCGAGGCGGAACCGTTGACCCAGGTCGAGCCGGACCACGGGGAGCGCCTCGGCATTCCATCGGCATTTCCCCACCGCGCCGCCGCCTTCATCAGCCGAGAGCGACGACTGCTCGTCGCGGCCGGCCGCGCGCCGACCGGGATGCGCGACGCCATGCGCAGCGTGGCGGCCAGGCTCGCGCAGCGCTCGCCCACCCTGCGCTGGCTCGTCGTGCTCGTCGACGACAGTGGCGAGCTCGCCATCGGCACCGCGCTCCTCACGGGCGAACGGCCATCGGTGGCCATGCTCGCCCTGCGCCGCGACGGTGTCACGGAGGGAGATGCGGAGACCGTACGGGCGCTCCTCACGGCGACCGGCGCGACCGACGCAGCCGTGCATGCGGCCTGGCACGAGGTGCTCGGGCGCGATGCGCTCACCAGGCGCTTCTATCGAGTGCTCGAGCACCAGGTTGGCGCGCTCGCGTGCAGCAGCACCATGGGACGCGAGCCGGAGCGGCGCGAGGTGGCACTGCTGCATGTGTCTCGCCTGTTGTTCCTGTCGTTCCTCCAGGCGAAGGGGTGGCTGGACGGCTCCTACCACTACCTGGCCGAGCGGTTCGACGAATGCATGGCCGGCGGGGGACGCTACCATCGCCGCGTGATCATGCCGCTCTTCTTCGGCACGCTCAACACGCCCGCCAGCCAGCGCGCCCCCGCGGCACGCGCGCTCGGGCGCATTCCCTTCCTCAACGGCGGATTGTTCGCCCCCACGCCGGTCGAGCGCTCCCTGCGCGGGCTCACCTTTCCCGACGACGCATGGGGCTCGCTCTTCGGCGAGCTGCTCTCGCGCTTCCGCTTTACCGCGCACGAACAGGCGGCTGACTGGAGCGAGGCCGCGGTGGATCCGGAGATGCTCGGGCGCGCGTTCGAGTCGCTCATGGCGCCTGCCGATCGCCGCAGCAGCGGCACCTTCTACACGCCGCAATTGCTCGTGAGCCGCGTGCTCGAGGAAGCCCTCGACTCGGCCATCGGCAATGCGCCCACGCGAGCCGAGGTCGCCGGCCTCACCATCCTCGATCCGGCGTGCGGGTCGGGCGCCTTCCTGGTGCACGCGCTCGAGCGAGTGGCACACATGCTCGGCACGCTCGGCGACGATCGCCCCACCTGGCGCATTCGACGGGACGTGTTGTCTCGCCAGCTGTTCGGCGTGGACCGGAACGCCACGGCCGTGTGGCTGTGCGAGCTGCGACTGTGGCTCTCGACGGTGGTGGACCATGCCGCTTCGGATGGCGGCGCGGTGCCACCACTGCCGAACCTCGACCGGCAGGTGCGCGTGGGCGATGCGCTTGCCGGCGCGCTCATGCCATCTGCGCGCGGCGGCGGCCGCGCGCTCACCGCGCTCCGGTTGCGCTATGCACGCGCGAGCGGGCACCGAAAGCGGACGCTGGCCCGGCAGCTCGATCGCGAGGAGCGCGCCGCCGCAGTCGCGCGCATCGACCGCGCGATCAGCTCCGCAGTGGCCGTGCGACGCGAGCTCGTGCTCGCGCAGCGGGCGCGCGACCTCTTTGGGGAGCGCACGACACTGGATAGTGCACAGCGCGCCACGCTCGACTCCGCGCGCGCCCGGGTGCGCGCACTCCGGCGCGAGCGCACGTCGCTGGTCGCGGGAGCGGCACTCCCCTTCTCCTTCGACATCCAGTTCGCCGACGTGGCCGCCGGCGGCGGATTCTCGATGGTCATCGGCAATCCGCCTTGGGTGCGACTGCACCAGATTCCGCCGACGGAGCGCGAGGGCCTCAAGCAGGAGTTCGTGTCGTACCGCCGCGCGGCCTGGGAGCGCGGTGCCGTGGCCGCGCGCGCCGGTCGCGGGTTCTCGGCGCAGGTGGACCTGTCCGCGCTGTTCATCGAGCGCTCGCTGCGACTGGCACAACCGGGAGGCACGGTGGCACTCCTGGTGCCTTCCAAGCTCTGGCGCTCGCTCGCCGGCGGCGGCATTCGCTCGCTGCTGCAATCCGAGAGCGAGCTGCAGTGCGTCGAGGACTTGAGCGACGCACCCGGCGTGTTCGACGCAGCCGTCTACCCGTCGCTCGTGGTCACGCGCCGCAACGCCGCTGATGCCGGGCGCGCGACCGAGACGCGCTGCGTGGTGCAGCAAGGAGAGCGTCGCAGCTGCTGGTCGGTGCCGGCACGGGCCATCCCGCTCGACGACTCGCCTGGCGCGCCCTGGATCCTGCTCCCGCCCGCGGCGCGCGATGCGTTCGACCTCGTCGCCGCGTCCGGCCCGCCGCTGGCCGAGACGATGTTCGGTGCGCCCCTCCTCGGCGTAAAGTGCGGCTGCAACGAGGCGTTCGTGGTGACCGTGATCGCGACTGACGGCGATCTCACGGTGATCGAGGATGATGCCGGCAGGCGGGGCGAGGTCGAGCGCGCGATGGTGCGCCCCCTTCTCCAGCGCGCGAACGAATCGCCCCGCTCGATCCTCTGGCCCTATGACGACAGCGGTGCCGTGCTGCGAAAGCTTCCCCCGCGCGCGGAGGCGTGGCTCGCTCCCTGGCGCGTGCGACTGCGGGCGCGGGCCGACGCGAGAAGCGGCAGCGCGCCATGGTGGTCGCTCTTCCGCACGGAGGGCGCCTCGTGCCGCTCGCCACGAGTTGCGTGGCCGGACTTCGGGCGGACACCGCGCCCCGAAGTGCTGGCAGCGGGCGACGATCGAATCGCGCTAAACAACTGGTACGTGCTGCCGGCGCCGACCGAGTGCGACGCGGTGGCCCTGCGCGCCTGGATCGCATCACCGCTCGTCGATGCGTTCACGCGAGCGCTGGCCGAGCCTGCCCGCGGCGGGTGGCACCGTTACCTGGGCTGGACCATGTCACTGCTTCCCGTCCCGCGGGACTGGCCTCGCGCGCGCTCCGTGCTCGTCCACGCCCGGCTGGACGATCCCGCGCAGCTGCTCGAGTGCAGCCTCGACGCGAGCGGACTGGCGCTCGATGCGGTCGCTCCATTGCTGGAGTGGGGAGGGTGATCGAACTGGCCGCGGCGCGCTCAGGCTGCAGCGCGCTCCATGCCGTTGGCAGGCTCGCCGCGCTGCTGCTGCCGGCGCGCGCGCCCCTCACGCTCGGCCGCGTGACACTCCGGGACCACCAGGCGAGTGCGGTGATGAGGCTCGACGCGATCCTCGCAGCTCGCGGTGTCGCACTCCTCGCGGACGAGGCAGGACTCGGAAAGACCTTCACCGCGCTCGCGTGCAACCGCGCGTGCCGGCGGGTGATGGTAGTGTGCCCCGCCGCCCTGGTCGCGATGTGGCGAGCCAGCGCGGAGCGCGCGGGAAGGACTGTACAGGTGGTCTCGCAGGAGCGGTTGAGCCGGGGCGTCCCCCTGTTTCCCAACCTCCATGACCAGGAGCCCTGGCTGCTCATCGTGGACGAGGCGCACGGCTTTCGAAATCACGCAACGCGGCGATGGTCATCGCTCTCCGCTCTCGCGCGCGGATCGCAGCTTCTGCTCCTCTCGGCCACGCCCATCCACAATCGCTTGCGGGAGCTGCAGTCGCAGTTCGCGCTCGGCCTGGGCGAGGCGGCGCTGTCGATGAGCGCCGCCCAGCTTTCCTCGTTGATCGTGCGCCGCACCGCATCCGCCGGCAGCGCGGCGCTCCCCGCGCTTCACGTGGTGCCGCCGCTGGTGATCGGGGAAGATGAAGCCTGCCTCGACGCGCTGCTCGCGCTTCCACCCGCGCTCTCCGCGCGCGATGCGGGCGACGCACCGACACTCGTGCTGTGGGGACTGGTGCGGCGATGGGCGTCGTCGCGCGCGGCGCTGGTGACTTCGCTCAAGGCCCGGCTTCGCATGGGCCTCGCGCTCTCGCAGTCGCTGGAGGATGGCCGGTGGCCCACGCGTCGTGAGCTCCGCGCGTGGGCAGGCGACGATGACGCCATCCAGCTGGGATTCGCATCACTGCTCGTGCCGGATCCGCTGGAATCCGGAATCGACGCAGCGGAGCTCGCGTCGCGCATCGCTGCCCACGGTGCTGCACTACGTGCCTTGCTCGATGCGCTGCGGCGCAGCAGCGACCCGGACGACGCCCGGGCCGCAGCGCTCCAGCGGATCCGGGCCACCCACCCGGGCGAACGCATGCTGGTGTTCACCGAGCATGCCGACAGTGCCCGCGCCATGTATCGCCGCATCGAGCGCTTCGGCGGAGTGGGGTTGCTCACTGGCGAGGAGTGCAGGGTGTCGGGTGGGTCGATGAGCCGAGCCGAGCTGCTTCGCCGGTTCGCTCCGCGCGCGCACGGCGCGGCGGAGCCGAGAGTCGCTGAGCGCATCGCCTGCCTGGTCTCCACCGACCTGCTGAGCGAGGGCGCCAACCTGCAGGACGCGAGCGTCGTGGTGCACCTCGACCTTCCATGGAGTCCCATGCGACTGGAGCAGCGCATCGGCCGGCTGCGCCGGATGGAGAGCGAGCATGCCACGATCACGTCGTGGTCCTTCGCGCCACCGGCGGAAGCGCAGCGGCTCCTGCGCGTGGAAGAGCGCCTGCGCGACAAGAGCACCACCGCCGCGCGTGCGGTCGGCATCGCCGGTGGAGTCCTTCCGGCGGTGTTTCCCGAGGCCAGGCTACAAGCCGGCGACGCCCCATCGGCCTCTCGCGAGCTATTGATGGAGTGGCTGGAGCGCCAGCCTGGCTGCGACCCGGCGGCGCATCACGACGGGCCCTGCCTCGCGGCAATGCCGGGGTCGCAGGCGGGCGCCATCGCGCTGATCGCGCGCGGCTCCGAGCGGGCCCTGGTGGTGCGCGACTGCGCTTCGCAATGGCGCCGCGACGATTGGCAGGTCGCGTGGCGACTCGCTGCGGATTCCCGCCCACGCGACATGACGGCTCGACATGACCCCGCGCTTCTCCACGCGCTGGCCAGCCTCGAGGGTTGGATCTCATCGGCTCGCGCGACGGGCGAGGGCCGCGACGAGCTGTCACTCGCGCGAACCCGGCGCAACGCCCTCGCCCGCGTGGAGCGAGCGACGCAAGACGCACCGCGACACAAGCGCGGCACCGCGGGCACGCTCGCCGCTCGCGTTCGTGGTGCGCTCCAGCGCGCAACGAGCGCGGGAATCGAGTGCGAGATGGCCGAGCTGAGCCTGCGTGAGAACGACGACCAGCGGTTCGTGCTCGCCCTGGATGCGCTGCTGTCGGGTTGCCACGGCCCGGCGCGCGACGAGCGCTGGACGGTGGAAGTCCTGCTCGCCTACTTCGTGGACAGCTCGATCAGGTGCTGATAGAACCGGATTGCCTCGAGATAGTCCTTCGCCGGCACGCGCTCGTTCGTCCCGTGCAGCCGGGCAAGGTCCGACTTGCCAAAGGCGAAGGGGGAGAACCGGTACACGTTCCTCGCAATCCTCGAATACGCGCGCGCGTCGGTTCCACCGACCACCAGGTACGGCACGGCGGATACGCCGAACACGTCGCCGATCGCAGTGGTGAGCGTGTGGAACTCCGGGGAGTCGGAGGGCGAAACGGGTGCCGGCTCGCGCGCGAGGCCCTCGAGGGGCTCCGCCACCACGCGTGGGTCATTCACCGCCTTCGCGATGTGCCGCATGACGGTCGCCACGCTGTCACCTGGCAACAGGCGGAAGTTGACGACCGCCTTCGCCTGCTGCGCGAGGACGTTGTCCTTGGGGCTCGCCTCCAGCATGGTCGGCGCCGTGGTGGTGCGGATCATGGCGTTGCTGCTCGGAGTGCCCGCCAGGATCCGTCGGAGCAGCGGGTCGAACAACCAGAGGTTCGCGAAGATCATGCGGCGCCCGAAGGCGACGTCGGGCGCGAGCTGCTCGAACATTGCGCGCGTGCCGCCGTCTATGCGGCTGGGCATCGGATCGTTCTCGAGCCGGTCGAGCGCGCGTGCGAGAATGCCCACCGCGGTGTGTTGCGGAGGCATGGACGAATGCCCACCCTCCGCCCTCGCCGTGAGGCGCACGCTCATGTAGCCCTTCTCGGTGATCCCCACCAGCGCGCGCCGTCCACTCATGCCGGGAAGCAGGTCGTCGGCGATCACGCCGCCTTCGTCCACCACCAGCGAGGGATGCACGCCGCGGCGCTCGAGCTCCGCCACCACCGCCAGCGCACCGCTCCCGCCGCGCTCCTCATCGTGCCCGAACGACAGCATCAGCGTGCGTCGCGGCGCGAACCCGCGCTTCGCGAGCGCCTCGGCGGCCTCGAGGATCGCCATCACGTTGCCCTTGTCGTCGAGCGTGCCGCGGCCCCACACGAAGCCCTCGGCCAGGTCGCCGCTGAACGGCGGGTGTGTCCACTGCGCCTCCGTCCCTGCCTCCACCGGCACCACGTCCTGGTGGGCCATGAGCACCACGGGCGAGAGCGACGCATCCGTACCCTTCCATGTGAACAGCAGGCTCGCGGTGTCCAGGATCTCGCGGGTCATTGCCGCGTGCGCACGAGGGAACTGCTGCGCCAGGAAGGCGTGCAGCTCGTCGAAGCGCGCGACGTCCACCGGCTGGTCGAGCGTGGTGACGGTCGGGATGCGTACGGCGCCCGCCAGGCGCTCCACCGCGCCACTGTCGGCCAGGATCGCGGGCAGCGAGGCGCGGGTCACCGAGGGACTGGCCGGAACGCGCAGCGTGCGGGCCACCACCACCGCCACCAGCACCACGACGGCGCCGAGCAGCCCGAGCGCGATGCCGCGCGCGTGCCTCACTTGATCACTCGCGCGCTGATCACGTAGTCCATCTTCGGATAGTCGCGCACCAGGTAGGCATTCCCTTCCTTCTCGATGCGGTCCTGGTCGGGACCCTTGCCGCGCGGCGGGCCCTCGCCGTAGCTGAAGAGCGAATCCGCTACCGCCATCCCGTCGGTCACGCGCCCGAAAGGCGAGAAGCCCAGCCGGTCGAGTCGCGTGTTCCCGTCGCTGTAGTTGATGAACAGCTGGGTGGTGCGCGTGTTCGGGCCGCCAGTGGCAAAGGTGATGGTGCCGCGCGTGTTGGGCACGCGCACCGAGTCATCCTTGATCACGAGCTTGTCCCACGCGCGCGAGACCGCGGTGTCGCCGCTGATGCCGAACTGGGCCACGAATCCCGGCAGCACGCGAAAGAAGCGGGTGCCGTCGTAGTAGTTGTGCCTCACCAGGTAATAGAAGCGATCTGCGCCGAGTGGCGACCACTCGCGGATGGACTCCACCGTGAAGCCGCCGCGGCTGGTCTCGAAGCGCACGCGCACCGTGTCCGGCGCGCGCTCGGCGAGTGACCTGGCCGATGGCGCGAGCAGCGGCTTGCCGCGGTGGCATCCGGCGGCGGAAAGCGCCGCGGCAAGGACGATCAGCATGCTGCGTCGCGTGTTGCGCATGACCATGTTCACTTCCTGGGCTGGGGCGGGCCGGCATTGAGTGCGTCGGAAACTCGCTCACGTTGATGATCGTTGCGGCTCTCGAGGATGGCCAGCAGGTTGGCGTTCTGGATGAGCGTGGGCTCGCCCTTCATGGTGAGCATCGCGGCGGGCGCGACGAAGCGCCCAGTGGGTAGCGCCGCGGCCGCGGCCACTCGCGCCAGCGAATCCGGATAGAGGTAGACGTGGAGCACGGCGTTGCCGAGCCGATAGTGAGCGCCGCCGTGCGCGACACCTTCCACGTCGGTACGCTCCGTCTCGATGCGCGGCGCGAGGCCCGCGCTCTCCAGCCGCACATTCACTGCACACTCGTTCCAGAGTCCGGTGGCTGGACATGCCGGCCGGGGCTTCGCCGATGTTGCGGTACCAGTAGAGGGCGCCGCGATCGCAGCACTGTCGGAAGGCCGCTGCTCGCGCCCTCCACATGACTCCGCCACGCCGGCCAAGGCAAGCATGGCAGCGCACATAAGGATAGAGGTAACCCTCATTATCGGACCTTGACGTGGCGTACGGTAGAGCCCGCCGCAGCGGATCGCGTCCAAGATAGTGCCCTGATGGCTTCGTTGCGGCACGGGGGATGCCTTAGAGGATTGTGGCGCAGCGACGTAACCGTCGCCTGGGACGTACCACCGAACACAATCGCTACGCGCCTGCAGCGTCCCACCCGCTACCGCCCGCGGGAGAACCAAAAAATCTGGGCGACAGCGACGGAGGACACTATGCGTCTCAACAATCGTAGCACCGCGCTCGGCCTGGCCGCAGCGTTCACCCTCGGGATCGCCGCTGTGGCTTCGGCCCAGACGACGACCCCGCAGGACAGCGCCACTGCAGCAGGAGCTCGCGGCACGGCAGGGTCGGCAACGACCACCGCCCGCCCCTCGAGCACGAAGACCTCGAGCGGCACCGCCAGCGGTTCGGCGATGGGCACGAGTGGCTCCATGAGCAACATGAGCAGCGGCACCAGCAGCTCGAGCAGCCTCACCGATTCCACCAAGCGTCGCGCCACTTCGTCGACCCGCATCAAGGTCTCGAAGAACGAGTCTGCCGGTGAAGTCGAGCCCACGCCGGCGCCCGCGCCGACGCCTGCTCCCGAGCCCACCCCGGCTCCCGCACCGATGCCCGAGCCCACCCCGGCTCCCGCCCCGGCGCCCGCTCCGGTAGTGGACACCACGCCCGCGATGGCCTCGGCCGTGATGCCCATGGTCAAGCGCTACGGCATGGGTTGGTACCTCGGCCTTGGCGGCGGCGCCAGCATGCCGAGCAACGCCACGCTTCGCAGCGCCTACTCCACGGGCTGGAACGTCACGGTCCCGTTCGGATACGATTCGCCGACCTCGATGTTCGGTCTCCGCTTCGACGTCTCCTATGATCGCCTGATGGGCCGCGACTTCCGCACCGTCGTCGGTGGCGTGACCACCGCCGGCACGAACGAGGATCTCGGCATCTGGTCGGGTTCGGCCGACGCGAAGCTTCGCTTCCCGCTCCCGTCCGCCCGCTCCGCCTTCTATGTGGTCGGCGGCGGCAGCGCTCATCGCTACAAGAACGCCAGCACCATCCTCACGAGTGGCCAGAACACCGGCAACAACCTGGACAACAGCGTGAACGACTTCGGCTGGAACGCCGGCGGTGGCTTCTCGTTCGGCTGGGGCAAGTCGGAGCTCTTCGTCGAGTCCCGCTACTTCTCCATGCAGAAGGAGAATCCGTTCGGCGAGAAGGCTCGCTTCCTCCCGGTCGTGCTCGGCTTCACGTTCTAAGTCGGACGTATGGCTCGCCGCCCCGCGAACTTCGCGGGGCGGCGCGCTGTACACCCCCCCACGCGGTCGTTGTATATGCGTCGTTCCTTCCTCACGTTGCTCTTCGCCGCCTCCGCGATCGCGCCGAACCTGGCGTGCGCGCAGCAGGGCTTCCATCGCGGACCCTTCGGGCTGCTGAGCGCTCGAGACACGAGTGACACCACGGTCCGCCCCGAGGTCAAGCTCGACTCGATCACGGTGGACCTCTCGGCCGTCCACATCCTGCACTTCAAGGGTCGCGCGGATAGCCTCTCGTGGGAGCGCGCGCGCAGCGCCGCTGAAAGTGCCGACGGCTATCGCCTGGTGGTCTCGCTGCAGGATCGCCGCATCTGGGTGATGGCGGACCAGGACACCATCCTCACGGCGCCCGTTGCCGTCGCCAAGGGCACCACGCTCGAGTACCAGGGGCGCAGCTGGAAGTTCGAGACGCCGCGCGGCCGCCGCACGGTGCGCATGAAGGAAGCGGATCCCATCTGGATCCCGCCCGACTGGCTCTACGCCGAAGTCGCGGTGGAGCACTCCCTCAAGCTCGGCCGGATCCCCGATCGCGGCGTGAAGCTGAGCGACGGTCGCACCCTCAAGGTGCAGGACGGCGAGGTCGGCGTGTTCTCGGCCGATTCAGGGTTCACGCCACTCCTGCTCGACGAGCACATCGTCTTCGACAGCACGCTGTACATCCCGCCGCAGGGCACGAAGAACCGTCGCGTGAACGGCGCGCTCGGCAAGTTCCGCCTCGACCTCGGCGAGGGCTACCTGCTGCACGGCACGCCCTACAAGGACTCGATCGGGCTGGCCGCCACGCATGGCTGCATCCGCCTGCGCGACGAGGACATCAGCTGGCTGTACGACCACGTCCCCGTCGGGACGCACGTCTACATCTACTGACGCCACAGCCGGTCGAGCATCGCTCCCGGCTCCTGCTCCACCACCAGCGCATCGACGTACGCCGGGCGGATGAACCCCTCCGTGACCGCGTGCCCCAGGAACGCCAGCATCGGCTGCCAGTAGCCATTCACGTCGAGCAGCCCGTACGGCTTGTCGTGGATCCCGAGCTGCCCCCACGTCCACACCTCGAACAGCTCCTCGAGCGTGCCGATGCCGCCGGGCAGCGCGATGAACGCGTCGCTCAGCTCCGCCATCTTCGCCTTCCGCTGGTGCATGGTCTCCACCACGTGCATGGCGCCCAGCGCATCGTGGCCGACCTCGCGATCCCATAACAGCTGCGGCATGACGCCCACCACGTCGCCCCCCGCGGCGAGTGCCGCATCGGCGAGCGCTCCCATCACGCCGACGCGCGCGCCGCCGTATACCAGTCGAATTTCCCGCTCGGCGAGCAGGCGGCCGAGGGTGCGAGCGGCTTCGAGATATTCAGGGGCGCGGCCGGGACTCGACCCGCAGAACACGCAGGCGCTACGCACCATGCGCACGATCGGTGTGCCCGAGCGCGCGATCAGGGTTCACCAGGTCCCGCACGCGCTGCTTGAGCTCCCTGATGTCGGGAAATCCGCCGTCCTCCACCCTCGACCAGACGCGCGCCTGGTCGACGCGAACCTCGAACACGCCATCACGACCCGGCTTGAGCGACACCGACTCGAGCTCCTGTTCGAAGGTGACGAGCAGTTCCTGCTGCATCCACGCCGCCCGCAACATCCAGCGGCAGCCGGTGCAGTACTCGATCTCGACGCGCGGCTTGCTCACGGCGCGTCGATCTCCTCGATGCGTCGTGCGTGACGTCCCCCCTCGAACGGCGTGTCGAGCCAGGTGCGCACGATCTCGAGCAGGATCTCGCGCGGCACCAGCCGTTCCCCGATCGAGATGACGTTCGCGTCGTTGTGCGCGCGGCCGAGGCGCGCGGCCTCCACGCTCCAGGTGAGCGCGCATCGCACCCCCTTCACGCGATTGGCCACGATCGCCTCGCCGTTGCCGGATCCGCCGAGCACCACGCCGCGATCGAAGTCGCCGCGCGCCACGGCCTCGGCTACGGGGCGAATGAACGTCGGGTAATCGACCTGCTCCGTGGAGTCGGTCCCCATGTCCGTGACGTCATGCCCCCACTCGCGCAGGGCATCGCGAATGATTGCCTTGTACGCGAATCCCGCGTGGTCCGACCCGATGGCGATGCGCATCAGCGACTCGCCCTGCGCATGCCGGCGAAGGCGAGCCGCGCGCCAAGGCCGAGGAAGATCACGCCCGTGGCGCGATCGAGTCGGCGCTTCCACGGTCCCGAGTTGCGCAGGCGACTGGCCGCGCTGCTCGCACCGAGCACGATCACCATCAGCACGAGCATTCCCTGCACGTCGAACAGCAAGCCAAGCGTGAAGATCTGGGCCACGGTGCTCCCGCGAGCGGGGTCGATGAACTGAGGAAAGAAGGCGAGGAAGAACAGTGCAACCTTGGGGTTGAGCACGTTGGTGATCACGCCCTGGCGGTAGATGCTCCACAGCGACGCAGTGGGCCGCGCGACGGCATCGGCGCCCTTGACGTCGGCAACTCGACTGCGCAGCGCGCGAATGCCCAGCCAGGCGAGATACCCCGCACCGCTCAACCGCACCAGGTCGTACGCGAGCGGCACTCGCTCGAGCAGCACGGCAAGGCCGGCCGCAAGCAGCGAGATGTGCACCAGGCATCCGGTGCCGATGCCGAGCGCGCTCACGAGTCCCGCCTTGCGCCCCTCGCTCGCCGAGCGAGTGGCTACGTAGAGCATGTCGGGTCCGGGCGCGAGGTTGAGTGCGAGCCCCGCGGAGAGGAACAGCAGCAGCGTGCGGATGTCCGGCAACACTACATCTTCCCGGCGCGACAGTTGGCGGCGTCGGCAGGATCCGCTGCGCCGTAACTCGCCTGGACCAGGCGCGCCGGCTTTCCCGCAGCCAATGTCAGGATGTACAGGTGATCGAACTCGGGCTCGCAGAGTGGGCCGAGCGCCGGTCCGCCCAGGGCACCGATGATCGCGGGCACCGTGTTGCTGTGGCCGACCACGAGCACCACCTCTCCCGCGTGCGCACGAACGGCGTCGGCCACGATCTTCACGTGCTCGGCGGCCGTGCCGTTGTTCACGATCACCTGGGGCGTGAGCGCGAGCCGCTCCGAAAGCGGCGCCGCGGTCAGTCGCGTGCGCTGGAATTGCGTGACGATCACCGCGTCGATCCGCTCGTCGCGCAGCGCGGCATCGAGCGCGCGAGCGCGCGCCATTCCGGCCTCGCTGAGCACCGGATCCGCCGCACTCGCCGACGCCTTCTCGGCGTGCCGCACCAGGATCACCGTCGTGACGGCCGCGTCGTCGGCCGGCTTGGCTCGCCCCATCGTCATGGAGGCGTGGCAGCCGAGGGTGGCAACCATGAACGGCAGCAGCAGGGCGCGAAGGGAATGTCTCATGGCATCAGGCTAGCGAGGACGGGATGCGGAGTCCAGCGCCTGCTGCTCCGCGTCGGTCAGGTTGCGCCAGGCGCCCTTCGCCAGGTCGCCGAGCGCGAGGGGGCCCACCGAAACGCGCACCAGGCGCAGCACCTCCAGGTCGTGCGCCTCGAGCAGGCGGCGGATCTGGCGATTGCGCCCCTCGTCGAGCACGATCTCCAGCCAGCCGTGTCGCTCGCCGCTACGCAGCACCGACGCCCGCCTGGCGGAGAGGTGGCCCACGTCGCTCTCGATGCCGTTCACCAGGCTCGTGATGAGCGCCTCGTTGGGCACGGCGTTCACCTGCACGTGATACACCTTGTCGAGGTGCGTGGCCGGGTCGGTGATGCGCGCCGCCCATCGCGTGTCGTTGGTGAACAGCAGCAGGCCCTCGCTCGCCTTGTCCAGCCGGCCCACGGGCGAGACGAACGGCAGGTCGGGATCATTCAGGCAGCGGTAGACGGTCTCGCGATCCTGCTCGTCGCTGCGCGTGGTGACGAGGCCTCGCGGCTTGTTCAGCATGAGGTACGTGCGCGCCGCGGCCTTGGCGGGTGTTCCATTCACGGTGATGCGATCGGCCCGCAGGTCCACGCGGAAGCTCGGCTCCCGGCGCACGGTGCCGTTCACGCTCACCTGTCCAGCGCGGATCATCGGCTCCGCCTGGCTGCGGGAGCAGGTGCCGAGCTTGGACAGCGCGCGACCCAGGCTCACGCGAGGGTCGCCCTGTTTCGGGAGCGTCACCAGTCGCCGCGCTCTTCCCCTCGCCGGTACGCGCCATGAATCGTGAGCGCGATGCCGCCGACCGTGACCATGGTGCCGCACGCCAGCAGGGCTCGGCCGAGCTGTGGATCGGTGACGTGGAACGCCCACGCCCCTGGCACCAGTCCCAGCAGTGCGGAGAGAATGCAGAGCCCGCACGTGCGGAGCAGGTCGCGCAGGTAGATGCCGTCGGCCTCGCGCGACGCCTCCTCTCGCTCGCGGCCGATGCGCTCGTATTCCGCCTTCCGGTCGAAGGTCGAAGGCTTCACTCGCGCCGTGCGCCGGCCCCGCTCGTCGCCCATCCCGTGGCTCATCGTTCCTGGTCCAGGATCCGCTGGGTCACCACCCAGCGCGTGCCCCGCTTCTTCAGCACGAAGCGCTCCCGCCGCCAGTACGTGCTGCTCCTGATCCGGGCGGTGGAGCTGCAGTAGATGGACGCGAGCACCGCCGCGTTTTCCCCTTCCACCGCGAGCTCCTCGATTGCCATGAAGTAGCCGCCGTTGCCCTCAGGCGGCACTTCCCATGGGCAGCGCGGCATGTTGACGGGCGCGCGCGTCACCGGTGTGCTGCTCACGCCCCGCACGCTGTCGCCGTACGCCTGGCGCACGCGGCGAATCACGTCGTCGCGCGGGTCGGACGGCCCGGTTCCGGCCGCGGCGCAACCGACGATCGCGATCGTGACCGGCAGCAGCGCAGCGTGGCGGAACATCATGAGTCAGGTACCGCGCTCGTCCGCGGAAGGTCCGTAGAGGCCGGGGACCGGCACGTCCAGCAACCGCAGGTACACGCTCAACTGCCCGCGATGGTGCACGATGTGGTTGATCCCCATGCGACGGAGCATCTCCTCGCGAGTGCCCCCGATGACCACGGTCTCACCGTTCCGGATGGACCAGTCACTCGCGAGCTGCTCCGGCGTGAGGGCGGACAGCGACTCGAGCAGCTTGGCGTTGCGCTCGTCGAACGCCTTCAGCAGTTCCTCGCGGTCGCTCGGCTGCGCTGGCGGCTTCGGCGGATTGGTGGCGAAGTCGATTCCGTCGCTGTCGATGATGCGCTGGGCCAGCCCGGAAAGATTGGCGACGTGCGCGGCGAGCTGGCCCAGCGTGGCGCTCTTCGCGTGCGGCTTCCAGTCCTTCTGCTCGAAGGGAACGCGCTCCAGCATGCGGCGCGTCTGGGCGAGCTCGAAGGGGAACTCGCAGAGCGAGGCGGTGATGTTGGAGGTGCTTTGTGCGGTCATGGTGGGGATGGGTGGGGTGGGTCGCTCGCTGCCAAGCTGTGGTCCAGCGAGGGTGCCGACAAGTAGGCGAGGAACTCCGCGGGATGGTCCACGTGGAGCCCAAGCGTCCGGGCCTGCCGGTCCAGCGCCCCGAGCATCCTGATCGTCACCGGCTCGTGAAAGGTCAGTCGCACGTTCGGCTCCGCGGGCTTCGTGGCGTTCAGGGCGTCGCGCGGGATGACGTCAGGCACGTCTCGCCAGGTCACCGCCTCCACGCGGAAGAGTGCGCGGCGAGGGATCACCGCGGAGAAGCGCTTGCCGATCGCGAGCGTGATGGCCTCATCGCCTACGATCACCGCGCTGCGGGCCATCGAGCGGTAATCGGAGAGCAGCCACCACAGCGTGGAGAGTGTCGAGAGCGTGAGCGCCCAGGCGACCAGCGGATGGCGCTGCGCCAGCCAGAGGTGGAGCACCAGCGTTTCCACCGAGAGCACGATGCCCACTCCGGCCATCAGGCTTCCCGATCGTGCGCCAGCGCAGGAAAAGCGCTGGCCGCTCACGAGGCGCGCAGGTACGACTGTCGCACCTTGGCGGTGCCGCCCGATTCGTGGAACTCCACCAGGTAGACCGGCGTCGGCTCGAGGGCCAGCAGGAGCGCGATGCGGCCTCGGCGCCCCTCGGAGGCGCCGAGCATCACCTCAACCTCCTGGTGGTGCGCGAACTCGACGCCCGGAAGCGACTCGCCCGCCAGCCAGCGGTCACCCGCACCGCGCACGGTCATGGCGTGTCCGCGGGCGGCACCGCGGGCGGCACCGACGGCGGCACTTCACCGGGATGGCCGAGGCTGCTGGTGAGCGCAGTGAGGGCGACCATCAGCTCGCGCAGGTGTGCGAGCATCAGTCGCGCGGTGGCCGGCACGTCGTCACCGCGCGCATCGGCCTCGGTGATGTAGCGCTCGAGCTCGGCCAGCTGCGCCTGTCCGGCAGCAAAGGTGGCCCTGGGGTCCGGTCCGTCCATGCACAAAAGCTGAGGAGGGGAGCGGAAAGCAACAAGGCCCACCACGCGCCCTTAACGCATGGCAGGCCCTGTCTTCAGACCAACGGCGCGGAGTCGTCGGTCCAGCGGCTTCGGAGCCTTACCGGCTCACGGCAATCCGCGCCGTACGTTGATCAGTAGACAAAGGATCACCTCCTGAAGAAACGGGTGACACGAAAAGGGCGGAACGACGCATGATACACCCGGCGTCGCGGCGGGGTTCCTCCATGTATATCGTGCGGGATTCACTCACGCAACAATCACGCAACTATCTTGCTCGCGTGCCACGATTTCCATTCGAGATTCGCGCATCTCCCATGCAGGGGCTCGGTGCCTTTGCCACCGAGCACATCCCTTCGGGCACGCGCCTGATCGAGTACGCCGGAGCTCGCCTCACGCCGGATGAGGCCGACGCGAACTATCCCGAGGTCGCCGGCGAGCGCCATCACACCTTCCTGTTCGCGATCGACGACGACATCGTGATCGACGCCGCCGTGAACGGCAACGAGGCGCGCTTCATCAACCACTCCTGCGACCCGAACTGCGACGCGGTGATCGAGGACGCCCGCATCTGGATCGACACGATCCGCGACATCGAGCCGGGCGAGGAGCTCGCGTACGATTATGCGTACGAGCTCACGGAGCGGCACACGCCCGCGGCCAAGAAGCGGTTTCCATGTTCGTGCGGTGCGCGGTCGTGCCGGGGCACCATCCTGGCGAAGAAGCGGTAAGGCTTGGGCCTCGGCAACAGCGCGGCTTCAGGCTTCTGGCGCGGGCGACTGACTTGAGGCTACGGTAAGGACGGCTTCAGGCTCCAGGCGCGAGCGTCAACTGCTCGCAGGAACCCGGCGTTCGGGACGCAACGCCCGAAGCCCGTCGCCGACGTTACCGACGCCCGATGACCGAAGCCAGCGCCAGGAGCCCGAAGCCATCAGTTACTGAGGCCTGGCTTTTTTACGGCCGAGTGCCGCCGGAGCTCCCTGAGGAGGTACACCACGATCACCGCATTCACCACGAGCATCAGCGCCCGGATCGCCGTCACGCGATAGGTGAGCGCCACCAGCTCGAAGGGGATGAACGACGCGGTCACCACTACGGTGAGGTACTCCGCCCACCGCTTCGCCAGCCAGAGCCCCACGCCCTCCACGAGCAGCAGCAGCGCGTACCCGAACGCGCCCACCGCAATGCCCGACAGCCGCCGCGGCGTGAGGCCCATGGCCCCGTTCACGATCATCAGCACCAGCCGATGGTCGGTGCCGAGCGACAGGCGCTGCATCCAGAGGTAGAACCGCTGGAACATGTCGGGGTCGAGCAGGCGCAGGGCACCGAGTCCCACGATGACCAGCACGCTCCCCTGGAACAGCTTGAGGAGCGCGATCAGCCGAAGGCCGACGGGGCGCGGAGATGCGGATGGGGCCACGGACGGCAATCTAGCCGTCCCTGGCCCCATCCGGTGTGCGGTGCATTACCATCACTGCGCTCGCAGCCACGTGATGTCGCTACGGTCGCAGCGCTGCCGTCGCCTCATCGAGCAGCGTCGCCTCCCGCTTCAACGCGTCCGCCACGCGCACGATCTCGCGCTCGGCCTCCGCCCACTTCCCCTGCTCGATGGCCTCGCGCACCGCGGGCATCGTCTTCACGCCGTACCCCGTGTAGTAGCCCGGCGCATAGAGCATGTGCCGGAACCAGGGCCTGCCCGGCAGCCCATCGGGCGACAGCATCGCGCGCTCCGACTGCAGCAGTTTCACGTTCGCTGCCCGCAGCTGCGCAGCTGCGTTGCCCTGCGACGCCAGCGTCACGCCGCCGGCACCCGCCGTCGCGCCAGCCGCGGCGGCATCGTACCGGCTCGCCGCCGCCTTCAGCGCCTCAACTGCATTCAGCAGCGGCGCAAAGTTCAGCTGCGGCGCGGCAGCCAGCCTTGGCGGTGCCTGCGTGGGCTGCCGCGGATCGCTCGCCGCCGCATACGCGCCCTCGTCGATCTGCGTGTTGCGCTCCGTGATCTCGCCCGCTCGGCGGTCACGCAGGGACTGCAGCTCCTTCGCATAGTCGCCCGCCGTCTCCGCCAGGTTGCCGAAGGTGAACGGCAGGAGGTCCGCGTCAGCGAGTCGCATCACCATCAGCCCCACCACCTGCGACAGCGCCTTGCCATACACGAACGACGTGTCGCTGTAGGTCGTGTACCAGTGGAAGCTGTCGTAGATCGAGTGATAGATCCCCTGGTCGCCCTCGCCCGCGAACCCCACGTTGAGCGTCGGGACGCCGGCGTGCTGCAGGAAGGGCGTGAAGTCCGAACCCGAGCCCAGGGCATCCAGTCGAAGGTCCGCGCGCGTGCGTGCCTCGGCCGTGCCGCCGGCGATCGTCGCAAGCCTGAGCCGCTTCGCGACGTCCATCTTCGTCTCCGGATCGGTGACGTCCTGCGCGGCCGCCGTCACGAAGTTCTCGAGCGCGTGCGAGCCCTGCGCGCCAAGGAAGCCACGATCGTTGCCGTCGGTGTTGATGTACGCGGCAGCGTGCTCGCGCAGCTCCGCCTCGTGCGTTTCCACCCACTCGGTCGAGCCGAGCAGTCCCGGCTCCTCGCCATCCCAGGCGGCGTAGATGATCGTGCGTCGCGGGCGCCATCCCTGCTTCCACAGCTCGCCCATCGCGCGCGCCTCCTCGAGCTCGGGCACGAGACCCGAGATCGGATCCTCGGCGCCATTCACCCATGCATCGTGATGGTTGCCGCGGATGACCCACTGGTCTGCCTGGTCGCTGCCCGGAAGCTTCGCGATCACGTCGTACAGGGGCGCCTGCTGCCAGTTCGACTTCACCACCAGGTGCACCTTCGCGGCGCCAGGCCCGAAGTGATAGCCGATGCCCAGCCCGCCGCGCCATGCGGCCGGCACGATCTCGCCGCCGAGCGCGCGGAGCAGCGGCTCCGCATCCGACCAGGAGATCGGCAGCACGGGCACCTTCGTGATCGTCGTGGCCTCCGCGAGCGACAGGCGCTTCGCGCCGGGAGTCGCGCCCACGCCTGGCGTGAGCGGGTCGCCCGGATAGGTGGGCATGTCGGCCACGCTGCCGCGCTGCACGCCGGTCGCGGGCCGCATCGGGCCGTTCGGGTACGCCTCGCCGGTCTGGTATCCGTCGTCGCGCGGGTCCGAATAGATGATGCAGCCCACCGCGCCATGCTCGGCTGCGAGCTTGGGCTTGATGCCGCGCCACGACTGCCCATAGCGCGCGATGACGATGGCGCCCTTCACCGACACGCCGTGCCGTGCGAGCTCGTCGTAGTCGGCGGGAATGCCGTAGTTGACGTACACGAGCGGCGCCGTGACGTCTCCGTCGCCGGAATAGGCGTTGTAGGTCGGCAGCTGCTCGTCACGCTGGCCGGAGGTCGCGTCTTCCTTGAGCGTGGGCTCCTGCAGCGAGGCCCGGAAGTGCGTGGGCGCCACCAGCTCGACCACGCGCTCCTTTGGCGTCGGAAAGAGCACGTCGAATCGCTCGATCTCCGCCTGCCATCCATAGGAGCGGAACTGGTCGCGCAACCACTCCGCGTTGTCCTTGCCATACACCGAGCCCACGTGATGCGGGCGCGCGGCCAGCCGCCGCATGCTCTCGCGCATGCGCGCCGGCTCGGGGATGGCCTTGAACTTGTCCTCCCATTCGCGCTGCACACGGGAGCTCGCAGCGGTGAAGCCGCGTAGCTGCGGCGGGTCCACGGCAATCGGCGTGAGGGCGAGCGTGCCCAGTGCGAGCAGCGGGACGAATGCGAAGGGGCGCATGAGAGACTCCGGTATGCGGTGTGCGGTGTGCGGAACTGCGAACTGCAAAACTGCAAAACTGCAAAACTGCGGACCTGCCGCACTGCGGCTGGTCAGGCGGCGCACGGCGGAGGTGAGCTCCCCACCTGCGCGGCCTTGTGCCTCTGGTACTTTCGCATGGTGGAGAGCCGCGCCTCGGCTTCTGGCATCGCGAGCACGAGCCCCTCGAGCTGCAGCAGGTAGTCGGGCATGCGCGAGAGTCGGCGCAGCTCGCCAAGAAAGGGGCCGAGCTTCGCGATGACCGCCACGTGCTCGGTGTTCGCCGCGTGGAACATCACCTCGTCGATTGCGCCATGGCGCACGAAGGTGGCCGCCATCTCCCAGTACGTCGTCACCTGCCGGTACGACGCGCTGTCCTTCGACATCCACATCGCGAACGCCTCCTCGGCATCCTGCGGATGGAAGCCGTGCACGAACCACTCTCGCGACGCGCGCAGCGCGGGATCGGTGCGCAGCTCGTACAGCCTGAGCAGCAGCTCGGCGCTGCCGGCGGGCGTGGCGCTCATGCGCGCACCGCGCGCGGAAGCAGCGCCAGCCCGGTGAGCGCCTCCACCTGCACCATGTGGTGCTCGAGGTGCTCGATGTAGTCGCGCATGAAGTACTCCAGGGTCGTGGGCTCGCCGGCCGGCACGGGCTTCCATGCCACCCTGTCGAGGTTGTGCTTCGCGCGCGGTGCGCGCAGCACGTCGTCCGGCGTGGTCCGCATGACGTGGGCGATGTGGAGGTTGAACGAGCGCCAGAGCTCCACCGTTTCCCTCCACGGCGACTCGGCGTAGCGCTGGGCCGCGACCCACTCGTCCTGCTGGTAGCCGCCGAACACCAGGTCGGGCTGCCAGCGCGCGCGCACGAAGCGCTGGTGGTTGTTCGACGCCGAGTCGATCAGGTGCCCGAGGATCTCGATCGCCGACCAGCGGCCAGGGGGCGCGGTGCGGACGCGGGCGTCATCAGGCAGTTCCTCGAGCAGGATCGCGGCGTGACGCACGTCGAGGTCGAGGCGATTGGCGAAGTGTTCCACGCCTGAGGATGCCAAGCGAAAGGCCCGCGCGCCACCCCCCTTGCGGGGTGACGCGCGGGTGTTCGCTGCGGACCTGCCTCAGCGCTTCGAGCCCTTCTTCGCGGAGCGCTTGCGGGTGGCCGCGCCCTTCTTCGCGGCGCTGCTGCGCTTCGAGGCGGCGCGCTTGCGCGTGGCGGCGCCCTTCCTCGCCGCGGCGCTGCGCGAGTTCGAAGCGCGCTTTGCGGCGGTCTTCTTCGAGGTGGACTTCTTCGCGCCCTTGCGCCCCGACCCCGACTTCTTGCCGCCGCCGGTCTCCTTGTTCACGGTGGCCCAGGCGCGAGCCTCCGCCGTCTTCTTCGAGACGCCCTTCTTCTCGTACCCCTCCTCGATGTGCTCCGCCTGCCGCTTCTGCTTGTTCGAGTATGCGCCCTTGTCGCCCTGTGGCATGGCCTATCCCCGGTGAAAAGTCGGGGGCCGGGCGTGCATCAGGCGTGCCGTCGCCCCGTCACGAGCGCGTACACCCGCAGCAGCATGAAGCCCACCACGAGCCCGAGCAGCAGCGGCTCGATGTAGCTGAGCGCCGAAAGGGGCAACGCCACCGAGTGACCTCCCGCGGTGCACACGCGCGACGCCGAGTTCCACGCGCCGCCGGCGTTCTCGCACGCGCTGTTGCGAAGCCGGTCGAAGGAGAGCAGCGCCGTGAGCGTGGCGATCGTGCCCACGAGCAACAGCACGAGCGAGCGCTTGTTCATCGTGGCTCCTCGAACTTCGCGGGCATTCCGTGGCGGCGGATGTAGCGGCCCGTTGCCAGCCACACCAGCCAGAGCATCGCGAACGCGCTCGACCACCACCAGCGACCCAGCACCGCGTTCACCACCGCGAACAGCGCCGCCACCCACGCCGCAGTGAACATCAATCGCGCGGCGCTCTTCGCCTTCTCGGTCTGCGTTGGGGGCGTGTCCCCTTCGGGTTGCTGCATCCCCGAATCTAGGCGCGCGATGCTACTTCGCGCTGCCCACCGCCCGCAGTCGCGCCGCCATCTCCTCGGGCCGGTCGGCGCTCATGATCACCGAGTAGCCGAGCGTGGTCGGCACGTACACGGCCTGCTCCCGCGACGTGAGGTAGAGCAGCGCCTTCTCGCCGTTCTCCAGGCGGAACCACCCCGCCTGGTAGCCGGGGAGCGCCGTGCCCATCGTGCGCAGCGCCGGCTGCAGCTTCTGCTCCCTGCGCATGTCCACCACGCGCACGCCCTCGCCACGAATGGCGCTCGCCGCTACCTGCCGCCCATACAGGTCACCCGAGATGCGCAGCCCTTGCGCATCCACGGTGAACGTGGACGTCCGCGAGCCCCGCACGGACAGGCCGAGCATCACGCCCACGCCCACGAGGATCGCGAACAGCAACCCGATCACCGGAATGAGCATGCTCGCGGTGCGAGAGCCCGCCGGCACGATGTGGAAGACGTCGCTCATCGCGCGCCCACGCCAACTCCCGCGATGCGCGGGCCCGCGGTGACGTGCGCCGCGAGCCGCTCGAGCTCCTCGCGGTACAGCGGCGTGAGCAGGTTCGAGATCATCCGCCGCTCGATCGCGCCGAACAGTCCCGCGCGCCCCGGGATCGCCGTGTCGATCGTCACCATGGTCGTGCCCGCGGCATCCTCCGGCTCCACCGTGAAGGTGGTCACGGTGCCCGACGCGCGATCTGTCTCGCGCAGCACGCGCCCCGGCTCCGGCTCGGTGATGAACGCGCGAAAGGAGCGACGGAACCCGAACACCCGCATGCCGACCTTGATCTCCGTGCCGGCTCCATAGCCCCCGTGCTCCACTTCGACGGAGGTGAACACGCGCGGGGGCACGATGCGCGCGTGGCCGTCACGATAGTCGGCGATCACCGAGTAGACCTCCGCTGCCGGGGCGCGCACGGGAGCGGAGACCGAGATGCGATGGGTAGTCACGCCATCACCTACGTCGCCCTTCGCCGCACGGGTTTCAGTCACGCGCCAGGATCTCCTCCAGCCGGCCCACCAGCTCCGCCTGCGCCGCGTTCAGCTTCCCGCGCGACTCGGCCGGCGTGAACCAGCCGCAGCGATCCACCTCCGGATACGTCATCCACCGGCCGGACCCGCGGGGCCACTCGGTGCGCGCGTCGTTGCTCTTCACGGCGTCGGCGTCCGCATCGCCCTCCCATGCCCACGCATGCACCACCTTCCCCGCCTTCTGCCGCACGCTCCCCAGCTCGATGAAGGGCGGCTGCGCCACGATCCCCGTCTCCTCCTCGAACTCGCGACACGCCCCATCGAGCAGCGCCTCGCCCTCGTCCACGATCCCCTTGGGAATGGTCCAGGCGCCCGCGTCGCGCCCCGCCCAGAATGGCCCGCCCGGATGCGCCAGGAACAGCTCGAGCCCGCGCGCGCCGCCGCGCGCGGCGCGACGGAAGAGCAGCAGGCCGGCACTGACACCCGCACGAGACATGCTTCACCAGGCTGAAGGGAGCTCGTCAATACTATCGCAACAGGGCACCCCGAATCCATATACTGAAGGAATGCCCACCGCCCTGCTCTTCGACCTCGACGGCACGCTGATCGACTCGATCACCCTGATCGTGGAGTCCGCCCGCCACGCCTTCAGCTCCCGGGGCTGCGTCGCCCCGAGTGACGCCGAGTGGGTCGCCGGGGTCGGGATGCCGCTCCGCACCATGTTCGAGCTGCACGCGCCGAGCCTCGACCGCGTGGACGACCTGATCGCCGGCTACCGCGAGTACCAGCTGGAACACCACGATCGGCTCGTGACGCCCTACGCCACGGTGGTGGACACGCTCTCCCTGCTCCATTCCCGCGGGCACGCAATCGCGGTCGTCACCTCCAAGGCCGACTGGCTGGCACTCCGCGGACTCGAGCACGTAGGGCTGAAAGGCGTGGTGGACCTGATCGTCGGCTGCGACTCCACCACGCGCCACAAGCCGGACCCGGAACCGGTGCTCCACGCCCTGGAAAAGCTCGGGCGCGAGCCGCACGAAGCGCTCTTCGTGGGAGACTCACCCTACGACATCCAGGCCGGCAACGCCGCCGGCGTCACCTCGGTCGCCGCCCTCTGGGGCCCCTTCACCCGGGAACAGCTGGAAAGCTCGGAACCGGATTTCTGGCTGGATGAGATGGCCCAGCTGCCAGCGCTGGTAGATGGCCTAAGTCGTTGACCTGACGAGTGATGCAGTGGTGCAGTGGTGAGATGATGCAGAAGGGCGGAGGCAGTTGCCAAAGCCCAGGTCCCAAAGCCCAAAGCCCGCAGTTTCAAACCTTCTGCTCCCAGCAGGTATCTGTTCCCATGCAGGGAACGCTGATCCCCCGGAGCACATGTCCGCAGTGGCGCTGATCGAAACGACGCCTTCCTCCCCGATGCACGATGCCGATTCCGACGTGGCCATGGCCGCGCGCGGTGACCGGCGGGCGTTCGAACGGCTCTACCGCACGCACGTATCCCGGATCTTCACGCTCTGCGCTCGCATGACCGCCGATCGCACGCGCGCCGAAGAGCTCACGCAGGACGTCTTCGTTCGCGCCTGGGAAAAGCTGCACCTCTTCCGCGGCGAAAGCTCCTTCGCCACCTGGCTGCATCGCATGGCCGTGAACGTGGTGCTGAACGAGCGGAAGTCCGACGGGCGACGCAAGTCGCGCTTCGAGGAAGAGACGGACGAGGGAATGGACGTACACGCCGACGCGGGACCTTCGCTTCGACCGATGGCGCCGGGAGACATGCTGGACCTCGAGGCAGCGATCGCGAAGCTGCCGCCGGGAGCACGGCGCGTATTCACGATGCACGACGTGGAAGGCTACAAGCACGAGGAGATCGCCGGCATGCTCGGCGTCACCACCGGAGCCACCAAGGCCCAGCTGCACCGGGCCCGCATGCTGTTGAGGGAGGCACTGAACCGATGAGCGACATGCACCGCGACATGCACCAGGTCACCTGCAGCGAATTCTCCGAGCAGCTCTCGGCCCACCTCGAGCTCGAGCTCGACGCGGCCGCCGCTGCCGGCATGGACGCACACGCCGCGACCTGCGCCGAGTGCGGCGCGCTGCTCGCCGACCTCCGCGCGCTGCAGGCTCACGCCTCGGCGCTCCCGCTGCTCACGCCCTCGCACGACCTCTGGAACGGCATCGCCAGCCGCATCGACGCAGCCGTGGTTCCGCTCGACACGCGACGCCAGTCAGCGATGACTGCCCCGCGCCGCAGCAGCTGGCAGCTGGCGGCCGTTGCCGCCGGACTCATGGCCGTTACGTCGGCGCTCACGTGGATGGCGGCCTCGCGCCGCGCGCCCGCCGTGGCCGTCGTGGCCGTGTCGCCAGGCGCCACCCGCCCTGCCGTTCCTGAAGCAGTCACGACCACCGCTCCGGCGCCGGAGCCCGTGATCACCCCGGCACCGACCGAGCGCCGCGAGGCGCTTCGCTCCTCGCCGGCTCCCACCGCGAACGTGTACCTCGCCAGCGCGGTAAAGCACGCCGCCGCGGAGGCGGTGTACGACCGCGAGATCCGCACGCTGCGCAGGATCATCGAGACGCGCCGCAACCAGATCGACCCGGTGACGCTCGCCATCATCGAGAAGAACCTGTCCGTGATCGACACGGCGATCGCCGAGTGCAAGCTCGCCCTGGCGCGCGACCCGGCCAGCCGCTTCCTCGTCGAGACGCTCAACTCATCGCTCAACAACAAGGTGGAGCTGCTGCGCAGCGCGGCGATGTTGCCGACGCGCAGCTGACTTATATGACCAACCGACACTATTTCCTCCTCGCCGTCGCGCTCGGCGCGCTCACGGCCCCGGCCGCCGACGCGCAGTCGAGCAGCAGCAACAGCAGCAGCAGCAGCAGCACGCGCACGCGCAGCTCCTCGTCCTCGTCCAGCTATTCCCGCAGCGACGACGAGGATTACGTGGCCGCGCTCGACACCACCGTCAAGTTCGACCGCAAGGGCACCGTGTCGCTCAACATCCCGCGCGGTGACGTGATCATCCGCTCATGGGGGCGCGACGAGGTGCGGGTCCATGCGCGCAGCGACCAGGGCGCGATCAAGTTCGACGTCTCCTCCAGCCGCATCACGGTCGATGGCTATGGCGCACGCAACCACGGCGAGACCGACGTGGAGGTCACCGTGCCAGAGGGCGTGTCGATCATCGCGCGGACGCAGAGCGGCGACCTCACTGTTCGCGACACGCGCGGCGCGGTGGAGGCCCATGCGCAGAATGGCGACGTGGTGGTGAGCGGCGTGCGCGGCCGGCTCGACGTCTCGACCTTCAGCGGCGACGTGCACGTGGACGACGTGGAGGGCGACATCGAGCTCTCCGCGCTCTCGGGTGACGCGCACATCAGCAGCGCGAAGGGCGACATCGACGTGAAGACGGTGAGCGGTGACATCACCATGGAAGGGATCACCGCCAAGAACGTCCACGCGCAGACCACCAGTGGCGACGTGGAGTACGACGGCACCATCGACGCGCAGGGGCGCTACGAGCTCGTCTCCCACTCGGGCGACGTCAGCTTCAGCGTGCCCAAGGGCTCCGGCGCGCAGATCTCGGTGTCGACCTGGAGCGGGGACATCGAGAGCGACTTTCCGATCACCCTCAAGCCGGGTGAGCACGGCTTCGGCGGCAGCAGCGGGCGCAAGATCACCTTCGAGGTTGGCAACGGCAGTGCACGCATCATCGCCGAGTCGTTCAGCGGCGACATCACCATTCGCGATCGCGGCACGAGCCGCGGGAGAACCGACCGATGATCCGCATTCGCCAGCACACGATGGGCGTGCTCGCCCTCCTCGCCGCCTCCGCGCTCACCGCGCCCGCGGCCTCGGCCCAGAACGGGCGCCACACCGGCACCCCTGACTTCACCTGGTCCGGCGCGCTCGCCAGCGGCAAGTCGGTGCGCCTCCGCAACCTCAGCGGCGACGTGAACGTCAGCGTCGGCACCGGCGACAAGGCCGAGATCACCGGCTGGATCCCGCGCGGCGACCGCAACCGCGACGAGGTCACCATCGAGGTGCACCAGCTTTCTGGTGGGGGCCTGATCGCCTGCGTGGTGTACAAGGACATGGACAGCAGGTGCGATGACGACGGCTACCACGTCAGCAGCCACAACGACGATCGCTGGGGCCGCCACGACCACCCGAGCATGGACATGGAAGTGAGGCTGCCGCGCGGCACGATCGTGGACGCCAGCTCGGTGAGCGGCGACCTGGTGATCATCGGGGCGGAGGGCGACGTCCGCGGCACCAGCGTGAGCGGCGACGTGCGCCTCGAGGGACTGCACGCCACGAGCGTCGAAGCGCGCTCCGTGAGCGGCGACGTGAAGGTGGAGGTGCTCTCGCTCGCCGATGGGCGCGGCGACCTGACCTTCAAGTCGGTGAGCGGCGACATCGAGGTCTCGCTTCCGCGTGACCTGAACGCGAACGTGACGATGAAGACCGTGAGCGGGGACTTCAACTCCGACTTTCCGCTCACGCTGGATGGACGCATGAATCGCCGTTCCATCGAGGGTCGCGTGGGCAAGGGTGGACGCGAGCTCGAGCTGACGACCGTCAGCGGCGACGTGAAGCTCCGGATGACCAGGTGAAGACGGCCATGACCATGACCTCGTTCCGCTATATCCCGCTGGTCGTCGCGCTCGCGACGGCCCCAGCACTCGCCCAGGGTTCCGGCAGCAATGCCACCGTGGCCTCCGGCACCGCGAAGGACTTCAGCTGGTCGGGCAAGCTCGCCGACGGCGCCTGGATCACCGTGCACGACATCAACGGCACCGTGCAGGTGATGCCCGGCACGAGCGACAAGGTGGAGGTCACCGCCACCAAGCGCTCGCGCCGCGGCGACGAGGACCGCGTTCGCATCGAGGTGGTGCGCACCGGCAAGGGCGACGCCGACGTCGTGATCTGCGCGCTCTGGACCGAGCGCGCGACCTGTGACGACGAGGGCATCCACCAGAACAACAGCCGCGGCTCGTACAACGAGCGCAACGACACGCAGGTGGACTTCAAGGTGTACGTGCCGAAGAACGTGAAGGTCGGCGCGCATTCCGTGAACGGTCGCGTGGGCGTTGAGGGTGCCGGCCTCGAGGTGGATGCGTCGTCGGTGAACGGCTCGGTGGAAGTGACCACCGAGGGCGGGCCCGTGTCGGCCACCACGGTGAATGGCTCGGTGACCGCGCGCATGGGCCACTTCACGCCGAAGAACGACATGGAGTTCACCACCGTGAACGGCACCGTGATCGCCGAGTTCGCGGACGACATCGATGCGAACATCGAGCTCGAGACCGTGAACGGGCACTTCGCCACGTCGTTTCCCGTGACGCTCTCCGGCAAGATCAACCCGCGCCACCTGAAGGCCACGCTCGGCAAGGGCGGCCCCAGGCTCAAGCTGACCACCGTGAACGGGAACGTGGAGCTGCGAAAGCGCTAGGCGAAACTCCGCCGGTCGCGGGCTCGTCGTGAGGGGGGAGGCGCCATCACGGCGCCTCCCCCCTTTCCGCCGAGGCACCATGCGTCGCCCCTCGATTCGCTGGATCGCGCCCCTGTTGCTGCTGCCGGCGCTGATCGCCTGCAGCCGGGAGCGGCGCAACGACGACGCGTGGTCGGCCAGCCAGCCGCTGGCCGCCGGCACGCGACTGCACGTGCGCAACCTGAATGGCGACGTGCGGCTGGTGTCCGGCACGAGCTTCCGCGCGCGCGGCGGCACCGTGTGGCATCATCGCGGCGACGCGCAGGTGCAGTTCCAGGTGGTGCGCTCGGGGAACGACGTCTACGTCTGCGCGCTCTGGTCGAGGAATGGGAGCTGCGGACCGAACTACCAGCCGAACTATCGCGGCCGCCACTCGTTCCTCGGGCTGGCGACCTGGGGGAGCGATGCGCGCGCCAGCATCGACGTCGTCGTGCCCCCGGGCGTGGACGTCGACGCCAGCACCGTGAATGGCGACCTGGTGGTGAGCGGCGTGGACGCCGGGCTCGAAGCCGGCACCGTGAACGGCAGCGTGCGCGCCACCATTCCCGGAACCTTTGCCGGCAGCGTGGAGCTGAACACCGTGAACGGCTCGGCCACCACCGACTTCCCCCTGGTGGCAAGCTCCGTGGGATCCGACAAGCGGCACCTGGCGGGCACGATCGGCACCGGCACGGGGCGCGTGCTCATGAAGACCGTGAACGGGTCGGTCTCGCTCCGGAAGGGGTGAGGAAGGGCCGACGCAATCGTGATGCGCCCGGACTGGCACCCGGCGCGCGCATCCGGGTAGAATTCAACGACCTCAACGGAGTCGTTCGTCCAGATGGGCATGTCCTATTCTCTGCCGGTCCTCACCGGAGCCGATCGCGCGACGCTCGTGCGCCGCACCTATGGCCTGGTGTTCGTGGGCGTCCTCACGACCATCGCCGGCGCCGCCTTCGGCATGACGCAGCCAGCGCTGATGGATGCCGTGCGCGCGCATCCCTTCATCACGTTCATCGCGATGATGGCGCCCCTGCTCATGGTGCGGACGGCGCCGCGCGTGTTCCCGCGGAACGTGCTGCTCACGCTGGTCTTCACGTTCATCGAGGGGGTCTGGATCTCTCCGCTGATCTCCATCTACGGCCGGCTGTATCCGGGCGTGGTGCCGCAGGCGGCGCTGCTCACGCTGTGCACGTTCGGCGCGCTCTCGCTGTTCGCGATGCTGAGCCGCCGCGACTTCAGCGCGTGGGGCAGCTTCTTCATGGTGGGCCTCTGGGTGCTGATCGCCACCTCGCTGATCAGCATGTTCTTCCCGAGCACGCTCGGCTCCCTCTGGATCGCGGGCGGCACGCTGCTCGTGTTCAGCGGGCTGCTGGTGTTCGACACCTGGCGCCTGGTGCGCTCCGGCCAGTTCGGTCCCGATGACTACGTGATCGCCGCGGTGCAGATCTACCTGGACCTGCTCAACATGTTCCTGGCGATCCTCAGCCTGCTCGGCGCCGGGCGGCGGCGCTGATCGTCGCAACTTCCTGGGGCGGCGGTAACAGCGAGGCGTGAGGCTTGTGGCTGGGGCGGGGGTCTTCTGGCCAGGGTAACCCCGGCATGAGGCGGATGGCCTGAACCTCTGGGCCTGGGGAAAATGCCTCACGCCATGTGGTGCAGGCCCGCAGCCACAGGCCGTCGTTACTCAGGCCCTCACGACCCACGCCCCAGCCTCACGCCTCACGCCAGCAGTTACTCGGGCCCCGTCACTTCACCTCGAACCCGACGTTGGTCCCTCCCCGCGACGTGGGCCTCAGGAAGAAGTTGGCGTAGCGCCCATTGTGGTGAATGCGCACGATGTGCAGCGTCGCGATGCCGCCATAGATCAGCGTGAGCTGCGTCTTGTTCAGCGACGACAGCCGCGCGATGAAGTCGATGTCGCTCACCTTCCCCGAGCGGCCGAGCGTCACGTAGAAGAGCTGCGTCGCGATGCCGCCGGCCAGCACGCCGCGCTCGAACGGGCTCGACGTTTTGTGCGGCACGTCGAGGATCACCTCGTCCAGCACCGACTGCGCCACGAGCCCCGCGCTCGAGAAGAGCAGCTGCTTGTGCGGGTCCGCGGCGTCGTCGATCCCCGAGTAGATCGTGGGGCGCAGCCGGTTGAACCCGAAGCTCGGCCTCGCGCCCACCAGGTAGCTGGTGGCCACGTGCCCGCCCTCGTGCACCAGGATGCTCGTGGCGAACCCCGCGGCGAAGTGGTGCCAGTAGCCGCGCAGCTGGGGGCGCGGTCGCGCCTGCGCGCCCGCCGGGAACGCGGACACCAGGAGCAGCGCCGCGACGGCGGCGACTCCGGCAAGGGCAGCGCGGGCGGTACGGAGGCGACGCGTCATGCAGGATGGGCCATGGCAGGGGAAACGTGCAGGGCGGCACCCCGCACGGTATGTTCGTCACAACCTTCAGGCGTCGCCCAGCAGGCGGCGCGGGATCCAGGACTACATGCGCAGCAAGCTCTCAGACGTCGAGATCCAGCGTGCCCTCGGCGGACTGGCAGGATGGGCCCGGCGGGGCGACGTGCTCACGAAGACGTTCACCTTTGCAACGTTCGCCGCCGGCATTTCGTTCGTGAACGCGGTGGCCGGCAAGGCAGATGCAGCCGATCATCATCCCGACATCGACATCCGCTACACCAAGGTCACCTGTGCGCTCAGCACGCACGACGCGGGCGGCATCACGCAGGCCGACCTGGACCTGGCGCAGGTGATCGAGGGGTTGTCGGGCGCCACCCGGGAGGGATAGGCGGCGCCGCTGCAGTATAGCGAATCAGCGCCGCGCGGTCGACGGAACGGTCGACGGCATGGTCGACGGGAGGCGCGATGACCGCGCCGGCCCCCACGCGCGACCGTCGCTGAAGCGCGCCAGCTCGACGAGACCCAGCAGCCGCGCGAGCGAATCCGGCCGCACCACTCCCGGGCTCGGCGCATCGAAGCCGAGGATCACGCCATGGCGCCGGGCGAGCGTGTCGGAAAAGGCGCGCAGCACGTGTGCGTCGTAGGTCTCCGGCAGCTCGCGCAGCGGGCGCCCGACGTGGAAGTAGCCCACCACCGGCCAGTTGGAGAACAGCGCCGCGTCGCGCGCCTCGGTGCGCGCCCAGTCGATGAGCGGCGAGCGACGCCACTGGTCGCTCGCGAAGTCCGAGCCGTACTCGGCGGTCCACTCGATGTCGTCGCGCACGCGCGCGAACGCCGCGGCGCTCCACGCGACCAGGATTGCGGTGAGTGCGACGCGCGCCAGCAGCCCGCGTCGCGAGCCCTCCTGCGCCATCCACCAGCGCGCGCCCGCGATCACCACCGCGGCGATCACGAGCACCATCAGCGGCGCGAGGAGGCGCTCGTCGAGGGGAATGTCGGGATCGGCGAGCAGCCGTGATGCGAACAGCACCGCCACGTACGTGGACGCGAGCGTCGCGAGCGCTGCGAGCGTCCGCATGGCGATCACGTCGCGCGCGGCGCCGTTGCGGGCGCCGGTGAGCAGCAGGCGCGTGCCGCGCACGAGCACGGCGACGAGCACGATCAGCGCGCCCGTCGCGATCCACCCGGCGAAGGGAAGCGGGTCACCCGAGGGCGCGAGCCACTCGACGATCGTGCTGCGGCCGAGCGCGAGGGTGGGCCCCAGGTCCCCGTAGATGGCGAAGCTGCGAATGCTCTCCTCGGTGCGCGCGGTGTGCAGTGCCAGGGCCCACGCGCCCACCGCAACGAGCGTGGGCGCGCCCGCGATCACCGCGTTGCGCAGGCGCATCACCAGCGTGCCCGGCTGCGCGAGCGCCCAGAGCGCGGCGGCCATTCCCGCGGCCACGCCGGCATAGCGCACCATCACGGCGGCGGCGGCGGCGAGCCCGGCCCACCACGGCTGCCTGGGGCCGCGCACCATCGCGAGCAGCAGCAGGGCGCAGCACGCGAGGAAGAGCGGCTCGCTGAGCACGGAGAGATGGACCGTGGTCATGGCGGGCGTGAGCGCGAGCAGCGCGCCGGAGACCAGCGAGGGCACGACGCCGGCGGCGTCGCCGACGAGGGTCATGAGGATGGCGAAGGTGAAGAAGGCGGCGAGCGCCTCCACCAGTCGCGCGGCCTGCGGCGCGGGAAGCCCGAGCGCGTGCGGCAGCGCGATGGCGCGCGGGAAGCCGGGGGGAAAGTGCGCGAGTCGCTGCGTGCTGTCGGGGGAGTCCCAGCGCGCGGTGGGCACGCGGAATCCCGAGCCCGCCGCCCACGACTCGGCGGCGCCCAGGTAGGAGGCGGCGTCGGGGTCGAGGCCGGGGCCGGGGGGCTCGGTGATGAGGATGACGCCGGCGAAGGCGACGCTGGCCGCGAGCACCGCGATGAGGCGCACGACGAAGGCGCTGGTGCGCCAGGATTCTGCCACGCTTCTTGCGTTTTCGGTTTCTGTTCGGTAAATACGGATCCCCACGCTGTTGGTGGGCTCCTGTGGGTGTCGGTCCTGAAGTCGGTTTTTCCGAGGTTCCCGCAACATGCAGCAAGCTGCGCTGTTCGACGAGGGCGTGCTTCGCGCGCGAGTGCTTCCCCTGCTCGACGAGCAGAAGGATATCGCGTACCTGGGGCAGCGGGCGGGCAAGGTGCTCAATGCGCCCGAGGCCACCGGGATGGGGTTCTGGTCGATCAACCCGTACGTCGGCTGCGCGTTCGGCTGCACGTACTGCTACGCGCGGTATGCGCATCGCTACACGCTCGAGCGGGCGGCCGCCGCCAATCCGCAGCATGCGCTGCTCGCGAGCACGGTGCGCGACATGCCGCCGTGGCTCGCCTTCGAGCGGCGGATCTTCGTGAAGGAGAATGCGCCGGAGGTGCTGCGACGCACGCTGCGCCATGGGTCGGACAAGCACCTGGCGCTCGTGCGCGGCGAGACGGTGGTGATCGGCACGGCCACGGATCCCTACCAGCCGGCGGAGCGTCGCTTCCGGCTCACGCGCGGCATCCTCGAGGCGCTGTCGGAACATCCCGGGCTCACGATCGGCATCATCACCAAGAGCCCGCTCGTCACGCGAGACGCCGAGCTGCTGCACCGGTTGATGCGGCACTCGAAGGTCACCGTGCACGTCTCGCTGATCACGGTGGACCGCGAGCTCGCGCGCCGCATCGAGCCGCGCGCGCCCACGCCGGAATCCCGGTTGCGCGCCATCGGCCGGCTGCGCGAATGGGGGATCGACGTCGGCGTGAACGTGATGCCGGTGCTGCCGGGGATCACCGACGGGCCGCGTGCGCTCGACGCGCTGGTGAAGGCCGTGACGGACGCGGGAGCGACGCACCTGAATGCCTGCGCGCTGCGGCTGCGCTCCACGGCGCGCGAGCGCTACCTGCCCTTCATCGAGCAGGAGTTTCCCGCGCTGGTCGAGCGTTATCGGGGGACGTATGGGCACTCGCACCAGGCGGGCGAGAAGTACCGGGAGGGATTGCAGGCGTGGTTTGCGCGCTCGTGCGAGCGTCACGGGATCGTGTACGGGCACCAGCATGGGGACGAGGAGGAGGCGGATGCGGGGGTGGTGCCGGTGGTGGCTGCGGAGCAGCTGGGGCTGGAACTGGGGGCAGGGGCGGGAGTGGCGTCGGCCGGTATTAGCGCCACCTTCAAGCCACGTTCGCGACAGAATCTGGGCAAGACCACGGGGAAGGCGCCGGAGCCGTTGATTCGGGAGATACCGAGGAAGGCAGTGATGCAGTAGGGCAGTGAGGCAGTGAGGCAGGAAGGTCGGATGGCGGTGGTCACAAAGTTGACCTGCCTTGCCCTTTCCCACACCGCGAGACTTCGGTATCTATTCGGTAGCCGTTGCAGTTCCGCAAACCCCAAACCGCACACCGTACACCCCTTGCCCTCTCCCGCCCTCTCCGCCCTCCGGAAGCTCCTCCCGGTCACCGCCCCGCCCCTCCCGACGCTCCCCACCGGCGTCGCGGGGCTCGACGGTACCCTGCTCGGGGGCGGCTTGCCGCGCGGCCGCATGACCGAGGTCATCGGGCTCCGCGGCTCGGGCAAGACGGGACTCATCGTCCACATCGCCACCGCCACCGTGGAGCGCGGCGAATGGGTCGCCTGGATCGACGCGACCCGCACCCTGTCACCACAGCTCTTCGCGACCCTCGAGGGTCGCGAAGAGCTCTGGGTCATCCGCCCCCGCGACGCGCGCCGCGCCGCCTGGTGCGCCGACATCCTCCTCCGCTCCGGCGCCTTCGGCCTCGTGGTCCTCGACGGTGCGCCCTCGCTGCCGCGCGCCATCTCCGTCCGCCTCAGCCGCCTCGCTCGCGAGAGTGGCGCGGCCCTCCTCCTCACCGCGGACGGCGACGCCCGCGCCACCCGGCTCGGCGGATCCGCGCGGTTGATAGTCCGAAGAGCGGGGGCACAGGAGCGCAGGGGCTGGGGAGCTGGGGAAGGGGAAGCAGGGGCGCAGGAGATCAGGGGCTGGGGAGGTGGGGAACGACGACACCAAGAGCGACCACCGCAGTTCCCCCAGCTCCTCATGTCCCGAGTTCCCGAGCCCCCGCTCTTCTCCGTCGCCATCGAAAAGGGCGGCACCACCCCTCGTCCCGTGGAGGTCTCTCGTGCAGTCGCAGTGGCGCGTCGCCTGTGTTCGCATTCCGAGGTTCCCGATCGCCGCGGCGTGGAGAAGCGCGAGGCGAGGAGCGGGCGCGGGCGACGTCGAGCAACTGCTGTTGCCCCTGTTGGGGCAACAGCAGGAGCACGGGAGCTCGGGGGCACGGGAGCTGGGGAACAGCGGCCGAAGTTCCCCCAGCTCCCCAGCTCCCGTGCCCCCGAGCCCCGGCGGCCGCTCCGCGGCCGCCTCGCTCCACTGGGATGACGAACCCATCGTCGCCTTCGAGGGCACCCGCCGCCGCATCCGCGCCGTCTCCGCCGCCGCGGGGCGCGCCGGCATTCGCGCCGGGATGACCGTGCCCGAGGCCCGCGCCCGATGCGCCGGCCTCCACGCCCTTCCCTGGGACGACACCGCCCTCGACGTCGCCACCCTCGAGGCCACCGCCCAGCTCATCGGCGCCAGCCCACAGGTCACCCCCGTGCGCGGCGCGCCCGGCCTCTGGTGGGTGGGCGCCAGCGGCTTCGATGGACTGGGCGGCGAGCGCGCGCTCGCGCACGCACTGCTCCGCATCGCGAAGCGCTGGCATCCCCGCCCGCGCATCGCCATCGCCGACGCCTGCGTCACCGCGCGCGCCGCCACCTGGGCGGGCGCGTCGTTCTCCACCAGCGGCGACGAGCGATCGCTCATCCACGTCGTCCATCCCGGCGGCGACGCCGCCTATCTCGCCACCGCGCCGCTCGCCCTGCTCCCCATCGAGGAGGAGCTGCGCGAGACGCTCCGCGCACTCGGCCTGCGCGATTGCGGGGGCCTCGCACAACTCGAGGCGGGCGACGTCGAGCGACGCTGGGGCAGCGAGGGACTCGGCGCATGGCGGCTGTCGCGCGGCGAGGATGCGCGACGTCCCGTGCTCGCGCGAAAGGACGCCTGCCCCTCGGTGGACACGGAGCTCGCGACGCCGGCGCCCACCATGGAGCCCATCCTCTTCCTCGCGAAGGCGTCCATCCAGCGGCTCGCCACGCTGCTCGCCTCGCAGGGGCGCGCGATCGCCGTGCTGGCGGTGACGCTCACCCTCGACGACGCCCGCGGCGCGCTCCCCAACGCGCCCGTGCACACGGTGACGCGCGAGCTGCGACTCCCGCGCCCCTCGGCGCGATGGGAAGTGCTGTTCGAGCGCTGTCGCGGGTTGCTCGCGGGATGGACGCTCACCGCGCCGGTGAGCGCGGTGTCCATCGCGGTGATCGCCGCCGCGCCGCTCAGCGGCGACCAGGGCGACCTGCTCGCGCCCACGTGGCGCGACCCCGCGGCCGTGGAGGCGGCGCTCGCGCGGCTGCGCGCGGAGCTCGGCCCCAACGTGGTGGTCAAGCCGGTGGTGCGCGACTCGTACGTGCCCGAGCGCGCCGGCGCCTGGATAGACGGCGTGGACAACGACGCGAGCACCGCGACGTATGCCGCGCACGAAGCGGCAGCCGGCAAGGCGAAGCGCGATCGCGCCCCGCTCGAGCCGCGCGAGGCGCCGGGTGGCAACTCGGCCGACGTGACGCCCGCGCTCCGGCTGCTGGAGCGCGCCGAGCTGGTGGACATGGAATGCGACGCCGACGTCCCGCGCCGCTTCACCTGGCGCGCGCGACCGCTCGCCGTGCAGCGCGCCAGTGGTCCCGAGCGGCTGTCGGGCGACTGGTGGGACCAGGGCTATCGCCGGGACTACTGGCGCTGCGAGACGGAGCAGGGCGAGTTCATGGTCTACCTCGACCGCGCCGACGACGGATGGCGCGTGCAGGGGTGGTATGACTGAACTGCCAGTATCAAAGTCCCTTCCCCTCGCGATCGCTGATCATGACCCACACCGTGCGCGACTTGCGCGAGTAGAACAGCCGCACGGTCACGTCGCGCGGGTCCTGCTTGAAGGCGAAGTGGAAGTGGAAGGTCGCGTCGAGCGCCTCGCGAATCACGCCCTCGCGAAAGCGGCCGTGGAATTCCTGCACGCGCGTGCACGGCGCCACCTCACTGAAGAAGTGCTTCCCCACCTGCTCGTGCTGCGGCAGCCGCGCCAGGCGCGATTCCACTGCATTGAATTGCAGGATGCGCCCCGTCTCGTCGAGCTGGATCATCCCGAACGGCAACCCGTCCAGCTCCTCCGCCGACAGGTCGTCGGCGCCGTGGATGAGCGCGGTCGCATGAGGATGGGACATGCGAGACGAACGCGCCGCGTGGTTGCGCGGTTCCAGCGCTGGCAAGAGCAACAGCTTGAGACACGGATTTCACTGGGCGTCGCTGCGCGACGCCAGCACGGGCACCACGCAGTACCCGAGTCGCGCTGGCGCAAGCCAGCGCCAGTGAAATCCGTGTCTCAGGCAGTTGCCGTTGCTTTTGATGTTGTTGTTTCAGTGCAGCCCCCGCGATGAGCCAGTACGTCGAGCTGCACTGCCACTCCTGCTTCTCCCTCCTCGACGGCGCCGCCACTCCCGAGGCGCTCGCGGCGCGCGCGAAGGAGATCGGCCTTCCCGCCCTCGCCCTCACCGACCACGACGACCTCAGTGGCAGCGTGCGCTTCGCGCAGGCCGCCGAGGAGGTCGGCATCACCCCCATCATCGGCGCCGAGCTCACCGTCGAGATCGACGGTCGCCTCACGCACCTCCCGCTGCTCGCCGAGACCGTCGCCGGCTACGGCAACCTCTCCACGCTGATCACGCGCGCCCGCATGGACCAGCCGCGCGGGCGGCCGCACGTGTCGCTCGACCTGGTGGCCGAGCACGCGCAGGGACTCTTCGCGCTCACCGGTTGCCCGCGCGGCTGGGTGCCGCGACTCGCCATGAAGGGCGACGTCGACGGCGCATGCGAAGCCATGTCCACGCTGCTCGACATCTTCGGCCGCCGCGTGGCCATCGAGTGCTGGGACCACGGCCTCCCCGAGGAGCGCGAGGCCACCACGCAGCTGCTGGCCGTGTCGCGCGCGCTCGACGTCCCCTGGGTCGTCACCAACGACGTGCACTACGCGCGTGCCCGCGACCGCATCGTGCACGACGTGCTCTGCACGCTCCGCCACGACCGCGTGCTCGACACCATGGGCACGCGCCTCCGTCCCAGCGGCGAGTGGTACCTCAAGAGCGCCGCACAGCTCCGGCGTCGCTGGCAGCACGCGCCCGAGGGACTGCACAACACGCTCGCCATCGCGGAGCGCTGCAGCTTCCGCATGGGCCACCTCGACCCCGCGCTGCCGAACTTTCCGCTGCCCGCCGGCGTGAGTCCCGACGAGTACCTCGAGCGACTCGTGGCCCAGGGCGCGTGGGAGCGATGGAAGTTGCGGGTCGAGCCCGGCGCGCCCGACTCGCCGCAGATGAAGCAGCTCCGCCACGAGCTCGCGATGATCGAGCGCCTCGGCCTCGCCGGCTACTTCCTGATCGTGTGGGACATCGTGCGCTTCGCGCGGCGCGAGGGGATCCTCTGCCAGGGGCGCGGCTCCGCCGCCAACTCCGCGGTGTGCTACTGCCTGGGCATCACCGCGGTGGACCCGGTGAAGCTCGGCCTCCTCTTCGAGCGCTTCCTCTCCGACGACCGCTCGGAAGCGCCCGACATCGACATCGACTTCGCGCACCAGGAGCGCGAGCGCGTGATCCAGTACGTCTACGAGAAGTACGGGCGCGATCACGCGGCCATGGTCTGCGAGCAGATCACCTGGCGCGGGCGCTCGGCCGTGCGCGACGCCGCGCGCGTCCTCGGCTTTTCCGTGGAGCAGGGCGATCGGCTCGCGTCGCTCAGCGACCGCTTCTCGGCGCGCGCCACCGCCGAGCTGCTGCGCGAGGGGGGTGAGGGCGATCGCGACGCCCACGTCGCGGACGTGCTGGGCAAGGGGATGGTGCGCGGCACGGAGGCCACCACGAAGTCGCGAGAGGTGAAGGCCGAAGCACGCCGGGCCGACCTCACGAGCGAGGAGAAGAAGCAGGTGCGCGTGGGCTCACGTCCGCTCACGCCCTCGGACCGGCCGAAGCCCACCACCGCCTACGAGCCGTATGGGTCGCCGAACGCGCAGAACCTCAAGAAGGAGCTGCCCTGGCTCGACCCGTACGCCGAGGAATCGCTGAACGAGCGGCGCGACCCGACCATCGTGAAGCGGATGGATGACGGCAAGCGCGGCATCGTGGCAATGGCGGGGCTCGATCCCAACGACCGTCGCGTGCGCGCACTGGCCGAGGTGGTGGACGGGCTGCACCAGCTGCCGCGGCATCGCTCGATTCACGTCGGTGGGTTCGTGCTCACCGCGCAGCCACTGTCGCTCATCGTGCCCATCGAGCCCGCGTCGATGGAGGGGCGCACGGTGATCCAGTGGGAGAAGGACGACCTCGATCCCGTGGGGCTCGTGAAGATCGACCTGCTCGGCCTCGGCATGCTCACGCTGCTGCAGGAGTGTTTGCTGCATATTCGCGCCACGCGCGGCGTTTCGATCGACCTGGGCCAGCTCGACATGGACGACCAGTCGGTGTACGACGACCTCTGTCGCGCCGACACCATCGGCGTGTTCCAGGTGGAGAGCCGCGCGCAGATGAACACGCTGCCGCGCCTCAAGCCGCGCAAGTTCTACGACCTGGTGGTGGAAGTCGCGCTCATCCGGCCGGGGCCGATCCAGGGCGAGATGGTGCATCCCTACCTGCGGCGGCGCGCGGGGGAGGAGGCGGTGACGTATCCATACCCGACGCTCGAGCCGATCCTCAGGCGCACGCTCGGCATCCCGCTCTTCCAGGAGCAGGGGATGCAGGTGGCGGTGGCGGCCGCGGGATTCACGCCGGGCGAGAGTGACCAGCTGCGCCGGGCGATGGGACACAAGCGCAGTCGCGAGCGCATGGCCGACATCTGCCGGAAGATGATCGACGGCATGCGCGCGAACGGCATTCCCGAGGACGTGGCGCTGAGGATCTACAACCAGATCAATGCCTTTGCCGACTACGGATTTCCCGAGTCGCACGCGGCGAGCTTCGCGCTGATCGTGTATGCGTCGGCGTACCTCCGCCACTATTACGCGCCCGAGTTCACCGCGGCGCTGCTCAACGCGCAGCCGATGGGCTTCTACGCGCCGGGTACCATCATCGAGGATGCGCGCCGTCACGGCGTGGAAGTGCGGCCGGTGGACCTGACGCAATCCACCTGGGATCACACGCTCGAGCGGCGGACCGATGCGAAGGACGGCGCGCCGGCGCTGCGCCTCGGCGTGCGCATCATCAAGGGGCTGGGCCCGAAGACGCGCGACAAGTACGAGGCCGCGCTCGACCAGGGGCCCTTCACGTCGATCGAGGATTTCGTGCGCCGCGTGGACCTCGACCGTCGCGCGCTGCGCGCGCTCGCGGAAGCGGGGGCGTTCGATGCCTACCTGCCGCAGGAACCGGAGCGCAGCCGCCGGCGCGCCGCGCTCTGGCATGCGCTCTCCGCGGTGCGGGGCGACGCGGGCCCGCTCGCGCCCTCGGCGCCGCCTGCGTCGCACGCGCCGCTGCCGGGGATGTCGCCCGCGGAGATCACCGAGGCCGACTACCGGATGACGGGACTCGCGCTGGGCGGGCACCCCATGAAGCACCTGCGCGAGTTGCTCGCGCCGAATGGCGTGCGCACCGCGGCGGACCTCGCGGCGAACGCGAGGGACGGCGATCGCGCGGCCACGGCTGGGCTGGTGATCTGTCGCCAGCGTCCCGGCACCGCGAAGGGGTTCGTGTTCCTCACCCTCGAGGACGAGACGGGGCTGGTCAACGTGGTGTGCACGCCGAAGCGCTTCGAGCAGCAGGCGCTGCTCATCTCCACGTCACCGCTGCTGCTCGTGCGCGGCGTGCTGCAGGTGGAGCAGACGGTGGTGAACCTGCGGGCCGAGAAGTTCCGGGCCCTCACCGCTTCAGTGGGAGAGGAAGCGGTGAAGGGGAGGAATTTTCACTAGCCCATTGTCATCCCGCGCGCGGTTGTCATCCCGCGCGCAGCGAGGGATCTGCAACTAACCAATGAGCCGCGGCGCAACGCTGTGGGCCTTCGGCCCGCGCTGAACCGCACCTCGGGACGCTTCAAACAAGAAGACAGGACTCCGAATTCAGTCGGAGTCCTGCTTGCTATTGGGAACTGCAACTGCCGGCAGTTCAGCGTTATACCGCGTTGCACCGTGGCTCATTCGTTCGTTGAGCCGCGGCGAAACTCACTTCCCGCCGATCGTCACCGAGATGCCGTACATCGTCTGCCCGCCGGTGATGAACACGTGCTGGAAGCCGACGCTCGCCGAGAAGCTCGAGCCTGCATTCGCGAGCCCCAGTCCGCCGCCGAGCAGGAAGCGCTGGCCACTTTCCGACGTGCCGGCGAAGCGCGTATCCTGCTTGTACCTGCCGATGCCGAAGCCCGGCGTCAGCCAGGGCACGATCTTCATGTCCGACCCGGAGCCGAGCACCAGCGAAATCGGCACGCCGGCGGAGAGTGAGATCGCCTGGTCGGTCTGCCCGAAGGCGCTGGGCCGGCCATAGCCGACTTCTCCATTCACGGCATACAACAGCTTCGAGCCCGATCCCATCGGCATCTCGCCGAGCCGGAAGTCGCCGCCGAGTGCGAGCTGCAGGTATCGGTTGCATCCGGAGCAATCGAGGTCGCCCGCGGCGGCGGTGATCGTGATGGTGGTGCCCGAGCCCATCGGCAGCGTGGTCGCGATGCCGTAGTTGTCCTCGGAGCCGTTGCCCCCGTTCACGGAGCGTCGGCCGTACCTGATCCCGAATGAGGGCGACGCGGTTCCCATCCCCGCAATCGTGGGCGTCATGAGCGGCGACAGCGCGCCGATCGGCGTGCTGATCAGCGCCGCCTCGGCGGCCAGGTCCTGGTCGGTGGGGATCGCCTGCGCGCGCAATGCAGGCGCCGCGACGGAGAGAAACAGGAGCGCGCCGCCGAGGGTCGCGCGAAGGGTGCGATCGTGCATGAGAATCTCCGGTCGGGTAACGGCAGGTCCCTCGCTACGCTCAGGACGACTGCACACTCACGGCAGGTCCCTCGCGTTGCTCAGGACGACTGCGCGCATGGTCCTACCCGCATGCACCGCAAGGGTGCCGCGATCCGACGCGGCTATGCAACTTCCGCGCGCGCGACCTCGCGAATGGAGAGGATGAAATCGGCGCCGAGAAGCAACGAGGGCGTCTGGAAGCCCGGCATCAGCTGGCCGGCCAGCACGCGCTCCGCGATCGCCACGGCAGTCTGGGCCGTGAGCGTGTATCCGTTCGGCGTGCGCATCCGCACCGTGACGGTGCGCCCACTGTCGTCGGAGGCTTCGCCCCAGAGCAGCGAAAACCCGCGCTTGCGCTGCGCCTCGCTCGGTCCGGGGCGCCGCGCCTGCGCGCGCTCCACCAGCCACTGCTTCACGGGTGCCCACCGCAGCAACGGTCCAAGGTATCGCGTGGCCCGCATGGACCAGCGCAGCTTGGTTGGCGTCGCCATGTATACGGTGACGTTCGGGATCCCCGTGCTGTAGTACGCGGTGGACACGTCGCCCCATGGAATCGACACCGCCGCGATCACGCCGGTGCCGAAGTCGATGTGCCGCATCTTCCACGCGGGGGGCACGGGCACGATGCGCCCGTCGCGTCGCACCGCGCCGCCGCGACCCATCCCTTCCGCCATGGTGGTCGCGGTCCCGCGCGACAGCCCACCGAGGCTGAGGAACGCGAGCGACAGCGACGTCGCCTGCGGCATCCGCTTCTTGAGGTGCGCGGCCAGGCAATCGGACGGTACCACGTCGAAGCCCACGCCCGGCAGCAGCATCACTCCCGCCGCAGCCGCGGCCGCGCCCATCGCGTGGAGCAGCTCGAAGACTTCGATCTCCCCGGTGATGTCGAGGTAGTGCGACTTCGTCCGCAGGCACGCCTCCGCCATCGGCCGCGCCGTGTGCATGAAGGGACCCGCGCAGTGCAGCACGACGTCATGCCGCGAGAGCAGCGAGTCGAGCGCCGCCGTGTCGTCGAGTGAGACGACCTCGAAATCCAGCCCGAGCTCCGCAGCCAGTGGGGCGATCGCCTCCGCCCGGCGCGCCGACAGCGTGGGGCGAAGGCCGCGCTCCACCGCCAGGCGGGCGATCAGCTCACCCGTGTAACCGTTGGCGCCGTAGATGAGCAGCCTGCCCTCCATCGTCACGCTCCCGCGTTGCGCCTGCGCCAGTACCCGTCGTCGGCGATGAGGACCTCGAGTTCGCGCGCCGCCGCGCTCGCCCCCGAAGCATAGTCGGCAATGTGGATCGCCGTGGTGGCGATGGCGACGCCGGCGCCATCCTCGAGCGTGAGCTGCAGCGCATCCCGGGAGCGATGATATCGCGCGAGGAGCTCCTCGTCCGCCACCGCCCCGCCCCGCGCGGGCACCGCGTCGCGAAAGAGCTGGAAGACCGGCTGCACCAGGTCGTAGCCGATCCCCGGGCGGAACACGCCGCGCGCCCGGCCCACCGAGGGCTCCGCATCCTCGAGGTCCGACCACCCGACCGTGATGCCCTGCAGCTTCACCGTGTGACGCATGCGTGCCCCGTCAACGCACCGCGGCGACGCAATCCAGCTCGAGTCGCGCGTTGAAGATGAGCTGCGACGCCGCGAACGCGGTGCGCGCGGGCTTCACGCCCGGAAAGAAGGTGACGTACACCTCGTTCATCGCCGGCCAGTCCGCCATGTCGGCCATGATCACCGTGCACTTCACCACGCGGTCGAGCCCAAGTCCCTGTCGCGCCAGCTCCGCCTTCAGGTTCTCCAGTGCCAGTCTCGCCTCTGGGCGCACGCCACCCGGTGCCATCTTGCCGGTGGAATCGATGCCGATCACGCCGCTCAGGAAGAGCAGGTCCCCCACGCGCACCGATGGTGAGAAGGGGCCGCCCGCCGACGGTGACGGATGAAACTCCACCATCGGCCCCGCGTGCGTCGCGCACGCGCCGAGCAGGCCCACGAGCGCGAACAGCGTGAGCCGCGCGCGATCGCGTATCACTTGAGGTAGCGCTCGCGCAGCACGTTGCGATGATGGAGCTCGTGCCCTGCGATGGTCCACGCCAGCGCGCGCACCGACATCTGCGCGCCGTTGGCCGAGCCGCGGCGCTGTGCCGCCTCCGGCGGAAAGCCCTGCAGCGTCGCAACCGTCGCGCGGCGCACCGCGCGCAGCTCGGCGACCAGCGCGTCCAGGGGTCGCGCGTCCGCGCCCGCCATCGGCGCGTAGGCGTTCTCGTCATACCCCGGCAGGGGCGTGGCATCGGCGCGCGCGAACCGCAGCGCGCGATAGGCGAAGATCCGCTCGGTGTCGCTCACGTGGCTCACCACCTCCTTCACGCTCCACTTTCCCTCGGCGTAGCGGTGCATGGAGCCCTCCTCCCCGATGGACGCCAGCAGCGACTCGGTGTCGTCGAGCTGCTGCGCGAGCATTGCCACCACGTCTCCATCGGGCACGAGCGAGATGTACTTCCCGTAGTAGGAGAGGTATTCGTCGTCGTTGGGTCGTGTCAGCGTCGGCATGGTGTGGGGGGACGGGGTGATCAGGGTGCGGCGGGAAGCGGAGTGGCCCCGCGAGGTGCATCGAGCAGGCGACGCTCGGCGACGATCGCCGCCTGGCGGCGCCCCAGCCAGAGGCCCAGGAAGAGCCAGGCCACGCAGATGGGCACCAGCACGTACGCCTTGGTGCTCAGCGCGAGCCCGAGAGCCGTCATCAGGCGGAACGACCACGCCGCGATCTGGTCGCCGCCGCGATAGACGAAGGTGTCGATGAAGTTCTTCGCCTTGTACTTGTCCTCGCGCGGCACCACGGTGAACAGCACCTCGCGCGTGGGGTTCGCCAGCGCGAAATGCGTGGAACGGCGCAGCACGTAGAAGACGATCAGCACGTTCAGCACGGGGTTGGCGCCCAGTGCCGCGAAGCCCGCAATGCTCACGATGGGAACGAGCGCCAGCGTGGCGCCCACGCCGATCCGCTTCACCACGCGGCCGGTGAAGAAGGTCTGCGTCACGATCGTCAGGCCGTTGACGATCATGTCCATGTGCGCATAGAACTGCGTTCGCGCGGTGCGGTCGGTGAAGTGCTGGCCGGCGATCTGCGCCTGGTAGGAATAGAGGGACGTGTTGCCGATCGTGAAGATCAGCAGGTAGAGGCAGATCGCGAGCAGGTAGGGCGAGCGCAGCACGTGCGAGACGCCGGCGAATGCGCTGCCACCGATGATCTCCTGGTCGTCGCCCATCTCCTTGTCCTCGAGCGTCCGGAAGCTCGGCGGAAAGCGCAGCACGCACTGCACGGAGACCTCGAGTAGCACCGCCGACACCAGCAGCAGGCTGGTGGAGCCGATGCGGCCCACGAGCGTGGCGGTAATCGTCCCGCCCACGAGCGCGCCCAGGGTGCCACCCACCCCGATCGCCCCGAACAGGCGCTTGCCCTGCTCCAGCCGGAACCGGTCGGACATGAACGCCCAGAACACCGAGACCACGAACAGGTTGAACACGCTCGTCCAGACGAAGAACGCGCGCCCGATCCAGATGTTGTACTGCGGAAACGCACGCAGCACGAGGAAGAAGACGACGAGGTTCGCGACGAAGAAGCGATAGCAGAGCGGCACGAAGCGCCGCACCGGCAGCTTCGCGACGATGGTGGAGAAGATCGGGCTCACCACCAGCGTGGTGAGCAGCGTGCCGGTGTAGAGCCAGGGAATGTTGTCAACGCCCCCGGCGACGCCCATCTCGTCGCGGATGGGGCGCAGGATGTAGTAGCCGGAGAGCAGGAAGAAGAAGTACGCGAACGCGAGGCCGAGCGCGAAGCGCTCCTCGGGCTCGACGTCCACCAGTCGCTTGAGGAGTCCGCTCATCGCCGCGAGGCGAGCAGTACGGCGAGCCCGCCCACGAGCATCGCGACGAGCAGCGCCCCTTCAGCGACGCCGCGCGCCTGCTGCCGCGCGCAGGCCTTCGCGTTCGCATCCCAGCGCTCCACCGGTGCGTCGTGGTCGCGCTTGTCCATCACGGCGAGCACCACGCAGGTGCGCTCGCGCGCCTGGAGGAACCCGGCGGCGGCCAGCGCGGCGGAGAGGCCGGTGACGGCGAACCAGGGAGCGGGCTTGTGCGTGATCGAGAGATAGCTGATCGCCGCGAGCGTCACGATCGACCACACGAATCCGCTGGCCATTCGGCGACGGACGCCGCGCTCGCCCAGGTTGGGCACGTGCAGGGGCGAGTCGTCATGGCCGTCAGTCATGATGGGTCACGGTGACGAGGGGGCTCGACTGGCCGATCCGGTCGATCGCAGTGACACACACGATGTCGGCTCCTGCCTCCGCATCGCGAAGCGCGAAGCGGTGTTCGCTGCCCGGCAGGATGTGCGTCGTCCAGGCCCCGCGCGTGCGCACCTGCACCAGCCAGAGGCGGGGGTCGGACTCGGGCATGTTCATCTGCACGATGGGCTCGTTCGAGATCGAGTCGGCGGCCAGCGTGACCCGCGGCTTCGCGGGTCGCGCGATCGCCAGCCACGGCGACGCCGGCACGATGGCCGGCTCCGCATAGACCGTCGCGAGCAGGCGCTCCGCGAGGCTGTCCCGCGCGCCGGGCTTCATGAACGCTTCCATGCTGAAGTGAACGTTACCACCGGCGCCAGCGTTGTCGCGCGTCACCTGCACCTGGTTGATCATCTCCTGGGCCGACCAGTTGTTGGGCGGGGGCGACCCGCTCGCCACGCGCGAGGTGTAGTTGCCCGGCCACAGGTGGCGGCCGTGCACGTTCTGCTCGACCCACCATTGGAGCAACAGCGGGTAGCGCTGCTGCGGACGGTCGATGTTCCAGTACAGCTGCGGCGTGAAGTAATCCACCCACCCTTCGCGCAGCCACTTTCGTGAATCGGCGAAGATCTCGACGTACGAGTCGAGCCCGCGCACGCTCTCCGGATTGCCCGGCCGCCAGATCCCGAAGGGACTCACGCCGAACTTCACCCACCGCTTCTCGTCCTTCACCGCCTTGTAGAGCTGCTCCACCAGCAGGTCCACGTTGTGGCGTCGCCAGTCATCGCGATCCAGGGTGCCGCCCTCGGAGCGGTAGCGGCGATAGCTGTCGTCATCGGGAAACGGGATCTCGCGCCCGTTCGCCGACTCGCGATAGGGATAGAAGTAGTCGTCGATGTGCACGCCGTCGATGTCGTAGCGGCGCACCACGTCGAGCACCACGCGAATGGCATAACGACGGGTCGCGGGGTCGCCCGGGTCCATCCAGAGGAAGGAGCCGTACTTTCGGACGCGTGCGGCCTGCGTGAGGCTCACGTGGTTGCGCGCGACCGGGGACGTGTCGGAGGACACGTGCGCCCGGTACGGGTTGAACCAGGCGTGGAGCTCCAGGCCGCGCGCGTGGGCGGCCTCGATCGCGAATTGCAGCGGATCCCACGCGGGCTGCGGGGCGCGTCCCTGCCGGCCCGTGAGGTAGTAGGACCAGGGCTCGATCGCCGATTCATAGAAGGCGTCGGTGGCCGGGCGGACCTGGAGGATGATCGCGTTCAGGTGGATTGCCGCGGCTCGATCGAGGATCGCGAGCAACTCGCCCTGCTGCTGGAACGTCGAGAGTCCCGGCCGGCTTGGCCAGTCGATGTTGTCCACGGTCGCGACCCAGGCCGCCCGGAATTCCCGGCGGACGGGGGGAGGCGTGATGGGGTCCTGCGCTGCCGCCGGGCCTGCCATGGCCAGCAGGCAGAGCCATACCGGGAGCACTCGCCGCCCGGCTGCACGGGCGGGAAAACGGGTCCGCATGGGGCTGAAGCTACCCTCGGTGCCGGCTGGCTGGACAGTGCCCCTATGGGCGCTCGGTCGTCTTTGATAATATTTGGACAGTCGACGCAGACCATCCGGGAACATGGCGAGACAGCGCACGAATACGGCGAAAAAACAGCAGGGCGGACGTCCGCGCCGCGGCCAGCCGCGCACGTCCACATCCGACTACTTCATGCAGCCTGGGCGCCGCGGGGCGGTCATCGTCCTGCGGAAGCCGTGCGGCAATCGCGTCACGGCCAAGGAGTGCGGCACCATGCCCACCCGCGCCCACGCGAAGGCCTTGGTGGACTACCTGGAGCGAGCCGAGTCGGCGGTGAACGACCTCTTCTACGAGGCGACCGACGACGGCATCGAGGCCCTGGAAGCGATCCTGCTCGCGTGCTGCGAGGCCGTGATGAAGAAGATGCCGGTCCGCGACCATCGTGGCTCCGCCGCGCCGGGCGCGGCTCCTTCTTCCGCCTCCGACGACTCCGCAGCCACGGGCTAGGCGTTCGGCGCTTGAACTACAACTGCAACTGCAAGGGCAACAGCCTGAGACACGGATTTCACTGAGCGTCGCTGCGCGACGCTGCACGGATCGGTCTGGGTGACAATCAAAAGCTCCTCTCGGCCGGGCCGAGGGGAGCTTTGAATTTGCGAGGGACAGATCCGTGTGCGCGCGCAGCGCGCCCGTGAAATCCGTGTCAAGGCAGTTGCAGTTTTCGTTGCAGTTGTCGTTGCAGACCCAGCTACTTCGGCGGCGCCTGCATCCTCGACGGCGCGGCGCCCGCGAAGTGCCCCGTGTGATGCCACGTCGCCGTGTCCCCCGACAGCCCCTCGGCCACCTCCGCCGGTTCCGTGTCGCTCAGCTTGCGCACGTCGATGCGCACCGTGCCGTCCGGGCCCACCGGCTTGTACACGCTCACGAACCGGTGCCCGAAGGCGATCTCCTCCGCGCGGTAGCTCGACCGCGCATGCACCGTCTGCGAGAACGTCTCGTCCGTTCCAGACAGCAGGATCAGGAACTCCGCCTCCTGGCGCAGCAGGTCGTCCCCCGTCATCTGCCACATGGGGCTCTTCTCGTCGATCGGGTGCACGATCGTCCAGCTCATCGGGAAGAAGACCACGCGCGTGCGCTCGAGCGTCAGCTGGCTGTAGCGGCGCGAGTCCCCCTGCAGCCGGCTGAACTGCACCTTGGCCTCCAGCTCGATCAGCTGGTTGCTGCGCCCATTCGTGACGCGGAACATGAACGCCGTGCCCCCGCGATACGGCGCGACCACGGCGCGCTCCGAGAAGATGATCGCCGCGGTGGGGCGCGCGAAGCGCGAGAACAGCACTCCCGTCACGAGGGCGAACCCGAGCAGGCCTACGAGCGACTCCAGCGTCACGATGACGTTGGCCGCCAGCCCCATGGGTGACACCGTGCCGTAGCCGATCGTGGCGAAGGTGTGCACGGAGAAGAAGAATGCCTTCCCGAAGGTGCCCCCCATCTGCGCCGCCTCGATCCCGCCGAGCGCGCCAGGTCCCGCCCACACATAGCCCACCGCGAAGATCGCGTTGATCACCAGGTAGCCGATGGCCGTCAGCCCCAGGAACTTCGGCCACGACATCGTGAGCAGCCAGTGATACAGGCTCAGCGACGCGAGGAAGGGCAACCCCTCCCGGCGCGACGTGAACGTCCCGTCGCGGTTCAGCAGTCGCTTCTCATTCACGCCACCTACGACGGAGCCGAACCCGAGGTCCTTGGGCTCGTCCTGCGATTGCGCCGGCGCCTCGGCCGGCGCCTGCGCCCCGATCACGCCGGGTATCGTGGGCGCGCTCATGCCGGCACCCCCTTCAGGCGGCGATTCGCGCGCCAGTACAGCACGCCGCCGAAGCCCACGAAGGCCGCCGCGCCGCCGACCACCTTGAGCTCGAAGAGCATCTTGTCCGCCACGTCACTCGGCGGGATCATCGCCACCGTCATCGCGAAGATCGTGACGAACAACCCGCAAAGCCCGATCACGCTCGCGCCCAGCTTCCCGCCTGGCGCGAGCGCCACCTCTTCCCGCTCCAGGTCACGCGACCGGTGCACCAGGAAGCTGACGAACAGGTAGCAGTAGGGGATGAAGTAGATCAGCAGCTGCGTGTCGAGCAGGATCAGGTATACCGTCTCCACCTTGCTCCCCTTGCCGAGCACGGAGATGAGCAGGAACACGGTGGCGAGCGACGCCTGCACCAGGATGGCGACGTATGGCGTCTTCCACCTGGGATGCACCTTGCCGAACGCGGGCGGGAAGTAGCGATCGAGCCCGATGACGAATGCCACGCGGGCCGGGCCCGTGAGCCACGCCCCCACGCCACCGATGTTGCCCACCGTGTACGCCGCTGCCGCAACCGGCGCCAGCCACCAGAGGCGGGACGAGAGCATCCCCGTGCCGCGCGAGATTCCCTGCAGGAACCCGCTCACGATGTTCATCTCGCCGGTCGGCACCAGCCAGAGCAGCGCGCCCGTTCCCAGGATGTAGAGGGTCGCGATCAGCGGGGCGGAGATCAGCACTGCGCGCGGCAGGGTGCGTCGCGGCTCCTTGATCTCGTCGCCCATCGTCGCCGACAGCTCGAGCCCCGCGAACGCGAACGCGATCGAGGCCCAGAGGTTGAGCGAGGAGAGGTCGGTGAGGTCCGGAATGAAGGCGCGCGCATGCATCACGTTCGCCGGCACGTGTCCCGTGAGCAGCGCCCACGCGCCCAGGAGCACGAGCAGCAGCCCGGGGATGTACGTCCCGATGCCGCCGAGATTCTGCAGCCACTTGCCCGTGCCCATGCCCACGATGTTCAGCCACACCGCCAGCCACAGCGACGCGAGCGTCACGGTGAGCACGTACGGCCAGCTGCTCGACAGCGTGCCCTCGCCCTTCCCCACGACGTACGTCGCGATCACCGCGGTGCTGATCAGCAGGTTGGGGTAGTACAGGACGTTGCAGATCCAGTAGCACCAGCCGCAGATGAAGCCGTGCCCCTCGCCAAGCGCGCGCTTGGTCCAGAAGTAGACGCCACCCTCCTGCGGGAATCGTGACGACAGCTCGACGACGGCGAAGCCCTGCGGGATGAAGAAGAACACCGCCGCCAGGAGCCAGAGGCTCAGCGCAGCGGGGCCCGCCTTCGCGCTCGTTGCCAGCCAGCGCAGTCCGAGGACCGCCACCAGGTTGAACAGGACGAGATCACGAAGGCCGAGAGTGCGCTCGAGCGCACCCTCGGCCTTCCCGGCAGCGTCGGGCTGCTGGTCGCTCATCAGGCTACTTCTTGTCGGGCTTCGCCTCGAAGGCGCCCACGTGCACGTCGAGGTTGTGGTTCACGCGCAGTCCCGCCTGTCCCTTGCCGACCCAGTCGTGCATGCCGGCCTTCGTCCACGACTGCAGGCGCGTGCCGTTCGCGCTGAAGAGCACGGAATCACCCTTCACGGTGATCGCGAGCTCGTTCGTCGCCACGCCCTTCTCGTCGGCCTTGTTCAGCGCGGCGCTTTCCGTCCACGGCAGGATGCTGTGCACCTCCGCGCCGGCGCGATGCGAGATCATGTACTTGCCGTCGCCGCGCACGAGGAAGTACAGGTACTCCTGGTCGGGCGTGTCGAGCTTCTGGCCGCCGGCGAAGATGCCGTACGCCTCCGGATGCATTGGCGCCTTCACCTGCGTCAGCTTCGCGCGCACCGTGTAGTCGCCGGAGATGTTGTCCTTGGGCGCATAGTAGATCGCCGCGGGGCCGGAGGTGACGTGATAGCCAGCGCCCATCACCGACAGCTTGGTGTCGGTGGCGGTCATGTTGCGCTTCGCGTCCTTGTCGTCCACGCGAACGGTCCAGCCGGCAGGCGCTCCGCCGGCCACCTTGTTCGAGGGGTCGGCGTCCTTCTTCGCCTGCTGGGTGGCCTGCGCGCCGAGGGGCGCGGCGGCGATCACGAGGGCGAGGGAGAGCAGTGTCTTGCGCATTTGGGGTCCTCCGAAAGCGGTGGGGGTCGAGGGCTGAAAGCTACGGCGCGGAGCGGCGCGCGGTCAGTCCCCTGCAGTGCCGAGGTGCATCTGGCGCTCAGTGGCGGCATACCCCTCTCGCACCGATGCGTTCGAGGTGAACAGCGAGACCACGATCCCGGTCGCGAAAGCGACCGGGATCGTGATCAATGCGGGATTCTTGAGTGGGAACCACGCCGATTCGTGCTTGAGGATGTCCACCTGGATGGTGGGCGACAGCCAGATCAGGAGCAGCGTGGAGCCACATCCCACGAGCATGCTGGCGACCGCGCCGGCCGTCGTGAATCGCCGCCAGAACATCGAGAGCACCAGCGCGGGAAAGTTCGAGCTTGCGGCGATCGCGAACGCCAGCGACACCATGAAGGCCACGTTCTGTCCCTTGAAGCTGATGCCCAGGAACACGGCCACGATGCCCAGCGCCACCGTCGCGATCCGCGCCACCTTGAGCTGCTCGGCCGCGCTCGCCTCCCCCTTCTTCACCACGCTCACCCAGAGGTCATGCGAGAGTGCGGCCGCCCCCGAGAGCGTGAGCCCCGCGACCACCGCGAGGATGGTCGCGAAGGCCACCGCAGCGATGAAACCGAGGAAGGGCGTGCCCCCCAGGTATTCCGCCAGGAGGGGCGCGGCCATGTTCCCGCCCTTGTCCACCGCCTTGATGGCGTCGGGACCGACCAGGACCATCGCGCCGAACCCGAGGATGAACGTGAGCAGGTAGAAGAACCCGATCAGTCCCGTGGCGTAGAACACCGAGGTGCGCGCCGCGCGCGCATCCGGCACCGTGTAGAACCGCATCAGGATGTGGGGCAGCCCCGCGGTACCGAACATCAGGGCCATCCCGAGCGAGATCGCATCGAGGGGCTTCGACACCAGCTTCCCCGGCGCCAGCACGCCCGCGCCGTACTTGTCGGCGGCCGCCGCGAACAGGCGCGCCGGGTTCATCCCGAACTTCGCCAGCACCATCATCGCCAGCAGGAACGCCCCCGCCAGCAGCAGCACGGCCTTCACGATCTGCACCCACGTGGTCGCGAGCATCCCTCCGAACAGCACGTACGCGATCATCGCCGCGCCCACGATCATCAGCGCCGTCTCATACGACAGCCCGAACATCAGCTTGATCAACCCGCCCGCGCCCACCATCTGCGCGATCAGGTAGAAGATCACGGTTGAGAGCGTGCCGATCGCCGCGGCGATGCGCACCGGTCCCTGCTGCAGGCGGAACGCGACGACGTCCGCGAAGGTGTACCTCCCCAGGTTCCGCAGCGGCTCGGCCACCAGGAAGAGCACCACCGGCCAGCCCACCAGCCACCCGGTGGAGTAGATCAGTCCATCGAACCCGGTCGTCGACACCAGCCCCGCGATGCCGAGAAAGCTCGCGGCGCTCATGTAGTCGCCCGCCAGCGCGAACCCGTTCTGCGCCGCGCTCACCGACCGGCCCGCCGCATAGAACTGCTCGGTGGTGCGCGTCTTCCGCGCCGCCCACCAGGTGATCCCGAGCGTGATCGCGATGAACAGGAAGAAGAAGGCCATGGCCACGCCGCTCGGCTGCCCGATGGCGGTCTTCATCGCATGGCCTCCAGCTGCGCGTCGTAATGCCGGTTGCACCAGCGCACGTAGATCCAGGTGAGCAGCCACGCGACCACGATGACCAGCGCACCGAGCACGATGCCGACGCTGAGTCCCGGCGCAATCAGCCGCGACAGCAGGTCGCGACGCCACGCGATCAGCGCGATGAACCCGAAGTACGTGGCGATCATGACCACGGTGAGCGTGATCGCGATGCGCCAGCGCGACGCCGCGAGGGCGCGCAGTGGCTCGGCATTGTGCACGGGAGGAATCGTCATTCCCGTATCCTGCCGATCGACCACGCGGCTGGCTAGAGGGCGGTCAGGAGCCGGAGGTCGCCGGGCCGGTCCACGTCGGGCGGCCGGTTCCCCGCCGCCCGAACCTCGGTCACCCGATTGCACGCGGCGATCACCGAGCGCGCGCCCTCGTCTCCCCCGAGCGCCATCAGCGCGGGGAACTGCGAGCGCGCGAGGATCACGGGATGACCGGGGCCATCGTCGTACCGGGCCCGCATCACCTCGGCCGGCGCTTTTCGCCACGCCGCAACCATCTCGCGCACCACGAGTGCGCCCAGCGGCTGGTCTCCCAGGACGATCATCGCGGCGCTCACCCGCGCATCGGCGTGCAGCGTGGCAATTCCCGCGGCGATCGACGCGCCCATCCCCTCGCTCCAGCGCTCGGCGCGCACGCATCGCGCGGCAGGATGCGCGACACGCACCACCTCTTCCACTGCGGGCGCATCACTGCCGGTCACCACAGCCACCAGCTCCACCTCGCCCTGCACCGCCGCGATCGCTCGCGACAGCAGCGGCGCCCCACCCACGTCCGCCAGCAGCTTTCCCCCGCCGTAGCGTCGCGCGGCGCCCGCTGCCAGCACCAGCGCGGCGATCACCCGCCGCTCGGCGCCGCGAGGGCCGCGTGCAACGTCTCGTACGGCAGCGTCACGCACTTCACGCGGGCTGCGGGTACGGCCGCGCCGATCGCCAGCAGCGCGTCGGCTTCGCCGAGCGCCGCGGCATCCCGCAGCGCGAGCCCCTGCAGCCGGTCGGTGAGCAGCGAGGCCGAAGCGGTGCAGAGCGCGCAGGCATTCGCGGTGAACCGGGCTGCGGTCACGCGCGCGTCCTCGACCCGCAGCTGGAGCCGTATGCGATCGCCACAGAGCGGATTGTCGCCCTCGCGCTCGTGCGTCGCGCCCTCGAGCGCGCCGTGATTGTGCGGGCGCCGATACAGCGCAACGATCGGCGACACGTAGGGCCCGGCGCCCTCGCTCACGACTCCTGCCTGTCCGAGCGAAGCGTGCGTCCCGCGCGCACCGCCACGACCTCGGCGGCGATCGACAGCGCGATTTCCGGTGCCGACTTGCCGCCGAGGTCGAGCCCGATCGGTATGCGAAGCCGCGCGAGCTCGGCGTCGGTCAGGCCGTCCTCCGAGAGCAGCGCACGAATCGCAGCCGCGCGCCGCTTGCTGCCGAGCATTCCCACGTAGCCCACGCTGCTGCGCAGCGCCCAGCGCAGCACCGGGATCTCGTACTTGTAATCGTGGGTCAGGAGCACGATTGCCGTCTCCGCTCCGCCGCCGAGCTGCTCCACGATCTCCGAGGGCATGCCCACTCGCAGGGAATCCACGCCCGGGAAACGCTCGCTCGTCGCGTACCGCTCGCGCCCGTCCACCACGACGGTCTCGAAGCCCAGCGTGCCGGCGATCGGTGCGAGCGCCATCGCGACGTGCCCTGCCCCCACGATCACCATCCGCGGCTGCGGCTGCGAAGCGTCGTCATCGCGCAAGCGACGGATGACCGCGTCCTCCTCGCTTCGCACGTTCACGGGCTCGACCAGCACCTCGACCTCGCCACCGCAGGTGAGGCCCACGTCCCACGCCTCATCGTCGTTCAGCGAGATCACGAGCTGCCGCGCGCTCCACGTCGCGAGCACCTCGCCTGCCGCCTCGATCACGCGCGCGTCCACACATCCGCCGATCGTCACTGCGCCCAGTATCGCCCCGGACTCGCCCACCCACATCTGCCCTCCCGCCGAGCGCGACGCCGCTCCCTTCGCGCGCACGAGCGTCGCGAGCACGGCCCTCGGCTCGGCTGCGCGCACGCGCTCGAGCTGCCGGAGGGCGTCGCTCACTCGTTGGCGTCCAGCGTGGCCAGCCAGAGCTCGCGCAGCCCGTTCGCGCCCGCCGCGTTCGGCTCGATGGGAGAGCGCTTCCAGTACCATCGCTCCTCCGGGCTCGCCTTCGCGCCATGTCCGAGGAAGTGCTCGTACGCGTCGGCGAGCAGCGCGCCCCGCCCGCGGCCGATCTCGCGCAGCCGCGCGTTCAGCGCGTCCAGTGCCTCGATCGGGAGCTCGTCCATGTGCTCGAAGGCCCCCTCGATCTGCCGCGTGCCATCCGAGGGGTCGTAGACCGTGTTCACGATCACCAGCGAATCCGGGCACTGCGCGCGAATGGCGTCGACCAGCAGCTCGCACGCCTCGCCCACGTCGCGAGCGATCTGCATCAGCAGCGGCAGCTTCGGCTTGTTCGCGAAGGCGCTGAGCAGGTCGTTGCCGCCCACGGTGAGCGTGACGAGCGTGGGCTCGTCGCTCTCCTCGAGCGCCACGAGCTGCCCTCCGAAGACGTCACCCACCGACGCGCCATCCTCGGCCAGGTTCAGGAAGGTGATTCCCGGGTGGCGCGTGACGAGGTCATCGGCGGCGTGGTCCGGCCAGTACTCGTCGGAATTGCGATGGAGCAGCGACGCCGCGCCCACCGGTGCCACGGCGCCCGCAATGGCCGTTCGCTCGAGTGCCACCGCCACTTCCGTGTCGCCGAGGTCGAGCGCCGGGTACAGGTCGATGGACATGGAGTCGCCGAGCGCGACGTACCGCGAAAAGCGCTGCACGGTCAGGGCGTGAACGTGAGGCCGCGCGTCGCCAGGATGCGCGACACCACCTCACCGATCTTGTTGTTCGGCGTGCTCGCGCCCGCGGTGATGCCGACGCGCACCGGGCCGATGGGATTCATCCATCCGCGGCGCGTCTCCTCCACGTGCTGCTTCTGCGGCAGCCGGAAGTGGATCGTGCCCTCGTCGGGATCGATCGCCTCCGTCTCCTCCACGTGGTAGCTGGGCACCTGCTCCGCGCAGAGCATCGCGAGGGAGATCGTGTTGCTCGAGTTGAAGCCGCCGATCACGATCATCATGTCCAGCGGCTCGGCGAGCAGGTCGCGCACCGCATCCTGGCGCTCCTGCGTGGCCGAGCAGATGGTGTCGAAGGTGCGGAAGTTCTCGGCGCGAAAGGCGTCGCCGTGCGCACGCGCCATCGCCGCGCCCACTTCCTCGCCGATTGCCAGCGATTCCTTGGCGAGCATGGTGGTCTGGTTCGCCACGCCCACGCGCTGCAGGTGCAGCGCAGGATCGAAGCCAGCCGACACCGCATGCGGCGCGAAGGCCTCCAGCAGCGTCTCTCCCGACACGCGTCCCTCGATGAAGTCGCAGACCAGGCGCGCCTCGCCCATGTCGCGAACCACGAGGTGATGACCCACGCCATGCTTCTCCACCTGGCTCGCCGTGGCCCGCGTCTCCTCGTGCGCGTACTTGCCGTGGATCAGGGCGGTGAAGCCGTCCCTCGCGTACGCCTCCACGCGCTTCCAGACGTTGAGCACCGAACCACAGGTGGTGTCCACCAGCACGCAGCCGATCGCGCGCAGCCGCTCGAAGTCGCCGATGGTCACGCCGAAGGCGGGCAGGATGACCACGTCCTCGGGGCGCACGGCCGAGAAGTCGAAGGCGCCGTGGTCCGCATGGAGGATCTCGATCCCCATGTCGCGGAGCCGGGCGTTCACGTGCGGATTGTGGATGATCTCGCCCACCAGGAAGAGCCGCCGGTCCGGGAACTTCCGCCGTGCCTGGTAGGCGTACTCCACGGCGCGCTCCACCCCGTAGCAGAACCCGAACTCCCGGGCGAGCAGGATGGTGACGTCGTCCACCTGCAGCCGGTAGTCCTCGGCGCGCAGGTGGTCCACCAGCATGCCGTTGTAGTCGACCGAAAGGTCTTCCTGGACCTCCGACTTCAGGCCAAAGCCCTTCCGGAAATACGTCGACGGATCGGGGGGAGACACCATGGCTGGAATCTAGCGCCGGAGGCTCGCTGGCGCCCTGCAAAGCCCGGGACTAGACTGACCCCGTGACCGCCACCCTGACCACCCCGCGCGTGATCACCCGCGGTGACACCATCGCCGTGGTGGCACCCTCCTATGCGCCGCGCGCCGGGTGGCTCGCGCGCGGGGTGCGGGCCCTCGAGCGCGCGGGGTTCAACGTGCTGCTCGACCCGAACATCAGCACGCCCCGCCGCTTCCTCCGCAGCGAGGACGAGGCGCGCGCGGCCAGCTTCACGAAGATGTGGTGCGACGAGCGCGTCTCCGCCGTGATCGGCGCCACCGGCGGGTACGGGGCGGTGCGCATGCTCCCCTACCTGGACCCGGAGCTGTTCCGCGCCAACCCGCGCGCCTTCGTGGGCTATTCGGACATCACGGCGCTTCACCTCTGGCTCATGCGGCGCGCCGGCCTGCGCACCTTTCACGGGCCCACGGTAGACGACCTCGTTCCCGGCACGCGTGACCCCACCATGAACTCGCTCCTCGCCGCGCTCACCACGCCGCGCCCCGCCGCGCGGCTTGGCCGGGATCGCGCCCGCTCCGTGCGCCCCGGGCGCGCGAGTGGACGGCTGGTGGGCGGCAACCTCTCGCTGGTGCAGCAGAGCATCGGCACGCCGTACGAGATCGACACCGACGACGCGATCCTCTTCATCGAGGAGACGCGAGACCCGATGTCCTATGTGGACGAGCGCCTCGTGCACCTGCGCGCCGCCGGCTTGCTCCGCCGCGTGCGCGGCATCGTCTTCGGGCAGACCTCCCTCGATCGCTCCGAGGAGGACGAATTCGAGGACTTCCTCCTCGACCTCGTGGCCGATCTCGACGTGCCCGTGCTCGTGGACTTTCCGGCGGGGCACGAGAACCCTAACTTGACGCTGCCCCTGGGAACCGAGGTGGAACTCGTCGTGGACGATTCCACCGGCTGGATCGTCCACAAGGAGGACGCCCTGTCCCTCCCCGCCGGAACGCCACTTCCCACTCGCCCCCCGACGTCCTCGGCATGACGTACACGCCCGACGCCCCTGGCTTGATCCATGGCTCCGCCGACCACTACGACCTCGTGGTGATCGGGGCCGGTCCGGCTGGCGAGAAGGGCGCCGCACAGGCTGCGTACTTCGGCAAGAAGGTCTGCATCATCGAGCGCGCCCCCAAGCCGGGCGGCGCCGCGGTGAACACCGGCACCATTCCCTCCAAGGCCCTCCGCGAGACCGCGCTCTACTTCTCCGGCCTCCGCCAGAAGGGCCTCTACGGCGTGGACGTCCACGTGAAGCGCGACATCACCATCAGCGACTTCATGTACCGCGAGCGCTCGGTGATCGAGGCCGAGTGGGCGCTGATCGCCGAGAACCTCTCCAAGCACGGCATCGCCACCATGCAGGGCTCGGCGAAGTTCACCGACGCCAACACCGTGGAAGTCACGCGCTACGGACAGGCGCCGCGCTACATCACCGCCGACTACTTCCTCGTCGCCACCGGCTCCAGCCCGCAGCAGCCGCTGGACATCGCCGTGGACGGCTCGGTGATCGTGGACAGCGACACGCTGCTCACCCTCGACCGCATCCCGCAGCAGATGATCGTGATCGGTGGCGGCGTGATCGGCTGCGAGTACGCCTGCACCTTCGCCGCGCTCGGCGTGCGCGTCACGATCGTCAACAGCCGCTCGCGACTGCTCGCGCACCTGGACGCCGAGGTGAGCGAGACGCTTCGCCAGCTCATGACCTCCCGGCTCGGCATCTCGGTGCACGTGAACTCCGAGACCACGAACATCGTGGTGGACGACAAGCGCGCGCACGTCACGCTGAGCGACGACACGGTGCTCAGCAGCGACGTGGTGCTCTTCAGCGCCGGCCGCGTGGGCAACTCGCAGGGGCTCGGCCTGGAGGCGCTCGGCATCCGCACGAACGCGCGCGGGTACGTGTCGGTGGACGCGCAGTACCGCACCAGCCAGCCGAACATCTACGCGGCCGGCGACGTCGTCGGCTTTCCCGCGCTCGCATCCACCTCCATGGAGCAGGCGCGCGTCGCCGTGTGCAACGCCTTCGACCTGAAGTACAAGAAGCAGGTGGCCAACGTGCTGCCGTACGGCGTCTGGACCATCCCCGAGATCGCGACCGTCGGCGAGTCCGAGGAGCAACTGATGCAGCGCGGTGTCGCGTTCGAGGTGGGCCGCTCGAACTTCCGCCTCAACCCGCGCGGACAGATCGTGGGCGAGGTGGACGGCTTCATCAAGCTGCTCTTCCACCCCGACGACCAGCGCCTGCTCGGCGTGTCCATCATCGGGGAGGGGGCCTGCGAGCTGATTCACATCGGCGCCGCCGCCATCGCGTTCGACGCGACCCTCGACTACTTCATCCAGGCGGTGTTCAACTATCCCGCCATGAGCGACGCCTACAAGTATGCCGCGTACGATGGACTCGGCGCCCTCACGCGACGGGCGTCGCGTGCGCGCGGACTGCCGAGCTCCGGCGGCGGGTTGCGCGCCGTCACCACGGAATAGCAGTCAGCGGGTCATCGGCGCCCACCAGTCCGCCGCGACGAACTTCGCGAGCGCGTAGGTCACGAGCACTTCATAGGCGCCCTGCCGGTCCATCATCCCCGCCGTGAGGGTCCCCACCGCGCCAACGCCGCGCTTGGTGTCGTGCGCGCCGGTGAGCTGGTCCATGGCATGACCGAGCTCCATGCCGCCGCGAATGAGCTCGGCCACGCCGGGTGGAAGGGGCATCGCGAGCGAGCCACCCACGGACTCGCGACCGTCGCGCGACACGAGCGCCGCCCACGCGCAGGTGCGCATCGAGCCGTCCGGCTCATTCACTACGCCACCCTCGATGCCCACGCCGATGTCCGCGTCCCCCGCCACGCGCGCGGCGTGCGCTCGCGCGAGTGCACCACGAATCGTCTCGGCGTCGCCCACCGGCTGGTCGGGCACGCCACTCCGCACCTCGTGTGAGGTGAACTCCGCGTGCGGCGCGACGCGCGCGATCACCGCGCGCGCGGCGCCCACCTTCACGCGATTGCCCGAGCCCACCGCAACGCGACGAACCTGGTCGAGCGACACCGGCGCTGCGCCGGCCGTGGAAGCGCTTCCTGGCATGCCCAACGCTAACGCGCGGTGGGCGTTCTTGCCGCCCCCGCGTGCCGCGGATATGATTTGCCTCCCGATGTGGCCCTCCACCTCCTCCTACGCGCCGGCGACTGCCGCCACGCACAGCTTCGCCTTCATCGGCGAGCGGCTGTGGCTGGACTTCGTGAACACCGAGCGCGTGGCGCGTGGCGGTGAATCGCTGCGTGACGTGGACGCCCTCGTCGCATGGCTGGAGCTCGCCGGCGTGCTGGACGTGGAGCGCGCCATGGGCATGCGCCGTCGCTCGCGCGAGCAACCCGCCGGCGCACAGGCAGCGCTCGCCGACGCCATTCGGGTGCGGGCAGCGCTGCGAGTGCTGGCCGAGCGTGGGGCGCTGTCGCAGCAGGTGCGTGCGGAGACGCTGGGTGAGATCAACCGCGTGCTGGGGCGCAGTGCGGGCACGCGACGACTCGAGCAGCGGGGCGACGGAAGCTTCGCGCGCTCCTTCGTGCCCACGGGAGACGCATTCGCCGGCCTGGTCATTCCAGTGGTGGAGAGCGCCGCCGACAGCCTGATTGGCGGCGAGCTGGCGCGCGTGCGTCGCTGCGCCGATCCGCGCTGCGCGCGCGTGTTCTACGACAGCTCACGCAACGGCGCGCGCCGCTGGTGCGACATGGCGAGCTGCGGCAACCGCGCCAAGGCAGCGAGGTTTCGCAAGAAAGCGGGGGCGTAGGCAGGGCCTCGACTGCAACTGCTTTCGACACGGATTTCACGGGCGCGCTGCGCGCGCATACGGATCCGCCCTCGCTCAGGCAAAGCTCCCTTGGGCCGGCCGGGACCAGCTTTGATTGTCACCCAGACCAATCCGTGCAGCGTCGCGAGAGCGACGCTCCGTGTCATCCGTGTCTAAATGCCGTTGGACCGCGGCGCGACAGACCAGGTCACGCCGAGAGCCGAGCCCTCGAGACATACCCCATCTCGACCGCATACCCCACCAGCTTCCGCTGCAGCAGCCTGCGCCCCCGGAACAGCCGCGACTTCACCGTGCCCTCGGGGATGCCGAGGATCTTCGCGATCTCCGCGTACTGGATCTCGTGCAGGTCGCTGAGGAGCACCGCACTGCGATACTCCTCCGGCAGCGCATCGATGGCCCGCGTGATCTCCTCATCCAGGAAGGAGTCGTAGAAGCGCCCCTCGGGATCCGCCTCGCCCACGGCCTCGAAGCTCGGGTGCCCCTCACTGTCGTCGTCCAGCGAGTAGATCTCGCGCGCGTCGATGCGCCGCTTGCGGCTCACGAACGCATGGTAGAGGATCGTGAAGAGCCACGCGCGGATATTGGTGCCGAGCCGGTACTGCTCCCAGCGCTCCAGCGCGCGCAGCATCGTGTCGGACACCAGGTCCTCGGCGTCGTCGGGCGCCCGCGAGAGCTTGAGCGCAAAGCTGTACAGCGCGTCGAGCTGGGCCAGCGCCTCGCGCTCGAACTGCGCGCGCGCGCCAAGTCGAATGTCGGCGATCATCTCCACCTTCCCCCTCCCCACCCCACCGTTCGATGTCGCCGGTGCCCATGCACCGCGCGCGTTCCGAAAGAAAAGCTCAGCCGCGGCGGTGCATCGCCACGTATCGCTTCAGGTCCTCGCCAATCCCCTGCATCACGCCCGGGTCCCGCTGCACGCGCGCCATCAGCATCCCGCCCTCCAGCGCGGCGATGATGAAGCGCGCCATGCGCCGCAACTCCACGTCGCCGCGCAGCTGCGGCTGCAACTCCCGGAGCAGCGACTGCAGCTGCTGCGTCCAGCGGTCGAACACCCGGTCCAGCCGCCCGCGAAAGCCCTCGTGCACCTCGGACATCTCCGACGCGAGGCTCCCGAACGGCGAGCCACCCCGCCCATCGCGCTCACCCTGCAGCGCCACCAGCGTGTCGATGAAGAGGTTGAGCCGCTCCCCTGGATCGATCATCGGCTCGCGAAGGATCGCCAGTCCGCGTTCGGTGAAGCGCTCGAACTGCCGGTCGAGCACCTCGTAGCCCAGCTCTTCCTTCGAGACGAAGTAGTGGTAGAAGTGACTCTTTCCACTCAGCCCGGCCGCCTCGATCACGTCCTCCACCGACGTGTGCGCGTAGCCGTGCTGCTGGATCAGCCGCGCCGCGGAGTCGAGGATGGCCGTTCGCCGGGTCTTCACGGGAAGCAAGTTAGGACCGAGTGGTCCTAATTTGGAAGACCAAGCCTAAGCCACAGCGCCTCAACGTCTTACACCACACGGTCCTATTATCTTTCCGCCATGGCACCCCGTGAAGTGGAGCGGACCTATCTCGAGCTGCGCTCGCGCGACGCCCTGCGGGTGACTTCCGCGGACCTCGCCCAACTCGATGGACTGCGGCTCACCGACGCGAGCGACATGTCCGTGTCCGAGTATCGCGCGCTCTACGCGCTCATCGGGGACCGCTGGCATTGGCACGACCGCAATGCCTGGAGCGACGCGCGGCTCGGTGCGCACCTCGCCTCACTCGACGTGGCCACCTGGACGCTCTCCGATCACGCCGGTCCGCTCGGCTACTTCGAGCTGTCGCGCTGGAGCGACGGCACCGTGGAGATTCTCTACTTCGGCCTCGCCGAACGGGCGATGGGGCGACGACTCGGCGCCGCGCTCCTGGCGCGCGCCGTGGAGGAGTGCTGGAAGTGGGGCGCCGCGCGCGTGGAGCTCAACACGTGCACGCTGGACTCTCCCCGCGCGCTGCCGAACTACCTGGCCCGCGGCTTCTCGATCGTGCGCTCCGAGACGTACCTGTTCGACGGCTAGCGCCGCTTCCGCTTCCCGCCGCCGGACTTTCCGCCGCGCGACCGCGGATCCGTTCGAGAGGCGGGCGCGCCCCGCTTCCCCCCACCGCGCGAGAAGTCCCTGGCCACTTCGTGCGTCCGCTCGCGGCGCGCCCGGTCGTGGCGGTCGTCCCGCTGGCGCTGCTTCCCTTCCTCCACTCGCGAGATTTCGTCGCGCGTCCACGGGCGCTCCAGCTCCTCCTGCAGCCCCTCGAGCGTCTCGGACCTCGCCGCACCACGCTGCCCACGCGCGACCACGAAGCGCATCGGCCGATCGAGTCTCGGCAGCTCCTCCACCACCAGCGTGCGCGCAATCTTTTCCGGCAACCGCAGCCGCACCACGCCTCGCGGCCCGCCCTCCCCCTCCTCCACGTCGTACTCGAGCTCCACGTCCTTGCCCCGGAGCTCGACGCTCGCCGGCAGCTTCATCAACTCGTCCCGCACCGCGCGCGGCACGATGTCGTTCGCGTCGATCGGCAGCGGCACGTGCTTGAACTTCTCCAGCGACTCCACGCGCTGCAGCAGCGCCTCGTAGCGGTCGGCCAGCTCGCTCATGCCGAGCTTCGGCGTGAGCCCGCCACTCCGCCGATACGCCTCGCGCACCGCGTCCACCTGCACGCGGTTCGACTTCACGCTCGCGTGGCGCGCCTCCTCCCGCGCCAGTGCCTCCGCCAGTACGCGCCGCGCGCGTTGCGCGATCTCCGGCGTGAACTCCTCCACCGGCTCCGTCTCGCGCTCCAGCTCGAAACCGAAGTACTCCACGCGGCGCTGCATCACGAGCGGTGACTTCTTGCGATTGCCGTCGTAGAGGAGCTCCCCGTCGCGCTCCGTCGCGTACTTCCGGATCAGGTCCCGCGGCACCTGCGTGCCCTCGATCCCCGCGCGCGGGGTGCCGAACTTGTCCGCGAAGTAGCGCAGCTCCCCCGCGATCGGCCCCCAGCTGCCGCACACGCTCGTCTTCGAGACGCGCGCCTCCTGCCCGTCCGATGTCTCCTCGTCGATGACCAGGTCGAAGGGCATGAAGCGCGCGAGCAGGTCCGCGAAGCGACGCAGGATGGCGTCATTCGCCAGCGGCAGCTCCTCCGGCAGCTTCATGTCCACCGCGCGGAACACGCTCGCCATCGCCAGCGCGATGTCCTCGATCGACTTCACGAGCACGCCGCGCCCCTCGGCCCACTGCGTCACCGTGCCCTCGTCGAAGAGGTGCCGCGGCAGCCCGTAGACCTCGCCCACGTACCCCGCGATGCGGTAGGCCTCGGCGTACACGTTGTACGTGGTGAGGTGGTCGCTCCCCGCGACGATCAGCCCATCGAGGTTGCGCTCCTCGCGCGTCATGCGGTGCAGCGACTCCACGGACGCCATCACCGCCAGGTACGGCACCAGGTCGTCGTCGGCGTTCACCAGGAGCTCCGCCCAGGGGCGGTCCACCGGCATCGCCTCGACCAGCTTTCCATACCGCGAGAGCCGCCCATTCTCGATGATGCCGCGGCGCTCCAGCTTCACGAGCGCGTCGCGATACGCGGTGCGATCCATGGGCACCGGCAGCTCCAGCGCATCGGCGCGCACGCCGAGGTCGGCGCAGGTGATCGCCACGCGCTCCGAGTCGCCCGCGAGCTGGAACTCCGGCGCCGTGGGGCGCAGCTGGCGGAACTCGATGTCGCGGTCCGACAGGATGAAGACGCGACCGTTCTCGACGCGCCCGTGCACGCGCCCCGCCATCTGCAGGATCTCGTTGGCGCCGAGGTGCAGCTTGGTCAGCACGTTCTTGCCGCGCGCGATGATGTTCGTGAAGCGCACGTCGTCGATGACCACCGTGTCGAGGCCGCGCACGTTGAGCGCGCTCTGCCCCGCCGCCGTCATCGCCAGGAAGTACGGCTTCTGCTCGCCCCCATCCAGGAAGGGACGCAGGATCCGGATCGGCTCGCCGCCATGATAGAAGGCGGTGTTCACGCGCGGCGCATACGCCTGCACGTGCAGCGCGGCCTGCTCCACGCCCTTCCGCGTGGGAACGAACATCGCGACGCCGCGCTGCTCCTTCGCGAGCGAGCGCAGGAACTTGTCGTCGAGGAACTCGATCGGTGACTTGCGCAGCACCGTCACCTTCGCGGCCTTCGACTCGTCGAAGTCGTAGACCTCGAGCACGTCGTCGCTCTCGAGGTACGCGCGATAGAACGACGGGTCCACCGTGGCGGACAGCCACACGAAGCGGCAGCCGACGCGCTTGCCGAGCGCCAGGCAGAGCTCCAGCTCGGCCGACGTCTGGTGGATCTCGTCGACGACCAGCGTGTCGGTGGGCAGGATGTCGCCGTCCTGGAACCAGCGCCGCGCGATGCCGGTCGTCACGATGATGACGTTCCAGCTGGGCGTCTCCGGCGTGGCTTCGCGCTCGCGATTGACGACGCCGACCTTCAGCTCGGTCGTCTTGAGTATCTCCTCGGCGATCGGGCGCACTGCGAGCGTCTTGCCGGTGCCCGTGCCGGCGACGATGCCGAAGCCCTTGCCCGATCGCGCGAGCGAGCGCACGCGCTCACCGTGATGCTGCTCGAGGTAGGTGTCGAGATGCAGCCCGAGCGCGATCTCGATGGTTTCGCAGGCCGCGCGCGTGGGCGCGATCACGATCACTCGCCCGGTGGCTGGTTCGGCGGCGACGAACGCCTCGCGATCCGGGGGGAGGTACTGGTCTCGTACGTTGCGGGTCACGGCGGCGGCAGGTGCAAGGTTGGCGCCGCCCGACGGACGCTACAGGCTGTCCAGCGGAGGCCTCTTCGGTTCGATCTTCCTGGGCGGCGTGAAGCTCTTGGACCAGGGCGCCGTCTTCGACTTCGGCTCCTCGGCCTTGTCGCCGAACACCACGCGGCCCCTGGCCGGCCGGTTCTTCACCGCCGTCGCGCAGTCCGTGGGCGCAGGCTGCTGTCCGGCGGGCACGTTGTCCAGCCAGATGCGGCACATCCCCGCGGGGGGACGCGCGTCCTTCGGGATGTCCGGTCCGCGCTCCTGCGCACCTGCCGCCGAGGCGGACACGGCACTCAGGGCGAGCGCGAACATCGATGTGCCCAACATGCTGCTGATTCTCATCGTGACTCCTCCTTCTCCGGCCTCCCTAAAGGCACGCCCGGTGCCAGCGACGCGAGAGTCCGGTGAAACGGCAAGTGCTTGAAATTGCCGCACTTATGAAGTGTACTGTCCAGCCCGTCGAATCGCGAGTGTCCGTGGGACGGGAATTCCGGTGTCACTCCAGTGATGCAGGAACGCGAGCCGCAGTTCCCCACACCTCAGCCCCTCACACCCCCAACCCGCCCTAGTCCCCGAAGCTTATCCCCGTCTCCCGCGCCGTCTGCACCAGGTCGTGTGAAGGATCTACCCGCTTCGGCTCGGCAAGTGCCTGCTCGATCGGGATCGTCACGATGTGGGGCGACTGGAGGGCCACCATCCGCCCCGACTCCCCCGCGGCGATCGCGCGCACTGCAGCCGCCCCGAAGCGCGTAGCCAGCAGCCGGTCATATCCCGTGGGCATGCCGCCGCGCTGCAGGTGACCGAGCACGAGCGAGCGCGTCTCCTTGCCCGTCTGCACCATGATCTCCCGCGCGATGTTCTCGGCAATGCCGCCGATGCGCCGCGCCTGGCCGGGCATGCTCTCTCCCATGGTATGCGTGGCGCCGCCCTGCGGGTACGCGCCCTCGGCCACCACCACGATGGAGAAATGACGCCCGGCGCGGTCACGCGCCTGGATCTTCTCGCAGACGCGCGCGATGTCGTACGGAATCTCGGGAATGAGGATGACGTCGGCCGAGCCCGCGAGCCCCGAGTGCAGCGCGATGAATCCCGCGTCGCGCCCCATCACCTCCATCACCATCACGCGATCGTGGCTCTCCGCCGTGGTGTGGAGCTTGTCGATCGCCTCGAGCGCCGTGTTGACGGCGGTGTCGAAGCCGAAGGTGGTGATCGTGCCGCTCACGTCGTTGTCGATCGTCTTCGGCACGCAGACGATCTTCATGCCCTTGTCGCAGAGCCGCTTCGCGATCGAGAGTGAGCCGTCGCCGCCGATCGTCACGATGGCGTCGATGCCGAGCTGCCGCGCGTTCTCGATCAGCTCGTCGGAGCGGTCGACCTCCTCGTAGCTGCCGTCGTCGAGCTTCCGCGGATAGTGGAACGGGTTGCCGCGGTTGGTGGTGCGAAGGATGGTGCCGCCGAGGTGCGCGATCCCCCGCACCGAGTCCTTCGTGAGGCGCACGACTTCGTCGTCTCCCATCAGGCCGGCGTAGCCGCGCTTGATGCCGAGCACTTCCCAGCCACGGTTGATCGCCGAGAGCACGGCCGCGCGAATCACTGCGTTCAGGCCGGGGGCGTCGCCCCCGCCGGTGGAGATGGCAATGCGCATCAGCGTTTCCTGCTCCGGATCCTGGTCAACCTGCCGCGAGGAGCTCGACGACTTCTCCCGGTCGTGCATGACGATTGAGCTTCGACTTCTCGAATACGGGCGAGCCGTCGCGGCTCACCTCGAAGCGGCCGCCGCGCGACGGCACCATCGCGATGGTCGCATCGGGAAATCGCTCGGTGATCTCGGCCGCCAGACCGGCGGCCCTGGGCTCGTAGTTTCAGAGCGTGCAGTATTCGATCGAGACGTGCATGGCCTGTGGGTGAAGTGGTGGCGTGCGGCAGAAAGTTAATCGCGCACGAGGCCGGGTGCGCCTCGCGAGAACCAGTGGCGCGTCGCTTTTGTTTTTTGGAAAACGGAATGCCGCCGTCGCGCGCGGCGCCGGGCACAGCACCGTTCAGTGCGCGGAGATCGGCAGGTTGGCCATCTGCGCGAGCCGCGTGATGATCGTGTCCTGGCGCGCGACCACCGTGCGCACGGAGTCGAGCTGGTTCTGCATCAGCGAGAAGTCCTGCTGCAGCTGCGAGATCTCGGTGCCGGCGGCCGTGAGCGCCTCCGCAACGGCTGCGTCGGCCACGGGGTTGCGGCAGCTCCCGAGCAGCAGGGGCAGCAGCGCGAGGAGCACGGCGTGAGTGGGCCTGGTTCGTGTCATGGGGCGCGTGGGAGGGTGAGGACCGAAAGGATATGGTGATGCCCGGGCGCCGGTAAGCGAGCATCGTGCGGCATGCCTCCTTCGCGACGCGCCTTCTCCCTTGCCGACCTGGTCGCCGCGCTCGCGATCACCGCGGTGCTGCTCGCGCTCGCGCTGCCGTCGTTCTCCCGGGCACTCGACCGCGCCGCCGTGCGCGCGGCGACGCGCGAGGCCATGGAGTTGCTGGCGGAGTGCCGCAGGGTGGCAATGGCGCGCCATGCCCTCGTCGCATGCCGCATCGACGCGGCGGCCGGCCGCGTGGTGCTGCACGCCGAATCCGACACGGTGATGGCGCTCTCGCTTCGGGAGCGCTACGGGGTGCGACTGGGCGCGAATCGCGACAGCCTGGCCTACGATGGGCGGGGCGCCGGGTACGGCGCCGCGAACCTGACGCTGTCGATCTCGCGGGGGGCCATGGCCGAGACCCTCACCGTGTCGAGGCTGGGCCGGGTGCGGTAGTCACTCGTGAGCTGTGCCGCGGTTGCCAAAGCCCAGCGCGCAACGCCCAAATCCCCTGCCTACCGTATCTTCCGACCTGTTCGGGGGTTGTTAATGAATGGGCGTGCAGGCGTCCAATGTGACGTTTGCCCCGTGGAGGTGGGTTATAGGGTCAGACATGAACGATGCCGACGACGTTCGGGCCGTGCTGGCCGGCGACGTCGACGCGTATGCCAGGCTGGTGGATCGCTACTACGACCGCTGCGCGCGGTACGCGGTTCGCATGCTGGGGAACCGCGACGACGCGGAGGATGCGCTCCAGGCAACGTTCCTGCGGGCGTACCGGGCGCTGGCGCGGTACAAGGAACAGGACAAGTTCAGTGCGTGGCTCTATCGCATCCTGGTGAACCAGTGCCGGAGCGTGGCGGCACGGCGGAACCATCGGGACAAGGTGTTCATCCGGGAAGAGGCGCTGCTCCTCAACGCCCCCGACCGGGACCGGATGTGGTCAGGCGAGGACGAGGAGTTCGTGCAGCGGGTGCTGGCGGAGCTGGACCCCTTGCTGCGTGAGGCGTTCGTCCTCAAGTACATCGAAGAATTGAGCTATGAGGAAATGGCGACGCTCACGGGCGTCGGCATTTCGGCCCTGAAGATGCGGGTTAAGCGGGCGTGCGACCGACTGCGGGACCGCTGGGAGCGGATCAAGGATGAGTGAGCAGGAGCTGCACCCGAATGTCGAATGGATCGCGCGCGAGGCGCGGCGCCCGGTGGTACTCGGGGCCGGCGCACGCGAGCGGCTGCTCGACGCCATCCGTGAGGAGCCGCTCCCCGAGCGCCCCTCCCGCGTGGAGTGGTTCACGGGTCGCCGTCGCGTCGCGCTCTCGCCGCTCGTCGGCGCCGCGCTCGCCGCGGGCCTCGTGGGCATCGGCGTGCTCGCCGGCCGCTTCTCGAACGACGATGGAAGGGATCGGGACGACCGCACTGCGGTCGGGCAGCCGGAAACGGTTGCGACTGCCCCATCGGGGCAGCTCCCGAGCAATACGGACACCGTGCGTGTCCTCAAGTTCGTGCTCGTCGCGCCCCAGGCCGCCTCCGTCTCCGTGGTCGGGGACTTCAACGGGTGGGACGCGAAGGCCACGATGATGACCAAGACTCGAACCGGCGGTACGTGGAGCGTGACGATGCGCATCCCCGCCGGTCGGCACCTGTACGCCTTCGTGGTGGACGGGAAGCAGTGGATGGCGGACCCCTCGGCGCCCCTGGCGCCGGATGATGGTTTCGGCACCCCGAACTCGGTGGCGCTGGTCGGAGGATCCTCGTCGTGAAAACCTCATTCGCGCGTCGCATGCTAGGCGCGCTGCTCGTCACCCTCTGGGCGGCCGCTCCGGCAGCGGCCCAGGATTACGAGTCGCTGAACCGCACGGACCAGCTCGCCAGGCTCGACCCCGGCAGCCGGAGCGCCATCGAGTCGATCCTCGACTCCGCGCGCGCCTCCGGACTTCCCACCGAGCCCCTGCTCTCCAAGACCCTCGAGGGGATCAGCAAGCGGGCGGACAACCGGCGCATCGTCTCCAAGGTTCGCGAGGTCTACGTGGCCTTGCGCGAGGCACGGCTGGCCCTTGGCGCGAACGCCTCGAAGGACGAGCTGAGCGCGGCGGCCGGCGCACTCCAGGCCGGCGTGCCCGCCACCATGCTCGCACGCTTCCGCTCGGCACACGCCAAGTCGGTCACGGTGCCCCTGGTGGTGCTTGCCGACCTCATCACTCGTGGCGTTCCGCGCGATACTGCGTCCAATACCATCATGCAGCTGTGGCAGGGCGGCGCGGCTGATGGTGACTTCCTGGGCTTGTGGCGCGGCGTGGAACGAGACATTGTTTCAGGTGCCCCGCCGGCCATGGCCCTCATGCAGCGCGCACGGGAATACCCCCTGCGCGCCCCGCCGGCAGGTCGTGCGCCGGGCAATCCGCCGCAGCCTGAAACGACGAGCCCGTGATCGAATGCCCCTGCGGAAGCCGTACGCCGCACTCTCGCTAGCGCTGTCGCTGCTCGCCCCCCGGGGCGCGGCGCTGGCGCAGGTCGCCTCCCAGGTGGAGGCGGGCGCGTCGCTCACGACGCGCGATGCGGTGGTGCCGGCCAGCGTCTTCACGGTCACGCCGGGGCTCAGCTACTCCGGCGAGTACGGCTCCGTCTCGGCGCGCGGCGCGATGTGGTACGCCGACCAGCAGTGGCAGCTCGCCGATGGCGCCCTGCACGGCACGCTCGTGAGCCCGACCATCTACGGCGTGCGCGCGGAGCTGCTGGGCAATGCGAGCCGCGCCTTCTACGATCGCGAGCTGCAGAACGACCAGGTGGACCTCCAGACGCGCATCCACCTCCTCCTCAAGGAGAAGGGCGGCATCTGGATCGGCGGGGGCCTGGCGCGCCCCTGGCGGGTCGCCGTGGCCAGCTCGGTGGACGTGCGCGGCGGCGGCGCCTGGACCACGCTCTATGGCGCCACGGTGAGCGGCAACTTCACCAACTTCTACTTCACCAAGGTCGCGCAGTCCACGGACACGGCCGAGTCGGCGCAATTCTGCGGGGCGTCCACGGCCATCGCCCCGGCGAACCTCGCCCGGATCGCGTCCTTCTCGCGAGAGGCGCCCCGCACCGATTGCCACCGCCAGTCGCAGTTCAGCGACCTCGAGGCATCGGTGCACTACGCGGTGAAGTTCCTCGAGATCACCGCCCAGAGCGGCATGCGCTTCGGCAGCGCCTTCGACGTCGGCGTGAGCTCGCGTCACTGGGCCGCCGGCACGGCGACCGCCTGGCTGAACGATCGCGTGGCGGCCATCGCGGGTGGCGGGCGCCAGCCCTCCAACCCGGCGCGCGGGCTTCCCGCCCGGAACTACTTCAGCCTCGGGATGATGCTCGCCTACTGGCCGATCCCCAAGGGAACGGTGCCGGTCGAGCCCATCACCGCCAGCGTGCGCTCCTTCGACGCGCACGCGCTCAAGTCGGGCGACGTCCGCATCACGCTGCGAGTCGGCGGCGTGGAGCGCGTGGAGCTGATGGGCGACTTCACCGACTGGTCGGCGCTGGTCATGACGCGCCGCGGCCGCGACCTCTGGGAGATCACGGTCCCCATGAACCTGGGCGTGCACCAGATCAACGTCCGGCTCGACGACGGCCCCTGGCTCCCGCCCCCCGGCATGCCCACCCGCAAGGACGGGTTCAATGGCGAGGTCGGGATGCTGGTGGTGAATCCATAGGGTCGTTCGCGCAACGAGCCCAACGAAAAAATGAGCCGCGGTGCAACGCGGTGGGCCTTCGGCCCACGCTGAACCGCACCTCGGGACGCCATCAAGAACAGACAGGACTCCGCCTCAGCTCGGAGTCCTGCTTGCTTTGGGAACTGCAACGCCAGGCACTTCAGCGTCATGCCGTGTTGCACCGCGGCCAATTTTTTCGTGCGGCCGGTTGCGCACCAGGCCCTACCCCCGGATCGACCGCCGCTTCTTCGTGATGACCGTCTTCCCCGCCGGGGCAGCGGCTGCGGCGCCCTCGGCGCGGCTCTCTCGATCCGCTCCCGCCGTCCCGAAGTCGTAGCCCTCCACCGACACGCGCGGGATCGGCGCCCCCAGCACGCGCTCGATCGTGCGCACCATTGCGATCTCGTCCGGCGCCATGAACGTGTAGGCGTCCCCCTCCTTCGCCGCGCGGCCCGTGCGCCCGATGCGGTGCACGTAGTCTTCCGGCTGCTGCGGCACGTCGTAGTTCACCACGTGCGTGATGTTCTGGATGTCGAGGCCGCGCTGCGCGATGTCCGTGGCGACCAGCACCTTGATCACGCCGGACTTGAAGTCCTCGATGGCCTTCGTGCGTTGCGGCTGCGTCTTGTCCGCGTGCATGGCCGTCGCGGGAATGCCGGCCAGCTCCAGCTGCCGCACCACGCGGTCGGCCCCCGACTTCGTGCGCGTGAACACCAGCGCCGACTCGTGCTCCTCGCGATTGAGCAGCTCGGCGAGGAGCGCGCTCTTCCGGTTGTGCGCCACCGGATACACCGCGTGCGTCACGGTGCTGGCGGCGCTGGAGCGGCGGCCGACCTGCACCAGCAGCGGCTTGCGGAGGTACTTCCGCGCGAGCGCCTCCACTTCCGGGGGCATGGTCGCACTGAAGAGCATCGTCTGCCGGAAGGCGGGAATCTCCTTCACGATCGCGCTGATCTGCGGCGCGAAGCCCATGTCCAGCATGCGGTCCGCCTCGTCCAGCACCAGGATCTCGAGGTCGTCGAAGATCACGTTCTGCCGCTCGAGGTGGTCGATCAACCGCCCCGGGGTCGCGACGATCACGTCCACGCCGGCGCGCAGTGCCTGCGTCTGCGGCTCGATGGGCACCCCGCCATACACGCTCACGACGTCCAGCGGCGAATGGCGCGCGTACTTGGTGACGCTCTCCTCCACCTGCACGCACAGCTCGCGCGTGGGCGTGAGGATGAGCGCGCGCGTCCGGCGCGGGCCGCCGATCAGCCGCTGCACGAGGGGCAGCGTGAACGCGGCCGTCTTGCCGGTGCCGGTCTGCGCGAGTCCCATCACGTCGCGCCCGCGCAGCACCAGCGGGATCGCCTGCTGCTGGATGGGCGTGGGCGAGACGTATCCCGCCTCGGCGATCGCGCGCTGGATCTCGGGGGAGAGGGGCAGGTCTACCCAGCGGATGGTCTCGCTGCCCTCGGTGCTCGCGCGCTCGGTGACCAGTTCGGCGGGCGGTGCCTCGACCTCGGCTTCCTGCGGCGCATCCTCTACGGCGTTGACTGCTTTCTTCATCCTCGAAGGCTAGGAGGTTCGAGCGAGCAGCGCCAGCAGCGCGGTGTGCGTTGCGTCGGGATGGGTCTCGTTCACGTTGTGCCCGCCCTCGGCGATCACCACCACCTGTGCGTGCGGCAGCATCGAGCTGCGCGACTGCACCTTGCTCACCAGCCGATCCGCCCCGCCGATGATCACCACGGTCGGCACGGCGATCGCCGCGAGGCGGTCGGGACCCAGCACCTTCCAGTCGAACTCGTGCAGGAGGGCACGCATCGCCCGCGCATAGCCCCGGAACTGCGAGGGTGCCCAGTACTCCTCCACTTCCTCGTCCTGCACCCGGTCCACGCTGCTGTACGCCTCCACCAGCAGTCGCTTGACCAGGCCGCGCGTCACGAAGTACTGGGCGAATGGAATGGTGAACCGGGGCGTGGCGAACCGGGCGAGCCGGACCTTCCGCACGAAGCCGAGTCCCACCGGCCCGATCAGCGCGAGCGCCCTCACGCGACCGCTGCCGCGCGTGGCCAGCTCCAGCGCCAGGCGCCCGCTCAGCGACTGGCCCACGATGGTGATGCTCGACAGCGCGAGCGCATCCAGGACCAGCTCGAGCGTCGCGACCATGGCCTCGCAGCGATAGGAGCTCGCCGCGCGCGGCTTGTCGCTCAGGCCGTGCCCCGGCAGGTCGATGGCCACCGCGCGGTAGCCGGCCTTGGCGAGCGCCGGCATCATGAACCGGTGCATGTAGATGCACCCGCCCCAGCCGTGCAGCAGCAGCACGACGCGACCCTCCGCCGGCCCGCACTCGGCCACGCGAATGCGCAGCCGGTTGGGGAGCGTGAGCCAGCGGACGCGCACGTCATCCCGGCCGGCGGGATACATGCGCTCGGGAGGGAGCCGACTGCTCAGGTGACGTCTATCGTGCGACCCGAGAGTCGGGCGATCAGGCCGAGGCGGAAGGTCACGTCCGTCCAGCGCTCATCACCGGCCTGCTGGATCTCGAGTGGGTAGATCGGCCACACGTACGGGTTGCTGCTGCGCGCGGTGGCCGATCCCTTGTGGGGATGCCACACGCCGTCGCGATCGCGATCGTCGAGGAATCGCTCGAACAGCTTCGCCCAGCCCTCGTTGCGCTTGAGGTAGTTGAGGCGCGCCATCAGCTCCAGCCAGGCGAGCGCGAGCGGCACGTCAGCGTCGACCGCATTGCGGTGCGGCAGGAAGTCGCCGAGCACCAGGTGCGGCTGCGCGACGATCTTCTTGCCGCAGAGCTGCACCAGCTCCTGTCGCGGCAGGGCCTGCGTGAGGTGCGTGTAGAGCCGGTCCATGGCCTCGTAGTGCTCGCTCCGGAAGAGCGGCATGTGGGCGAACATCGTCAGCGCGTAGATGGACGGTGGCGCGGCATCCGGCGAGAGCACGTGCTGGTTGCCGATGCGCATCCACGGCTTCTGCGAGAGCGGCGACTTGAGGTAGTCGTTCACGCGGTCGAGCACGCGTCGCGCGCAGCCGCGCAGGCGCGGGTCGCCTTCGTAGCCCGCCTGCGCCAGCGTGGCCGCGGCCGCTTCGCGCAGGATGGCGCGACCCCGGCGCATCATGTCCTCGTCGCCCACGATGCCCTTTCCGCCGAGCTCGTAGAGGTACTCCGGATCGTCGTCTTCGGCGAGGAGACGGAACAAGACCCGGCGTGCGTGGTGTATTGGAGGGGCGTCCTTGTCCCACCCGTATTCGAGCAACCGTCGCACGGCCGGTATCGTACCGATGCCCTCGAATTTCTCCGCCCGGGCGCCGGGGATTCCCATCATGGAGTGGTTCCACGACCCGTCGAAGTGCTGTAGCGCGCTTAACAAAAGCGCGGGCTTGTGCGTATACGGTAGGAACGACACCGCGGATGTAACGTCCGGGGGTCGAACGACGTCTACGATAGCACGGTATTGAATGGGCGCCGACGCGTGCTCCAGCAGCCAGCCGAGGGGAAACTTCACGGCGGGCAGGGGTACGGGCGGAGCAGGTGCAACCGGCGGGGCCGGCGGCATCAGCGGGTCGGGCGAAATCGGCGTGGGCGGCAACGTCACGTCGGCACTCTCGGCGGCTCAGGGGTGCGTCCACAGCGTCGCACGATGAAGAATTGCGCCCGTGCGATTGGGCGCGTAAGCATAGCTATTTTCGCGCATTGCGCTAGAGGCGGGCACCTAACGCCTTATAAGTCAAATACTTGTACTTCGCGGAACGGCTGTCGTTCCGCCCCAGTGCGTCCTGGGTGCATCCGTGGCGCTACTTCATCAATTTCAGGAGATTCCCGCATGCGTTCCATTCGTTTCGCACTTGTCGGCGCCGCGATCTGCACCGCCGCTGCTGCCGCGCCCGCTTTCGCACAGGCTCCGGCCGCTCCCGCCCCCGCCCAGCAGGGTGGTGGTCAGGGTGGTGGACAGGGTCGTGGCGGCAACATGATGACGGCGATCATGGCCGGCATCACGCTGAGCCCCGCGCAGCAGGCGAAGGCCGACTCGATCGTGGCCAAGTACCAGCCGCAGCAGATGGCCCTTCGCACCGAGATGCAGAACGGTGGCGATCGCGCCGAGATCATGACCAAGATGCAGGCGATCCGGAAGAACCAGACGGATGAGCTCAAGGGCGTGCTGACCGCGGAGCAGAAGGTCGTGTTCGACAAGAACGCCGCCGACATGGAAGCGCGTCGCGCCGCTGGTGGTGGCCAGGGTGGACAGCGTCCGCCGGTTGCCTGAACTGCAGTGAACTAGTGGTGCAGTGATGCAGTGATGCGTTGATGCAGGACGGCACACCGGACCCAGTCCGGTGTGCCGTCCTGCTTTTCCTGCCTCACTGCATCACTGCCTCTCTGCATCAGTGCACTTCTGGCGCCCGTACTTTCACCCCGGCATCTTACGCGCGTGACGACAGATGCTTGCGCGAGAGCGCCGGGACCGCATGCGGGGTGAGTTCGTCGACATCGGCGGCGTGCGCCTCTACTACTACGCCGCCGGCACGCGCGGCGTGGGTGAGCCGATCGTGCTCCTGCACGGCTTCCCGACATCGGGCCACATCTGGACCGAGGTGGTTCCCCTGCTCCCCACCGGCCATCGGGTGGTGGTCGTGGACCTGCTGGGCTACGGCCGCAGCGACCGTCCGGGGCGCGGCGATGCGCTGACCCTGCGCGCACATGCGGATCGCGTGGTGGCGCTGCTCGATTCCCTGGGCATCAACTTCGCCGCAGTGGTGGGGCACGACGCAGGCGGTGGCGTGGCACAGTGCATGGCGGTGCACTATCCGCAGCGCGTGTCGCGGCTCTCGCTCATCAACTCCGTGGCATTCGACGGCTGGCCCACGCGCGACGTGCGCCTCGCGCGCGCCGCGGCGCCGCTCACGCGGCACCTGCCGGCGCCGTGGGTGCTCTCGGTGGTGCGCGGCGACCTGCTTCGTGGCTACGTGGACCAGGAGCGCGGCGCGCACAGCATCGAGAAGTTCGTGCGCCCCTTCACCGGCCCGGAGGGACGTGACGCCTTCCTCTGCCACCTCGCGTCGCTCGACGCGCGCGAGACGATGGCGCTCGTGCCCCGACTCGGCGCGCTCGCGATCCCCGTGTCGATCGTGTGGGGGCAGGACGACCCATTCCTCCCCGTGTCGCTCGCCACGCGGCTGCACGCCGCGATCCCGGGATCGTCGCTCACCATGCTGCCGGGCCTGCGACACTTCACGCCGGAGGAAGCGCCGGCGAAGGTGGCGGATGCAATCGGGGAGTTGCTGGGGCGGTAGTGGCCGTCGCACGAACTGCAGGCCCGTAGGCCTGTTGGCCAGTAGGCTCGAACGCTGACGAGGAAGGTGGGCGCCTGCGGGCGCCCGCCTTTGTCATTGGTTTTGTGTTCGATGTTCAGGGAGGCCGCAGTCGACCGGCCGATACGGAGTTTCGGTTGCCTGAAGACTGAAGTCAGAAGCTCGAGCAAGGACATCGTACGCGGCGGCCTGTGGCCGCCGCTTCGTCATGCGTGAACATGTTCACGCACAACCAATGACGAAGCGCGCAGCGCTTCCTTGTCGCTGCTTGAGCCTACGGGCCCACGGGCCTACGGGCCTGCTGTTGCCGTGGCGGCGGCCAACTACAACGGCTGATCCCTCGCTACGCTCAGGATGGCTGCTGCTGCGCTCAGGCTGCAGCCGGTCACCGTCCCGTATCCGGCCTCAGCGCCTCGACGGTGTACCTCGATCCCGGGTTCCACAGCAGCCAGCTCATGATGCCGTTGTCGTAGCCGGCCTTCATCTGCGCGCGCAGCTGCTCGGCGCCATAGTGCGGCGCGCCCAGGGTGAAGTCCTGGTACCACGGCACCACCGGCGCGGCGGTCGCGATCCCCGCGCTGCGCTTCTTCGCATCCTTGAGCGCGTGGTCGAGCGTCTCGTACGGGTGCGCATTCGGATTGCCCAGGTGATACGTGCCGGGGGCGTAGTGGCTGGGATACGTCATCGGCTGCACGAAGTCCGCCTGGCTCACGAACATCTCCCACTGCTGCCCGATGCCCATGTCGGTGCTGTCGGTGGTGGTGAGCCCGAACACGTCGATCGACATCGGCACGTGCTGCGCCTTCAGGCGGTCGTGCATGTAGCCGAGCTGTTCGTGGATCACCTGCGCGCGCACGCGCCCATTCGCCAGTGCAAAGGTCGCCTCGCGCACGAGGCGCTGCTCGTCGGGGAAGCGCACGTAGTCGAATTGCACCTCGCCGAAGCCATGGCGTATCGCCTCGTCCGCCAGGTCGGCGGCGTACGCCCATACCTCGCGGTGGTGCGGGTCGAGCCACGGCTTGCCGTTCTTGTCGATCCACGCCTGCCCGTCGGACTTGCGGCGAATGGCCCACTCGCGCTTCGCATCAGCCAGCAGCGGGTCCTTGGCCACCACGATGCGCGCGATGGGAAAGATGCCGTAGCTCCGCATCGTGTCGAGGATTGCGCGCAGTCGCCGGTCGGACATCGGCATGGTGGTGTCGGCGAAGATCTCCTTCGCGAGCGGCACCTGCGAGTGATACAGCACCAGGCCGCGATCGTCCTTCACGTCGATCACGAGCGCGTTGACCTCGGTGCGCTTCGCGACGTCGACCAGCTGCCACATGCGATCGCCGAGCGCGGCCCAGCGGTTCACGTAGAGGCCGCGCATCACGGCGGGGCGCGTCATGCGCGGCGGGGGCGGGGGCGTGGTGTCCACCGTGGCCGCCACGGTGTCGGGACGCCCGCTCGACACGGGGGCGCTCTCCTTCTGCGAGGCGCTCTCGCGGCCGGCACAGGCGAGCAGGGAGAACAGGAGGACCAGCGGACGCGTGGATCGCATCCCGAAAGCTACAGCTTTCGAACCTCGGCGGCGGCATCGAGCACATAGCCGATGTCCCGCGAGACGGCGCGCGCCTCCTGCGTGGCGCTGTTCACGTCCCCGTAGGCTGCATCGATGCCCACGGAGCGAAGCTTGAGCATGTCGAGCTTGAGGTTCTCGAGCGCGATCGACGAGCTCTCGAGCTGCGCGCGCAGCGTCCTCGTTCGCTGCTGCAGGTCGGCGAGTGACGCGACCTGGCGCTCGAGCAGCTGGATGCGCCGCTCGATCTCCTGCGTCTGCGGCTCCAGCTTGAGCGCGGCGGCGCGCGAGACCAGCGTGTCGACGTTGCTCCCAGCCACGTCGGTGTCGAGCTGGTGCAGCGTGGTCGCGATCGCCGCGACCGTTTCGGCCAGTCGCTTCACGATCACGGGAACTTCAGGGATTCGCGCGCGCTCGTCCTTCGTGAGGCTCCGGAGCACCTCCTCGATCGTCGCGCGATTCTCCATCGCGCGCCGCACCGTGGCCCCATGCGGACCCGCCAGCACCGACGACGACGCGAGCGCCACCTGCTCCACCGGGGGCGCCGTGGGACCGAGCACCCGCCCGTTTGGGTCGAGCGTGGGATGCCCCCACCGGAAGATCTGCGCGGTGCTGACGCCCTTCGAGCGCAGCCGTCCGAAGTGGCCGAGCAGCCCCATCCCCATGCCCACGGTGGGAAAGATCGCCCAGGGGAAGTGTGAGGTGCTCAGGTTGATCACCCAGAGCCCGACCATCACGGGAAGGTTGCTCCAGAGGTGGCCCTGGAAGGCGGCAATCTGCTTCGAGAGCGGCTTCTCGGGCTTCTCCTGCATCTCGTACTTCCGCTCGTAGCGCTCGATGCTGCGGTCGATCTTCCGCTCGGCGCGCTGCTCGCGCACCTGGTCCCGCCACGCGCGCTGCGCCTCGCGCCAGCGCTGCCGTGAATCGCTGTTGCGGTCCGCCCCGATGGGGAACGCCGGCATGGGCGGCATCATCGGCATGTCCATCAACGGGCGACCCACGAGCTCCGACAGGGACTGCGAGAGCGGCAGCGGGGCCATGGGGGCCATGGGCTGCGACTGCATCCAGTTCGCGCGCGGCAGGGGCGCGGGGGCGCTCGCGGTGCTCGCGTCGATCTTCCCGAGCACTGCATCGCGAAACACGGCGGCCGATTCCCAGCGATCCTCCGGCTTCTTCGCCATGCTCTTCGCGATCGCGCCCACCAGCCCGGGCGGCGCATCGTTCCGCAATCCGGACAATGGGCGGGGTGTCTCGGACACGTGCTTCACGAGCATGGCCGGCGTGTTGGACGCCTTGAATGGCGGCTCGCCGGCGAGCATCTGGTATCCCACCACGCCCAGCGAGTAGACGTCGCTGCGCCCGTCGATGTCGCGCTCGCCGAGGGCCTGCTCGGGCGACATGTACGTGGGCGTGCCCACGGCGACGCCGGTGACCGTGAGGCGGGAATCGCCGGCGGCGGCGCGCGCGATGCCGAAGTCCGTCACCATCACGCGGCCGCTCTTCTGGTCGATGAGGATGTTGTCGGGCTTGATGTCGCGATGCACCACGCCGCGCTCGTGCGCGTACGACAGCGCGTCGGCCACGTCGGCGATGATGCGGCGCACCTCGTCGATGGGGCGGCGCGGGTCGCGGGTGAGGCGCGCGGCCAGGCTCTCGCCCTCCACGAGCGCCATCACGAAGAAGACGATCCCCTCCTGCTCGTCCACCGAGAAGATCGGGACCACGTTGGGGTGCTGCAGGCCGGCGGCCATCTGCGCCTCGCGAAGGAAGCGCGTCTTGACGTCGGAGTTGAACGCGAGCTCCGGCGGCAGCACCTTGATCGCCACCGAGCGGTGCAGGCGAAGGTCCGTGGCGCGATACACCACGGCCATCCCTCCCCGGCCCAGCTCTCCCTCGATCAGGTAGCGATCGCCGACCGCGGCGGTGACTCGGTCGAGGAGGTGGTCCGTCACCCAGGCCTCGCCGCGGCCGACGCGCGCGCGCGGCCACCGCCCACGCGCCCCACTTCATCGGCGACGAAGAGCGCGCTGTCCACGTTGTCGGCCAGGTCGAGCGCCTGCATGGCGATGCTCGTCACGTGCTGGTAGCTCTGCGCGCCGGCGCGCAGCCGCAGCACGTCCACCTTCATGTTGCGCAAGGCGAGCAGGCAGGTCTCCAGCCGTGCGGCGCTGTTCTCGCGGCGCGTGCGGACCTCCATCACCGCTCGGCGCTGCCGCTTGAGGAACGCCAGGCGGCGCACGCGATCCTCGCTGCCACGCTCGAGGGGATTCGCCTCGCCCTCCAGGCGCGTGATCTCCGTCTCGATCAGCTCCGCACCGCCGGCGTCCTGGTGATTGTCCAGGTCCGAGAGTGACAGCGCGAGCGAGCGCACGCGGTCGTACAGCGCGCTCGCCGAGCGGATCACCTCGGAGACGCGCTCGCGGTCGCGCGGGGGCATGGAGTCGATCAGCCGCACGATCTCGTCGCGATCACCCTGCGCCTGGCGCACCTTGTCCGCGTACGGGCCGGCGGCCTGCATCAACACCTCGCCGTGCAGCGGGCCGCCACCCAGTGCCTGCGGCTGGCGGCCGCGCGCGAGCAGCCGCGCGCGATTGCGCTCGCGCAGCGCCTTGCGGCGGTCGCGGTTGAACAGCGCGCGCATGTAGTCCACGCCCTCGTCGAACACGTCGATGAGCTCGCGCTCGCGCGGCTGGCGGAAGACGTCGCGCCAGTCATAGCCCTCGCTCCAGAGCTTGGCGTACTTGAACGCCATGTAGATGCTCCAGATCACCGTCACGCCCACGAAGTCGGAGCTGCCGACCACGGAGGCGATGACGATGACGCCGTTCACGAAGAGGTAGGGCGCCACCTTCTTCCGGAACTGCCGCACCATCGGCACTTCCCAGCGCTGCAGCTCCTCGACGGTGGGCGGCTTGCCGAAGTCCTCGTCCTCGTACGCGCCGCCCAGCGAGCGCGGCTCGGCGCGCGAGGGTGCGTAGTTGTAGCTGTTCGCCGGCGCCACGGCGGACGACTGCTGCCCCCGCGGCGGAATGGGCGCGAAGTCGGGCACGACGCCGCTGTCGAGCGCGGCGACGAGCGCATTCGCGTCGGGAAAGCGGTTGATCGGGTCCTTCTCCAGGCACATCATCACGGCGCGCGCCATGTACGGCGGCAGGTCGCTGCGGCGCTGGTCCACTGGGGTGGGGCGCTCGGAGAGGTGCTTCACGAGCATCGCCGGCGTGCTCGACGCGATGAACGGCGTCTCGCCCGTGAGCATCTGGTACGCGACCACGCCGAGCGAGTAGATGTCGCTGCGGCCGTCCACCTCGCGCTCCCCTGCCGCCTGCTCGGGCGACATGAACGCGGGCGTGCCGATCGCCATCCCCGTGGCCGTGAGCCGGTTGTCACCCTCGCTGATCGCGCGCGCGATGCCGAAGTCGGTGACCATGGGCCGCTTGGTCTCCTCGTCCAGCAGGATGTTGTCCGGCTTGATGTCGCGATGCACCACGCCGCGCTCGTGCGCGTAGGCCAGCGCGCTGGTGACGTCGCGCAGGATCCGCCGCGTCTCCTCCACCTCGAGCACGCCGCGATCGTGCAGCCGCTTGGCGAGGTTGTCGCCGCTGATGTACGCCATCACGAAGTACACGAGCCCACCCGACTCGTCCACCGAATAGATCGGGACGATGTTGGGATGGCTCAGCTGCGCGGCGGTCTCCGCTTCCCTGAGGAAGCGCGTCTTGATCTCGCTCCGGAAGGCCAGCTCCGGGGGAAGGAGCTTGATGGCGACGTTGCGCTTGAGGCGCCGGTCGCGGGCCCGGTACACGATGCCCATCCCCCCGCGGCCGATCTCGCTGTCGAGCTCGTAGTGCACGCCGAGCGCGCGCTCGACATGCAGGCGCAGCTCGGAATCGCTCGACGGAAACGCCTGATCGGGCACGCGCGTAACTCTATGGAGGGGAATGAGAACGGAGACGGTCATTTTACCACTGCCGCTACCTTCTGGAAAGGATTTCGCCACCTCGGCAGGGACACTACGTGGGACATGCCTGTTTGAGTTGCAATCCCTGCCAGACTGTCGTATGTCCCAGCCAGCGAGATTCCCTCGTCCGGGGCGCACGCGATCCCATTTGTCCTAACTCATTCAGGGGCTTGAGTTACGCACGTGGGGCCGAGGCTGGAATGGAGTGTGCGACGCACCGGGAACCACGATCGAGTCGTTGACTCCGCAATCCAGAACACGGCCACTTCATGCCTCAGCGCCAGACACTTCCCGTCCTGCCCCTCCGCGGGACGGTCATCTTTCCCGGCCTCACCGCCCCCATTGCTGCGGGGCGTCCGGGAACCCTGCGCGCAATCGAGGCTGCGCTGCGAGGGGAACGCCTCGTCTTCGCCGTCGCCCAGCGCGACAACACGGACGAGCCCTCGCCCGACATTCTCTACTCGATGGGCGTCATCGCCCGCATCGGCCAGATCCAGCGCGGGCTGGGCGGCGTCCAGCTGCTGCTCCAGGGTGAGCAGCGCGCCACCGCCCTCCAGTACTCCTCCTCCGACGGCTACCTCAGCGCCGTCGTGATGCCCGTGGAGGAGATGAAGCCGGTGGACGAAGCCGACTCGGGCTTCATCGCCCTCCACAAGGAAATCCGCGAGCGCGCCGCCGAGCTGGGCGAGCGTCGCGGGCTGCCCGAGGAGGTCGTGCACCAGGTGCTCGACGCCGTCACCGATCCGGGGCGCTTCGCCGACCTCGTGGCCGGCTACATCGAGCTGAACACCGCCGAGAAGCAGGGGCTGCTCGAGACGCTGAGCGTCGAGGAGCGCCTCAAGCGCGTGCTGGTGCACGTCCAGCGGCAGATCGGCCTGATCGAGGCCCAGGAGGACATCAAGTCGCAGGTCCAGGAGGAGCTGGGCGAGCGACAGCGCGAGATGTACCTGCGCGAGCAGATGAAGGCGATCCAGAAGGAGCTGGGCGACGACGACCAGAGCCGCGAGATCACCGAGCTCCGCGAGAAGCTGAACAAGCTGGAGCTCACCAGGGAGGCGCGGCAGGAGGTCGAGCGGGAGCTGGGCCGCCTCGAGCGCTCCGGCCGCGAGTCCATGGAGGCGCAGGTCATCCGCACCTACCTGGAGTGGATCGCCGAGCTGCCCTGGAACGAGCGCTCCGACGACAACCTCGACCTGGCGCACGCCGAGCAGGTGCTCGACGAGGACCACTACGGGCTGCCCGACGTCAAGGATCGCGTGCTCGAGTTCCTGGCGGTGCGCCAGCTGCGCGCGCAGGAGATGACGGAGGAGCTGTCGAAGACGGGCGAGATGTCCATCGCGAGCTTCAAGGGCTCGCGCGACGACGCGACGCCGGCGCTCCGTGCCAATGGCGACGACGAGCGACCGGTGACCGACGCCAAGGAGGCGAAGGCGCGCGCCATGGCCAAGGGACCGATCCTGCTCTTCATCGGGCCGCCGGGCGTCGGCAAGACGTCCATCGCCAAGTCGATCGCCCGCTCGCTCGGCCGCAAGTACGTGCGCGCCGCACTGGGCGGCGTGCGCGACGAGGCGGACATTCGCGGGCACCGTCGCACCTACGTGGGCGCGATGCCTGGGCGGATCATCCAGGGGATGAAGCAGGGCGGCACCAAGAACCCGGTGTTCCTGCTCGACGAGATCGACAAGCTGGGCTCCGGCTTCCAGGGCGATCCCGGGAGCGCGCTGCTCGAGGTGCTCGACCCCGCGCAGAACGACACCTTCACCGATCACTACCTGGGGATCCCGTTCGACTTGAGCGAGGTGCTCTTCGTCTGCACGGCGAACTTCATCCAGAACATCCCGGGGCCGCTGCTCGACCGCATGGAGGTCGTGGACTTCGCGGGCTACACCGAGCGTGAGAAGGCGGAGATCGCGAAGAAGTACCTGATCCCGCGGCAGATCGAGGAGTCGGGGCTCAAGTCGAAGCACGTGTCGTTCACCGACGAGGCGGTGATGAGCATCGTGAGCGAGTACACGCGCGAGAGCGGCGTGCGCCAGCTCGAGCGACAGATCGGCGCCGTGGCGCGCAAGGTGGCGCGCAAGCTCGCCACCGGGCAGCAGGACGACCTGAGCGTGACGAAGGACGACGTGCGCGACCTGCTCGGCCGTCCGCGCGTGCACCCGGAGCGCGCGAACGAGGCGAACGAGATCGGCGTGGCCACCGGCATGTACTACACGCCGATGGGCGGCGACATCATGTTCGTGGAGGCGTCCATCCGCCGGCTGTACGCGGCGCAGCGCTCGGGCGACAACGGCGAGGCCACGCAGGTGAGCGGATGGGGCAACGTGTCGCTCATCCTCACCGGCCAGCTGGGTGACGTGATGAAGGAATCCGCGCGCGCCGCGCTGACCTTTGCGGCCACGCATGCCGAGGCGCTGCAGATCCCCACGGATCGCCTGGGCTCGATCGAGGTGCACGTGCACGTGCCGGCGGGAGCGATCCCGAAGGATGGGCCGAGCGCGGGCGTGGCGATTTCCACGGCGCTGGTGAGCGCGATGAGCGGGCGCCCGGTGCGGAAGGACGTGGCGATGACGGGCGAGGCGACGCTGCGCGGCCGGGTGCTGCCGATCGGCGGGGTGAAGGAGAAGGTGCTCGGCGCGCACCGCGCGGGGATCACGACCATCATCCTGCCGAAGGACAACGAGGCGGACATGGAGGACATCCCGGAGGAGGTGCGCAACGCGCTCACCTTCCACTGCGTGGCCACGCTGGAGGAGGCGTTCGCGATTGCGCTCGTAGGCGAGGGGCTGGGAGTGGACACTCCGCCGCAGTTGATGGAGGAGATGGAGACTGCGGCGGCGATTTGAACAGCAGGCCTGAAGGCCTGAAGGCCGGAAGGCGCGAGCAGTGACGGGGAAGGCGGGCGCCTACGGGCGCCCGCCTTTGTCATTGGTCTTGAGTTCGGCGTTGAGGGGGCCGCAGTCGACTGGCCGATACCGGGTTTTGGCTTGCCGGAAGGCTGAAGCCAGAAGCTCGAGCACTGACGCGGTTGCGGCGGCCCGCGACCGCCGCTTCGTAATACGTGAACATGTCGACTGCCAACGCATGACGAAGCGCGGAGCGCTTCCCTAGTCGGTGTTCGAGCTTCTGGCATCAGGCATCAGTCAACCCGGCCTTCGGTATCGCCGTGCATTGCCGCGCCTTCGAACATGTGAACCACGAACCCATGACAACGGCGGGCGCCTGCAGGCGCCCGCCTTCCTTGTCTCTGCTCACGCCTTCAGGCCTTCTGGCCTTCCGGCCCCTCTAACGGCGAGAAACGGCCAACGGCAGATGGTGGCGTCAACCGGTGAATGCAACAGTTACATCTGTGCATCCTCCGGAGGAAGACCAATGGCGAAACGTCGCACGCGGCTCACGCGCGCACAGTGCGTGGACAGCTGGAAGCGGTG
>JAQBPX010000006.1 GCA_028287305.1 Gemmatimonadota bacterium
CGCTACCACCGCCACGCGGGCCGCCGCCACCGCTGCCACCACGAGCGCCACCGGCACCGCCGGAATTGCGATTGTCTTCCATGTTAGAACTCCAGTCCGCCCTCGCGGGCACCGTCGGCCACTGCCTTCACGCGGCCGTGATATCTGTAGCCCGCGCGGTCGAACACCACGCTGGTGATCCCTGCGTCCTTCGCCTTCGCCGCGATCCGCTTGCCGACTTCCAGCGACTTCTCCGACTTCTTCCCCTCGAGGTCGAGCCCGTGCGAGCTCACCGTCATCAGGGTATGGCCGGTCGTGTCGTCCACCAGCTGTGCGCTGATGTGCTTGAGCGAGCGGAACACCACCAGGCGCGGGCGCTCGCCCGTGCCGGTGACCGTCTTGCGGACGCGAAGGTGACGGCGGAACCGCTTCTCGGACCGCGTCTTGGGAATGCGCATGCCAGCCATTACTTACCTCCCGCCTTTCCGGCCTTACGGCGGACCTGCTCGCCGGCGTACTTGATGCCCTTGCCCTTGTACGGCTCGGGGGGACGGAAGCTGCGGATCTCGGCGGCCACCTGGCCGACCATCTCCTTGTCCGCGCCATCCACGAGGATCTGCGTGGGTACCGGCGCCGTGAGCTTGATGCCCTTCGGTGCCTTGTATTCGATCGGGTGCGAGAAGCCCAGGGCGAGCTGCAGCCCGTAGGGGCGCGCCTCAGCCTTGTAGCCCACGCCCACGATGTCGAGCGTCTTCTGGAAGCCCTTCGTGACGCCCTCGACCATGTTGTTCACGAGCGAGCGCGTGAGGCCATGCAGCGCCTTGTGGCGCTGTTCCTCGGAGGGACGCGCCACCGTCAGCACGCCGTTCTCCTCGGTGATCGTGATGTCCGCGGGGAGCGAGCGCGAGAGCTCGCCACGCGGGCCCTTCACCGTGATGCGCGAACCATCTCGCGTCACCGTGACGCCCTTCGGGACGGTAATGGGAAGCTTGCCGATACGTGACATGGTCGCCTCCCTTACCAGACGAGGGCGAGGAGCTCGCCGCCGGTGCGCGACTTTCGCGCGGTCCGGTCGGACATCAAGCCCTTCGAGGTGGACAGGATCGCGACGCCGAGGCCGTTGCGCACGCGCGGGATCTCGCCCACGCCCACGTACTTGCGGAGGCCCGGCGACGACACGCGCTGCAGCTGGCGGATGACGGACTGCCCGCCGGCGTACTTGAGGCGCACGCGCAGCAGCATCTTCCCGTCCTCGTTCTCGACCGTCGTGTAATCCTGGATGAAGTTCTCTTCCTTCAGGATGCGCGCGAGTTCGGCCTTCATCTTCGACAGCGGCATGTCGACGCGGCGGTGCTTCGATCCGCAGGCATTGCGGATCCGCGTCAGCATGTCGGCGATCGGGTCAGTCATGCTCATGAATAATTCCTGGCTCCTCCCGTATCCCCGGGGTCACCGGGGACGTGGAGGAATGAGTGTGAATCGATTACCAGGACGCCTTGCGGACGCCCGGGATCATCCCGTTGAGCGAGAGCTCGCGGAAGCAGATGCGGCAAAGTCCAAAGCGGCGCAGGAACGCCCGCGAGCGGCCGCAACGGCCACAGCGGTTGTGTACGCGGACCTGGAACTTCGGCTTCCGCTTGCTCTTCTCGATCATGGCCTTACGAGCCATTGGTCAGTCTCTTGGTAGAAGTCTGAATCAAACCGCGCGACCGCCCTTGCGGTCATCGGTCTTGAACGGCATGCCGAGCTCCTTCAGGAGCGCGTATGCCAGATCGTCGCGGTCAGTGCTCGTCACGAACGTGACGTCCATGCCGTGGATCATCTCCACGTCGTCGTAGTTGATCTCCGGAAAGATCATCTGCTCCTTCACGCCGAGCGAGTAGTTCCCGCGCCCGTCGAACGAGCGCGTGCCCAGCCCGCGGAAGTCACGGACGCGGGGGATCGAGATCGTCACGAACCGATCCATGAACTCCCACATGCGCGCGCCACGCAGCGTCACCATCGCGCCGATCTCCTGGCCCTCGCGCAGCCCGTAGTTGGCGATCGACTTCTTCGCCTTCTTGCGGACCGGCTGCTGCCCGGTGATCGTCGCCAGCTCCTCCACGATGCCATCCAGCAGCTTGGGCTGCTTGATCGCCTCGCCGAGGCCCACGTTGATCACGATCTTCTCGAGCGTCGGCACCTCGTGCGGGTTGCCGAGGCTGAACTGCTCCGCCAGCTTTGCGCGCACGGTCGCCATGTAGTACTCGCGCAGGCGCGGGGCCGGCACGGGCAGGGCGGCACCCGCGTGCGGGCCGCGAACCTTCTTTTCCTTCTTGTCGGCGCGGCCGCCGCTCTTCTTCGGTTCCTTGGTCGTTGCCATGACTCGTTATCTCCAGCCTAGCGCGCAGCGCGGGGAAGGGCTTCCCCGCTCTTCGTGCTGATGCGTTCCTTGGTGCCGTCGGCGTCGATCCGCGCGCGAACGCGCGTCGGCTCACCCGACTTCGGGTCGATCAGCATCACGTTCGACGCATGGATCGGGGCCGGCATCTCGATGATGCCTCCCTGCTCCTCCGCCGACCGCGCCTTGCGATGCTTCTTCACGATGTTCACCCCGTCCACGATGATGCGGCCCTTCTTGGGGAAGACCTTCGCGACCTTCCCCTCCTTGCCCTTGTCATCGCCACGGACCACGCGGACCAGGTCGCCCTTGGCCACGTGCACCACCTCGCGCTCCGCGTTCTCCTCGTGGCGCTTGCGGTTCACCGCTCGCGACCGGTCGGCCTTCCGATGCTTCAGGATGCGCATTTAGATGACCTCCGGGGCCAGCGAGACGATCTTCATGTACTTCTTCTCGCGCAGCTCGCGCGCGACGGGCCCGAAGATTCGGGTCGCCCGCGGCTCGCCTGCGTCGTTGATGATCACGACGGCGTTCTCGTCGAACCGGATGTAGCTCCCGTCCTTGCGGCGGGTCTCCTTCGCGGTGCGGACGACCACGGCCTTCGCGACGTCGGACTTCTTCACGGTGCCATTCGGGAGCGCATTCTTGACGGCCACGACGACGATGTCGCCAAGGCCGGCATAGCGCCGGCGGGTCCCGCCGAGGACGCGGATCACGAGCGCCGTCTTGGCCCCCGAGTTGTCCGCGACCTTCACCATCGATTCTTGCTGGATCATGGTGTCTCCTTACCGCGCGCGGTCGAGAATCTCGATGACGCGCCACCGCTTGTCCTTCGACAGCGGACGGGTCTCCATGATGCGCACGCGATCGCCCACCTTGGCCGAGTTCTCCTCGTCGTGCGCCTTAAAGTTCTTGGAGCGCGTGATCATCTTGCCGTACACCGGGTGCGGCACGCGACGCTCGATCGCCACCACCACCGTCTTCTGCATCTTGTCGCTCACCACGAGCCCGATGCGCGTCTTGCGTGCCCCGCGCTCCGTCTCGGCCGGCGTCTTCGTATTGTCAGTCATGGCTACTGCCGCTCACGCAGGATCGTCTTCAACCGCGCGATGTCCCGGCGGATCTGCCGCAGGCGCGTCGGTTCGTCCAGCTCTTCGGTCGCCCGGCGAAACTGGAGGCGGAATCGCTCCTCCTCGAGCTGCGCAATGCGTGCACTCACGTCCGTCGGCGACATCTCGCGAATCTCATCAGCTCGCATCGGTGTGCGCCTCCTCACGCATCACGAACTTCGTCTTGACCGGCATCTTGGCTGCCGCGAGGCCCATCGCCTTCTCGGCGATCTCCTTCGTGACACCCTCCAACTCGAACATCATGCGACCAGGCCGCACCACCGCCACCCACATCTCCGGAGAACCCTTGCCCTTGCCCATGCGGGTTTCGGCCGGCTTCTTCGTGATCGGCTTGTCGGGGAAGATGCGGATCCACACCTTGCCGCCACGCTTGATGTGACGGGTCAGGGCAACTCGCGCCGCCTCGATCTGGCGCGAGGTGATCCACCCCGGCTCCAGCGTCTGCAGCCCAAAGGTGCCGAACGACACCTCGTTGCCACGGTGCGACAGGCCCTTCGTGCGGCCCTTGAACATCTTGCGGAACTTGACGCGCTTCGGACTCAGCATTGGTCTGGTCCTCCCTACTGGCCGGAGGAGTACGTGGTCCCGCGACGGTCGTCGACCTTCTCGCCCTTGAAGATCCAGACCTTCACACCGATGGTGCCGAAGGTGGTCTTCGCCGTGCTCGTGGCGTAGTCGATGTCCGCGCGGAGCGTGTGCAGGGGCACACGACCCTCATGGTAGCCCTCGGTGCGCGCGATCTCCGCGCCACCCAGTCGGCCGCCACACTTGACCTTGATGCCCTGCGCGCCCATGCGCATCGCACTCTGCACCGCGCGCTTCATGGCGCGACGGAACGAGATGCGCTGCGCCAGCTGCGAGGCCACGTTGTCGGCGACCAGCTGCGCCTCGAGCTCCGGGCGCTTGATCTCCTCGACGTTGATCCCCACTTCCTTGCCCGTGAGGTGCGCGAGCTCGTCGCGGAGCTTGTCGACTTCGGCGCCCTTCTTCCCGATGACGACGCCCGGACGCCCCGTGTGGAGCGTCACGACGACCTTGCCCGGCTTGCGCTCGATGATGATGTCCGCGATCGCGGCGTGCCCCAGGCGTGCCTTGAGGTACTTCCGCAGCAGCTCATCCTCGCGCAGCAGCGCCGGAAGCTCCTTGCCCGCGTAATAGCGCGACCGCCAATCCTTGGAAATCCCAAGGCGGAAGCCGATCGGATGCGTTTTCTGTCCCATTAGCGACCTTCCCTCTCGGCGACCACGATCTCGACGTGGCTGGTCCGCTTCTGAATTGGCGTGGCCCGCCCCATCGCGGCCGGCATGAACCGCTTGAGCTTCGGCCCTTCATTGATCACGGCATGCTTCACGAAGAGCGCGTCGACGTCGATCGCCTCATTGGCGTTCCGCGCCGCCTGCTCCGCGTTCGCAACCGCCGAGCGGAGCACCTTGGTGATCTGCTTCGCGGCGTGCTTCTTCGAGAACGCGAGGTAGGCGAGCGCCTCGTTCACGTTCTTGCCCCGGATCTCGTCGATCACGAGGCGCATCTTGTACGGCGACTGCCGCGTGCTGCGCTGCGTCGCATGCGCCTCACGCTGCTTGTGGGCGGCCATCTTACTTGCCTCCCTTCGGCGCAGCGGCCTTCTTGTCCGAGGCCTTCTGTGCCGTGTGACCACGGAAGAGCCGCGTCGGCGAGAACTCGCCGAGCTTGTGCCCCACCATGTTCTCCGTCACGTAGACCGGGATGAACTTGTTCCCGTTGTGCACGGCGAACGTATGCCCCACGAACTCGGGCAACACCGTGCTGGCGCGCGACCAGGTCTTGATCACGCGCTTCTCGCTCTTCGAATTGAGGGCTTCGACCTTCTTCGACAGGGCTTCCTGGACGAAGGGGCCCTTCTTGACGCTGCGTGCCATCGTCTCGTTCCTCGGTTACTGCGTGGCTCGGCCGCGCTTGCGGCCCCGTACGATGAGGCGCTCCGACGGCTTCTTCTTGTTGCGCGTCTTGACGCCTTCCTTCTTGCCCCAGGGGCTCACCACGTTCCGGCCGCCGCGCGTGCGGCCGCCGTGCGGGTGGTCCACCGGGTTCATGACTTCACCACGCACCTTCGGACGACGGCCCTTCCAGCGCGACTTGCCCGCCTTGCCCCACGAGATGAGCTCGTGCTCCTCGTTGCCGACGACTCCGATCGTCGCCATGCAGCGGCCGTGGATCAGGCGCATTTCCGTGGACGGCATGCGCAGCGTCACGTACTCCCCTTCCTTCGCGACGACCTGCGCCGACATCCCCGCCGAGCGGCACATCTGCCCGCCCTTGGCGATCTTCAGCTCGATGTTGTGCACGTCCGTACCCAGCGGGATCTCCGACAGCGGCAACGCGTTGCCCAGGCGGATGTCCGACCCCGGCCCCGACATCAGCGTGTCGCCGACCTTGAGCCCCTTCGGGTGCAGGATGTAGCGCTTCTCACCATCCTCGTACTGCACGAGGGCGATGCGCGCCGAGCGGTTCGGGTCATACTCGATCTCGCGCACCACCGCCGGCATCCCGGCCTTGTTGCGCTTGAAGTCGATCACGCGGTACTTCCGCTTGTGACCGCCGCCGAGGCGGCGCATGGAGATGTGGCCGTGGTTGTCGCGACCGCCGCTCTTGGTGAGCGGCTCCGTCAGCGACTTCTCGGGGGTCGTGCGCGTGATCTCGGCAAAATCCGAGACCGACCGGAAGCGCGTCCCCTTCGTCACGGGCTTGAACTGGCGAATGCCCATCGGCTCAGCCCTCGAAGATGTCGATCGTGTCGCCGTCCTTCAGCGTCACGATGGCCTTTTTCCAGTTGGGACGGCGCCCGACGGTCTTTCCCACGCGCTTTTCCTTGCCGCGCTGGTTGGACGTCCAGCAACCCGTCACCTTCACCCCGAACAGCTGCTCGATGGCCGCGCGAATCTGCGGCTTGGAGGCGTCCGTGTGAACCTCGAACGTGTACTCGCCGCGCTCCTGGTACGCCGCCGAGCTCTGCTCGGTGACGATCGGGCGGACGATGGTGCGATAGAGAGTAGGCATCTGGTTACCCCTTCGACTTCTTGGACGCCGGCTTCTTCGCCGCCGTCTTGGTCGTGGACTTCTTCGCCGCGGACTTGGCCGGCGACTTCTTCGCGGACGCGGGCGCTGCCTTCTTCGCCGCGCTCTTCTTCGGCGCAGCCTCGGCCTGCGGCGCCTTCGTCTTCTTCACCGTGGGCTCCGCGGCCGTCTCGGCCACCGGGTCCATCGACTGGCCGATCGCGCTGCCCTCGACGAGCACGACGTCCGACCACAGGATGTGGTAGGTCGACGCGTCCGCGTACGGCATCACGTGCACCGTCGGCAGGTTGCGGCTCGACATGAACAGGTTCGGCTTCACGCCGTCCGTGAGGATCAGCACCTTCTTGTCCTCGACGCCGATGCGCGCGACCAGCGCGAGCAGGCTCTTCGTCTTCGGCGCATCGTTCTCGAAGCGGTCGATGACGATGATGGCGCCTTCACGCGCCCGGGCATTGAACGCGCTCTTCTTCGCGAGCGCGCGCTGCTGGCGCGGGAGGAACTGCGCGTAGCTCTTGGGCAGCGGTCCGAAGACCGTGCCGCCGCCGACGAAGTGCGGGGCGCGCGTCGAGCCCTGGCGCGCGCGCCCGGTGCCCTTCTGCTTCCACGGCTTCTGGTTGCCACCCACGACGTACTTGCGGACCTTCGTCGAGGCGTTGCCCTGGCGCTGGTTGGCCAGGTAGGTCTTCACGGCCTGGTGCATCACCGGCATGTTCACGGTGCCGTCGAACAGCGACTCCGGCAGCGCGATCTTCTCGCGTGCCGTGCCCTTCGACGTGTATGCAGCGGCTTCAAAGTTCGTGTTGTCAGCCATGGTCAGCTCAGCCCTGCTTCCGGACGAGGACGATCCCGTTCGTCGGGCCGGCCACCGCACCGCGGATGTAGATGAGGTTCCGCTCGGCGTCCACCTTCTCGACCCGGAGGCCGATCGCGGTGTGCCGCTCGTGGCCATAATGGCCAGGCATCTTCTTGCCCTTGATGACGCGCGACGGATCCGTGCCGGGTCCGATGGAGCCGGGACGGCGATGCTTCGTGTTGCCGTGCGTGTTCGGTCCGCCGCCGAAGCCATACCGCTTCACGACGCCCTGGAACCCGCGACCCTTCGTGGTGCCGGTGACCTTCACGATCTCGCCGGCCACGAAGATGTCGACCTTCACCGAGTCGCCCACGGCGTACGTGGGGATCTCGAGCGATGCATTGCCCTTGCTGTCCAGGCGGAAGCTCCGGAGCAGGCGCGGCGCGGCATCGAGCCCCGCCTTCTTCGCGTGCCCGATCTCCGCCTGGTTCGCGCGACGGCCGCGCGGCGTGCGCTCGCCCTTCGCCGAGTCACGGCGCGTGCGCTGCACGCCATAGCCGAGCTGCACCTGCGGCACGGACGAATGGCCCGCGGCCGCCACGGCCAGCACGGGGTTCGGCTGTGCCTCGATGACGGTCACGGGGATCTGCTGCCCCGCTTCGTTGAATATCTGGGTCATCCCCAGCTTCTTCCCAATGATTCCGATCATGTATCCCTCTTGTGCGTAGTCACTGTCGCTGTCGCCAGGACAGTTGGACTGTGGTGACGGCCGGCCGGCCCCATGGGAGCCCCTCGACCGCTCACCTGCGAATGAACTTCAGTAACTCACTCGACCTTGATCTCGACGTCCACGCCAGCCGGAAGGTCCAGCTTGGTGAGGGCATCGACCGTCTGCGCGCGGCTGTCGAGGATGTCGATCACGCGCTTGTGCGTCTTCAGCTCGAACTGCTCACGCGACTTCTTGTCCACGTGCGGCGAGCGCAGGACCGTCCAGCGCTGCGTCTTCGTCGGCAGCGGAATGGGACCCGACACCTGCGCGCCCGTCTTCTCGGCCGTCCGCACGATGTCGGCGGCGGCCTGGTCGATCACCGCGTGATCGAACGCCTTCAGACGAATCCGGATTCTTCCAGCCATGTGACTCTCTCGTGGTGATTAGAGGAGGATCTTGGCAACGACGCCGGCGCCGACCGTGCGGCCGCCCTCGCGGATCGCGAAGCGGAGCCCTTCGTCCATCGCGATCGGCGTGATCAGCTCGATGGTCATCTGCACGTTGTCGCCCGGCATCACCATCTCCATCC
>JAQBPX010000007.1 GCA_028287305.1 Gemmatimonadota bacterium
AAGATTCCGCCGCGCTACGAACATTTGCGCCGCGCCCTCGAGGTGAATGTGCGCGGCGTGTTGTATGGTGCGATCTACTCGACGCTGCTGACGCAGACGCTCAAGTCGCTGATCATTCTTGGGATGAACCTGGCGTTCCACGTGCCGCTGGCCGGCGCGTTGGCGGTGGTCTCCTTCATCGTTGGCTTCTTCCCGATCGTGGGCTCGTGGAGCGTGTACGTGCCGGTGGCCGCGTGGCTCGTGATCTTCCGCGACGCGCCCGGGCGCGCCATCGCGATGGTCGCCATCGGCTTCCTGGTGAACACGGTCTACATCTCCACCTTCCTCCGCCCGAAGATCGCCGCCGAGCGCTCGCGCATCCTCAACTTCTACTGGATGTTCGTGGGCCTCATCACCGGCGTCTACACCTTTGGCCTGGTGGGCATCCTCCTCGGGCCGATCCTCATCGGCCTGCTGAAGGCGATCCTCGACACGATCACCGCCAGCTCGAGCTGGAAGCTGGTGGACGAGGAGGGCGACCTGCTGCCGCCCGATGGCGTCGACCTGATGTCATGATCCGCCTCACCCACGTCACGAAGACCTACGCCCGCTCCGGCACCGCCCTCTCCGACGTCACGCTGCGCGTCGGGAAGGGCGAGTTCGTGTTCCTCACGGGGCCGAGCGGCGCGGGCAAGAGCACGATCCTCAAGCTGTCGTACCTCGAGGAGATGCCGACGAGTGGCGAGGTGAAGGTGAGCGGGGTGAGTTCCGCCACCGCGAGCCGCAACGACGTGGCGAAGCTGCGCCGCAAGCTCGGCATCGTCTTCCAGGACTTTCGCCTGCTGGAGAATCGCACCGCGGAGCAGAACGTGTCGTTCGCGCTCGAGGTGATCGGCACGCCCAAGGCGAACATCCCGAACAAGGTGGCGCGCGCCCTCACGCAGGTGGGGCTCGCGTCGAAGGCCAATGCCCTGCCCCGCGAGCTCTCGGGCGGGGAGCAGCAGCGCGTCGCCATCGCCCGCGCGCTGGTGAACGACCCGTTCCTGCTCATCGCCGACGAGCCCACCGGCAACCTGGACGAGCGAGCGACGCGCGGCATCTTCCAGCTGCTGCGCGAGATCAACGCAGCCGGCACCGCGGTCGTGATGGCCACGCACAACCTGGAGCTGGTGCGCAGCTCCGACTTCCGTACCGTGGAGCTCGACCACGGCAAGATCGTGTTCGACTCGGCTGCCGAGGGGGCTGCGTCATGAGCGCCTGGCGTGACGTGGGGCGCGACCTGCGACGGGCCCCCGTGCTGAACATGCTCACCGTCACCACCATCGCGTTCTCGCTCTTCGCCTTCGGCCTGTTCGGGCTGGTGGCGGTGAACATCCGCGCCGCGCTCCTCAAGGTGGAAGAGCGCGTCGAGATTCGGGCCTTCGCCACCGAGGGCACCGACGTCGCGCCCATCGCCGCGGCGGCCCGCCAGGTCCAGGGGTACCCCGAGGTGATGTCCGCCACGGTGGTCACCGAGCAGCAGGCGCTGGCCCGCGCCCGGCAGGAGCTCGGCGAGTTCAGCGACGTGTTCGAGGAGGGCTTCCTCCCGGCCTCGATCGACGTGCGCCTCAAGGAGGGCCATCGCGATCCCGCGTCGGTGAAGGCCGTCGCCACCCGGATGCACGGCTTCGACTTCGTGGACGACGTGCGCTTCGGCGAGGAGTGGATCACGCAGCTCTACCGCCTCCGCAACATCGCCTTCGTGGCGGGCGTGGCCCTCGGCCTGTCCTTCGCCGGCGTGGCCGTGATCATCATCGGCGCCACCATTCGCATGGCGATCATGGCACGGGCGCGGGAGATCTCGATCATGCGCCTGGTGGGGGCCACCGACGGATACATCAAGCGCCCCTTCCTGCTCGAGGGAATGCTCAAGGGGCTGCTGGGCGGCATGCTCGCCATCGCGATGACGTACTTCGCGATGAAGAGCATCGAGCACTACCTGCACTTCGAGACGGTGTTCTTCGAGCGCCGCTTCGTGATCCTCGGGGTGCTGGCCGGTGCGCTGCTGGGCGTGGTGGGCAGCTCGCTCTCGGTGGGGCGGCACCTCCGGCAGGCCATCTGATGGCGCGCGGCGCGCGAACGCTCCGCCTGGTGGTCGTTGCCCTGCTGCTGCTCGGCAGCGCGCCGGCCATCGCGCGCGCACAGCAGTCGCCCAGCGACAGGGTGCGGGCGCAGCGCGAGGAGCTCGACCGTATCCGGCGCGAGCGCGAGGACCTCGAGCGCAAGGCGCGCGAGCTTCGCTCGTCCGTGCACGACATCAATGACGAGATCACGCTGCTCGACCGCCAGGCGTCGGCCACGAGTCGCATCGTCACCCAGCTCGACGCGCAGCTCGCGTCCATCAGCGAGGAAGTGAGCGTCGCGACCACGAACATGACGCACGCGCAGGATGAGCTGAAGAACAAGAAGCTCGCGCTGCAGCGGCGCCTCGTGAACATCTACAAGCGCGGGCCACTCTTCACCGTGCAGGCCATGCTCGCGGCGCCTTCGTTCGGTGAGCTGGTGGCACGCTACAAGTACCTTCACCTGCTCGCGCTGCGCGACCGCGCGCTCGTGACGCGCGTGGAAGCGCTCAACGAGCAGGTGGAGCTCGAGCGCAACCGCCTCGTCTCGCTCCAGACCACCCTCGAGGACAATCGCAAGGATCGCGAGCTCGAGGTCGAGCGGCTGCGGCTACTCCAGCAGCAGCAGGAAGTCAGCCTCTCGCGCACGAAGAAGGCAGCGCAGCAGGCGGAGGAGCGCGCCACCGGGCTGCGCAAGACCGAGAACAAGCTCGCCAGCGCGCTCGCCGGCTTCGAGGCCGAGCGTCGCCGCGCCGAGACCTCGCGTCCCAACGCGCCGCGCACGGCGAGCGCCATCAAGACCAGCGACTACGGGCGCCTGGACTGGCCCGTGGACGGACCCATCCTCTATCCGTTCGGGCGCACGGTGCAGGCGAACAACACCACCATTCGCTGGAACGGCATCGGCATCAGGGCGAACCAGGGCACCACGGTGGTCAGTGTCGCCGGGGGCCGCGTGGTGAGCGTCTCGATGCTCGGCACCTACGGCCTGACGGTGATCGTGGACCACGGCGGCGGTGACTACTCGATCTACGGGTCGCTGGCGCGCGCCGACGTGCGCCTCAGCGAGACCGTGACCAAGGGCCAGCGGCTCGGCACGGTCGGCGTTTCCGACCCCGACCTCCCCGCGCACCTGCACTTCGAGATCCACCACCGGGCCTCCGACGGCACCGCTCCCGCCGTGGATCCCGCCAGCTGGCTGCGCGACCGATGATGGTCACGAAGCGCTGCTCCGTGTGTGGACGATTCCGCGCCTACGAGGAAGGGGACGAGTTCTGCATCGGCTGCGGACACGAGGGGCTCGACACGGAGTGCGCGTGCGGCCGCCCCTTCGACTACGCGCTCGCGGAGGCCGGCGACGTGCTGCACTGCCCGCGCTGCGGTCGCACGCTCCGCGGCCGCGATTCGGAGTTCGGACACTGACGCACACGACACCCATGGAACTGCTCGGCGCCCACGTATCCTCGGCCGGCGGCACGCACAACGCCCCGGTGCGCGCGAAGGAGATCGGCGCCACGGCGCTGCAGCTCTTCACCAAGATGGCCAACCGGTGGGCCGAGCGCGCGTGCGAGGACGAGGAATGCGCGGCGTTCCGCACGGCCATGGCGGACACCCAGGTGCGCGCGACGGTGTCGCACGACTCCTACCTGATCAACCTCGCCAGTCCTGACGCCACGCTGCGCGCCCGGTCCATCGAGAGCTTCGTGTCCGAGCTGCGCCGCTGCGAGGCGCTCGGCATCGACTTCCTGGTGTCGCACCCCGGCAACTTCATGGATGAGCGCACCGCCGGCGTGCAGCGCAACGCCGACGCAATCTCCGAGGCGCTGCAGCAGGTGCCCGGCCGCACCGTGCTCTGCATGGAGAGCACCGCGGGAAGCGGCACGGCGATCGGCGCGAACTTCGAGGAGCTGGCCGAGCTGATCTCGCTCGTGGATGCGGGGCTGCGCGATCGCATGGGCATCTGCGTGGACAGCTGCCATGCATACTCCGCGGGCTATGACCTGGTGAACGACTTCGACGGCGTGATCGAGCAATTCGATCGCACCATCGGGCTCGGCCGCCTCAAGGTGCTGCACCTCAACGACTCGAAGACCCCGTTCGCGTCGCGGCGCGACCGCCACGAGCTGATCGGCGAGGGCTCGCTGGGAGAGCAGCCCTTCAGGCGATTCATGACCGACCCGCGGCTCGCCGGCGTGGTGAAGATCATCGAGACGCCCAAGGGCGACGACGCCACGGCCATGGACACGCTGATGCTCGGCCGGCTGCGGGCGTACGCGGCGGGGCTGCCGGTGGTGTTGCCGGAGAAGAAGCCCGCCGTGCTACCGGCCGCAAAGGCAAAGGCTTCCTCGAAGCCAGTGGCGACGAAGAAGCCCTCGGAGAAGAAGAAGCCTGCTGGCAGGAAGCCGGTGAAGAAGAAGCCTGCGAAGAAGTCGCCTTCCCCGAAGCGTAGTCGCTAGCCCGCGACTGCCCTCATCGGCCGTACCGACGCGTAGATGCTCACGATCACGAGCAGCAACCCGCATGCGCACACGATCGCCGCACCCGTGGGCAGGTCGAAGTGGTACGATGCCCAGAGGCCGAGCAGGCTGGCCGCGGTCGCCGTGATCCAGCCGACCACGAGCCGGTTCATCCACCCCTTCGTGACGGACACCGCGCACACCGCGGGCACGATCAGGTACGCGAACGTGAGCAGCACGCCCGCGATGCGGACGAAGCTCACGACGATCACGGCGAACGCCGCGTAGAAGAAGAAGTCCCACAGGCGCACCTTCATTCCCGACGCGAATGCCTGGTCGGCATCCGAGGAGATCAGGGCGAATCGCTTGTGATAGACGGCGTAGAAGACCGCCAGCGGCGCGAAGATCGCCGCGCGCTTGAGGACGTCCGAGAAGGTCACGTTGAGGATGTCCCCGGTGAGCAGGTGCTCGAGCTCCTCCTTTCCGCCCTGCACGCGGCTGAGCAGCAGGATCACGCCCGCCGCCGCCACCACGAACGTGATGCCGATGATCGCCTCCTGCGGCACCGGCCGGCGCTCGCTGGTGCGCGACCAGCTGAACAATCCGGCCGCCATGAAGGTCACCGCCAGCGACATCCAGAAGGTGATCTGGTCCTCGAAGTGATACCCCATCAGCAGCGCGACGCAGGTGCCCAGCGTCGCCATCTGCGCCAGCGCGAGGTCCACGAAGATGACCTCGCGCTCAACCACGTGCAGCCCGAGGTACACGAGCACCGGCGGCAGCACGAGGCACGCCGCCAGCGGCCACTTCATGACCTCCCAGATCACCTGGTAGTTCCCGAGCATTACTTGCCTCCCGCCAGCGCCGCCGCCAGGGCGCCGACGACGTGGTCCATCAGCTGGAAATACGAGTCGGTGTTCGGGAACGCGCCCGGCTGCTGGGCGATGTCCACGATCGTTGCCCCCGTCTGGCGCGCGACCGTTTCAGCCGTCTTCCGGTTCTGGAATGGCTGGACCAGGATCACGTGCGAGTTCTGCGTCTTCATGGCCGTGATCACCTGCGCCAGGTGCGCCGGCGACGGCGCAATGCCGGGCTTCGGCTCGAGCGTCTCGATCACGTCGAGCTTGAAGCGCTCCGCCAGGTACGTGAAGTCCTTGTGGTAGGTGACGATCTTCGCGCCGCGATACGGCGCGAGTGTCTTCTGCCACTCGGCCATCTTCGCGTCGAGCGTTGCGGTGAACGCCTTCAGGTTCGCCGCGAACAGCGGTGCGGATTCCGGCTGGACCTGCGAGAGGTGGGCCGCGATCTGCCCCGCGATGATGCGCACGTTCACAGGATCGATCAGGAAGTGCGGGTTGCCGAGCGCGTGCACGTCCCCGCGCGCGCGATCGAAGCTGGTCGGGATCTCGAGAAGCCGCACTCCCTGGGAGGCGAGGATGCGCCCCGGCGCGCCCGACGCCAGCTTGTCATTGCGCGCACTCTCGAGCAGCGGCGGCAGCCAGCCGAGCTCCAGCTCGGCCCCGCCCTCGATCAGCACGTCTGCGCGGTTCAGCGTGACGATGTGACTCGGCTTGGCATCCACGAAGTGCGCGTCCTCGGTCGGCTTCGCCAGCGACTTGACGTCCACGGCATCCCCGCCGATGGCCCGGGCGATCGACGCGAGGTCGGGCGTGGTGGCCACGACATTCAGCTTCTTCGCCGAGGGCACGGCAGCGATCATCGGGGCCAGCAACGCAGCCGCCGCGATTCGGTACATCCAGTTGCGATTCATGTTGATCGTCATCCGTGAACTAGAATTTGTGTGCTGCGTGAGCGCCGAGCAGGAACTCGAACTGCATCCACAGCGAATGATCGGTGCCAATGCCACGTCGATCGTCGAAGTTGTACTGCAGCCGGATCTTCGAGAATTCCGTGGGAAACCATGTGAGGTCGGGCGATATGCGGCGCCGGTTGGCGCGCAGTTCGGAATCGAACGCCGCCGGGTCGCCATTCGCGTATTCCCCGCGAAGTCCGGCGATGAGCATGGGCTTGATACCCCAGAGAACCTGCGCGTATGCGCCGTTGTCCTTGAGGACTTCGCCCGGGAGCGTCAACGACGGGGTCGCTTCGGAAATTCGCGACACCGCGTCATACCGTCGAAGCATTCCTTCCGCCTGGAACGACACGAACGGAAAGCCCTTCTCGGCGGTGAGCGACTTCCACTTGTAGTAGAGGTCGGCACCGAAGATGCTGGTCCGCGCGCTCGCCCCGGAGTTGTTCGGGCCGAACGCCGCGGAGGCTCCGAGCACCACCGACTGCGTTTCGGACAGGTCCACGGAGGTCGCGATGCGGGGCACCACGAGCATGTCGCCGACCCGGTCCACCGGTCGATCGAAAGGCGCGCCGCCATGGATCAGCGTGGACTCATCCGACCGGAAGCTCGACGTGGTGCCGCCGGCGCTGTTCATCACGCTGACCATCGCTTCCGTGTAGAAGGACGTGGGTAGCAGCCACGACAGTCGAAGTCCCTGGCTCCGTAACCCCTCGCCCCCGAACATGCGGCTCAGCACCAGCGGCTCGTCGGCGAAGGCCCACGAATGGGGGTGCTGCGGATTCTGTCGCCCGAACTCGAGGAAGAACTGTCCGCCCTTTAGTTGCAGGTTCCCCGGCAGTGAGGTCGTGACGAAGTACATCTCCTCCAGCTCGACGCCGGTCTCGCCCTTCGCGTCGAGCTTGTAGACGATGTTCGCGAAGCCCTTGAAGTAGGGATCCACCGCTCCATCGAGCGCGAGCTCGCCATTCGGGATCGAGAAGCCGCGCACGTGCGGATCGTGGTCACCCGGCTGGAGCGCGCCGATGTCCTTCGCGGTCGACCAGCCGGCATCGGTGAGGCCCACGAAGCTCGTGTTCATGTACGCGCCGCTGGTTCGCGCGGGTGCCGCCGCGGCCGAGCTCGCCGCGCTGGACGGCTCGCGCGAGAGGCTGTCCACCTGCGCCTGCAGGGCGCGAACGGCGGCCGCCAGCGAGTCCAGTGCAGGCTGCTGCGCACGGAGCGGCGCAGCCGAAAGGCCCAAAGACGCGATCGCGGCGATAGCCGAGATCGAGATTGTCTTGCTCATTTTCTTGTGTTCCCAAATCGAGGGCGGTCGGGCGCGGGGGTGCGCCAGAGTCAAGTCAGCCTTCGATCACTGGGGGCGCGCGGGACCTCGCGACACGTCGCGACCCGAACACGGGCCGGTGCTCCTGCGAGGAGAAGGCCTGCCTGGGCGCGGCGAATTGGGCGACCTGAACCGGGGTCCGCGGGTTGCCTAGCGCCATGCTGAGGAAGCCGCACAGTGCGCACTCGGCGGTGTGCGTGGCGGGACAATGACTGCCCCCCAGGGCCTCGACGTGGGAGCTGGCAGACACGCCCGACCGCTCCGCCGCGCCATCGGCGACCGACACGAGTGCCGGTGCCGCGAATTGCAGCGCGGCGAACAGCAGCGTGAGGAAGCGACCCAGCGGCTTCAGGGAAGTCATTGCAGGAAAGATAGGGCGATGGCCGTCCAGAATGGGAGGTACCCCCCACCGATTCGATCGTTCGCATGTGCCGCCGGCCCCCAACCCCCGCGTCCCCTTCGATTTACGCCGCAAGTCAGGTTATTTTTCCGAGTCCATGACCAAGCGCGAAGAGGCCCTCGAGTACCACCGGATGGGACGCCCCGGCAAGATCGCCGTGGTGCCCACCAAGCCGCTGAACAACCAGCGGGACCTCGCGCTCGCCTACTCCCCAGGTGTCGCCGAGCCCTGCCTCGAGATCGAGCGCGATCCCGAGGAGGCCTACGCCTACACGGCCAAGGGCAACCTCGTCGCCGTCGTCACCAACGGCACCGCCGTCCTCGGACTCGGCAACATCGGCGCCCTGGCCGGCAAGCCGGTCATGGAAGGCAAGGCGAACCTCTTCAAGCAGTTCTCCGACCTCGACGTCTTCGACCTCGAGGTCGGATCCGAGAACCCCGACGACGTCATCAAGTTCTGCCAGCTCCTCGAGCCCACGGTGGGCGGCATCAACCTCGAGGACATCAAGGCGCCGGACTGCTTCTACATAGAAGAGACGCTCCGGAAGACGATGAAGATCCCCGTCTTCCACGACGACCAGCATGGCACCGCGATCATCTCCGGCGCCGCGCTGCTCAACGGCCTCGAGGTCGTGGGCAAGGACATCGGCAGCGTGATCGTCGTCTTCTCGGGCGCCGGCGCCGCCGCCATCGCCACCGCCGAGCACTACGTGCGGCTCGGCGTGAAGCGCGAGCACATCCTCATGTGCGACCGCGAGGGCGTGATCTGGAAGGGACGCCCGGGCGACATGGACCCGTACAAGGCGCGCTTCGCCAGCGAGACCAGCAAGCGCACCATCTCCGACGCCTTCGACGGAGCCGACGTCTTCGTGGGCCTCTCCGTCGCCGGCGCGGTGACGCCCGAGATGGTCGCGAAGATGGCGCCGCGCCCGATCATCTTCGCGCTCGCCAACCCGGTGCCGGAGATCCTCCCCGAGGAAGTGCGCAGCGTGCGGGATGACGCGATCATCGCGACCGGACGCAGCGACTACCCGAACCAGGTCAACAACGTCCTCGGCTTCCCGTTCATCTTCCGCGGCGCGCTCGACGTGCGTGCCACCGAGATCAACGAGGAGATGAAGATGGCCGCGACGCGGGCGCTCGCGCTCCTCGCGAAGGAAGACGTCCCCGACACCGTCAGCTCGCTCTACGGCCTGCGCGACGTGTCCTTCGGTGGCGATTACCTCATCCCCTTCCCGTTCGACCCGCGCGTGCTCCTCTGGGTCGCGCCCGCCGTGGCGTGGGCCGCGGTCGCCAGCGGCGTGGCGCGCGACTTCATCGACCTGGACGAGTACCGCAACCAGCTCGAGGAGCGGCTCGGCCGCGCCCGCGGCATCATGCGCGGCCTCATGAACCGCGCGAAGAAGTCCCCGAAGCGCATCGTCTTCCCCGAGGGCGAGGAGCCGAAGATCCTGCGCGCCGCGTCGATCCTGGTGGACGAGGGCATCGCGCTCCCGATCCTCCTCGGCGATCGCGCGCTGATCGAGGAAGCGGCCCGGCGCATGAACCTCTCGCTCGAGGACATCGAGATCGAGAATCCGCAGACCTCGCCGCGCCGCGAGCATTACGCGCGCGAGCTGTGGAAGCGCCGGCATCGCAAGGGCCTCTCCATCGACGAGGCAGGCCGCAAGCTCTACAACTCGAACTACTTCGGCAGCTGCATGGTGGCCGAGGGCGACGCCGACGCGCTGCTCTCGGGCGTGAACCTGCACTACCCCGAGACCATCCGCCCCGCCCTCGAGGTGATCGGCGCGCACCGCAAGGCCGGCATCGTGAGCGGCATGTACATGCTGGTGTTCGAGAAGCGCGTGATCTTCTGCGGCGACACCACGGTGAACATCGATCCCACCGCCGAGCAGGTCGCGCAGATCGCCTACGCCGCCGCGCGCATCAGCCGGACCATGGGCATCGTGCCGCGCATCGCCATGCTCTCGTTCTCGAACTTCGGCTCCGTACGGCACCCCGACACCGAGAAGATGGCGCGCGCCACGCAGATCCTCCGCGAGCGCGACCCGAGCCTGGTGGTCGAGGGCGAGATGCAGGCCGACACGGCCTTCGACATGCAATTGATGGAGCGGGACTATCCGTTCAGCGCGCTGAAGGAAGAGGCCAACGTGCTCATCTTCCCGAACCTCGCCGCGGGGAACATCGCATACAAGCTGTTGAACCACCTCGGCGGGGCCACGGCCATCGGCCCGATCCTCGTCGGCATGCGTCGCCCGGTGCACGTGCTGGAGCGCGGCGCCGACGTGCAGGAAATCGTGAACATGGCCGCCGTCGCGGTCGTGGATGCCCAGGCTCGCTCACAACAGGGGGACCGCGCGCCGCTGTCGGCCAACGGTGCCACCCCGACGATCTTCTCGAGGTTATAAGCGCATGGCCACCCAGACCAAGCCGCAGCAGGACTCGAACGGGCTCGCCGCCCAGGGACTCTCGCCGCGCGGCGAGATTCACTGGAACTACGTGGCGCCCGTACTCATCCAGGAAGCCGTGACGCGCGGCGAGGGCACCATTGCCGACATGGGCCCCTTCTGCGCCGTCACCGCGCCGCACACGGGCCGCTCGCCCAACGACAAGTTCGTCGTGCGCGAGTCCTCATCCGAGGGCGACGTGGACTGGGGCAAGGTGAACCAGCCCCTGGCCGAGGACAAGTTCGAGACCCTGCTCGCCGACGTCCACCAGTTCCTCAACGACCAGGACCGCCTGTTCGTGCAGGACCTCTACTGTGGCGCCGATCCCGCCTATCGCCTCTCGGTGCGCTACGTGTCGCCGAGCGCGTGGCACATGGCCTTCGTGCGGAACATGTTCATCCGCCCGCCGGTCGAGGACCTCACCGGCTTCGACCCGAACTTCACGGTGCTGCACGCGCCGGAGTTCCAGGCCGACCCCGCCCGGCACGGCACGCGCACCAGCACCTTCATCGTGCTGAACCTCGCGAAGCGCACGATCCTCATCGGCGGTACGCGCTACGCCGGTGAGCTCAAGAAGTCGATGTTCACGGTGATGAACTACTACCTGCCGAAGCAGGGCGTGCTCTCCATGCACTGCTCCGCCAACATCGGCAGCGAGGGCGACACCGCGCTTTTCTTCGGCCTCTCCGGCACCGGCAAGACGACACTCTCCGCCGACCCGGCCCGCTCCCTCATCGGCGACGACGAGCATGGCTGGTCGAAGGAAGGCGTGTTCAACTTCGAGGGCGGCTGCTACGCGAAGGTGATCAACCTCTCGGCCGAGGGCGAGCCCGACATCTACAAGACCACGCAGATGTTCGGCACCATCCTCGAGAACGTGGTGCTCGACCCGCGCACGCGAAAGGTGAAGTTCGAGGACCAGTCCATCACCGAGAACACGCGCGCGTCGTACCCGCTGCAGTACATCGCCAACCACGTCCCCAACGGTCGCGGCGGGCACCCGAAGAACATCGTCTTCCTCACCGCCGACGCCTTCGGCGTGCTGCCCCCCGTCGCGAAGCTCACGCGCGAGCAGGCGATGTACTACTTCCTCTCCGGCTACACCGCCAAGGTCGCGGGCACGGAGCGTGGCGTCACCGAACCGCAGGCCACCTTCTCGAGCTGCTTCGGCGCGGTGTTCCTGGTCTGGCACCCGACCAGGTACGCCGAGATGCTCGGCCGCCTGATCGACGAGCACGGTTCGCACGTCTGGCTGCTCAACACCGGCTGGAGTGGCGGCGCCTTCGGCACCGGCAAGCGCATGAAGCTCGCGTACACCCGCGCCATGGTGGATGCGATGCTCACCGGCGAGCTGGAAAAGGCGAAGACCGAGACGGACCCGGTATTCGGGCTCGCGATTCCCACGTCCATCTCCGGCGTTCCTGCGGAGGTGCTCAAGCCGCGCGGTACCTGGAGCGACGGCGCCGCGTACGACACGCAGGCGCAGAAGCTGGCCGGCATGTTCAGGGAAAACTTCAAGCGGTTCGGCGACTTCGCCTCCGACTCCGTGAAGGCGGCGGGTCCGAAGGGCTGAAACGCACCGCATCTCGCAGCGCGCGGGGGTCGGCATTCGCCGTCCCCCGCCTGTTTTTTATTGCCCCCCCGCTCGTCCATTGATTGAACTCCTGGCCGAGCAACCGATACTTACAGAGCGTGACACCCCTCCTGCGCCGACTTCTCCCCTTCCTTGCCCTCGCGTCCGCCTGCAGCGGCAGCCGGGGCGCGCCCGAGATCCGCATCGGCGTGCTCGCCAGCCTCACGGGCACGCGCGCCGAGGTCTCCGGCATCGGCACGCGCGAGGGCGCCGAGTTCGCGGCGAGGGCGCTGAACGACAGCGGCGGCGTGGAGATCGCCGGCCAGCGCTATCACCTGGTGCCCGTGCTCGTGGACATCGGGGAGAACACCGACCAGGCCACCTCCGCCGCGCAGCGCCTGATCAACTCGCCCGACATCACCGCCATCATCGGCCCGCAGTACAGCCGCAACGCGATCCCGGTCGCTAACCTGGCCGAGAACGCCGGCGTGCCGATGATCACCCCGATGGCCACGCACCCCGACGTCACCGCGCACAAGCACTGGGTGTTCCGCATCTGCGCGCTGGACGAGGTCCAGGCGCGTGCCCTCGTGCAGTTCGCCGTGGACTCCCTTCACGCGCGCACCGCCGCGGTGCTCTTCGACATCTCCGCCGCCTACAGCCGCGACCTCGCCTCGGCATTCGAGCGCGACCTGGTGGCGCGCGGCGGCGTGATGCTCGCCCGCGAGAGCTACACCGCCGATGCCGCCCACACCTTCATCCCGCAGCTCCAGCGCATCAGGGCCACGCACCCGGACGTCGTCTTCCTGCCGAACGAGGTCGTGGAGGACACCATCCAGCTGCGCGAGGCGCGACAGATCGGGCTCTCCATGCCCATGCTCGGCACCGACCTCTCCACCGCCGACATGGTGCGCAAGGAGCCCGCGTCGGAGGGGATGTACCTCACGCACCAGTGGTCCCCGCTGCTCACCACGCCCGCCAGCCAGCGATTCACCACCGCCTTCCGCAACGCCTATCACCACGAGCCGTTGAGCACCACGGCCACCACCTATGACGCGGTGATGCTGATCGCCGATGCGCTCCATCGCGCGGGCAAGTCCGATGCGGAGGCGCTCCGCAACGCACTCTCCTCCACTCGCAGCTTTCCGGGCATCACCGGCGCAATCAGCTACGGGAAGGGCGGCGATCCCGTGAAGAACGTGGTGGTGCTGCAGGTGCTGCATCGGCAGGTGGTCGTGCGGGGGTCGCTCGGGCGATGACGGAAGTCGTCGTCTGGCGCCGCAGCCTGGTCTGGCGAATTGCCGGGTCGTTCTTCGTGCTCGCGCTCGTGGTCGCCGGCGCCGCGGCGTGGGCGAGCGTCGTGCGCACGCGCGCCGCGCTGCGCGAGGCCGCGCTCGATCGCCTCGAGACCGCCGCGGTCATGAAGCAGTACCAGCTCGACCGCTGGGTCACGCGATCCATCTCCGACCTCAAGGTCTTCGCCGAGCTGCCCGAGATGCGCCTCCGCGCGTCGCGCATCGCCGCCGACCTCAGCGATCACGACACGAACGACCCCGTGGGCGCCGACGCCGACCTCTCGACGCTCCTCAGCGTGCTCACCACCGGCCGCGACGACTTCCGCGCGCTCTACCTCCTCTCCGCGCGCGGCGGCCAGGCGGTGAGCTCCACCGACCTCGCCCTGCTCGGCGCCTATCACGCCAGCGAGAGCTTCTTCCTCGGAGGGCGCGACTCCACCACGGTGATGAACGTCTATCCGTCGCCCGTCACCGGCCGGCCGACCATCACCCTCGCCACGCCGGTGCGCTCGGCGGCCGGCACTCTGGTCGGCGTGCTCGCCGCGGACCTCGACCTCACGCGCCTCGACCAGATCCTCTCGGAGCGCGTGGGACTCGGCCGCACCGGGGAGGCGTACCTGGTGGATCGCTACAGCCAGTTCGTCACCGGCACGCGCTATGGCCGCCCCGCCTTTTCTCGCGGCGTGCACACCGCCGTGATCGACAGGGCGGTAGCGGGGGCCAGCGGTCGCGGAGAGTACCAGGATTATCGCGGCTTCCCGTCGATCGGCGTCTTCAAGTGGCTGCCCGATCGCCAGCTCGCGCTCTTCGTGGAAATGCAGGCCGAGGAGGCGTTCGCACCCGCCAACGCCGTCGCGATCACCATCGCGCTGTTCGGCGTGATCGCCGCGCTCGCCATGGGCCTCGGCGGCTGGTGGATGGCGCAGCGCATCACGCGCCCGCTGCGCGAGATCGCGGACGCCGCGCGCAAGGTGCGCGGTGGCGACCTGGGCGCAGTCGCGCCCGTGCAGTCGCAGGACGAGATCGGCGGCCTGGCGCGCGCCTTCAACGAGATGACGGGGCGACTCCACACGCTCTACGCGGGCCTCCAGGCACAGATCACCGAGACCGAGCGCGCCGCGCGCGCGAGCGCCTCGAGCCTGCAGCTGCTGCAGTCCATCCTCGACCGCTCCGCCGCGATGGTGATCGTGAAGGATCGCGCCGGGCGCTACCTGCTCGTCAACCACGCCTTCGAGCGCTTCCATCGCGTGTCGCGCGACCATGCGCTCGGCCGCACCTCGCGCGAGGTGCTCGACCCGGCCATGATCGCCACCGTGCAGGATGGCGAGCGCGAGCTGCACGAGAAGGGCGACCTGCTGGCGCGCGAGGAGCGGGTGACGCGAGACGGCGTGGAGCACGTGCTGCTCACCGAGCGGTTCCCGCTGCACGACGAGGAGGGCCACGTCTTCGGTCACGGCGTGGTGTCCACCGACATCACCGCGCAGTTGCTGCTCGAGAGCCGCGTGCAGCAGGCGCAGAAGCTCGAGGCGGTGGGCCGGCTGGCCGGCGGCATCGCGCACGACTTCAACAACCTGCTCTCCGTGGTGCGCTGCAACCTGGAGCTCGTGGCCGAGACGCTCGACGAGCCCGATGCGCGCCACGAATTGTTGAACGAGGTCCAGCACGCCGTGCGCAGCGGCGCCGCGCTCACGCGCCAGCTGCTCACCTTCAGCCGCACCCAGGTGGTGCAGCCGCGCGCCCTCGACCTCAACGCGAGCGTCGAGAGCATGTCGTCCATGCTGCGCCGCTTCGGCGGTCCCGGCGTGACACTCGACCTGTCGCTCGACGCCGACCTGCCCCTGGTGATCGCGGACGGCAACCAGGTCGAGCAGGTGCTCCTCAACCTCTTCACGAACGCCGTGGACGCCCTGCCCGAGGGCGGGCGCGTCACGGTGCGCACTATCCCGCGCCCGCTCGATCGCGACGCGGCCCGCGCGCTCGGCGTCGAGCCCGCGTCCTACGCCGAGCTCGTGGTGACCGACGACGGCACGGGAATGGACGTGCACACGCGCACGCGACTCTTCGAGCCGTTCTTCACCACGAAGTCTGCCGGCCGTGGCAGCGGGCTCGGTCTCTCCACGGTGTACGCGATCGTCGAGCAGGCGGGCGGGCACATCCTGGTCGAATCGGAGCCCGGCCTCGGCACCACCATCACCATCCGCCTGCCGGCGGCCGACCTCGGCTCGTCCCTGCCGGTCGCGGCCCCGATCTCGCCGCCCTCGCTGGCCAGGGCACGCGCGCAGCGGCTGCTGGTGGTGGACGACGAGGCGCCGCTTCGCATGGCACTCGCGCGGCTGCTCGGGCGTCGCGGCTACGAGGTGATGGAGGCCGACAGCGGCGCGGTTGCGCTCCAGCTGCTCGCCGAACCCGGGAACGAGGTCGACGTAGTGCTCACCGACGTCTTCATGCCCGGCATGGGTGGGCGCGAGCTGGCAGAGCGTCTCGCCGAACAGCGCCCAGGGCTGCCGGTGGTGTTCATGTCCGGGTACACGGCGGACGAAGTGCTGCGACGCGGCCTGATGGACGCACGCACGCCATTCCTCCAGAAGCCCTTCGAGCTCGACGAGCTGGATCGCATCATGGGCACGCTGGCGCAGCGCGCACATTCGATGAGTGGTGCGGCGCCCGTGGCTGGTGCCTGAGGCCGTCGCCCCCCAGCTTTGGGGCGAATGAGCTTCGAGATCATCCGCGATCCCCTCTGGGACACGATTCGTGTCGACCCGCTGTCGCTGCGGCTCGTCGACACCGCCGCCTTCCAGCGCCTGCGCTACGTCCGCCAGCTCGGCCTGGCCTTCCTCGTCTATCCGGGCGCGACGCACACGCGCTTCGAGCACGCGCTCGGCACCTATCACCTGGCGCGCCGCGCGCTTTCGCTGCTCACCGAGCGTGACCTGGGGGTCACGCGCGAGGAGTGCACCGTGCTGCAGGCCGCCGCGCTCCTGCACGACATCGGGCACTATCCCTTCTCGCACGCGCTCGAGGAAATCGGCGCGCTGCACCACGAGGAAGTCGGCCGCACCCTGATCACCAGCGGCGACATCGCGTCCATTTTGCGCGAGTCACTCGGCGCCGATGCCCCCGAGCGCATCACCGCGCTCGTGCGCGGCGAGAGCACCAGCGCGCTGCAAGGCCTCATCTCCGGCTCCCTCGACCTCGACAAGATCGAGTACCTGCGACGCGACGCGCACATGTGCGGGGTGAGCTACGGCGCGATCGACGCCGACCGCCTGCTGCACGCGCTCACGATCGTGAGCGATCCCGACAGCGGCACGCGCCGCATCGGCGTGCTCGAGAAGGGACTGTCCGCGCTCGAGAGCCTGCTCTTCGCCAAGTACCAGATGTACCGCAACGTGTACTGGCACCACGCCGTGCGGAGTGCGACCGCCATGTACAAGCGCCTCGTGGCCGATGCGCTCGCCGTGGGCGCGCTCGGCGCCGAGAGCCTGGCGAGCTTCACCGACGAGGGGCTGCTCGCGCACCTGGCCCGCGAGGAGCGACGTCCCCTGCTCGAGGCGTTGCAGCGACGCCAGCTCTACAAGCGCGCCTTCGAGTCCCCCGCTGCCGAGCTGCCGGAGAATGCCGGCGAATGGATGGCGGACGATCGCGCGCTCACGGTGCGCGTGGAGAATGCGCTGGCGCGCGAGCTCGGGCTGGCCGAGGGTGAGCTGCTGCTGGACTATCCGGAGAAGACGCAGATGCTCGGGCTCGACATTCCCGTGCTGCGCCGCGACGGCAGCGTCAGGCGCCTCACCGCCGAGGGCTGGGCCGGGTCCGTGAACCTGCCGCGGCTCTCCGAGGAATTCTATCGCTCGGCGCGATGGCTGCGGGTGTTCACTGCGCGGCGGCTCACGCTCGACCGCAACGCGATCCTGGAGCTGGCCACTGCGACGCCGGCGAGCCTCGTCGCCAGGCTCGACGCGGGGACCGCGCTACTGGCGTGACCCCGCGCGCACTCCGAAGCTCGCGAGCCCGTCGAGGTGCGCAGCCGAGACGCGCGACTCGTCGTCCATGCGGAAGCTCACCGTGGAGGAGCCGACCATGGGGTCGCTCCACTCGATCCGGAAGCTGTCGTCGGTCAGCGGCTGCAGCGTGCCGCTGATGGTATTGCGAAGGGTGGCGACGAGCGCGCCATTCTCGACGCGCACCGACAGGTCGCCGTAGAGGCTGTCGGCGAAGGTGCCAGCGTACTGTGCCAGTGCGTGCGTGGGGCCCTTCGAGATGGCCGCGCGAGCATCCGTCATCTGGCGGGCAAGCCGCGACTGCCCGGCGATCGCGCGCTCGGTGCGCAGCATCTCGCCGCTCCAGTCGTGCGGCGCGCGGCCCACCAGGTCGTCGATCAGGCGATACGCAAGCGCACTCGGCATCGCGGTGCGATCGAGGTTGGTGAGGATCACGAACCCGATGTGGCGGGCCGGCACGAGCACCACCAGCGCGCTCATGCCGTCGATGTTGCCGCCGTGCTGCAGCACGCGGTCGCCGCGATAGTCGCTGATGAACCAGCCCATGCCGTAGTCGAGCGACGACGCGCCCGGGTAGAGCTCGGCCGACGCGGGAGAGAGCGGCACCGCCTGCTGGGCGCGCTGCGTCTCGCGCAGGGCAGCGGCGGCAACGATTTCGCGGCCGTCGAGCGTGCCGCCGTTCAGCTCCATGCGGATCCACTGTGCCATGTCGAGTGCGCTGGCGTTGAGTGCGATCGCGGGGGCCACGTTATCGCCGTCGCGGCGCGGGACCGTGCGCAGCGTGTCGTTCACGATGGCGTGCGGCGTGGCGACGTCGGACATGGCGCGCAGGTCCGCCATGCTGGTCGTGGCCGTGCGCATGCCGAGCGGGGCAAGGAGCCGGTCGCGCATCAGCGCGTCCCAGCTGGAATGATTCGCTGCGCCCACCGCCTGGCCGGCGGCGAGATACAGGACGTTCTGGTAGGAGAAACCGGTGCGCGGCGCGGCATCGGGCTGCATGTAGCGTACGCGGCGCACGTTCTCGTCCCGGCTGTTCTGCGACGCGTACCACATCATGTCGCCGCGCGGCAGGCCACTGCGGTGGGCGAGCACGTCGCGCAGGGTCAGGGTGGCGGTGAGCGCCGGGCTGGCGGTGACGAAGCCGGGGAGGCGAGCGGAGAGCGCGTCGTCCCACTGCAGGCGGCCCGCAGCGACGTCCTGCGCCACGAGTGCGGCGGTGAAGGACTTGGTGACGGAACCCAGCGCGAAGACCGTGGAGGGGGTCACAGGAGCCTTGCCGGCGATGTCGCGCACGCCGTAGCCGCGCGAGAAGAGCACCGCGTCGTCCTTCACCACGGCGATGGCGACGCCTGGCACCTTCCAGTCGCGCATGGCCTCCTCGGCGTACCGGTCGAATCCCTTCGGGGCCGCGCCCTGCGCCTGTGAAACCGAGGCGAAGAGCGAGACGGCGAGGACAATCGAAGCCGAGGAGAACTGTCGCATTCTGATACACCAGGCAGAGTCCTGCGAGGTCGGCCGGCCCGTCTTCGGGCACCCTTTCCGACCCCGTCTGCGTGGGTATTCACGGCGGGAGTCGACTGGAATTCGAGCATGGTGGGACGTTTTGAGACATCGGTTTGGGATATCGGGAGCTGGGGAGTTGGGGAACGACAAAAAGCGCCGGCAGCAAACGCTGCCGGCGCATCATCATGATCCTGTCCTTCCTCAGCCCCTCAGCCCCTCACACCTCAAACCTGCTTTTCCCTTCCATGCGCCACCGCCAGCTTCTTCGCGATCCCTCGATAGAATCCGGCGTCCACGTCTCGACCTTGGTCCGTAAGGGCGATCGAGGCCAGTTCCAGGGCGTAGAGGATATTGCCCAGGTAGAGCGTAGCGATCCCGGCGACCGTCTCCACGGGCTGCCCGCCGGCTTGCGCCGGCTCGCTCACGCCTCGTCCTCGGTCACCGCGCGCATCTCCGTCGTGCGCGCCTCGGGACGTCCGCCCTCCACGCTCATGACCTCGACCACGATCGCGGTGATGTTGTCCAGCCCACCGCGTCCATTCGCCTCCGAGATCAGCGAGTGCACCTTCCGCTCGGGGCCCACGCGCGCGAGCAGGAGCTGCTGCAGGCGGCGGTCGTCCACCATGCCCGTGAGCCCGTCGCTCGCGACCAGGAACAGGTCGCCCAGGCGGATTTCGCCGGCATAGATGTCCGGCTCCACGTCGGGGCTCGCTCCCACGCAGCGCGTGATCACGTTGCTGTAGGGATGGTAGCGTGCCTGCTCCGGTGTCAGGTTGCCGAGGTCCACCTGCTCCTGCACGTAGCTGTGGTCCTTGGTCAGCTGCGACAGCGCCCCGTCGCGCAGCAGGTACACGCGGGAGTCGCCGATCTGCCCGATCAGGTAGCGGCTGCCGGCCACCAGCAACACGCTGGCGGTGGTGCCCATCCCCTGCTTGTCAACCTCGGTGAGCGTGCGGTCGTGGATGGCGCGATTTGCCGCCTTGAGCGCCATCGCGAGGCGATTGAGCACGCCCGGGTCGCTGAGCTCGGCCACCGGCATCAGCTCGCGCATCACGATCTGCACGGCCATCTCGCTCGCCACCTCGCCGGCGGCGTGCCCACCCATTCCATCGGCGACCACGAACAGCCCGCGCTGGTCGTTGGCGTCCGCGGCAAAGTTGTCCTCGTTCCCGGACCGGATCATTCCGACGTCCGTCCGGGCGGCATGCGACAGCTGGACCATTACCCCTTCAGGACGAAGAATGCAGCGCCGGCAATGGCGAGCAGGACGACGATCCAGACCCAGGCGGGCACGCCGCCCTTCTTGGCCGGCGGGGCCGGCTTCGGCCCGGGCTTGGCGGCAGTGGGCTTCGCCGCGGCGGGAGCCGGCGCGGCAGGCGCGGATGCGGCAGGAGCCGATGCGGCCGGCGCGGCAGGCGC